>JAWANI010000001.1:0-136573 GCA_038895475.1 Candidatus Woesearchaeota archaeon
TCCATATAGTAAGGATATGTATTTTATTTATATAATTTATTAATTTTAAATCAACAATTATTATTAGCCCGTATTTAATATTCTATATTTAATAGTATTATATATTTAATTATAAAAATAAATTACAAATAACTTTTTATATTAAACAATAATTTAATAATGTATTTAAAAACAATCATGTTGGTTGTGTTTTTAAAAAGGTGGTTTTCATGGATGCAAAAAAATTAGCAATGATTATTGGAATAAGTGTATTATTACCGTTATTTTTGGTATTTTTTGTCGATGCAATATATTCAGAACCAAAACTAGATGAATATTGTAAGAATAGTATTTACAAACCATATTTATCGCCAAAAGAAAACATAACCTGTCCAGATATTTATTATAAACCGGAAGTTCAAATCTGTTTAAGCAAAGGCGGAAGTCCTGTTTATGATTATGATGAAAATAACTGTCAAATATATTCAAGCTGTGATTATTGTTATAAAAATTATGAAACCCTCAGGCAAGAATATAACAGAAACATATTCTTTATTTTAGCACCATTAGGATTAATCATAGTGTTGTTAGGGATATATTTTAAAGTAGATTATATCGGTGCAGGATTAATGTTTGGTGGTTTAATAACTATGTTTTATGCAACCATAAGATATTTTTCAGATATGAGCAAACTATTAAGGGCAATAGTGTTATTAATAGAATTAATAATAATAATATATATTGGTTATAAAAAGATAGAAAGTAAAAACACTGATGTTAAAATTAAGAAAAGTAAAAAAAGCAGTAAAAAATAAAATTAATTAATATAATGGTTATTAACAAGAGGGGTTGTAAAATGATATTTAAAAAAAATATTATAGAACAAATGACAGAAAGAATAAAAAGAATAAATATTCATTCAAAAAAAATAATACTGTTTCCGGAAACAGAGGAAAGAATATTAAAAGCAGCATCTATATTAGTTAAAAAAAGAATATGTCATCCATTAATATTGGCCAATGAAAATAAATTACGTATAACATTAGAAAAGTTAAAAATAAAAAATCTAAACTCAGAAAACTTTTTTGATTATTTGGATGAAAAACACAGTTCTGATATGAAGGATTATGTTGCTGCATTTATTAAAAAAATGACTGAAAGAGGTAAATCAATAACAACAATTGAAGCAGAGGAATTAATGAAAAAACCGCACTATTATGGTGCAATGATGTTAGAAAAAGGATTAGTAAATGGGATGATTTCAGGAATTACTTCAGAAACAAAACCATATTATCCTGCATTTTACATAATCGGAACAAAGGAAGGCATATCAAGAGCATCAGGAATTTTTTTAATGATAAAAAAAGATAACTTATTTCTTTTTGCAGATTGTGCATTAAATATAAATCCTACAGCAGAACAACTTGCAGAAATAGCATATGTGTCTGCACAAACAGCAGTAAGTTTCGGAATAAAACCCAAGATAGCAATGCTTTCATTTTCAACACACGGAACAGCAAAACATGAGTTAGTAGACAAGGTTAGTAAAGCAACCATGCTGTTAAAACAAATGGATAAGGACTTAATAGTAGATGGCGAAATACAATTTGATGCAGCAATAATCCCTGAAGTGGCAGAAAAAAAATGTAAGGATTCACCATTGCACGGAAATGCAAATGTATTAATATTTCCAGACTTAAATTCCGGCAACATAGGCTATAAGATTGCTGAAAGATTAGGGGAATATAAAGCAGTAGGACCGATAATGCAAGGACTTAACAAACCAATAAATGATCTATCAAGAGGATGTTCAGTTCAGGATATTGTTGATTTGTCTGTGATAACCATAGTACAGAGTCTTTAAGAAAATATTTTATAAGAAAAACATCTTAGCATGTTTTATTTGAACGCTTTTTTTATGTTGTTTATTATTTTTTTCTTGTTTTTTTCTGTAAGTTTATATGCATTACCCAAATGATATGTTTTTGTTTTTATACCGCAAAAGCCTAATGTGTCTTTAGCCATTATTTTTTTCCATCTTAAACCCTGGAACATACAAGACAAAAACCTGTTTGCACCAGTGGTTGCAAATATTATTGCTCTCTTATTATTTAATAGGCCTTTTGGTATTCTATTTATATATTTGAACGCATATCCTGCTGAAAGTGTTCTATCTAACCAACCTTTGAGAATTGCAGGCATGCTATTCCACCAAACCGGATAAATAAAAACAAGAATATCGGCATTATCAATTTTTTTTCTGTGTTCCAATACAATTTCTGGAGCATAACCTTTTTCAGTAATTTCTCTTATAGAAAGAACAGGATCATAATTTATTTTATATAAATCTATAATTTCATAATCTCTTTTTAGTTCTTTAAGTCTTGATTCTATTTCTTCTAAAGTAAATTTTGCATGACTTTCCGTATCAGGGTGAGCATATATTATTAGATATTTCATTTCATTGGTTTTTTTATTATATATTATAAAAGTTACTATTAACTATGCAATCGTAAAATAATTAAAAAAGAATTAGCAAAGTTCTTTTTTAAACAATGCTTTTTCTAAACTAAAATTTCCTGGCCCCATTGCAAACACTATAAGGAATGCTATTAAGAAAAGCAATGAAAGCTCTCCTTGATTAGCCATTGGATTTATTCCATTAGGAAGATGCACTTTTATCCATGCACCAATCATTATTATTGCGCCACCAATTGCGGCATGTCTCACAAGAAATCCCAATAATATACCCAAACCCACTAGAATTTCTCCAATACCTACAATAAGCATTAATCCAGTCATTGGTGTTTTTCCTATAAGTCCTATTTTTGTTGCACCATGCATTGCAAACAAAAAACCTAAAATTATTCTAAATATTAAATACATTATATTTTCAGTTTTTTTCGCATATTTGCTTATCATTTTACACCCCCTAAAATTTTAAGTATAAAAAAGATACTATTTGTTTTTATTTAAATGTTTTGTTTTTAATGAAGAAATACTTTTTTAGTGTTGTAGTGATAAATATAAAAATATATAAATAAGTTAATAAAGTTATTACATAGTATATATTTTATATCAGGTAAAGTAAATATAAAATTATGTTAAAATATTTGTAAAATTATTAAATCGAGGTGAGAATCATTTCTAAAGTATCAATAATAGGCGCGGGATACGTTGGAAGTACAGCTGCATATGCATTAATGATAAGTGGGTTAGTATCAGAAATAACTCTTATAGATGTAAATAAAGAAAAAGCAGAAGGAGAAGCAATGGATTTACAACACGGAATACAGTTTAAGCCAAATATAAGCATAAAATTCAGTGATGATTATAAACTTTGCAAGGATGCAGAAATAATAATAATAACTGCAGGAGCACACCAAAAACCCGGGGAAACAAGATTGGATTTAGTAAAAAAAAATTCAGAAATATTCAAAGAAATAATACCGAAAATAGTAAAAAACAATAAAAAAGCCATATTTTTGATTGTTACTAATCCAGTGGATGTTTTGACATATTTAACATTAAAGTATTCCAGACTTCCAAAAGAAAGAGTTATAGGCAGCGGTACGGTATTAGATACAGCAAGATTCAGATATCTTTTAGGAGAATATTTTGAAGTTAATCCAAACAGTGTTCACGCATATATCCTCGGAGAACACGGAGATTCTTCATTTCCTGTCTGGAGTACTGCAAACATTGCAGGAGTGCCATTAAAAAATTTTAAAAAGTATGACTCTAAAAAAATGGAAGAAATATATCTAAAGACAAAAAATGCAGCATATGAGATAATATCAAAGAAGGGCGCAACATATTATGCTATAGGCATGGGCATAACAAGAATAGTAAATGCCATACTTTCAGGCCATAATGAAGTGTTAGCTGTTTCAGGATATTTAGAAAAATACAATGGAATAAGCGATGTCTGTTTAAGTGTACCAACAATACTGAATAGAAATGGAATAAAAGAACAGATAATAATGCCGTTAAATGATTTGGAAATTTCACAATTAAAAAATTCTGCAAGCATAATAAAAGAATCTATAAATAGTGTATATTCCAAAAAAAAGTTTTTTTAACTTTTTTAATCTATTTAAAAACTTCGGCAAAAATATAATTAATATATGTGGTATAAAAAGAATAAATTTATATATATTTTAATATCTGAGGTTGTATATGGATAAAACCTGCCCAGTGTATTATGCATCGAATCTTATAGGAAAAAGATGGACCATATTAATACTTTTAGAATTATATAAAGGGGAGTCCAAGTGGAAAAGATTTCATGAATTGAAAAACAAACTTCCACAACTGACTCCAAAAATATTGTCCATGAGATTAAAGGAAATGGAGAAAGAAGGATTATTAATAAAAAAAGTAGATAGTTCAACTGTTCCAATAAAATCAGAGTATTCTTTAACAAAAAAGGGAGAAGAATTTATAGGAATAATAGAGCATATAAAACAGTGGGTGCTGAGATATAAATCTAACCATAAATGTGAATCAAAAAATTGCAAACATTGTTTAATGTAGTTTTTATCTTTGTGTGTTTTTTTAAATTTTTTGTACTTCTATTTTAAATATATTGTTTGTTAGTGATAACTGAATTTTGAAGTAGCAATTTTTAATTCTTTAAACGATAGAAAAACTTTATAAATTTACATATTAATTAGTGTAATGTTACGTATCAAACAATATATCAAATATTTTTTATTATATCTTTGTTTGTAAGCAGTAAATTTCATTTGAAACTGGATGTTATGTAGTAAATTGTTAAAATTTGTTAAAAAGAGGTTTTATGAATAAAACAGACATTAAGGAAATTCTGAAAAAATATAATTCCAGAAAAGATGTTATTGTAGCACTGCAAGACATACAGCAAAAGTTTGGCTATATTTCTGAAGAAAATGCAGAACAGTTATCAAGAAAAATAAACACGCCGCTAGTAGAAATATCCGGAGTTGCAACATTTTACAATATGTTTAGGCTAAAACCAATAGGAAAATATCATATAGCGGTATGCAGAGGAACTGCTTGTCATGTACAGGGTTCAGAATCATTGCTCAAATTTTTAGAAAAAACCCTTAATATAAAGGCAGGAGAAATAACTTCAGACGGTCTTTTCAGTCTGGAAGCAGTCAATTGTATTGGTGCCTGTGCAAAAGCCCCAACAATGATGATAAACGATAAAATATACGGGCAATTAGATGAAAAAAAGATAAAACACATAATTGAAGATCTAAAAAATAATTCAAAAATTTAATATTAACATTTAATATGAAAACAATAACAGACATAATAGATTTAAAGAAAGGATATGAAGAATTGAAAGAAGACAGAATAACTGTTGGTGTAGCTACATGCGGATTATCTGCAGGGGCATATAATACATTTAAGAAACTTCAGGAATCAGGTTTATCATTAGAGATAGACCAAGTAGGATGCATAGGAATGTGTTATGCAGAACCAATAGTTACTGTAATGCAAAATAATGTTTTTTCTATATACGGAAATGTTACGGAAGACAAAGTTCCAATGTTAGTTCAAGCAATAAAGAACAAAATAATATGTCATGAATTATTATTAGGTCATTCATTAGAAGACATAGAATATTATAAGAAACAAAAAAGAATAATGATGAATAATTGCGGAAAAATAAATCCTTTATCAATAAGACAATATGTTGCAAGCGGCGGATACGATGGATTGATGAAAGCATTAAGATTGCCTCCTGAAGAAATCATAGAAGAAATTAAAAAATCAGGATTAAGAGGAAGAGGCGGAGCAGGATTTTCAACAGGACAAAAATGGGAAATAATAGCTAAAAAGAAAGGCAAAAAATATCTTGTATGTAATGGCGATGAAGGAGATCCTGGTGCATTTATGAATAGAACAATAATGGAGTCAGATCCGTTTAGGTTAATAGAGGGCATGACAATAGCAGCATATGCAATAGGCAGCGAAAATGGGATAATATATACAAGAGCAGAATATCCTTTAGCAATAAAAACACTGGAAAATGCAATAGCTATTGCCAGAGAAAAAAACCTTCTGGGAAAGAAAATTTTAGGGACAAATTTTAATTTTGATATAGAGATAAAAAAAGGTGCAGGTGCGTTTGTATGCGGAGAGGAAACAGCATTAATCGCATCAGTAATGGGAAAAAGAGGAAATCCTTCTTTTAAACCGCCATATCCTGCAGAAAAAGGAATCGATGGTCTGCCTACAAACATAAATAATGTATCAACCTTATCATTAGTTACATCTATAATTTCTATGGGTTATAAAGAATTTTGTAAAATCGGAACAGAAAAAACAAAAGGCACAGTAATGATCTGCTTAACTGGAAAAATAAAAAGAACAGGCGTAATAGAGGTTCCTGCAGGCATTAGTTTAAAAGAAATAGTTTTTGATATTGGCGGAGGTTTTAGTATCGGAAAAAAGTTTAAGGCAATACAAATAGGAGGTCCTGCAGGAGGATGCATAAGCGAAAAAGAGTTAGATACACCGTTAGACTATGAAACAATACAAAGTTTAGGAGCAATAATGGGTTCTGGAGGAATAGTTGCAGTTGATGATAGTGCATGCATGGTCGATATGGCAAAATTCTTTATGACATTTACACGAATGGAAAGTTGCGGAAAATGCACCCCGTGTAGAGAGGGAACAACAAGACTCTGGGAACTGCTTGATAAAATATCAAAAGGGTTAGGAACAAAAAAAGATTTAGAAACATTAAAAATGTTATCAGGCTTTGTCAAGGAAAATTCTTTATGTGGCTTAGGACAAGCGGCACCAAATCCAATACTTTCTACATTAAACAAATTTTATGATGAATATTTAGAGCATGTAAATAATAAGCGTTGTCCAAGTCACTCATGCAAGAGTTTATTGGTTTATACAATAAAAGACAACTGTGTAGGGTGTGGTCATTGTGCAAGGGTTTGTCCAGTACAGTGTATATCCGGAAAACTAAAAGAAAAACATGTTATAGACAAGACAAAATGTGTAAGATGCGGCGCATGTTATGAAGCATGTGCATTTGATGCAATATCAAAAGAATAAAATGAAGGTATCTATAGAAATAAACGGAAAGGGAATAATTTGCAATGATGATGAATATTTATTGGATATTGCAAAAAGAGAAAATATTGACATACCGCATTTTTGTCATCATGATAGGCTTGAAAGAACTGCCAATTGCAGATTATGCATTGTTGAAATAGAAATTAATGGTAAAAAAAGAATAACAACATCCTGTTCAACTAAAGCAGTGCAGGGAATGAAAGTATATACTCATACTCCTAAAATATTGGAATACAGGAGAATAAACTTAGAGTTATTGCTTGCAAACCATGATTTAAACTGTCCGGTTTGTCCTGCAAATTTAAATTGTAAACTGCAATCTTATTCTGGAGAGTTAATGGTTAAAGAGTCAAGATTTAATGGTCTTAGAAGACAGGTTCCTGTAGATGAATCAAGTCCATCAATAAGAAGAGATAACAACAGGTGTATACTTTGTGGCAGATGTATTAAAATGTGTAATGATGTTCAAACAGTACATGCAATACAGCAACATTATAGGGGATTCAATACCTTGGTGGAACATTCCTTTAAGCATACAATGGCGGAAAGTTCCTGTGTAAATTGTGGTCAGTGCGTCATTGCTTGCCCGACAGGTGCATTAACAGAAAAGTCAGATATACAGCAGGTAATAAATGCATTAAACACTCAAGGAAAAGTCCTTATAGCCCAGACAGCACCATCAATAAGAGCAACTCTTGGAGAATGCTTCGGAATGACTCCTGGAAAAAATGTTACTGGAAAAATGGTTGCGGCATTAAAAAAAATAGGTTTTCACAAAGTTTTTGATACAGATTTAGGTGCAGATATAACCATAATAGAAGAAGCCACAGAATTTGTTAAAAGATTAAAAACAAAAAAAGATTTGCCTATGATTACAACTTGTTGTCCTGCATGGATAAAATTTGGAGAACAATTTTATTTTGAGCAGTTAAACCATATGTCTACATGCAGGTCTCCGCAGGCAATAATGGCTTCTTTAATAAAAACATATTATGCTAAAAAAGAATCATTAAATCCGAAAGATATAATATTGGTAGATATTATGCCATGCACTGCGAAAAAATTTGAAATAGCAAGACCAGAGTTTTATGGCGATGCAGATTATGTACTTACAACAGTAGAGCTTGCAAAACTTATAAAACAAATGAATATAGATTTTGCAAATTTAGAGGATGAAGAATTTGATAATCCGTTAGGTGAAAGCACGGGTGCAGGTGCAATTTTTGGACATACGGGAGGGGTAATGGAAGCTGCTTTAAGGACTGTAGCAGACTTTTTAGGACATAAAAATTTTAAGAATATAGAATATAAGAAAATACGCGGAATGGAGACAATGAAGGAAGCATCAATAGAAATCGCTAATAATAAGATAGAAATTTGTGTTGTACATACATTAGGAGAAGCAAGAAAGATAATGGAAGATATAAAATCCGGAAAGAGCAAATATCACTTTATAGAAATAATGGCATGTTACGGCGGCTGTATAGGTGGCGGGGGACAGCCGAAATATGATGATGAAACATTAAAAAAAAGGGTTCAAGCATTAATTAAAGAAGATGAGGGAAAAGAAATAAGAAAATCTCATAAGAATCCTACTGCATTAAAAATATATAAAGAATATTTAGGAGAATTCGGTTCAGAAAAAGCCCATAAATTATTACACACAAAATATTATAAGAGGGGATATAAATGAATGCTAAAAATTTTCCGGAAACAGAGAGTATATATTACAAATTATATAATAATTCTTTAATTAATATAACGAAAATAGAGGAAAATATACATACAATTGTATATTCCTTATTATCTTTTTTTGTACCTTTTTTTATAGCACATCCTCAATATATCGTAGGACTAATAGTTAATGCATCATTAATTTTAGGTGCAAATTATATTAAAGGAATTAAATTAATGCCAATAATAATTTTTCCAAGCATAGGCGTATTAACTGCAGGAATTATTTTTAATAATTATACGATATTTTTAATTTATTTATTGCCTTTTATTTGGACTGCTAATGCATTATATGTTTATTGTTACAGGTATTTAAGATTTAAAACTTTTAACAATTTTTATAGTATATTGGGTGCTGCAGGAATAAAAGTTATGTTCTTATTTTCAGTAACTTTTATTTTTGTTAATATACATTTATTGCCGGATATTTTTTTAACAGCAATGGGCATAATACAATTATTTACTGCACTTACTGGAGGATTTTTAGCAATAATAATTAAATTTATGATAGAAAAAATAAAATATTAATATTTATATTATTTTTGTATTCTATTTTTAAATTAAATATATATTAGTTATAAGTAAATAATATATGTGTAAATAATATTCATATGCGATATAGATATAATGTTGTAAATAATTGACGTTTATTCAAAACTGCATACGCTTATACATTGCATGGTGCATATTTCTGTTTTTGTATGTCTGCATGCTGAAGCGCATTCTTCAAATTTTCCATCTAAATATTCGCATTCTTCTTTTGAAATACCTTCACATTCATCATAATTGTCAATCCAAATGCCGCCTAGAGAATAGCATGTTTTTACTAGGTCTATTGTGTCTTCATAAAGTTGATTTTTTTCATAAACATTATTTTTTTGTTCAATATTTTCTTGCAAATCTTTTTCTAGAATTAAATTTTTAGATATTATAAAAATAAGGGGTATGGCAATAATTATTGCTATAATTATTATTATATTTATTAGTTTTTTTTGCTTTCTTTTTCTTGTTTTTCTTTGCATATAATATATTTTGTTTCTCTTTTTATAATGTTTGTGTTTTTACTTTTTCGTTTTATATTTTTATTTTGTGCTATCTTTTTTATTATTGTTTAAAACAAAATATTTAAATATAACTTTGATAAATAATTCTGATTATCAGATAAATATACTGATTAATTAATAAATATATTTTATATTTGATAATATTTCAGTTAATAAGATTATTTTGCTTATTTTCAGAAAAATATGTTTGTTTAAGATGAAAAAATTTGCAAAAATAGTTCAAATGGACAGCAGGGGACAAATAGTTATTCCAAAAGAGGTCAGACAAGAATTAAACATAGAAAAAGGTACAGGATTTTACATGTATTTAATAGAAAATGAAGGAATTCTCCTAAAAATAATACCTCAAAAAGAACTTCAAGAACATTCTCACATAATAAAAGAAATTGAGCTTAATGCAGATAAGATAAATGTGAAAAAAGAAAATATTGAGAAAAGTATACAAAACTATAAGGTATCAAAAAATGAAAACTTCCAAGATATAAAATAAAATACAACTTACCGCTCAGTGAGGTGGGGTGGTGCCGGATGGTCATGATTTCTCATTAAACCCCCAACAATGAGGATCATTCGGCGTCCCACCGAGCTAAAAAGATAAAATTAAAAATAAAAAAGCAATTCTTAATATTAAATGATAAAAAAAATATTAGTGAGAACTGCAAAAAAACAGATAGTAGATGAAAAAGAAAGAGTTATAGAAAAAGAAAAAATCTATCTTATAGAAGATATGTCAAAAGATTATCATTGTTCGGATGGAGTGTTTAAAAAAGAAGACCTAAAAAAAACAGGCATAATAAAAAGTAGCAAAGGGAAAGAGTTTTATGTTATAGATGCATCATTTATTGATTCTTATAAGGGCATAAAAAAAACATCCCAAACAATTCCGCTGAAAGATTTAGGGTTTATACTTGCAGAAACAGGCATAGATAAAAGTTCAATTGTTATAGATGCAGGTTCAGGCTCCGGGGGTGCAGCATGTTTCTTTGCAAGATATGTTAAGAAAGTATATAGTTTTGATATAAACCAAAAAAATATTGAACAGTCAAAAAGAAATGCTGAATATTTTGGATTAAATAATATAGAATTTAAAGAAATAGATGTTTATAAAGAAATTCCTGTTAAGAATGCAGACATGGTGCTGTTAGACCTTCCAGAACCCTGGAAGGCCCTAAATACAGCAAACATGGCAATAAAAAGTGGGGGTTTTATAGTGACATATTGTCCTCAAATAACACAGGCACAAAAGTTCATAAATGAAAGCCTTAATTTATTACATATAAAAATTGTTGAAATCATTGAAAGGGACTGGAATATATCTGGACTAATAGTAAAACCAAAATCCTTATCAAATATTCATTCAGGATTTATCATTATCTCACGAAAAATAAAATAAATTATTCTTTTAAGACAAGATTTCCCTTACTATCTATTATCCAGTCTTCTTCATGCCATTCTGAAAAATACATGTTGTTTAGGTTATGTTTCATTTTTCACCTCCATAAACAAATTCACATTTTAAACCATCATTAGATAATATGCAGCCATATTCTTCCCACATTCTTATACGCTCTTTCTTAAATTTAAGCATTTCCTTATATTTCAAAAATATCACCTCCAATCTTTTTGTTTTTTATATTATAATTTGGTCTAGCATTTATTAATACCTTGTTAAAAAGAAATTCAGAAACAAAATACTTAAGATAAATTCATAATCTTTAAAAAGGCTTATCCAAAATATTTAAATATTTATGTAGTTTTCCTAAATAGGTATAAAATACCATAAGCCCGTCACAGAGAGTACCTGTGGGAGCTTACGGCAAAAGCCAAGCTTTGAACATGGGGGTTAGTGGTGCGGGCTACATAGTTTCAAAAAGGACAAGTTCATACTCATCACTTCATTGTTTCACTTTTTAGAATTGATGATAGTAATAGTTTTGAGCTTGTTCTAAGTTTTAGTTTAGAAATAGAAAATATTTAATTAATGAGGGGATTAATATGGGAAAGATAAATCCAGTAAGTTCAAAGTATATAATACATACAAGTATCCAAATAGATGGTGTTGTAGACAAGCCTGATGTTATTGGTGCAATATTTGGCCAAACAGAAGGATTATTGGGTGCAGATTTAGAATTAAGAGAATTGCAGAGAAGTGGAAAAATAGGCAGAATAGAGGTAAATCTAGACACTAGAAGTGGCAAAACAAAAGGAGAAATAATTCTACCATCAAGTTTGGATAAGGCGGAAACTGCAATAATAGGTGCTGCATTAGAAATAATACAAAGAATAGGGCCATGCAATGCAAAAGTACGAGTTGAAAGTATAGAAGATGTAAGGATAAGTAAGAGACAATTTGTAATAGAAAGAGCAAAAGAATTGTTAAAGAATTTAACAGAGGCAGTACTCCCAAATTCACAGGAGATAGCTGAAGAAGTTGCAGCATCAGTAAGGGTAATGGAAATAACAGAATACGGCAGAGAGAGACTACCAGCAGGACCCGATATAGATGATTCACAAGAAATAATAGTTGTAGAAGGCAGGGCAGATGTAATAAATTTATTAAAAAATGGTTTTAAGAATGCCATAGCCATAAACGGAACGTCCGTGCCCCAGACAATTATTGATTTATGCAAGAAAAAAACAGTAACAGTATTTGTAGATGGGGATAGGGGAGGGAATTTAATAGTTCAAGAATTATTGTCAGTTACTGATATAGATTTCGTAACGAGAGCTCCGGATGGAAAAGAGCTTGAAGAGTTGACAAAAAAAGAGATTCATAAATGTTTAAGAGCAAGGATAGCTGCAGAACAGGTTAAACTAGAGATAGGTGTTAAGGAAAATGGAACAGAAACAACATCAGAAAATAATGGTTTATTGACAGGAGATTCTTTCAGTGTTAAGAAGCCATCTAAACCAATAATTCCTGTAAGTAAACCACAAATGCAACAGCAAAGACCGCAAGTTCCTCAGCAACAATCGACACAGCAACCACAAAAACAAACCTCTCCCGTACAAAGAATTCCTAAAAAACCTACACAAGAGGAAATAGAATTTTTTAATGATAGTATGGAAGAATTAATAGGTACAAGGGCAGCATTTATGACAGATGAAAAAATGAATATACTTGGAAAGATTCCAAGTTCTGAACTCATTAGTACTTTAAAAAGCCTTAATTCTGGAGTATATGCAGTAATACTTGATGACATAATAGATCAGGAATTATTGAGTGCAGCAGAAAGAAGCAACATACAATTTTTAGTGGGAATGGATACGAAAGTAAAAAGCAATAAGTTAACAATATTAACAGCTGATGATTTATAATTCTTTTTAAATTATTTTTTATTGTTTTTTTACTTTTTTAAATACTTAAATTTTTAAACTAGGATTATTATTTTTTATTATGAAGCATAAAGAGAGATGGAAAGTTTACGGAAATGTTTTTAGTGAACATTCTAAAAGAGTTTTATTTAAGCTTTCAAGCCAAGGCTATTTTGAAGAACTCGAATCAGCTATAAGTGTCGGAAAAGAAGCCAATGTGTTCACTGCAAAAAATAAATATGATGAAAGAATAATTGTTAAGATATATAGATTGGAAAATTGTAATTTTAAAAAAATGGGTGACTACTTGAATTCAGACCCTAGATATTCTGGAGTAATTAACAATAAAAGACAAATAGTTTTTACTTGGACCCAAAGAGAATATAGAAATTTATTGTTAGCCAGACAATATATAAAAGTACCAACACCTATAGCTTTTAAAGATAATATTTTATTGATGGAATTCATAGGAGATAATGACCCTGCACCAGAATTAAAAGATACTAATTTAAAAGATCCTAAAAGGTTTTTAGATGATGTTTTTGAAAATATAAAAATACTATACAAAAACGGGATAATACATGGAGATTTAAGTCAGTTTAACATACTAAATTATAAGGATAAACCTGTTTTTATAGATTTTTCGCAGGCAACAGTAAAAGAATCAGAAAACGCCCAGTTATTGTTGAAAAGAGATATAGAAAATATTTTAATATATTTTAATAAGAAATATAATATAAAATTAGATTTTGATGTTGTTTATAGGAAGATAATTTCTCAAAAAAGTAACAGGAAAAATAAAAGTTTAATTTCCTAGGCTTATCTTTCTTTTTCTATTTCTTCTATTAATTCTTCTATGTTTTTATCTTTTATATATTTGCTGCTGTACGAGAGATTGTCTAATTTGGTCATGAAAAAAACTACGAATAACACCATTAAGATTAACAATACTCCTACAATGTTTATATAAATGTTTCCACTAGAAAAAGTCATAATACTAATCATTAAAAGATATATTATCGTGTTGCTATATAGTATGAATTTTGTTTCTTTTTTTATATGTTTCTTTCCAAATATTTCGATTTTTTCTCTAACAATACTTAAATTTGTTATGGTGTTTATTATTCTTGAATATTCTTGTGATTGTTTTGGAGTTTTTATCTTTATGAGTTTCAAATTTTTAAAGAATTTATCAATATAAACTTGATTCATATAATACTTTTCTGAATCATTTTCGTTAAAACTTTTTAAAAAAAATATTAAGTCTTTTTTCATTTGAGATACGAACTTTTTATTGTCTGTCAACAAGCAAATATTAAAAAGTGCCTGAGCATTACCTATAAGTTCTCCAAGAAATATTCTTATGTTCATATATTTTTCATCTAATAACTTGAATATGGAATTTATGAAAAAACCAAAAAAGAAAGTGTACATTGTTCCTAAAATACCCAATTCTAAAGGTATTTCATTGTTTAATGTTCTAGCAGCAATTAAAACACCGCTTATTATTATTAAAAATACAATTATTCCTTTTATATTGTTTATTTTATGGTGATACATTTTAGCATTTATATTTGCGTATTGTATGTATTATTCATTTAATTAAAAGCAGATACTCTTTATTATTTATATTATAATTATTTATATTATAATCATATTTGCTTTTTATTATATATATTTATATAAAAATGTTTGTAATGATTTAACAGTTGATTATGTTTTAAACTAATATTTATTGTAAATAGTATTGTAAAGCAAATACTTTAAAAATAACTCTATAATCCTAAAGTATATGGATGCTCAGGAATATTCCTACGAATTGAAAATAACTAAAGATAGAATTGCAGTTCTTATAGGAACAAAAGGACAGACAAAGAAAGATTTAGAATCAATAACGGACTGTAAAATAAGTGTAGATAGTAAGGAAGGCGATGTTTTATTAACAGGCAAAGATCCGATAAATTTATTCTCTTTAAGAGAGGTCGTTAGGGCAATAGCCAGAGGCTTTAATCCAGATATAGCAAAACAATTGTTAAAACAAGACTATATACTTGACGTAATATCTTTAAATGATTATTCAAGAGAAAAAAGCCATCAGTTAAGATTAAAAGGGAGAGTTATAGGTGTGGATGGAAAAGCAAGGGCAAATATAGAACAACTAACTGAATGTTATATATCTGTTTATGGGAAAACAATATCTATAATAGGAAAGATAGAAATGGTAAGTATATGTAAAAGGGCAGTAGAAACTTTACTTGCAGGAAGCACACATGCAACAGTCTATAAATGGCTTGAAAGGCAAAGAAGAGCTATCAGAAAAAAAGGATTGGAAGAAGAAGGTTTTTGATTTAGTATTTGCCTATTTTTAAAATAAATATTTCTTATTTATTTATTTGGTATTTCGTTTTGAGAACTACTTTTATACAGAATAAACATAGAAATATTTATTAATTACTTGTTTTCTGCTAATGTTAATGGCTAAAATCAATGAAAAAACAGATACAAAAAAAGAAAGTACAAAGATTAATGCAGAAGAACTTGCAAAAAAACAAAGAGAGATATCTGTAGCAGAATTTTTTGAAAAAAACAGACACCTTTTAGGATTTGATAATCCAAGAAAATCTTTGTTGACAGCAGTAAAGGAAGCAGTTGATAATGCATTAGATGCTTGTGAGGAATCCAGAATATTACCAGAAATTTCTGTTGAAATAATAGAAATGGCAGAAAACAGGTATAGAATAATTGTTGAAGACAACGGCCCAGGAATAGTTAAAGAACAAATACCAAAAATATTTGCAAAACTTCTATATGGTTCAAAATTCCATAGATTAAGACAATCTAGAGGTCAACAGGGAATAGGGATAAGTGCAGCAGTAATGTTTGCACAATTAACAACAGGTAGGCCTACAAGAATTCTTTCAAAAATTTCCCCTAAAGAACCAGCACACTACATGGAATTGCATCTAAATACCCAAACAAACAGCCCTGAGGTTTTAGTAGAGCAAGAAAAAAATTGGGAGAAAGACAACGGAACCAGAATAGAAATGGATATAGAGGGCACATATATGAAGGGTGCACAGAGTGTTGATGAATATTTAAGACAAACTGCAATAATTAATCCGCATGCAACCATAATATATACAAATCCGAAAGCAGAACAATTCATTTATGCAAGAGCAACAGACCAACTACCTAAGGAACCTCAGGAAATAAAGCCACACCCATATGGTTTAGAACTAGGTATATTAGTAAAAATGTTAAAAAATACAGAGTCAAGAACTTTACAAAGTTTTTTAATGAACGATCTTTCAAGGGTAGGTTCTGGGACTGCAAAAGAAATATGCGATAATGCATTAATAGATCCTAAGAGAAAACCTTCAGAATTAACAATGCAGGATGCTGAAAAACTTATCCAAGCAATTAAGAAAACAAAAATTTTAGCACCTACAACAGATTGTTTGAGTCCTATAGGTTCAGAACTTATAGAGAAAAGTTTAAAGAAAGAAATAAACGCTGAATTTTATGTTGCTGTTTCAAGACCGATTTTTGTTTATAGGGGAAACCCCTTTCAGATAGAAGTGGGTTTAGCATATGGCGGTAATCAGTCAAAGGAGGAGCAGGTTTCTTTGTTAAGGTTTGCAAACAGGGTTCCTTTGTTATACCAACAGGGTGCTTGTGCAATAACAAGATCAGTTGTAACAACCAATTGGAAAACCTATGGTTTGCAACAATCGAACAGTTCGTTACCAATAGGTCCTTTAACAATACTAGTTCACATGTCTTCTGTATGGGTTCCATTTACTTCAGAATCAAAAGAGGCATTAGCACATTATCCTGAAATAATTAAAGAGATAAAGCTTGCATTGCAGGAAGCAGGCAGAAAACTCCAAACTTATATATATAAAAAGAATAAGATAAAGAATCAATTAGAGAGGGCAAACTTGTTTGAAAAATATATACCTGAAGTTGCAGATTCTCTCGAGAGATTAACAGGAGAAAAAAAGGAAAAAATAATACAAAAGTTTGAGGAAATGATAAAAAAAGAAGAAATACAAAAACAAATACATGAAATGGAATCATTAAAAGGCGAAATAGAAGAAGATTTAGATACTGAAGAAGTGAATGATGATGTTAATGAAGAAGATGAATAGAACAATATTTAAAATATTAAAATAACTATAAAAATATAATAAAATTATAAAGCAATATGGCTTCAAAAAAAGAATCTAAAATAGAGAATGAAAATAAAAAAGGCAGTGATGCAAGGACAGAATTAATAAACTTGGGCAATGAGATAGTAAAAGATATTTATTCTGGTAAGAGCCCAAAAATAGAATTATCTGTAAGAGGATTAAGCAATGTAAAGTTTGATTCAGAATCAAAAACGTTACAGTTGGGAAATAAGACTGCTCAAAGATTCTTTTTTAATGTGGGTCATTCTAAAAAATTTCTTCAAACAATAGAGGTTGCAGCAATATGTAAGAGTTTGTTAGATGTAAATAAACATGCAAGCCTTAGAGATGTCTTTTATATGGCAAAAAGAACAATCCCTGGCACAAAAATAAATATAGTTGATGAACAAAGAGAGACTGATAAAGCAATAGAGGATTTAGAAATAATAACTGGTTTTTCCAGGGAAAATTTGCATATAAATGCCAATAAAATGGGGAGTGTTGCCGGAAAAGTAATTATTGAAGATTCTGGAGATACTATAGATTGGTCAAAGCTTGGAAGTGGAGGATGGAGCATCCCAAGTAATGTTGAAAAAATAAAGTTCAAGAAAATTGATGCAAAATACGTAATATATATGGAAAAGGCAGCGGTTTGGGAGAGGTTGCATGAAGACAGGTTTTGGGAAAAACAAAATTGTATAATTATGTCATCACAAGGTCAAACCACAAGGGGTATAAGAAGGTTACTTCAAAGATTGAGTGATGAACACAAACTTCCGATACTTGTATTGACTGATGGAGATATATATGGTTTTTATATATATAGTGTAATAAAATTTGGAAGCATAAGTCTTGCACATATGGCTGAAGAAATGGCAATACCTGAAGTAAAATTTTTAGGAATAACAATGGATGACATAATAAAATATGATTTAAAAAGACATTTTATTAAATTAACAGATCAGGACAGGGCAAGAATTAAACAAATGCAAAATTATGAATGGTTCATAAAGCATAAAGATTGGCAAAGACAGTTTAAAATGATGAAAGAATTTGATGCGAAAGTAGAAATACAATCCCTTTCAAGCAAGGGAATTTCTTTCATCTCAGAAAAATATCTTCCCGAAAAGATAAAGAACAAGGAATGGTTAGATTAAATAGAATAAAATTAGTGTTTGCAAAAAGTATTTAAATATAAATTTTTATTATAAATAATATGGCGATGTTTAAATTTGAGAACGATCCTGAATTCGACATAAAAGTTGCAAGTTTAGAAATAGAAAACGAAGAAACATTTCATTTAAAGAATCTTTACAAATTAATACATGATTGGCTGGTTGAAGAAGGCTTCAAAGATATTTATGGTTCTGATGATAATGTTGAAATATTTTATTTGGAAAAGATATTAGGTACGGGTGCAAAAGAACACAGAATATGGTGGAGAGCGTATAAGATTCCTAATAATTCTCATTATTATAGGTATTTTATGAGAATAAATTTTTTAACACTAAATATGAAGTCTATAGAGGTAATGCATCAAGGTCATAAGATGAAAACAGATAGGGGCGATCTTATAATAAATATAGATTCATACCTTCAATTAGATTATAATAGGAGCTGGCGTGGTCCTGCAGGTGCAAAAAAGAAGCCTTTTATTATGAGATTGGATCCTTTGTTTAGGAGGAGAGTATATAAAGCACAGATTGAGGCATACAAAATAGATTTGTACAAAACAACTTACAGGTTACAAGGTGTTATAAAACAATATTTAAAGTTAAAAACATTGTACGAAATGCCAAAACCATTCCATCCAGAAAAAGGATTATAGAAACTAATTATATAACTCATATGGGTTTTATATGTATATGTGGTCTTGGTTGTTAATTATTTTTTAATGATGATTTTTCAATATATTTTTATATTCTTTTTTAATTCTTATAATTATGGAAGAATTGTTAAATGAATTAAGAAAAGTGAACCATAAAGTTTATACTGACAACTATTTAATAATGGGAAAAGAATATGTTTCATTAAAGATAGAGGAAAAAAACTTTAAAATAATTTTAGGAATGCATCCTTCTGATAAATATGTTGTAACATTTGTGGATGGTGGTCAGACATTAATTTTTGAAAGTTCATTTTTCTGTTTAGGATATATAAGGACTGCAGCTGTAACTTATGAGAATAATGTCAGGAAATCTGTTGATATAAAAAATTTTTATATATTGATTAAAGAGATAAATGATAAATTTGAGATTAAAACTTTTCCAAAAACTTCTTTTGAAAATATTATTTTCAACAAGAACGATTTATCTCTAGAAAAAGACATATCATGTTCAAAGATCTTGCCAATAATAAGAAGATTTGCTGAACTGGAGCATGCATCAAAATTCAATAATGTTCTTATTGATGGAACACTAGAGGCAAAATATGCTTATGAATTAAATTACATAAAAAATCTTAAAAATGCTCATGCAATATCAAAAACCTGTTCATTACTAACAAATAATGGTATAGGAATAATAGATGTTTTAAGAGGTATTGATAATAAATCAATAAATAATGATGCCTGGTATTATTATCCCATTGTTATAAATAATAATAAAAATCATCCGGCAGAAATTTTTTTTGTAAAGTTAAATGAAAAATCTGATTATGTTTTTAGGACGGAATTTAAAAGTATTAATAATTACAATTCTGAAACTATTAAAGATAAAATTTTAGATAAAAACCTGTCTGTTCAATTGCCTTTTCAATCAGAGGAATTATTGTCATTTTTAAAAGAAAATAGCAAAGACCCCATATTTTTAGGTTATCCTTATGGTCTGATAGATGCAGACAATTATGCAAGAGTTACAGAACAGGAAAGAAAAATTCTTCAAACAAGAATATCTATTATGATGGGTAAAGACTGGAAAAATTTTTCTAAAGTATTAAAAAGCATGAATGCACATGAAATTTTAGATAATATAAAATTTTAAAGATTTAATGATTTGTTATTAAATTTTTGATTATTTTTTGAATTAAATTTATAAATGCGATTAAAAATATTAGTATTAAAAATATTTGTTTTGTATTAAGCTATTTCAAATTAAAAGTCTGAAAGTATAAATTAAAAACAGAGGTGAGTTTGTGTTTGATGTAATTACTGTCGGAAGTTCTACAGTCGATGTTTTTATACACACAGATCCTAAACAGACTGAATTGTTAAAGGTTCATAAACATTTAGATGTGGCATATCCTTTAGGTGCTAAAATATTAATTAAAGAGTTAGAATTTTTTACAGGCGGCGGAGGAACAAACACAGCTGTTGCTTTCTCAAGACTAGGTTTAAAAACAGGATGGATAGGCAGGGTTGGAAGTGATGATAATGGAAGATTTATACTTGAAGAAATAGAAAAAGAAGGAGTTACATTTTTAGGATATGTCGGAGGAAAATCAGGTTATTCTGTTGTTCTTGATGCAATAGAATCTGACAGAACAATTTTTACTTATAAAGGCTGTAATAATGATTTGAGTTATAGAAAAATAAAAAGTTTAAACACCAAATGGTTTTATTTATCCTCTATGATGGAAAAAAGTTTTAATACTTTAAAAAAAATATCTTATTATGCAAATATTCATGATAAAAAAATTGCATTTAATCCAAGTCTTTATTTAGCCAAAAGAGGATTCAAATTTTTGAAACCTATATTAAGAAATACGGAAATAATTATATTAAACAAAGAAGAAGCACAAGCATTATTAAATTTGAAAAATGATAATGAATACTATTTATTGTACGAATTATACAAGAAAGGGCCGAAAATAATTGTTATAACGGACGGAAAAAATGGCGTTTTTTGTTTTGATTCCTATGAAAAAACTTTTTATAGTGTAAAACCATTAAAAATAAAGGTTAAGGAAACCACCGGTGCTGGTGATGCTTTTGCATCTGGTTTTGTCGCAGCAAAGATTCAAGGAAAAAATACAGAGTACTCATTAAGATTGGGAATGCTTAATGCTGAATCTGTAATAAAACATAAGGGTGCAAAAAACAATCTTTTAGGAAAAGAAGCATATAAGCTAGTGGAAAAGGATAAACGATCAATAGCAAAATATAAAAATGAAAAAACATAATTTTATATCATGTTGTTTTTTTAATTAATTTATTTAAAAAAGAGGTGTTTTTATGAGAATAAACATATCAAAATTATTGAGCAAGAACAAATCTCTGCTATTGGCATATGATCAAGGATTGGAACATGGACCAAGAGATTTAAATGAAAAAACAGTTGATCCAAAATATATTTTTGACATTGCATTGGAAGGTTTATATGACGGAATAATAGTTCAGAATGGTGTTGCGGAAAAATATTATAATAAATATTATAGAGATATTCCTTTAATAGTAAAATTAAATGGCAAAACTTCTCTAACAAATATTGCACCAATATCAAGACAATTATGTTCTGTGGACAGGGCAATTAAAATTGGCGCAGTAGCAGTGGGATATACTATTTATACCGGAAGTCCTAATGAACCAGAAATATTTAAGGAATTCTCTAAAGTTGTGGAAGATGCACATGATTACGGGATTCCTGTTATTGCATGGATGTATCCTAGGGGTCCAGGGATAGATGAAAATAATACAGATATTTTGGCTTATTCTGCAAGGGTTGGTCTAGAATTAGGTGCGGATATGCTTAAAATGAAATATAATAATGATTTTGAAGGATTTAAATGGGTCGTTAAGTGTGCAGCAGGTGCAAAAGTTCTGGTCGCTGGTGGCGATAAAGTTGATGAACAACATTTTTTACAAAAAACAGAAGAAATAATGAAAACCGGCGTAATAGGAATGGCTGTTGGCAGGAATGTATGGCAGCACAATTATCCATTAGCCGTAACCAAAGCTTTAAGGGCCATAGTTTATGACGGATTAACAAGCCAAGAAGCAGAAAAAATATATGAGGAAGAAATACATAAAAACAAATAAAGATATATAAAATAAATAATTTAGTTATTACTCTTTTTATCTATTAAAACTATTTTTCTTGATAAAGACTTATGAACATATTGTGTGATTATTTTTTTAACTAAAAGATCCTTATTCAAATATTTTTTTAGTATATAATTATAATTTGAAAAATTTGGGAAAACAATAACGCTCTTTCCTCTAATTTTTTTTATAAAATCCACGTATAATTCGTTTATTTCTTTTGTTTTTCTCGAAGATTTTCCATAAGGTAGATCTGTAACAACATTTTTTAATGATTTTATTTTTGTAGAATCAGTTTTTTTTAAAATAATATTGTTTTTTGCATTTATTTTATCAAGATTTATTTTTGCCCTTTTTATTTGTATTTCATCAACGTCGTAGCCTATTGCTTTTAAACCCATAATTTTTGCTTCCAAAAGTATTCCTCCAGATCCACAGAAGGGGTCTATTATTATTTCATTTTCCTTTGGATTGAGAATATTTATCAGAGCCGCCGCTAATCTCGGATGCATAGATGTAGGATGTTTTTCAGGTCTTAGATGGGCTTTTCTTAAATTATATTTGTTGTTATTAATCCATACTGTTTTACAAATTAAAGATTTTCTTTTATAGTTTATTATTTCAAAAAGTGTTTCCGGTTTTTCTAAATTTACTTTCGGTTTTATTTTATTTAGTTCAAGATTTCTCCATATGTATTTAGAGTAATATGCTTCATTTTTTTCTTTATTTTGCTCTTTTTTTGTTTCATAATTAGAAGTGCTTTTTTTGTCGGGAATATTATGAATTCTAAGACAAAAATTTTTTTTGTAGTGTTTTTTAAAATTAAAATTTAATAAGGATTCTTCAAGATTTTTTGTATCGCATATGAATAAAACATCTAGTATTTTTTTTGTATAACTAAGTCTGTTTATTTTTTTCAAGTTTTTTTTGTTAATGTTACATATAAGTATGTTTTTTATTAAGGAGTATTCTTTTATCTCTAATAGTTCTTTGGCTTCTGTTTTTGATAAAATTATATTTTCTTTTGATAGTATTAAGGCATACATTTTATTGTGGTATTTATCTTTTTAGTTTGTTTATTGTGTATATTTATTCAGCAAATTTTTAAATGTATTTCTTTATTTACTAACGTATGTATACTGCTAAAAAGGGTCGTCCAATAGGATCAGAAGTTAGACAGAGGATAGTGGATATTTTGTATGTATATAAAGAGTTATATGGTTACGAGATTGCAAAAATATATTCAGAATTATTTGGAAAGATAACTACACGATTAATATATTATCATTTAAAGAAAGGCACTTCTCTAGGTGAGTTTTCTGTAAAAAAAATTGAACAAAAACAAGGAGAATATTCTTGGGGCAAAACTTCAGAAATAATAGTTTATTCTCTTGGAAATAATGCCAATCCGCGTATGAATGACATTGTTATAAATCATTTTAAAAAGAAGAATACACAATAATATTAAATAAAAACTAGATATATTTTATGTCTTCATCTAAATAGTCTTTTATTGATTTTGTATATTTAGTTGTTATATATTTGTTAATTCCTAGGTAAAATGCTATTTGAGTATCTATTAAGATATCATTTATTGTGGAAATTTTTCCTTTATATTTATCTTCTTCTATATTTTTGTATTCAGATATTTTTAGCTTAGAGTAACCATCACTCATTTCTTTTAGATGTACTAAGTTTATTTCATTCTTTTTAATTTGTTCTTTTGCAAAATCTATTCCCTTGTTAAAAGAGTAATGAAGAACACTGTTTACTAATGATGCATTAATTTTTTTTGTTGCTGTTTTCGTGTGAGTGTCTATATCTGTGAATTCCTCTAATAATTCTAGAACCGATTTGTAGTAAGTTAAAAGTTCTTTTTGGATATCATAATATCTATCCATATATATCACCACTAAGAAGAAATAAATTTTTATTTATAAATTTTTTTGAAATTTTCCGTAAAATTTTCGAAAATATAAAAAACATAAAACGGATTAATAAAACTATTAATAGTTTTTTAAGTGTTTGATTATTTTAATATGTCACATCTATAAATTTTTAAATAGTGAAAATTATCATAAAGTAAATTATTATAAATTATGATTTTTATTATGAAGTATGGTTTAAAATAACAGAGAGTTCAAAATGAACAATGAATCAAAAAACAAAAAATCGCGTTTAGAAAAATATGATGAATTAATAAGTTTTATACAGCAAAAAGGATTTATATGGGGTCCAGAGCCAGAAATATACGGCGGATTAGCAGGATTTTATACATATGCACCATTAGGTAAACTTCTTAAAAACAACATAGAAAACGAAATAAGAAAACTATACACAAAAAATGGTTTTTGGGAAGTAGAGTGCCCGACAATAATGCAAAAAGATGTGTGGGAAGCATCAGGACATTTAAGCGGTTTTACAGACCCGGTTTTAACATGTAATAATTGCAAAGCAAATTTTAGGGCAGACAATTTATTATCAGAATTATTTCCAGAGGAAAACTTAGAACATTTTGACGATGATAAAATAATACATTTTGTTAAAGAAAAAAAAGTAAAATGTCCAAATTGCAACGGATCATTCAACAACGAGGTAAAAAGACACACATTAATGATGAAAACAACAATAGGCCTAGATATAGAAGCATATAATAGGCCGGAAACGGCAACAACAACATATCTTCCTTTTTTAAGATACACAGAATTTTTTAGAAAAAAATTACCTTATGCCGTTTTTCAGATAGGAAAAGCATACAGAAATGAAATAAGCCCTAGGCAGCATGTTTTAAGATGCAGAGAATTTACACAGGCAGAAGCACAAATATTTATTTTTAAAGAACAAAAAAATAATTTTGAAAAATATAAGGAAATAGCACATGAAGATATAAAATTATGGCCTTGGCAGTTTCAAGATAAAAAAATTCCACCTAAAAAAATCAAAGTTCATGAAGCACTTGAAGAAGGATATTTTAAAAATAAAGCATATGCATGGGCAGTATATGTTGCTTATAGTTTATTCAAGAAAATAGGTATACCTGAGGAAAAAATAAGATTGAGACAACATTATCCTGATGAAAAGGCTTTTTATGCAGACGATGCATGGGATATAGAGGTAGAATTAAACAGTTTTGGTTGGTTTGAATTATGCGGTGTTCATGATAGGACCGATTATGATTTAACTCAGCATTCAAAAAAAAGCGGAAAAAAACTAACAGCGTTTAACGAGCAATCAAAGAATGAAGATAAATCAGAAGTACCCCATATTATAGAGATTGCATTCGGAGTAGATAGACCGACATTTGCGTTATTAGACATATTCTATGAGAAAATAGATATTGCAGAAGGGAAAACCAAATTTAAAGTTCCTTCGCACATGTCTCCAATAAAAGTGGGTGTTTTTCCATTGTTAAAAAAAGAGGAATTAGTTAAAGAGGCAGAAAAAATATATTATGATATACAAAAAGAGTTTACTTCAAGATATGATGTGTCTGGAAGCATAGGAAAGAGATATTTAAGAGAAGATGAATCAGGCACACCTTATTGCTTAACCATAGATTATGATACTTTGAAGGATGGGACAATAACCATAAGAGATAGGGATACTGAGCAGCAAAAAAGAATAAAGAAGGAAAATTCTAGAACTATTTTAAGAGAATTATTGCATTATAGATTAAAGTGGGAAGATATTTAGCTTTTTATTAATTATATTTAAATTTAAGTTTTAATCTTTATGTATCTCAAAGAACGATTGTGTTTTTTTACAAACCTTACATTTTTTAGGGGCTTCTTTGCTTTCAGTAATGTAACCGCAGTTTTTGCATCTCCATTTAACTATATTTTCAGAATAAAAAAGTTTGTTTTCATTCATTATTTTTATAAGTTTTAAAAACTTTTTTTCATGCTCCGCTTCAATTTCTGAAAGTTCTTTTATAAATTCACCTATCTCTTTGAATTTTTCCTTATATGCTGTATCCTGAAATTCTTCATACATTTTATCATGACATTGTCTTTCGATGTCTGCAGCCTCTATAATATTATGCTTGGTTTTAAGATCCCATCCTAAGTAATTAAATATAATCCTTGCATGCTCTTTTTCCTGTTCGGAATATTCTTTAAATATATGTGATATGTTTTCATAACCTTCTTTTTTAGCAATTTTTGAGTAGAATTCATATCTTATACTTGTTTCAGCTTTTTTTAGAAATAATAATATCAAATTTTTTTTGGTCTGACTGGTATTAAATCTGGTGTTGATTTTGTCCGTTATGCTTTTGAATAAATTTTTATTTATATTCAGAGATGTTTTTTCTTCTATTTTTTTATTATCTTGTATTTCTTCATCTCTTAAATTTTCTATGGTTTTTAATAATCCCTCAATTTCTGATATTGCCCCAGCAATTTGTTCCTTTCTTGCTATGCTTATTTTTTTATCATGAAGAATTTCATTGAGCATTTGTTTTCTTTTTTCATATATATTTTTTAATTTTCTTAAAGGCATAATATTCACCTTAATAGTATTTATTTTCTATTGGCTTTTGCATCAAGCTTGAAATTATCTTTTATTTCTTGTTCTCTTAGATGTTCTATTGTTTTTAGTAATATGTCTATTTCACATATTGCGCCGTAAATCTGGTGTTGTCTAGCGGGATCTAAATGCGGATTTTTCTCAAGCAATTCCACTAAATTATTTTTTCTTTTTTCGTATATTGCTTTTAATTCTCTTAGCGGCATTTTGTTTATTTTTAATTTTTATTGTTTTTTTTAATATTTATTATAGATGTTTTTTTATTTATTTTATTATTAATAAAATATTTTAGACAATCTATTCCACAGAAGTGTGCTTTTTTTCTTAAACTTGGCTCGCCCCATATTAAGACGAAACAGTCTTCTTTTACATTATTACCGCAAACAGGGCAATATTTGTCTTTTATTTTGAAGAACTCTTTTTTTTGATCTATGTATTTTTGTATATATCCTTCCTTTAAATCTTTTTCAAACAATTCTAATTCTTCAAGATTTAATTTTTCCAAAATATCCATATAGTTCATATTCTTTTTCTCCAGTCTATATATTTTTCAAGTATTTTGCTTTCATCATATATTGGTTTTGTGTTATTTAATAATTCTAAAAAATATTTTTCTTTTCTATTAAATCCATCATTTATCTCTGATTCATTATGAGTCCAGTTTACAATTTTTTTTGTTTTTCCGTAATTGTCTTCTATGAACAGATTGCTAAATTTTGCCCTTATTTCATCAACATAATCTGTAATTATTATGAATTCTATTGTATCTTTTGTTGTTTTTATTAACCCTATTGCTTTGCATTTTTTTATTATATCATCATATTTTAGTAAAAATTTAAGCATATAAAATGTGTCTTCAGGACTTAAAAATAGTATTGTGTATAATATGCTATTAAATCCTTCTATTCGGAATATTTTTTTTTCTGGATTGTTGTTTTTTAGTAATAATATATATGCTGATTCTTCTTTTATATAATAAATCGTTTTTGGCTTTCCTATGTTTTTTTCATCGGATTTTTTCTTTCCAACAATATTATATGCTTCAAGAACTTTTAGTTGTTGTATTATGTTGGATATGCTTGTTTCAAGTTTTTTTGAAAGCTCTAATGGTGATTGTTCTTTTTTTGCTATTTCTTTTACTATATCCCATTTGTTGCATATTTCGTTTATTTTTTTTTCATCCATTTTTATCTATTTTAATTTTTATTCTTTTATGTTTGTTTTTATTTAAAAAGATTATTATTTTTTATTTAAATAATAAGTTATTTACTAAAGTTTTTATTTAAATTATTTACTTTTGTATTTATTTATATTTTTTGTGCTTAAAAATAAATATTTTAAAAAAGTAAATACAAAAAAGCATAACATTTAAATAGTTACAATTACGTTTTTAATAAAAAAATAAAGGTGTGGAGTGAGTACACGTGTATTTTAAAAAAGTAATATTTTATTAAAGGTATTTATTTTAATATAATTTATTTCATATGCTTATTTAATTTATGTTTAATTAATTTTAATAAATAACAAAAAGAGGAATTATGAAGGTATTAATGCTTGGCTGGGAATTTCCTCCATTCTTTGCCGGAGGTGTAGGTATTGTTTGTTATGAATTAACAAAAGCACTTTCTAAAAGAAACGATATAGAAATAACATATGTGATGCCTTATGGTCCTAAAAATTTGAAATCACACGTAAGATTGTTGGCCGCAAACAACATGGTGCCCAGCAGCAAAATAAAGATAAAAACCATAAATTCATTATTATCAGCATATATTAATCAGGAAGAATATTCAAGAAAATTATTAGAAGTAGAAAAAGAATTAAAATTCAAAGAAGGAGATTATGATATATCAAAGGATAATACCTTTAAATTATATGGTGCAAATTTGCTTGAAGAAGTTTATAGATTTGCAGAAAAACTAAAAATAATAGCATTACAAGAAGATTTTGATATAATACATGCCCATGATTGGACGACTTTTCCAGCAGCAATAGCATTAAAGGAATTAACAGGAAAACCAATAATTGTTCATGTTCATATAACAGAATTCAACAAATCTGGAGGATTGGGTTTTAACAAACAAATATACGATATAGAAAAACAGGGAATGGAAGAGGCAGATGCAGTAATAGTGGTTAGTAATTTAGTTAAAAATATATGTATGGAAAAATACAATATTAATCCAGAAAAGATATTCGTTGTTCATAATGCAAATGTAGAGATGAATCAAAGTATTGATTTTGATTCAAAAATAAAAAAATATAATAAAATTGTTCTTTTTGCAGGAAGAATTACTTTACAAAAAGGACCGGAATACTTTATAGATGCAGCGAAAAAAGTCTTAGAATACAGAAATGATGTTTTGTTTATAATGGCAGGATCTGGTGATATGCTAAATAGAATGATAAATAAAGCTGCACAGTTAGGAATATCTGATAAATTCATATTTCATGGTTTTTACACCAGGGAAGATGCAGAAAAATTCTTTTCGATGGCAGATGTTTTTGTTATGCCCTCAGTCTCTGAACCTTTTGGTGTTGTTCCATTAGAGGCAATGATAAAAAAGACACCAACCATAGTAAGTAAACAATCTGGGGTTTCGGAAATTTTGAATCACACTTTAAAAGTAGATTTTTGGGATACAGAAGAGATGGCAAATAAAATATTGGCATTATTAAATTATAACCCATTGCATGATGAATTAAGAAATAG
Source organism: Candidatus Woesearchaeota archaeon (assembly GCA_038895475.1). Lineage (GTDB taxonomy): Archaea > Nanobdellota > Nanobdellia > Woesearchaeales > UBA9642 > UBA9642. The sequence goes on from JAWANI010000001.1 coordinate 29,572, forward strand.
GGGTTATCAGGAAGCTGTGTCTTTAACATGGGATGTGCCTGCACAAAAATGTATTGATATATACAATAGAATAGTTCCATTGATAAAAATTAGAAATTAATTTAGTAATTGTGTGATTAAAATGAATGTGTGTTTTTATTTTCAAGTACACCAGCCATACAGGATGGCAAGATATCGAATATTCGATGTTGGACACCACTCTAACTATTTTGATGAGCATAAAAACAAAGACATAATGATTAAAGTAGCAAATAAATGTTATTTGCCCACAAACAAAATTTTATTGCAATTGATAAACAAGTATAAACATACTCAAAGACCATTTAAGGTCGCTTTTAGCATTACAGGTACGGCAATCGAGCAATTCAAAAAATATAGTCCCGAAACATTAAAAAGTTTTCAAGACTTAGCTAAAACCGGCTATGTAGAATTTTTATCCGAAACATATTATCATTCTTTATCTTATATGTATAGTAAAAAAGAATTTAAAGAACAAGTAAGAATGCATAAAGAAGCAATAATCAATTTTTTTGGTCAGGAACCGAGGGTTTTTAGAAATACTGAACTAATATTTAATAATGAGTTAGCACATACGCTACAGAATATGGGTTATAAAGCCGTGCTTGCTGAAGGAGCAGATCACATATTAGGGTGGAGAAGCCCGAATTATGTTTACACTGCAAAAACTGCAGAAAAAATAAAAGTTTTGTTAAAGAACTATAAGTTAAGTGATGATATAGCCTTTAGGTTTGGTCAGAAAAGCTGGAAAGAATATCCTTTAACAGCAGACAAATTTGCACACTGGATACATAACAACAAAGGAGTTTCTGTAAATTTATTTATGGATTATGAAACCTTTGGAGAGCATCAATGGGCGGACACTGGAATATTTGAATTCTTAAGACACCTCCCAGAAGAATTATTTAAGAATAAAAATACACATTTTTTAACTCCATCAGAACTTTCTGAGTATGATCCTGTTGGGGAATTAGATGTTCATAATTTTATTAGTTGGGCAGATATAGAAAGAGACTTAAGCGCATGGAAGGGAAATTCAATGCAAGAATCTGCATTAAATCAACTTTACTTATTGGAAGAACAGATAATTAACAGCGGCGATAAATTATTGATTGAAGATTGGAGAAAATTAACAACTTCCGATCATTTTTACTACATGTGCACGAAATATTTTAACGATGGTGATGTTCATAAATACTTTAATCCTTATGATACGCCGTATGAATCATATATTAATTTTATGAACATACTTAACGATATAATCTATAGGCTAAAGGCAATTATTGAAGAAAAAAATCTTATTTATGAATTAAAAAATAAAAAAAACTTAGGTTTTGATAATGCCATTAAAACAGTGCTTAATTAATTTGAAGCATAGTCAAACTAATTATAAGGTGGTTTAAAGAAATTATCTTTTAAAGAGGTGAGTTTATGTCCAAGAAAAAGCTTAAAGAAAAAAATATTACAGATTCTTCACAAGAAAAGAAAGATTCTAGTGTAAAGGATCCTGTAAAAAACAATAAAAAAAATACGAAAAAGAAAAATTCATCAAAAGGCACTTTGATTTTAGACATACATCCGGACAAGTATTTTATTTTATGCGATGGAAGAACTATAAAGGATTACATGGAATTAGCTACCATAATAGAAACAATTAATGATGACATTTTTTATTATCATGTCAATTCTGAAAGAAACGATTTTGCCAACTGGATAAGTGATGTTTTTCAAGACTATGATTTAGCAGATAAAATAAGAAATGTTAAATCTAGAAATGAGATGATGTTTGTTTTGTATAAACATCTTTTTTACAAGTTAAAAGATCTTTTAAAATAATTTTGAAATACTATTTAAAAAATATTTAATTTAAAGACAAAAAAGGGGTGTAGTGATGAATGTTCCTTTTGAAAAGGAATTTATATTTCATGACGGTTTTAGAGCAAGAAATATAGAAGAATTATTGCAGAAAATAAAATCATTAAGTCCTGAAGAATTTAGCAGTTTCGTAAATAGTTCTAAAAATGATTTTGCAAATTGGATAGAACAAGTTCTTTTAATGGAAAATCTCGGAAAAAAATTAAGAAGAACAAATTCTATGAAAAAAACAGTAAGATTAATTGAAAAACAAATTAGAAAAGAAAAGAAAAAGAATAAAAAATTTGTTGATTTATTCAATATCTTTAAGGTAAAAAATGAAAAAATGGAAAAAAGTATTGATTCACATTATTTTTTTGTTAATAATGATAAAAAAAAGAAAGAAAAAGATTTCAGAATAAATTCCAAGAAAAATCCATTAATAGAATGGTATAATCTTATGAAAAACAACAAAGAAAAATTTAAAGAAAATCCAATAAAAATATCCGAAGTTTTTTTGTGGAAATTACTTTATGGTTTTATAATATTACTGATAATATTGATATTGTTTTATAAAGTATTTGTTAAATAATTTAACTGAATATATTGTTATTTTGTTAATTTTAGGTGTTGTTTTATGGTTGATGCAAAAGCTGATTTTTTGTTTGAAGTTTCATGGGAAGTCTGTAATAAGGTTGGAGGAATACATACTGTAATAAATACAAAATGTTCAGAAATAACAGGGTATTATAAAAAGTATATTTTAATAGGGCCTTATTTCGAACACAGTGCAAAAGTAGAATTCATACAATTGGAGCCTTCTCCGGAAATTAAAAAAATATTCGAGGAACTAAAAAATTATGGGATAATTTGCTATTATGGCAGATGGTTAGAAAACAAAAGTAGGCCTGAGACAATTCTTATAGATGCTAATGGTTTTATGTATAAAAAAAATGAAATAAAAGGCAAATTTTGGGAATATTATGGAATAGATTCTATAAGAGCAGGATGGGATTTCGAAGAACCATCAATATGGTCGTATGCAGCAGGAATGCTTATAGAAAGAATGCAGAATATTTGCAATGGCAAAATTGTTGCACATTTTCATGAATGGCTTTCTGGTTTCGGATTGTTATATTTAAAGAAATACTGTTCTTCTATCGCCACAGTATTTACAACTCATGCAACCATATTAGGGAGAACATTAAGTTCCAAAGGTGTTAATATTTACGATAACATAGATAGTATAGATGTAACTTTTGAGATATATAGAAATAATATAGAAGCAAAACATTTAACAGAAAAAGCTTCTGCATTAAATTCTGATGTGTTTACAACAGTCTCAGAAATAACAGCTATAGAGTCAGAAAAATTTTTAGGGAGAAAACCTGAATTCTTATTAATTAACGGTCTTGATTTAGAAAAATTTCCTAGTTTTGAAGAAATAAGTATAAAACATATAACTTCGAGAGATAAGATAAGGGAATTTTTAACATATTATTTTTTTCCATATTATGTTTTTGATATTAACAATAATCTTGTTGCATATACCATTGGAAGATACGAGTATAGGAACAAGGGTTATGATATAATAATAAAGGCATTAGGATTGTTAAATGATAGATTAAAAAGAGGGGTATCAAACAAAACATTATCAATGATTTTTTGGGTTCCCATGCAACATTATGGTGTTAGATTAGATGTTTTAGAGAATAAAAACTATTATATGCATATAAAAAACCATATTTTATCTAACGGACCCGATATTCTCAAAAGAATAATTTATGATTTTATATCAAAAAAAGACGACATAAATAATTTATTTACAGAATCTTTTATAAACGATTTAAAGAGGGAGATAGTTACATTCTCAAGAAAAGGCACACCTCCTTTTTCAACACACAATATAAACGATAATGAATTGATTGTCTCTGATTTAAAAAATAATGGTCTTTTAAACAGGAAAGAAGATTGTGTTAAGGTAATAATAGAACCAGTATATTTAGATGGTATGGATGGTTTTATTGATTTATCGCATTATGATGTTATGGTTGGTTGTCATTTAGGATTGTTTCCAAGCTGTTATGAACCATGGGGTTATACTCCTTTAGAAAGTGCTTCATTAGGCGTTCCTTCAGTAACCACTGATTTATCTGGTTTTGGAAGATTTATAAAAAATAAGAATCCTGAAAACAAGGGAATAATGGTTTTAGACAGGCATGGGAGATCATATGATGAATCAGCTAATTCTTTAGCTGAAATGTTATGGAATTTTGTTAATATGAGTCATTCCGAAAGAATAAATTGTAAATTAACTGCAAAAAATTTATCAAAATATGCTGATTGGAATAAATTGATTGAAAATTATATATTGGCACATAATTATGCTTTAGAAAAAAGGCATTAAATAATAAAATATGTTTGTAAGTATAATCTTGTATATATAAAATATTGTTTATGTAAAATAAAGTTTTGATTTAATTATATAAAATGATAATAACTAATAAAATTAATGATTTTAAAGAAGAAAAAGAATTTGTTAATTCCAAAGAATATGAAGGTGGCTGTGTTGATTCAAATAATATAAATAGTAAGAGTTTATTTCTTATAAATAAGGGTAATTATTTATCTTTTCCTATCAATCCTTTTTTTGATTTTAGCAATTATTCTGGTTTGTTTTTTAAAATAGAGAACAATTTGTTTAAAACCATTGAATCATTAAGACTGCATGATAACACGGGTCTTAAAATACCTAAAAAAATAATTAACGGAATATTTTATGTTGAAAAAATTTATGATGATTGTATTGAGAGATTTACCCTTGATGAAAACGGTTTAATATATGAATTGGATTCTGAGAAAGAACTTCAGTTAGAGTTAAATTTAGATTTTAGATGGATTCATGATTATGATGATAAAGGAAGAATATATGATTTTAAAATGATAGATGATTCCGTATTAATAACATATAAAAAATATTCTGATTATGCTCTTAAACAAAAAAATTATAATGCATATTTTTTAATAAATGGCATAAAAGATTTTTCTAGGCAAAATCAATGGGTTAAAAGATCATATGCCTATGATTTTTATAGAAAATCATTATCTGAATTGTATGTTTATGATGCAATAAAATTAAATTGTTCGAGAATAACTCTTTTTATGAGTTTTTCATTTAACAAATTAGATGTTATAAAAAAAGCACTTTATCTGAAAAAAAATTTAAACAGTATTAAAAGATCTTTTCTGAGTATAGAAAAAAAATTAGTTGACAAAAAATCTGCACTTCCTAGCAATGTCTTTTTGGCATATTCAAACTCCTTGCACGTATTAAATAATTTGATTTTAAAAAGCACCACTAAGGGGATATGGGCCGGAATTCCTTGGTTTTATCAGTATTGGTCCAGGGATGAACTTGTATCATTAAATTCAATCATTAACGAAGATTATTTTGAAAAAAAGATGATTGTTGAAATATTAAAGAGACATTTAAATTCAATATTGTCTAATGGTAGGCTGCCAAACATATTTAATGATAATAATAGTTTAGGAAGCGCTGATTCAATAGGATGGCTTTTTAAAACCATATCTAGAATTCTCGACACAAAAGCACAAAACAAATATTTTAGTAAGTATGAATTAAATTTTATATTCAATAGGTTAAAATATTCAATAGACAATATTTTAAAAAATTATTATTCCGATGGTTTAGTGAGAAACGGTCCTTTAGAAACCTGGATGGATACAGTTATAGAAAATGATACTCGTGAGGGATATCGGATAGAAATTCAGGCTTTATTTTTATGTATGTTAGAATTGTTTAATAAAATCAAGTCTAAATATTATAAAAATGATATTGGTTACGAGGAATATTATGAAATCGAAAAAAGTATTTCTTCTGCTGTAAAACAGAGATTTTTAGTAAATAATTATTTAAACGATGGATGGAATTGTGTGCATTCAGATGTTTCCAGGCCAAATATTTTTTTGGCATATTATTTTTATCCAAAATTATTTTCAAGCAATGAATGGGAAAAAGTTTTTGATAATGCATTATCACGACTTTGGTTTGAGTGGGGCAATGGTAAGGGGGGTTTATCGACTATAGATAAGGAACATTATCTTTATCAGCCAAGATATACCGGTATAGATAATAAGAGCTATCACAGGGGCGATTCTTGGTTTTATGTTAACAATATTGCTGCAGTTTGTATGCTTTCCTTAAATAAAGAAAAATACATTTCTTATATAGAGAAAATAATTGGTTCATCAACTGAAGATATTTTATTTAATGGATTTATAGGTTGTGCCTCTGAACTTTCAAGCAGTTCTGTTTTTGAATCCGGCGGTTGCTTGTGTCAGGCATGGAGTATTGCAACATATATACAATTGGTAGATGAATTTTTTAGGCAATAAGACATAAGATATAGAATTCATCTATTTTTAATCTACATTCTCCATCCCCTGTTGAATTCTTTGGCTGAATGAGAATCGTTTTTAAAACCATCATATTTTATCATATTATTTAATCTTTCTTTTGAATTATTGTCATGCATTAATTTACTTATGCTGTAAAAATTAATTATCGTTATAATTATCAAAACATATGAGATTATTATATAAACTGGTTTTGTGTTTAGTAAAAACATTACAAAAGGCCATGTTAATGCTGTCGAGAAAGAAATTATTGCTATTGTTGCTTTTCTTATTATTTTTTTGCTATGATAAATACTTTTGGTGCTTGTTGCATTATCAAATATTTCTGAAAGTATATTTAATGATTTTTTTGTAAGTATTGTTAAATAAAATATTAATGAAGCAATTACAACTATTGTTGCTATATATATTAAAGCAGTTATTTTTGCATCAATAACTATTTCGTTTAAAAGTATATATTTTTCAAATCTTCTGTATCCAAATAATATAAGTAAAATGCTTATAATCGTTAATATTATTTTTCCAAGCATTTTTTTTAGACTTCTGTTGTACTTGTTTTCAAGATCTAACTCTTCAGTTATGGATTTTATGTATTCTGCTATTTTATCTAATGATTTTCTGAACTTCCAAGGCATTTTTTCTATTGCCGGTTCGTATATTTTATTGGAATAATTTATTGTAAAAGACATTATTACTGCTGATATAGCTATTATTGCTGCAGCAATACTTATCAAATCAACGCCTATATTGAATTTTGTACTTTCTTTAGCAACTAACAATGAGAATTCTCCTACTGAAAACATGGCTATGCTTGAAAAAAACATTTTATCTCCTTTCATATTTGCAAAAAAGTATACCATTCCAGAGAATGCTGTTAGTTTTGTTATTATTACAACAAGTACAAACACTAATATTATCATGATGTTTGCAATGATTGATTTAATATTTATCATTGTTCCTATTGCTATAAAAAAGAACGAACTTATTATGATATTATAAGGGGATATTGCATGTTCGAAACCTTTTGCATTTGGCAGCGAAGCAATTATTGATCCTGCAAGAAATGCCCCTACTGCAGGGGAAAGATGTAAATAATACGAAAAATATGCAAATCCTGCACACATTGCTAGTGCTGTAAATGTGATTATTTCTTCTGAATTGTTTTTTTTCAATACGTACTCCAATAATGGTTTTACAAATTTTATGAATAAAATATATGATATTATTAATATGCACATCGATATTATTAATGATTCAATATTTCCTATTAGTCCTTTTGTTTTGTCCTGTACTCCTGAGAAAAATGTTATTATTATTACTGCTATGATATCTTCTATTATCAGTATTGCTATAAGTAATGGAACTTCTTGTCTGTCCATTAATCCTTTGTTTTCCAATACTTTTACTATAACTACTGTGCTTCCAAATGCAAGTATTACTCCTAAAAATAATGCTGCTGTTACATTAAATCCTAGCAGTAATGCTACGCTGAATCCTACAAATGTTAATATTGCGCTGTTAAGAAATGCAATTATTATTGCTTTTAATCCTATTTTTTTTAGTTTTGAAATATCAAATTCCAATCCTAATAGGAATAATATTAGTATAGCTCCGAATTCTATCATTGCTTCCATTAAATGTTCATTATGTATTACGCCAAATGCATGCGGTCCTATTAATGCTCCAACTAGCAATAATCCCATTAGCATTGGTTGCTTGAATCTTGCCGATAGTATTCCGCCTATAAGTGCAAATACAAATAATATTCCTAAGGTAATAAGTTCTTGTTCCATGTTCCCAACTTTTCTTCCGTTATGGTTTTAATGTTAATATATTTATAATTCCTCCATATATAGTATGGTTTTTTGTATACTGGAATAGTTATAAGTATATTCATATATTTAAATATTTCGATTTGTTCTTGTTTGTGCTGAATTTTCTCACATATCCTTATTTTAATGGCTCCCTTATAATATGATACGATATAGTATTTGAGATATATATAATATCGTATTTAGAGTATTTAGCTGTTATTTTTTCCATATAGAAAAAAAAATTAAAGAACATTTATAAATCAGTAAAATAAAAAAACATTATGAAAAAAAAGGGTCTTTTCAAAATAATAAGAGAGACATCATTCACAAAAATATTAATACTTTGGTTATTAAGTATACTTTTTTTTGGAATTATTTATTGGTTGTTTTTACTAAACACCAATAATCAAATATTGTTAAATGAAGAAAAAATAACATTCAATATAGAAGGTTTTTTTAGCAGCATATATGTTAGCTTATTAAATTCAACATTCTTAACATCAGGAATTAAAATAATAGGTATAATAAAAATATTTTTTGTTATACAAACAATAATAACCATATTAATTGTATTAATATTGATAGATAAAATAATCATGAAATATATATATCCAGAATATTATTTATCACATTATTATGACAAAAAAATAAATACGCTGATGTTAATGATGTCAATATTCAGAAATGATGCAGACAGGTTGATGCACGAATATTCTACAAAAAAGAAACATATACAAATAAAGGATATTGAATCATTAATAGACGGGTTTTATGTAGCGTTAGTGGATATGGAAAAAATATTTTCCGAAAAAAACATACATAAACATAAAATAAAAAAAATACAGTATTTAATGCTAACAGAAAACATAGAAGACACACTTCATAAACTTCAAATATTATTGTCGTTTTTAGAAAAAAACAAAATTAACTGGAGAGATAAAAGCACGGAGTTTTGGATAAAATATATACTTAAAACAACACAAAATATCGCAAATAATATTGAAAAATCCAAAATAAACCCGAATATACTCATAGCAACAGGTAAAATAAAAGAATATGTCGAACAAATAGAAGAAAAAATAATTAATGATAAATAGATAAAAATAAAAAAGTATAAAAATAAAATCATAATAAATCTAAAATTATATAAAAAACAGCAAATCTTTAAAAAAATAAAAAGGTGATATTATGAATAATGATAATTTGTTGATAATATGCAGGTCTTGTGGTAGGAAAACATTAATGCATAATATGAGGCCTTCGGCTGATGGGGAAAATATGATATGTGTATATTGTGCCAGAAAGGGAGTTTCTTTAAAATCCGAGGTTCCATTAAGCAAAGCTGCCTCAGAATTAAATTCTAAGTCCAAGGAAAATAAATTTAAATCTGAAAAAATGATAAGATACTTATGCACAAATTGTAAATATAAATTTTCAAGAAAAGAATCACAACATGTAGAAAAGTGTCCTTATTGTGGTAGAACCACTATAGTGCATGATGATCAGCTTAATGCTGATAAAATTATTAAGGAATCCCAAGATAAAAAGTATGATTGGTGAATTCTTGTAAGTTTTTTTAATAATTTTTTTATATAAATTTTCAGCAGAATGTTCTTTAATCTATTTTTATTCATATTTTTTTATTATTTTTAGAATCGAAGTAGGATCTTTTATAGGAACATCGTGTTTTCCTTCAATTTTATATATGCTCACATTTTTTGTTATTTCTAAAATCTTTGAACCGGCCTTTTCAGCAACCACAATATTGTCTTTGTTACCATAAATTAATATGATTGAATTATTTATTTTTTTTAATTGTTCGCTTATATTCCATTTATTTATTTCTATGCCGCTTAGACAATGATTTATTGCTTCTTTTATAGAAACATCCGTGAATGCAGTGTATATATTCATTCCTTTCGCAATTTTTGATTGGTCATTGTATGGTCTGAACTCGTTTTTTATAATATGCAATATTCCTGTAGCAGCGCTTCCAAAAATTTCGTTATACCTTAATCCGTTATTGAACAAATAGAAAAATATTTTATTTGCGGTTGTATCAGGAAAATGATATGATGCACATATGCCGAATATTTTGTCACCATTATTTGTTTCTGCCACATAATTAACTGATGGCATGAATCCCATACTGTGACCAATAAAGTCTGGTTTTTCAATTCCTTCAGCTTTTAAGATTGTTGCAATATCTTTTGTATATTTTTCAAGACTGAAATATTTTTTGTTTACAGGTGTTTGAGAATAGCCTGTGCCTCTTGGATCTATATTTATTGTCGGAATGCTTTCTTTGTTTAGAAGATGCTCTAATGGTTCTAGTGAAGTGTGATTCATTGATGATGCAGGATGTAAGAATTTGAATTTTTTATTCATGCCTGTACGATAAGTTATCCAATAATAAATTTTGACATTGTCTTCTGAAATTATGCTTTTTGCACTGATTTTTGTCTTCATAAATTGCAGAAAGAATACTTTGTTTATAAAGTTTATTTTTTTAATCACTATACAGTGACATTAATTTATTTTTTAAATGTTTTTTCTATGACTTTTTTTCCATGTATGTATTTCTGTAGAACTTTAGGTATATCAATTGTACCATCTTTGTTTTGATAATTTTCCAATATTGCAACCATTGCTCTGGAAGTGGCAATAGCAGTATTATTTAATGTATGAACATATATCTTATTATTATTTTTGTCCTGATATTTTATGTTTAGTCTTCTTGCCTGGGCATCAGTCAGGTTTGAACATGAACCGACTTCAAAATATTCCTTTTTTCTAGGAGACCATGCTTCTATGTCTACTTGGCAATGCTTTAAATCACCCAAATCTCCCGAACATATTTTAAGAACTCTTATCGGTATTTCTAATTCAGAGAATATTTCTACTGTTATATTTTTCATTTCTTCAAAAAATTTCATAGAGTCCTCCGGTTTACAGAGCACAATCATTTCTATCTTGTTAAATTGATGTGTTCTAAAAAGTCCTTTTTCATCTATGCCATGACTTCCGATTTCCTTTCTAAAACACATAGAATAAGAAGTTTGTTTTATTGGAAGTTTATTTTCATCAATAATCGTGTTAATATATCTTCCAATCATTGAATGTTCGCTTGTTCCAATTAAATATAACTCTTCATCCTGTATTTTGAATATTTGATTTTTCATATCCTGAAGGTCAGTGACTTTTGTTATTACTTCTTTATTAAGCATTAAAGGTGTTTCCACATAATAAAATCCTTTAGAAACCATTTTTTCTATTCCAAATCTTATTAAGGCCTGATTAAGAAGTGCTAAATCCCCCTGTAAATAATAAAATCCTTTTCCAGAAGTTTTTGCACTGTTTTCAAAATCAGCAATTTCTAATTCCTCAGCTATTTCTACATGGCTTTTAGCTTCAAAATCTATAACTCTATAATGACCATGTCTGGATTCTTCAACATTTTCAGATGCATCTCTACCTATAGGAACAGATTCATGTATAATATTAGGGATTAGTATTATTTTAGAATTAAAATCATGTTCTAATTCCGAAAGTTTTGCTTCTGTTTCTTTTATTTTTTGAGGTATATTCTTTACTTCTTCCAGAAGTTTCTTTATATCTTTTCCTTCTTTTTTTAATTTATTTATATTTTCACTTAAAATATTTCTGTTGTGTCTTAAGGAATCCAATTCCCCTTTTAATTTTCTTATTTTTAAATCTAATTCAAGTATTTCATCTACAAGTTTTATTTTGTTTTCTTGAAATTTTTTTCTTATATTGTTTTTAACTAATTCAGGATTATTTCTTATAAGGTTTATGTCTATCATATTATAAGTATTAGACGCTAATATTTAAATTTACGCTTTTTAAAATAGAAAACTATATAAAGATATATTCTGATATTTTCTAAAAAGGGGTGTTTGTATGGTTGATGATGATTCTGATTATGAACTTATGCCTAAACGGGAGATTGAAAGATTAAAAAAAGAGATTGCTTTATTAAAGAAAAATCCATATGGTGAATCTGATAAAGGGAAAGATTTGCAGCAAAGCATAGATAAGCTTAATAATACTATAAATAAGTTGATAGCTATTCTTGAAGATGCTCAACAAGATATTATTGATGAATATCAGGAGAGTAAACCCGTGGAAAAGTTAAATCAAATTCTTGACCAAAATGAGACTATTGCCAAAGCATTAATATCTATTAATGATAAATTATCCGGAAAGAAAAACGAAGTTAATGAAGATGAAGATGATTCAGGACCGATTGTTGTGAAATCTCCACAAATACCTATTCCTCAGGCAAAAAACTCTCCACAGCCCCAATTTAATCAGATTCCTCAATCACAGCAGTTTAATCCTCAATTTAGTCCTCAGTTCAGCCAGCAGACACAATTTAACCAAAATCAGTATCCAAAAAGGTCAAATCAACAACAAATTCAACAACCAATCCAACAATCAATGAATCAACAGTATTCTTATATGCAGTCTTCTCAATCAAACATACAGCCTATAAATCAAAAAGCACCTCAGCAAATGCAAACTTTTAGTTCTTTACCTCCTCTTGACAGCATGGACAGTCTTCCACCTTTAGAGGGTTTGGATACAAAGCAAATGGATATTCTTCCTGAGAAAAAGAAAAAATTTTTAGGTTTTATATAAAATGATAGAATTAAGCAAGGATTTGTTTGTGCATTTGTCTATTTCGGCAAAAGCTTTAAAAAATGAATCAAACACAGATCAAAAATTTGCGAAGCCGATTTTTTCAGAATTAGAGTCTTCTTCTTTTGAAAGTGTTAAGCCTGTGGCTGTTCAGAAAAAAGTTCAAGGAAAAAAAGAATTAAAAAGTATCGAGGAAACAATAGAGGATGTTGTTAAAAATCCGAAAATCATTGAATTGAAAAAAGAACTTGAGGCTGCAGAAAGAATTTTTGAGGATTTAAAGGAAAAAGAGGATAACCCTGAATTTATTTACAGGATTGAGCAAAAGATTTTTCAGCTGAAGAGATTGATTGATCAAAAAAATTATTTTTAATCTTTCAATATAAATTTATTATAATTTATTTGTTAAGTATTATGTCCTAATTATATATCTCGTCCCATCACTGTTTTTCTTTTATTAGCTTCTGCTCTTTTTATTGCATCTTTTATTGTTTGTTTTACTTTTTCGTTTAATGTTTCATAAAAGTCTTCTGAAACACTATATTGTGTTGTTAATTCTTTAACTTTACTTTTTACTATTATCCATTTTGAAGCCATTTTGCACCTCTTTGCAAATCTTTTTCTGTGTATTTGTTATATTTATTTTTTGTTATTTGTGTTATTTTCATTGTTTGTTGTTTTAAAATAATATTTAATTTGTTATTACTAATTAGTAAAAAAAATAGTAAAATTTATAAATACGTAATGGATTCTATTTTAATAATTAGAACCTAATTACAATTTATGAGGTGACATCATGAACAAATGTATTAAAATAATGATTCCTTTAATGTTTTTGAACTATGCATGCAATGAAATAAGCAAACCAGATTATAAAATAAAAGAAACAAAAATAGAGGACAAATATAAAGATTATAATAGTAATTTTCTACTTGAAGAAATTGCCTCAAAAGTGAAAAACATAAATGAAGAATATGATGCTGTTACTGAAAGAAACATAAACAGCAACTGGAGAGGAATTGTGAACGACCAATTAGAATTAATTACTATAAATAACTCCTTGGCAGTCAGATCAATAGTTGAAAAGGAAAAAAGCACTAATGAAAAATATTCTCAAACAAGACTAAAAGCATTGCTTTATAATCAAAATTCTGCTCTAGAATATGTTTTAGACAGCATTAAAATAGACCCTATGCTTCAGATAGTAATGCCATCAGACAGTATTTCAGTGTTTGATTATGTTGATTCTAAAGACAAGATGATAGAATATAGAATAAAATTTTTAGAGGGAGCAAATCAGAGAGAAACAGATAACGGAAAAACATATTTCGAGCCAAGAAAAATATTGTTTTCAGTATATGAATGGGATAAAGATGCTGTCAAAAAAGAAGGTAAAAAATCAGCATTTCTTTTAGGTTCAAAAGAATTAGAATTAGATTTTTTATCTAATGATTATACTATTAGGGATTTAATAAAATCTTTATATAAATAACTAATTTGTTTATTATTAATTTTTTCTATTTTGGTTATTTTTATGTTTATTTATGCGTAAACCAAAACATATATACTTGTTTGTTATCAATATTTTTTATCGAGTCCAATCTGCAAAAACCAAATCTTTCAAATTGTATTATTTCTCCCACTTTAAGATTTTTTATAGAATGTTCAGCCAAACCCTTAATGGTTATTCCATCATTCATAAGTATTTCTACATCTATGTTTCCATATGCCGGGAGAAAATGCATGATTTTTTTGCCATTATTTTTAAATATTTCATAGTCAAGGGAATCATATTCGAAGATATTGTTGACCTTTCTAAAATTCAAGCAATCCATAAATCTATACAACTCACCTTCTTTTAATTCATTTAAATCACTTTTTTGTATTAAAAACTCATCCTGAACTTCAAGTTCCCTATATCCAAAAGAATCATTATTAGGATGAAGTCTTAGTTTTATTTTTTGATGAGGTGCATTATGAATTGTTATTTTTTCATAATCATAAACCATAAAAAATCTTTTTGCCGTTTTATCAAGAATTCTTTTATTTTGAACTATTAAATCATCCCAGGTAAGCACGGATTCTGATTTTGTAATGCCTGTAGAAATAACAAAATTCCTTATCGCTTCAGGGAGAAAACCTCTTCTTCTCAGAGCAACTATTGTAGTTAGTCTCGGATCATCCCAGCCAATATATTCTCCTCTGGCAACTTTTTCCCTTATTATTCTTCCTGAACTCTCAACACCTTCAAGGTTGAATCTTGCAAACTCATATGTGCGCGTTACTTTTATCTTAAGAATTTCTTGTATATATCTTTGAAGTTCGCTTCTCATTTCAAACTCTTTACTTCTTAATCTTATTGTTATGCCTGAATAAGAATCCATTATTGCATTTTGAAAGTCATAGTTTGGCCAAATTCTATATTTTTTTCCATGTCTAGCATGTGGTTCATCAATTATCCTAAATATAGTAGGATCTCTCATAGTTGTGTTTTGATGTTTTAAATCGATCTTCATTCTTAATACTGCTTTTCCCTGTTCATAATTTTTAAATTCTCTCCAGAAGTACAAATTTTGTTCTATGTTCTGCTGTCTATGAACACATTCTTTAGATTCTGCACGTGATTCTTTTATCTGTTCTTCATTACAAAAACACATATATGCATCTCCCTGCATTATTGTTTGCTCTGCATATTTATAGAATAAATCCATGTAATCTGAGGCATAAATTAATTCATCCCACTCAATACCTAGCCATTTAAAATTCTCAATCATTATATCATAAAATTTTTTCTTTACAAGATTAGGGTTTGTATCCTCAAATCTGAGTATGAATTTACCCTTATACTGTTTTGCAAGCAGATAATTTAAAATACATGCCTTTGCATGACCTATATGTGGATACTTTTCAGGTCCAGGAGGGAATGCAGTAACAACCTTTTCATTTTTATTTATGTTAAGAAAAGCAAAAATATTTCTTTCAGCCTTTTCTTTTTCCTTTAACATTTCAGGATAATTTTTTTCTAATTCCTTTTTGATATCCTCTAATTCTAAAGTGTTTATTTCAGACAGTATTTCATCAACTTCAAAAGAAACAGTTTTCATATATTTTTTTAGGTCAGGGATTTCTGCAATAACTTTAGATATTACTGAACCTTTATTTGCTTTTCCAGAATATTTTAATGCATTATGCAATGCATGTTTTCTTATAATGTTTTTTAATTCATCAACACTCATATTCATATTTTAAAAAAATAATGTAATATTTATAAACTTTTTTTAAATAATTTAGTAAATATGCCAATAATAAAGATACTATTAATAATCTATTAATAAAGATAATATTAATAAAGATAATATTTTTTAAGATAATATGTATAATGTGGAAAACAATAGTAAAGACGAAGATATTAATAATAAGGATAATAAAATTGATCAACAGTATAATATTGATATAAATGATATAATAAATATAGCAAAAAATTCTGGAAAGATACTTTTAAAGTATTATGGAAAAAATATAGAAACAAAGAATAAAGGCTCCTCTGGTTATAATCCTGTTTCTATAGCTGACATAGAGTCTAACAAAAATATTTGTGAACATTTAAAGAAATACGGGTATCAAATACTTTCAGAAGAGTCAGAAAATAAGGATTTGGATTTGTCGAAACCAACATGGATAGTTGATCCGCTTGATGGAACGATAGGTTTTCTTAAAAAAAGCGAAGAATTCTGTATAATGATTGGTTTGTCAGTCAATGGAAAAATTGTTTTAGGTGTTGTATATGCACCAATTTATGATAAAGTTTATTATGCTGAAAATGGAAAGGGTGCATGGTTAATTGATAAGGGTATTAAGAAAAAAATAACAGTTTCTAATGTTAAAGAATTAAGGAATGCTTGTAGAAGCGTGAGGCCTTTTGCAAAACCAAATTTTTTGGATGTTATCATGGACAGCAAGTTAAAGTGTAGAAAAAAAATACTTGGAAGTTTAGGTTTAAGAATCTGTTCGGTTGCTGAAGGAAAAACAGATTTTTATATAAATAATTCCTCTACACCCAGCAAATGGGATACTGCAGCCCCAACAATAATTTTAGAGGAAGCAGGAGGGAAAATAACAGATTTCAAAAACAACCCATTAAATTATTTAAAGAGCGGTTTGCAGTGGGATGAATCATTCATAGTTTCCAATGGTTTTTTGCATGAACAAATATTAAAAGAAATACCTAAAGATGCATTAAACCTAATGAATTTGAGGTAATTTATATAAATAATTTATATACCTTATAAGTAATATTTATAAAATTCTTAAAATTTAAAAATATTAGGATTTAGCTATTATTATGAAAACCATAATATTTGACTTACAAGGGACACTGGTAGAGAATGGTGTTTTTCCAAGTCCTTCAAAACAAGTAAAGTTTATATTAGGATTAAGGATGCCTTTTCAGGATTATATACATGTTTTTGAAACAGTTTTTATGACCAACATACACACAAATCTCTCTGAGGGTTTTAAAGCAGTAGCAGACGCATTTAACATCAGATTAAGCAAAGAACAGCTTGATTCCTTAATAGGTATATGGAATAAAAACAAACTTTTAACTAAAACCTACCCTGAAACTATTGAAGTTCTTGAATCTTTAAAAAATGATTATAATCTGGTGTTAGTTGCAAACATTGATTGTTTTTCTAAAGACATAATAACAAAATTTAATTTACAAAAATATTTTAACGAGATATATTTGTCATGTGATGTAGGGATTCTAAAAAGCAATCCTGAATTTTTTAAAAATATACTGCTTGAATCAAATATCAGTAAGGAAGAAGCAGTTATGGTCGGTGACGGAATAGAATCCGATATGATTCCTGCATCAAAAGCAGGAATAAGAACAATACTTATTGATAGAAGGAATAAGCAGGAATACAGGGAAAAAATAAATTCATTAAAAGAACTTGTAAAAATTTTATAAAACTCTTATAATAAATTTAAAATATTATAATAAATACAATCAAATATTATTTATTAAATTCACTATATATTATTAAAATATTTTAATTATTAAATTACCAATATAAAAAAATATTGTTGTTTTAAATTAATAAAATGGTAATTAAAAAAATGAATGAGTGCATATTTTGCAAAATAGCAAAAAACGAAATTCCCTCTTATAAGATTTGGGAGGATAAAGATTTTTGTGCATTCTTAGACATAAATCCGATAAATAAAGGGCATGTATTATTAATACCAAAAAAACATCACGATTATTTGTTTGATTATAATAATAAGGAATATATTAGCATAATGCTCAAAGCAAAAATGTTGTCTTCTAAATTGAAAAAAATATTTAGTTGCAAGAAAATAGGTTTAGCTGTAGAAGGAATTTCTATATCGCATCTGCATTTGCACTTAGTGCCCATAAATAATGTTAATGATCTGGATCCATGTAAAGCACATTCTTCAAACAAGGAGGAATTGGAAGAATTACAAACAAAAATTAAGTCTTTTCTAGATAAAAATTTATAAATAATGCTTATTATTAAGTATAGATGGATAAAAAACCTGTAAATGATTCTTTTTATGATTCTTTTTCATTAAGCATAGCTAAATCTGTATCTTTAATAATTTATTTTGGTGCTGTTTTGACATTATCCTTAATAACAGAGACAAATATATTTTTGGTGTTTTTCTCAACAATTCCGGTGTTTTTATTTATATTGTCTTTATTTTATATGATAAAAAATTCAGTAGATGAATTTTTGTTATGGGTAATGCCTTTAATATTTCCCTCTGTGTTCTTATTGTTATGGTACTCGAAAATTTTTATTACACTAAGCAACATAGATGGACCAATGATAACTTTATTAAATATAGTAATATCCTATATAATTAACATAATAGTTTTATTGATAATCGGATTAAATAAAAAAATTACAAGAAGGAATATAGATTCACAGAAATATAAAATTAGAGAAATTCCTGAAAAGAACGATTTTAGCATAATTAAAAATAAGGATCAGCATTTAAAAAATGAGAATTATATAAATGCTTTTACAAAAAAAGATTTTAAGAAAAGATTAAGAACCATAGAGGATAAATGCAAGGCGATAAATTTTGTTATAGGGAGGGTTTATTCAAACAAAAACGGCGGATCTGAGGAAATAAGAGCAAAATTAAGAATACCTTCAGAATTATACAATAAATTTTCAGAAATATCCAAAAAAAATTATAATGTTCATGAATTAGAAGAAGTATTAAAAAAAATAATTGAAAAATTATTAAATTTAGAAACTGAAGAAAAATTATTATTTGATTCCGGAAGTGATAACAGAATAATAGACATATTATCAAAAAACGACAGTGATCCCATAGTCGAATATTTACAGGAAACAAAAGAAATATGTGAAGATATTTTAAAAAACATTAATTCAAGAAAGATTAAAGATTTTTTATGAAAAATATTTTATAGGATATAACATATGAAGTGTATACCTATAAATTTATAAATACTTGTTTTTTCTCTAATATTTATGCGGGTGTAACTCAGCCTGGTTAGATTGCCACGCTCATAATTTTGAGCGATGAGCCTTCATGGCAATGAATTGAGATACGTGGAAGTCGCGAGTTCAAATACTATAACTTATTTTAAGTTTTAGTGGAAAGTCTCGCCACCCGCACTATTTTAGAAATATTCTTAGTAAATTAAGAATTATTTTAATAATATTTAAGATACTAAAAATTATAATTATAGTGGAGAGAATTATTAATAAGAAATTTACTGTATTATTAAATATTTTTGATAATGATATTATTAATAATATGAAAGAAATTAATAAAAGTATTATAGAAATCTTTAATTTATTAACAAGCATGGCGTTTTTAGTCATGTTGCTTAGAAGTAACTAAATATTTATAAATTAAACCTTTATTCTATTAATATGCCGACGTGGCACAACCTGGTACTGCGCTGGCCTTGAGTTTTTAATAAATTAATAGAAAGCCAGTTTCCGAAAGGATTTCCCGGTTCAAATCCGGGCGTCGGCGTGTATATAAAAATTAAATGGTGATTATTATGAACGCATTCAAAAGAAGTTTAGAACTATTAAAATTAAGTGTTGATGTAATGAAAAAAGACAAGGAATTATTGTTATTTCCAATAATAGGGGGAATATTTTCCTTGCTATTTATTTTAGTAATGCTATTCCCAACAATAATCTCTGGATTTATAATAGGAGAATATTTCTTTATATCAATATTCATTATATATCTGGGATTAATTTTTATATCCATATTCTTTAATGTATGTGCAGTATATACAATAAAAAAAAGATTTGACGGCAAGAATGCAACTTTTTTTGAAAGCATTAAATTCGCATTGTCAAAAACACATCTAATACTTGGATGGGCATTAATTTCAGCAATAATCGGATTACTCTTAAGACTTTTAGAGGATACAGCAGAAAGAATGGGCGAAACAGGAAAAATAATAATAAAAATAATAGTATCAATAATCGGTGTGGCATGGAGTTTAGTAGCATCATTCGTAGTGCCTGGAATGGTCTATAATAATATCGGACCAATAAAAGCATTAAAAAATTCAGCAACAGTATTCAAAAAAACATGGGGTGAAAGTTTAATAAGATATTATGGCTTAGGATTAATACAAACAATATTAATAATTACTGGTTTAATAATAACATTAATATTGGTATTTTTAACAATAGCAATACCCCTGCTTCCGATAGTAATAATTGTTTTAGGTATAATATATATAATAGGAGTATTAACATTTTTCAGTATAGCAAATAGTGTTTTTAACACTGCTTTATATGTATATGCAACAACAGGAAAAGCACCAAAAGGTTATAGAGAAGATATATTAAGAAATGCCTTTGAAAAAAATAAGGAATAATCTTTTGATAGATGGGCCATTAGCGCAGCCTGGTAGCGCAGCAGACTCTTAATCTGTTGGTCGGGAGTTCAAATCTCCCATGGCCCGTACCAAAGTGGAGGCTGGGGCTATGAACGGATTGGATATGTCCCATTGCCTGTTTATTTTTTTTCTCTTATTTTTGAGATTTTTGGTTTGAAGAACATGAATACTATCCATGAAGTAAATATTGTTATTGATCCTATTATTATCGGTAGTGTATAATGAATTCCTGAAGCTATTCCTGAAATTATTGGAGGCAATGCCATTCCTAATGAAGTGAACGATTGATTAATGCCTAATATTTCTCCTTGCATATCTTTTGGCGAGAGGTTTGATATGAGGGCTGAAGAATTAGGCATTGTTAGTCCGTTAGAGACTGCCATAAATGGTACAATAAGATAAATCCATGAAGGATTTGTAGGGACAAGATATAAAATCATAAATATTGAGGTCATAATTAATGAATAAGTCATTATCTGTTCTGGATTATATTTTTTTGACAACGGTCTCACAATTAATCCCTGTGCTAGAACAATCCATAATCCCATAAATGCAAAGAATAAACCTATGTTTTGTTCTTTAAACGCAAATTTTGTTATAAGAAATACTTGAAAGAATTGTGTAAAGAATGAAAATCCTAATGAGAACAAAAATAATGTGATGAACAGCAATTTTAGTTTTCCTGTATTTAATGCTCTACTGATATTTTTTATTCCTTTAGTAATGCTTATTTCTGTTTTTCTTGGGTGCTGAAGCGTTTCTTTAAAATTATATAATAATAATATTATATTTAATAGGCAGAGTATTGCTGCAAACCAGAATGGTGTGGCATGATTAAACCAGGATATTATTGTAGAATCGGTAAGCAGCCCGCCAATTAATGGTCCTATTATTACACCAAATCCAAAAGACATACCTATAAGTCCAAATCTTCTCACTTTTTGTTTTTCATCACTTATATCGGCAAGAGCAGACATTGCTATTGTTATATTTCCTCCAGTAAATCCATCAATTATACGTCCGATAAAAAGAAGCCATATATCATGATATATTATTCCTAATCCAAACAACACATATCCTATAAATGTTCCGATTAGTGAAATAATAAGATATTTTTTTCTTCCATATTTGTCTGATAATGCTCCAAGTATTGGTCCACCAAAGAATTGTGCTATTGCAAATGATGCTAAAAGAAATCCGAGAATTAATGCACGATGTGTAAACCCCTTGTTTTGATCAAAAAATATGTTTGTGGATAGAAACAATGGTCCGAGTACAGGAATAACTATTCCTATTCCTATCATATCTATTAATACTACAAGAAATATTGGCAGGATAGTTTGTTTATTTTGCACATTTTTGATGTTTTGTCTTTAATTATAAACTTTATTATGCTGCGTTTAAGTTTATTATATTGTTTTTTTTTTATTGTTTTTATCTTTCAATATCTTTTTTATATTTGGTATAATCTATCATAAATTTTATAAATAAGTTGTTTTTTCCTATATCATACTTTTTGTAATCCAGTCATAGTTATATACTGGAAGACAATAGTGATTCGATTGAAAACAAAACACCCGTTAATAACTGAATCATACCATAAGTATAGTAGTGTGTGCTTTAAATCATACACAGCGTATAGTAGAAATAATACTAGAAATGAAAAGGCTAATGAATTTAGTAAAGGATGGAGTATTAGTAACATTAATAACAAGTTCATTAGCTGGCAGTCCGGATTCTGAAAGACAATATATTCCTGATTTGGAAAAAAGGTTAAATAATGCTAAAATATACAATTCTTATTTAAGCAACGATTACAAGTCAATAAATGTTTTTAATATCTTAGAGGAAGCATACAAAAAGGTTAATGTTCCTGAATATGTAACTATAGATGTGCAATTGGCAAGAAGTTATGTGGAAAGTTCTAACAATCCAAATGCAGTGAGTCCTGCAGGTGCAAAGGGATTATTTCAAATAATGGAAAATTCATGGAAAGATATAATGAAGGAACCATTTGAATATGCAGGAAATCCGTATATGAACAGTATTGCCAGTTTAAAACATATTTCTATAATTGATAAATTTTTAAAAGAAAATTATCCCGGCTTTGATAGCTTGGACACAGATAAAAAGCTTGATCTACTGAATGCAGCATATAATGGCGGACATGGACGTTTAAAAAGCCTTGACTGGAATATTTCAAAAATGCCTAAGGAAACCAAGGAGTATGTTAAAAGAATGAAAGAGAGAACAGCATTGGAGAGAACAAGATTAAGCTATAAAATCGATAATTATAAATACTAATAAGTACAATATATATTTTCTCTATGAAAGTTTCTATAAGAAAAGCGATTCCTGGAGATGGAAAAGCAATAATGGATTGCATAACAGAATCCTGTAATTATGAGTGTGATAAATGCAAAAATAAATATTCTTGTAATAAAAATTTCTTCCTGGTTGCAAATCCGGAGTTAATAGATAAAAAGCTAGCATCAAAAAACAATATAACATTAATAGCAGTTTACAATAATAAAGTTATCGGATTAAGTTTATATTCCATAAACGGTTTTTCTAAAATGCAACACAGGGCAGAATGTGGATGGTTTGTTTTAGAGGCATATTCTAATAATGGCATAGCAACAAAGTTAGTTAGTGAATTAATAAGATATGCAAAGAAAAACAAACTGAAAAGACTGGATGCTGAAATAGCTGTAAACAATAAAGCATCATTAAGGGTTGCAGAAAAAAACGGTTTTAAAATAGAAGGAAAAAAAATCAATGCATTACTTCTAGAAGACGGCAGTTTTGAAGATGCATATATTTTAGGAAGACTATTCTGAAAATATTTTAACATAAAATTATTTTAACATATATAGTAATTATTTTTATAAAAATAACATTTATAAACATTTTTTAAATCTTAAATTAAATGATGCTCCTGTAGTGTAGTCCGGACAATCATACAGCCCTCTCAAGAAATGGAGAACGGCTGTGACCCGGGTTCAAATCCCGGCGGGAGCATTCAATTTTAGTCTATAGAATGTATTTTTTCTAGAAGTTTGAAGAATAGTGAACATTTTGGTTTTTGTTTTGGTAATTTTTTTATAGTATTAATCTCTTAGTTGTTTTCTTAATTGTTTAATATATTTGTTTCTTAGGTATTCTATATAGTTTTTGTCTACTTTCATTATTTTTTTAATTATTTTTATCCAAAGTGGACTTAATATTATTGTTAATGCTATTACTGATATTGCAAGATTATACTCATACAGTTGCAGTATTTTATTTTTATAACCCATATCTATTATGAGGAATCCAAATTCTCCTGCTTGAGCAAGCACTGCAGAAATATAAACGCTTTCTTTGAATGAATTATCCAGTAAAATTAATACTATTGTGTTAATTATTGTGTTTATAATAAATATGAATAATACCCAGATTATTATATGTATATAGTTTTGTATAATGAATTTAATGTCTATTAAAACTCCTATATATATGAAGAAGAATGCTAAAAATATGACTTTAAAAGGCAATAATGCATTCTTAACCCAATGTGTATCTTTATTTGTTGATACAAGTATTCCTGCTACAAATGCACCCATTGCCATTGATAAACCGAAAAATTCACTAATTAAAGCACCTGTAAGACAAAACAGTATTGCTAGAAAAACCTGTAACTCATGATCTTTATGAACTATTCTTGAAAAAGGCAATTTTATAGGCTTTCTTAATAATATTATTATTATAGAAATAAAAATTATTGTTCCTAAAATTGAGGTGTAAGGTATTGATGTTGATAATGAATCCTTAGAAAAAAAAGTTAATATCATAATCATAGGTATTACCATAACATCTTGCACTATTGATATTGCTAAAGCATTTTGTCCAATTTTAGTTTTAAGTTCATTATTATCCTCTAATAGTTTTATTACAACAGCAGTGCTGCTTAAAACTATCACAAAAGATGTTAGTATGCTTCTTTCAATAGACCAATTAAAATAATTTCCTATAAAAACACTAAAAATTGCTGTTATTATAATTTGGCCTATTGTTCCTAATATCGCTATTTTCCAGTTAGACAATAATCTAGGGAGCGATATTTCCATTCCAATAAAAAACAGCAAAAGAATTATTCCTATTTCACCAAGTTTTTCTATTATTTCAGTGTTTTTTATCAATCCTAAACCATTAACACCCAGAATTATTCCTGACAATATATATGCAATTGCATAGGGCTGTTTTATATATTTCATTATCAGAAGCAACAATATTATTACTATTGATAAAATTACTATAAGTACATCCATAATTTTTTAGAGAAATGCTTTATTTATTAAATTTTTGCAAATAATAAGACTAAATATTTAAATTTAATATTATTAGAAATAATATATTATTATAAAAAATATTATATATATTATTGGTACTATTATTAACATGCTGTATTCTGTTAATTTATGTACTTTTTCTACTATTTTTTCTTTTTTCTTTTCCTGTAAATCAAATAAAGCAATATTTATTATGAAACTTACAAGCAATATAAAATATGTTAGCATCATAAATTTATCAGCAAGAGTTAAATATCCTACTGGAGGTATTTGGTTTGTTATTGATACATGAAACATTACTGATGCAACCAATGCAGAACTTATCATAGCAACTCTTGTTGCTATTTTATCAGGATCGATAACAAAACTGCTTAATGCTACAAGCATTATAAATATTATAGGCAACAAGGTTTTTATGAATGAATTAAGAAATATTTTAGATATATGTATATTTAATGTATATCTTGAATAATTTTCACCATATATATCGTATTCATGTTCATCTACTACTGCTTCCCAGCCATCTATATTCCATCCTGTAAATATAACTGAATCATCAATCCCTGTTTGTTCTAAATCCGGAACATATTTTATTTTGTCAATAGTATTAACTTTATCTTCAATTATAATCTGCATTTTTTGTCTGTCAAAAGGAAATTTTATTAAATCTACCCTGCTAGCAAGATTTGCCTGTATTCTATAAAATTTTTCGTTTGGCTTGTCTATTATTTTATCAACACTTGTTGCCCTGCCATTCATAAATTCAAAATTTTCAGGTGAACAATTTTGTTCACAGACCATAGAAAGATAAAAATCTGCTGTGAATGAACCTGTAGATATATCAAATCTTCCGAGATTTAAAACATATATGCCCACTTTAACTTCTTCAGATTTAACTTCAGGCAAAAACAATAAACTCATAAAAACTATAAATAGTAATAATGCTTTTTTATTTAAAAGTTCATTAAAAGTTTTCATTTTTTCATGGAATTTTTTTTGTATTTTTAAAATTTTTGAAATTAAGTATTTTTAAAAATTTTATATTTATTATTAACAATTTTTAAATTATCCATAATTACTGTAAATGCTAAAGCAAGCAATATTGCAAATATCCAAGGAATTATGCTTATCGGTTTTAATTCTAAAACACTATTCAATGGACTGTATATTGCTATTATTGTGAACATTATTGAAAATAATGATGCATAAAATAAATACTTATTAATAAAAGGTGACCTTGTTAGTATTAATTTTCTGAACGATCTGAAATTATATGCATTCACAATTGCAAACAATGTCATAAGAGCAAACACACCCGTTCTAGCTTCATTAATTTCTAAATTAAGAACATGCAGATTAAAGTAGAATAAAATTATTGCTCCTATCGTCATTAAAAATCCTGAAATTAGCAAAAATAACAAAATAGGAGTCGTTATTATTTTAGATTTTTTTCTTGGTGGAATACTCATGACGTCCTTTGAGCTAGGATTAAATACAAGACTTATTGCCGTTATCTCATCAGAGATTATGTTCATAAATAGTATTTGAATTGCTAATAATGGAAGAGGCAATCCTATTATTATAGATATTGCAATTATGAATAATTGTGCAATATTTATTGATATTTGATATGCTGAAAATTTTTGTATATTCATAAATATTGTTCTGCCTTCATTTATAGCATCAACTATTGTTACAAAATGATCGTCTTTTAAGGTAATATCTGCAACCTCTCTTGAAACATCAGTGCCGTTTTTACCCATTGCAACACCAATATGTGCTTCTTTAAGGGCCGGAGCATCATTTACTCCGTCTCCTGTCATTGTAACTATTTCCCCATTATTTTTTAGTGCTTTTACTATCCTTAATTTATGTTCGGGTCTAACCCTTGCAAATATTGTTATTTTGCTAACGATTTTTGATAATTCATCATCTGTTAATGTATCAAGTTCCTGCCCCGTAATTACTTCCCCTTTTAATCCTATTTCTGATGCTATTGCTTTTGCTGTTTCCAAACTATCTCCTGTTATCATTTTTACGTTTATTCCTGCAGTGTTACATAATTCTATGGCTTCCTTAACTTCAGGCCTAGGGGGATCTTTCATTCCGGCAAATCCTAAGAATATAAGTTCTTCTTCTATGTTTTTAGAATTGATATTGTTTATTGTTTTGTATGCAAAAGCAATATTCCTAAAACTTTTTTTAGACATAGAATCTATGTTTTTTAATATTGATGCTTTTTTGTTGTCTGTTAATTTTTTTATTTCATTATTTTCAAGTATATATTTGCATTTTTTCAATAAAATGTCCGGTGCACCTTTTGAATACATTGTTTTTGTTTTTTTTTCTTTTACAATAACACTCATCATTTTTCTTTCAGAAGTGAAAGGTTTTTCATCTATTTTTTCGTACTCAAAATCTTCTTTATAGACGCCTAACTTTGCGCCTAATATTATTAATGCTTTTTCAGTCGGAGAACCTCTTATGATATTTTCATCTTTTCTTTCAATATAAGCATCATTGCACAATATTGCTGTTTTAATTATCATATTAAGGGTTTTGTTTTCCTTTAAAGAAACTTTTTTATTATTATAGTATATTTCATTATAGGGTTCATTTGTTGGTTTTATTTCAAAAAAAACATTATCGGCAAAAATTTTGTTGACAGTCATTTGGCCTGTTGTTATTGTGCCTGTTTTATCAGCGCATATAACTGTTGTCTCTCCAAGAGTTTCTATTATAGACATTCTGTTTATAATGGCATTTTTTTTTGCCATTCTATATGCACCATTGGCTAGTGCAGTTATAAGAACAACAGGAAAACCTTCAGGGAATGCGGCTATTGCTAACGCAAGAATAACAATTAATATTTCTATTGCAGTATCATAAGTGATTGGACTGTTTTTTAATAAAAGCACTATACCTGTTATTATAGATATGGTTAAAGCTAAAATTATTAGTTGTTTTATAAGAACATTGACTTTCTTTTGCAATGGCAATTCTTTATCAGACTTTGAAATGCTCTCTGCAATAGATCCGAATTTAGTATTCATTCCAGTATGTATAACTTTAACGGTGCATTTACCTGTTATTATAAAAGTACCCATATAAACCATATTGTTTTGTGTAAATGCATCTTTTTTATTATCATAATTTTCTTCTGCGGTTTTTTTGACTTCTTTAGATTCTCCTGTAAGCAGGGATTCATCTACAGCCAAATCTTTTTCTTCTAGAATTATTGCATCTGCAGGAACTTTATCTCCGGCACGTAATATTAATATATCGCCCGGAACAATCTCTCTAGTATCTATTTCTATTTCTCTTTTATCACGAATTACTATTGATGTGGGTGTTATCATCTGTCTTAATGCTTCGATAGACTTTTCTGCTTTGAACTCTTGTATGAACCCCACAAATATCACAATCAGTACTACCAAAAGAACAACATATGCAGTTAAGATTTTTCCAACAAAGATAGATATCAAAAAAGCACCAATCAATAAATATATTACTGGATTAGTTGTGATTTGTCTTATAAGAATTTTTAGGGGAGTATTGTTATTATTCTGCTTGATTTCATTTTTTCCGTATTTAGAAAGCAGCTCTTTTGCTTCTTTATTTGTCAGTCCAGTATACAAAAAACTCACCTCTTATAAAAAATTGATAATCGTTTTTATAAATTTTAATTATTTTTAGTGTTTAGATTATTTATTTAAAGTATTTTTAAATTATTTTAAAATTTATTTAGTCAAATATATAAAATCTTTCAAATTTATGAAAATTATTGCGACTGTAGTATAGCGGTAGAATACGACCCTCCCAAGGTCGTGGCCCGGGTTCGAATCTCGGCAGTCGCATACGCCCAGATCGCATAACCTGGTATTGCGTCGGTCTCGAATCCTGAAAGGAAAACCGATGTCGAAAGACTTCCCGGTTCAAATCCGGGTCTGGGCGTTAATCTTTTAGTATGTTATTTTTCATATTATTTATTTTAAACATGTATAGGTTATTTCAAGATATTTTTTATTATGTCTGCTGTTTTTTCTTTATACAAAATTTCATTATGCAACAATTTTGTCGTAGTGCATTCCCCTTCAATGTAGTATGTTTTATAAGTAAATTCATCCCCTAATTTGGCATTACTTATTGTAACTATTCCGTCAGAATCTTCTCCATCCAAATTACATCCTCTTCCAATTATTAAAAAAGTTTTGGGCATATCATATTGTGTATTTATTTTCTTTATAAAATCCGAATCTTTTTTCATATCCAGGCATTCATTTTTATTTCCAAACACAATACATAAGTTGTATATTTTTTCTATTATTCCTTGATTAGGGGTTGCAATTAGTAT
This sequence comes from Candidatus Woesearchaeota archaeon, assembly GCA_038895475.1. GTDB lineage: Archaea > Nanobdellota > Nanobdellia > Woesearchaeales > UBA9642 > UBA9642. The sequence goes on from JAWANI010000001.1 coordinate 58,975, forward strand.
TAAATTATCAATATTTTCATGGCCGTACTTTTGTATATATCTTCTTACAACTAAGCCACCCATTGAGTGTGCAACAATATTTACTTTGTCTTTTTCACTCGTCTTTTTTGTATTATCTATTATGTCTTTAAGTCTATCTGCATATTCTTCTATTGTTTCATCTTTAGATTCAATTATTTCATTGCCAAAAATGTCTTTTTTGTTAATATAATATGTGGGTTTTGTTAATATGTCAAACATTATTTTATTACGTGCAGTATAAAAGTCTTCTATTCCTAGACTAATGTATTCATTTGTAAGTTTTTCTTCAAGAAAATTAAATATTTCAGTGCTTTGATATGCAGAATTTTTTTGATTAAAAGAATGACCATGTATTAGTATTAAGGGATATTTGTCGTATTCAGAACATTTTTTGCATTTCTTGTAAAAACAACATTTTTTTTCTGGAAAATTCATATCTTTAATATTCGGAGAGTTGTTGAAATCAGGCAACGAATAAGTTTTGAAACTAAAATTTTTTATTTCTAGATATGAAAGGTTATCGATGTTATTAGTGCTATTGCAATACCTTTCAATATTATTTATCGAGCTTTCCAAAAATTCAAAATTCAAAAAGAAATATTTAGTGAGATTATGATTTGGCGTTTTGTTGTCAATATTGTTAGAAATATTAATCAGCAATAAATAGTCGTTTTTTTTGTTGTGAATAATCTGATTATTAATTTTTAAATTACTTAACAAATCATATAAAAAAGCATTTTCTTCATTAATTAGTTCTGTGTTTGAGATATTAGAAGCATTTCTATTGTTTTTTGTTATATTTCTTGCATTTTCAAGATTTTTTCTTGTTTCTTTATATATTTCACATCTATAATCAATTTCATTAAGCATACTTTTTATATTGCTTTCATCGATTCTATCTTGATTTAAATCATTCACATCTATGTAAGAATTATTTTTTGATTCATTGAAAATTTTTATAATATTGATTATGTATGCGTCTAAAAGTGTTTGATTGCATTGTATTATAGAACAGGATAAATTATTGATTATGAAAAAAGTAAGATAATCATGCACTGTATTTTTTAATGATAAATCAAAATAGCTTATTGTTTCATTAATCTTATTTTCTTCAAGGAAAATTTCTCTAAGAACTTTTTCTTGTTCAAAATCTTTAAGATTATTCTCGATATTGTTTAGTTTTTCAGTGTTAATATTTATTAAATTAATTGCAGTAAAACCATCAAATTCTTCATAATCTTCTCCAGTATATTTAAAAATCATTTCTTTTATAAAGAAGGCTTTTTTTAAATTTTTTTCATGAATCTCCATTACTTTATTATAAAACAATATTCTGTTCTGGACTAATAATAAAAATTCATTAGAGCTATGCAATAATTCTTTGCTCTTATTGGATATTTCGTTTAAAATTGAATAAGATTCTTCATAATAATCATCATTCCATTTTTCTGTAATTTCATATTCCTTGTTTCTTAAATCGCTCAGAATATTATATTGAGAGTAAACATTTTCTTTAAAAGTTTCATTAAAAAACATTGGCAAACCAAAAACAATATTTGTAGCATGATCTATATTAAGTTCAGAATATCCTATGTTGTAAGATACATTATGAAATAAGTTCATCGATTTAATTATTATTTCTTTTTCATGTTCATTTGGTTCACGATTCACAATCAAAGTTTTCCTTCTTGTATATGTTTTGTTATTAACAGGACAACTTTTTAAATACATGTTTTTACAATAAACAACATATTGATATACAGATTGACCATATCCTTTTTCAACGGGAAGTGTTAAAGAATTTTTCTTTACGAAATTGTTTTTTACATAAAACGTATTGTTAAAAATAACATTTCCGGAATCGATTGAAATTATGTTTTCGTCACATCTCGCATTGCATAACCAGTAGTTGTTTATTTCAAGGTATGTGTTAAGGGAAAAATTTTCACCGTGAGTCGCGTTAATAAAATCGAGATTTTCCTTGATGTTTAAAGTTATATCTTCTTTAATCATCAGATTTATTTTTCTGAAAAAAAACAGTATTAAAAATATAAATATTAAAGTGATTATTATCAAGATGGTTTTTTTTGTTTTCTTACTGTTTTTTTTGTCTGTATTTTTTAACACAATAGTAAATTGTTGTTGTTTCTTTAAATTTTTAACCATTAATATTTTTTCATTAATATTTCTAATCATTGATATACTCATTGATATATATATTATTTTTAACATTATTTTTAATATATGTTGTTTTGTAAAAATTTAGTAAAAATTTATAAAGACATTTTGTTTTTTTTTAATGAATGAATGAGATGTATGTAAAAAGGAGAAATGTATTTATAATGGGTGCATTTATACAACTTTTATTCTTATTATATTCTATATTTTTTAAGCCGAAATTTATTATGGACAACATTTTTTGTTTAGTAGCAATAGGTTTGTTTTATTTAATAGAGCAAAAAAATCCTTTAAATCCAATAGTCATATTTTTAGGATTTCTTCCATTATATTTTCATAATCTGGGAGTTTTATTTGGGTTCTTTAGCATCAGAATCTTTGAAATAGGATATGATAAATGGGCTCATTTAATAAATAGTTTGTTTGCAACAATAGTAATATTTTACATACTAATATCACACTCTAAAGAGCGGATAATAAAAAATATAATAATAGCAATATTAATCATGCTGGGGTTTAATTTAATACACGAAGTTAATGAATTTATAGGAACAAGATATTTAGGAATATATAGTGAGAGTCTTTTTAGTGTTGGGGATGGTTTAGAGCCCTCCATTTCGGACTTACAAGTATATGATGCATGGTGGGATATGATATTTGATATTTTTGGAGGAATAATCGCAGGATTTATATTATTAATTATAAGAGGTGCTGAAAAACATCACGGAAGAGATTATTTGAAAAACATTTAGTTTATGTTTAATTTTACATTTAATCTTTAAATATTAATAAAATTTTAAATATTTAATTATTCTTTAGTCAAAAGATTATTCTAAAAGTCCTAAAAGACAACATTTATAAATAATTATTTTTTCCTCTCATAAAACCCGATAGACAATTCAGTCCTTTCTTTTGACTGATTGTTTACTACATATATGTAGGAGGGAAAAATGGATAAAAAAGATTTTATGAATTTTATAAAAAAGATGAGAGAAAATTCTCCCAAGAGAAATTTTGTTCAAGGGGTTGATCTTGTAGTTAATCTTCAAGACCTAGACTTTAAAAAGCCGGAACATCAAATAGATTTTTATATTGCACTGCCACATGGTACAGGTAAAAAGAAAAAAATAGCTGCATTTGTAGATGTTGACATGTATGATGAAGCAAAAGCAGTCTGTGATACGGTAATACCATTGGTGCAATTTGAAGAATATGCAAAGGATAAGAAAAAAATAAAGAAATTGGCAAAAAACAACGATTATTTTATAGCACAATCAACATTAATGGCAAAGGTTGCAGCAACTTTTGGAAGAATTCTGGGACCAAGAAATAAAATGCCAAACCCAAAAGCAGGATGCGTTGTGGCATCAAAATCAAACATAAAACCATTATATGAAAGATTGCAAAAAACAATAAGAATATTGGCAAGGAATAAACCATTAATACAAGTTCAAATCGGCAGGGAAGACATGACTGATGAACAATTGTCAGAAAATCTTTTTTTTGTATATGATCAAATAATACATCATCTTCCTAAGGAAAAAAACAATATAAAAAATGTTTTTGTTAAAACAACAATGGGAAGAGCAGTAAAGGTGGAGGTATAAAAATGAGCGAAAAATCCACCATAAGGAAAACAAAAAAAATACCCCAATCAAAGATAAAAGCAGTAGAAGATCTTAAAAAATTATTTAAGGAATATCCTATAATAGCTTTATTAAATATAGAGAATCTTCCTGCAAAACAATTACAAGTGATGAAGAATAAACTAAGAAAGGATGCAATAATAAGAATTGCAAAAAAAACAATAATAAAAGAAGCATTTAAAGAATCAGATAAAAAGAACATAGATAGATTAAATGATTATTTAGTCGGCATGCCCGCCTTGCTGTTAACAAAAGAAAATCCGTTTAAACTTTATAAAACTCTAAAGAAAAGCAAAAGTTCTGCACCAATAAAAGCAGGCCAGGTTGCTCCTAAAGATATAATAGTTCCTGCAGGACAAACACCTTTTGCCCCGGGACCAATAATAGGAGAGCTTGGAATGTTAAAAATAAAAGCAGGAATAGATGGCGGAAAGGTTGCAATAAAGGAAGATGCTTTAGTTGCAAAGAAAGGCGATATCATAAAACCGCAATTAGCATCTTTGCTATTAAGATTAGGAATAGAGCCTATGGAGATTGGTTTGGAATTAGTTGCAGTATATGAAAATGGCGACATATTAACTAAAGATGTTTTAGATGTTGATGAAGATACACTAATAAAGCAGATACAACAAGCTTCAGTTGAGGCAGATGCCTTGGCCATAGAAATATCTTACATAAGCAAAGACACAATAAGTATTTTAATACAAAAAGCATTTAAAGATTCAAGAACTTTAGCAATTGAAAGAGATATACTAGCAGATTTAGTTATAGACCAATTATTAGCGAAGGCTGATGCTCAGGCAGAATCATTAAAGAGAACTGCTAATTTGTAAAATAGAAAAAAATATAATTATTAAAAATAATAATTGTTGGAGGTAAAAATGGAATATGTATATGCGGCAATGTTACTGCATAAAGCAGGTAAAAAAATAGATGAAGCATCTGTTAAGAAAGTATTGGAAGCGGCTGGAGTACATGTTGATGATGGCAGAGTAAAAGGATTAGTTGCAGCATTGGAAGGAGTGAATATAGATGAAGCAATAAAAAATGCAACAATTGTTGCTGCACCAGTAGCAGCTGCACCAGCACACACAGAAACAAAAGCAGACCATAAAAAAGAAGAAAAGAAAGAAGATAAACAGGCAGAAGAACAATCAGCAGCAGGTTTAAGTGCTTTATTTGGTTAATTTTTTATAATTTAATTTTTATGTTTTTATGTTTTGAGGGCAAAAAATATGTTGAGTGAATCTGAGATAAAAAATCTTATTGCTGAACTGAATTCTTTAAAATCAGAAATAAAAGATTTAAGACAAAATCTGCATAATTTAGATTATAAGAAGGAAGAACTATTTAGGGAAAAAAAGAAAGTAAGCTCAGACATATTTTCAAGAATAAAAAATGCAAGAGAAAATAAAACTAAGAGGGATTCTTTAACAGGAGTGGTTAAGAATACCAAATTAACAAAAGAAGAAATGGAATCAGAAATAGAACGAATAGAAGAAGAGATAAAAAAGTTAAAAGAAGAGAAAAAAAGGTTAACAGAAAAATTGGGCGTAGATGATCCCTTAAAAATAAAAAGCAATATTAGAAAAATAGAATTTAAAATAGAGACTGAAGCATTAAGTTTTGAAAAAGAAAAAGAATTAATGAAAGTTCTTCAAAAATTAAAGAAGCAATATGATAGTTCTAAATCTATACTGCAATTGAACAAGAAACTGGATTTATTGTTTAGAGAATCTAAAGAATTAAAATCGCAGCTGGATATGACAAAAAAAATTGTTCAGGCATCTGTAAGGGAAAGCCAAAAACATCATCATGAATTAATTGAGTCTACTAAAGAGATTGATGAATTAAGAAAGAAGGACTCAGAGTTAGAAGATAAAATATCTAAAATAAAAAATGAGATGCATAAAATAATCGAAGAATTAGATAAGAGGAATCTCAGGGTTTCTGAAATAAAAAAATTATTGAATGAAAATAATGTTCAACTAAAAGAGGACTTTGAAAAAGCAAATCAGCAATTATTAAAGCATAAGGATGAAGAAGTTAAAGAAAAGCTTAAGTCAGGAAAAAAATTGACTACAGAAGATTTATTAATACTTCAGAGAACAATGAATTGATTTCTTAAGAGTTAAAATTCGGATTTAAAGTTTAAATTTATAAACCTGTATGTTTTTCTCAGTGTCATGACATTATATTTTATAGGAATAGGATTAAATGATGAAAAAGATATAACCTTAAAGGGTTTGGAAGCCATTAAGAAATGTGAATATGTTTACTTAGAAAATTATACATCAATTCTTCAAGTACCAATATCAAAATTAGAGGACTTGTACGGAAAAAAAGTGCTGCTTGCAGATAGAACATTAGTAGAGAAAAACGCAGATATAATTATTAATAATGCAAAAGATAATGATGTGGCTTTTCTTGTTGTAGGAGATATTTTTGGTGCTACTACGCATACAGATTTGATGCTGAGAGCGAAAAAAGACTCTGTAAAATGTGAATTCATACATAATGCATCAATACTTAATGCAGTAGGAATAACAGGTCTAGAATTATATAAATTTGGCAAAATTACCAGCATACCTTTTACAGAAAAAGGCTTTAAACCAGAAACGTATTATGATGTTTTAAAAATGAATAAGGAAATGGGTTTGCATACTTTAATATTATTGGACTTAAGACCACAAGAGGGCAGATTTATTACAATTAATCTTGCCATAAAATATCTTCTTGAAATAAATGCCTCTCGAGGAGATGATGTTTTCAATGAGAATACCATGGTTGTTGGATGTGCAAGAATTGGTGGAGACTTCCATATAAAATATGGCAAAGCAAAGGATTTAATTAACTATGATTTTGGAAAGCCGCTGCATTGTATTATTGTTCCAGGCAAATTGCATTTCATGGAAGAAGAAGCATTAAAGCAGTGGGAATAATTAACAAAGTATTTGTGTTCTTTATTTTTTCTAAAAATGCTTCTATAATGTGATAAAGCATATATTTATATATTTGTTGTTATTTCTAAATATGTAGTGATTTTTACGTCTAGTATTACTTTCAGGTATTTATCTGTTAGCTGCTTCTCGTAAAATTCAAGGAGGAATAAAAATGGAAAGAAATTTTAGGTCCGGTCAAAGATTTTTTGGACCAAGGGAAATGCATAAAGCAACTTGTTCAGATTGCGGAAAGGAAACAGAAGTTCCTTTTAAGCCAACAGAGGGCAAGCCTGTTTATTGCAGGGAATGTTATCAAAAACATAAAAGGTTCTAAGTAAAAGGATTCTAAGTTATTATTTAAGAATCGTATTTTTAATATTTCTTTTTGTTATTTTTTTCATAAAATTTATATATAAGTTAATTTTACATATACTTTGTTGATTTTAAATCAACAATAAGCACAGGTGTTTTTTATGAAAAAGAAAGATACTTCAGAGGTACAAGAAGAAACACAAAAAAATACAAAAGAACCAAAAGAAAACAATCAAAAAATAACAGAAGAACAATACACTGAACTATTAGATACTCTAAAAAGATTACAAGCAGAATTTGAAAACTACAAAAAAAGACAGGAAAAAGAAACACTTCAGATAATAAAAAATGCAAATGCAGAATTAATAAAAAAAATATTGCCTGTGCTAGACAGTTTTGAATTAGCAATAAAAAACACAAATGGAAACACTGAAGAAATAATAAAATTCAAGAAAGGATTAGAAATGATATATGCACAGCTATTCAGTATATTAAAAGAGCAGGGATTGCGTACAATAGAATCAGAAGGAAAAATATTTGACCCATATAAACATGAAGTATTAATGATAAAAGAGGACAATAATTTTGAAGATGACACAATCATAGAAGAACTTCAAAAAGGATATATGTTAAACGATATTGTATTACGACATACGAAAGTAATGATTGCAAAACACAATAAAGAAAGTATGGAGGGTAATAAAGATACTGAAAATAATTTTTTGAATGAAAAAAAGGAGATGAAAAATGAGCACCATAAAGAATGATGAAAAACAAACTTACTATTTAACATCAGAATCAATATTAAAATATTTTTTGAATAAATCAGAAACCCTAGACACATTAATTATGTGCAAAGCAAGTGAAATAAATATTACCACAACAGATTTTAATTTATATGAAGCATTAGGAAGTATAGAAGATAGGGATAATTTTAACATAAACAAACTTATAAAATTTTTAGAGGCAGTTCGCATAGAACCCGGTCCAAAGAGAATACTTACACATGAAAGAGTTGAAGAATTACGAAAATTAGCATTTGAATATTAATTAAAATTTTAAAACAAAATTTAGAGCGAGATTTTTTAATTAAAAAAATTATGGAGGAAAAAATGGCTGAAGAAGAACTAAATTCAATGAACAAGATTAATTTTATGGTAAATGATGGTGAATCATTTTTTTCAAATGAGATGTCAATAACTTTTGGTCCAGCACAATTTGCCTTGGATTTCAAAAATATAAGCCCAAGAATAGATATGAGGAATCAGGACGGCTCAAAAACATTTGTAATGAAGCATAATGTAATATTAGTGGAACCATACCAAATTAAACAATTTGCAAAAGTCTTGAATGATGCAATATCAAGATATGAAATGGAATATGGAACAATAGACCTTCCGCAGGCAATAAGGAAAGCAGAACAAGAATTGCAGAAAGTAATTCAAAAGCAAGAAACAACAAGTCATGATGTTCCAAGTTATTTTGGCTGATTTGTTAATTTTATGTTTATAATTTGTTTTAAAATATAACGTTAAAAAAGTGTATTGAAATCAAAATATGGAGGTTAAAATGGCAAAAATCATAGGTATCGATTTAGGAACTTCAAATAGTGCAGCAGCAGTGCTTGAAGGTGGAAAACCAAAAATAATACCTTCTGCAGAGGGAATGACAATGTACGGAAAAGCATTCCCGAGTGTTGTTGCATTTACAAAGCAGGGAGAATTACTTGTTGGGGAACCCGCAAGGAGACAAGCAGTAAGCAATCCTGAAGGAACAATAATTGCTGCTAAAAGAAAAATGGGTACTAATCATAAGTATAAAATATATGGTAAAGAATATACTCCGCAGCAAATATCGGCATTTATACTTCAAAAAATAAAAAGGGATGCAGAAGCATTCTTAGGAGAAAAAATAGAAAAAGCAGTAATAACTGTTCCTGCTTATTTTGATGATAATCAGAGACAGGCAACAAAAGATGCCGGAACAATAGCAGGCTTAGAAGTTGTAAGGATAATAAATGAACCAACAGCAGCAGCATTAAGTTATGGTCTTGATAAAACACATGCACATAAAGTTTTAGTATTTGATTTAGGAGGAGGGACATTGGATGTAACAATAATGGAATTTGAAGATGGTGTTTTTGAGGTAAAATCAACAAGCGGGGATACACAATTAGGTGGAACAGACATGGATAATGCATTAGTAGAATACTTAGTTAAGGAATTCAAAAAACAAGAAGGCGTAGATCTTACTAAAGATAAGGTGGCAATGCAAAGACTTGTTGAAGCTGCAGAAAAAGCCAAAATAGAATTATCTACAGTATTAGATACAGAAATAAATCTACCATATATTACAGCAACACAGGAAGGTCCTAAGCATTTTAACATGAAATTAACCAGAGCAAAGCTGGAACAAATAGTTGAACCCATAATAAAAAGATGTAAACATCCAATAGAACAAGCATTGAGTGATGCTAAAATTTCAGCAAAAGAAATAGAGAAAGTAATACTAGTTGGGGGACCCACAAGAATGCCCATAGTGCAGAAATTTGTAGAGGAGGTAACTGGAAAAAAAGTTGAAAGAGGGGTTGATCCAATGGAATGTGTTGCTTTAGGAGCAGCAATACAAGGAGGAGTTTTGGCAGGAGAAGTTAAAGATGTTTTGCTATTAGATGTTACCCCTTTAAGTCTTGGAATTGAAACATTAGGGGGAGTATTTACAAAATTGATAGAAAGAAATACAACCATACCCACAAAAAAATCTCAAATATTTTCAACAGCAACAGACAATCAAAGTGCAGTAACAATACATGTACTGCAGGGTGAAAGGCCGATGGCTGCAGACAATAAAAGTTTAGGAAGATTTGATTTAATAGGAATACCTCCGGCACCAAGAGGTATACCCCAAATAGAAGTAACTTTTGATATAGATGCCAATGGCATAGTTCATGTAACAGCAAAAGATTTAGGGACAGGAAAAGAACAAAGCATAAGAATAACTGCTTCCCAAAAGCTTTCTGATGAAGAAATAGAGCGTATGAGAAAAGAAGCAGAATTACATGCAGAGGAAGATAAGAAAAAGAAAGAAGAAATAGAGTTATTAAATCAGGCCGATGCATTGGTATACAGTTCAGAAAAACTTTTTGAGGAATTGAAAGGAAAAGTTGATGATTCCAAAATTGAAAGTGTAAAGAAAGAAGTTGATGAGTTAAAGAAATTAATAAATGAGAAGAATGTTAAGGAAATAAAATCAAAACTTGAGCATGTAAATAAAAAGATACAGGAATTAAGTATTGAATTGTATGAAAAAGCTTCAAAAGAATCTGCGAAGCAGGAAGATAAACATAAAGAAGAAGCCGATAATGTGTATGATGCAGAATATAAAGAAAAAGATGAAGACAAAAAATAGTAATATATTTATAAACCTTGATTTTATTGCTTATTTTTAAATTATTTTATGTTTGTTTGTTGGTGATTTATGGCAGAAAAAGATTATTATAAGATATTGGGTGTAAACAGGAATGCTACAAAAGAAGAAATTAAATCTGCATATAAAAGATTAGCGAAGCAGTATCATCCTGATGTTAATAAAGATCCTGATGCTGCAGAAAAATTTAAAGAAATAAATGAAGCTGCTTCTGTTTTGGGAGATGATGCAAAAAGAAAACAATATGATCAGTTCGGTGCTGATTTTGAAAGAAGATATCATCAAAACTTTTCAAGAGAATTTTCTGATTTTGATTTTGAGGATATGGATTTCGGTGACTTATTTGAAATGTTTTTTGGCGGAGGATATTCTGGCAGATCCAGAAGAAGTCGTGGCAGGGATCTTAGATATGATTTGGAAATAACATTAGAAGAGGCGGCTTTTGGAACTAAAAAAGAAATATCAATACAGAAGCCTGAAACTTGTTCTGAATGTAATGGAAAAGGCGGTGATGATTTTGAAACTTGTTCTGAATGTAATGGCAAAGGTGTGAAGAGGATAACACAAAGAACTCCTTTCGGAATTTTTCAGTCTACAGTAACTTGTAAGAAGTGCGAAGGTAGGGGGGAAATAATAAGAAATATTTGTAAAGAGTGTGATGGTGAAGGAATAATTAATAAGAAGAAGAAGATTGAAATAAATATACCTGCTGGTGTTTATACTGGTTCACAATTAAGAATAAAAGGAGAAGGAGAGGCAGTAAAAAATGGTCAATCTGGAGACTTATACATAGTTATTTCTGTTGAACCACATAAATATTTTGAGCGGGAAGAAGATGATATTATATTGGAAGTCCCTATAACTATAACCCAAGCAATACTCGGCGATGTTATCGAAATTCCAACACTTAATGGAAAAGTCGACTTAAAAATACCTAAGGGTACACAACCAGGAACTATTTTAAGATTAAAAGGCAAAGGCATAAAGCATCTTAATTATCCAGGTTCTGGTGATCAGCTTGTTAAGGTTAAAGTAATTATACCTGAAAAATTAACTAAGAAACAAGAAGAATTGATAAGAGAATTTGCTTCGATAGAAAAACCTAAGAATATTTTTGAGAAGTTATTTAAATAAAATATTATTGATATGTTATATCGTTGATATTTTTTATTTTTGATATTTTTATTATTTATTAGTGAGTATAATAATGATATTTTTATATTCTATAAAGTTATTAAAAAACCACTCTAAAAAAAGTATTTTTCACTTTACAATAGAAAAATTTAAATACTAAATGCATTTATTTTTATTATTAAAATGGTAGGGTGATTAAATATGAAATTTACAAGAGAGTTTAAATCTATAATTATTTATATGCTTGGTTTTTTTGCAATAGTTATGTTATTAACGGCTTGTCAGCCAAAGCAAAACACCATTCCAAATATAACTTTAGAAGGTGCGATGATAACAACTGAAAATATAACAATTAATCAAACACCACAAACATCTGCTAATGCCTCAGAAGAATATTCAGATGTTAAATATGTTATAACAGGTACAGAAGGGGATTTAATAAAACTAGAATTAAAAGCAACTGATCCGGATGGAGATAAAATAACTTATACTTATGGAAGACCTTTTAATGATAATGGATTATGGCAAACAAAAGATGGTGATGCAGGCAAATATTTAATAAAAGTAACTGCTTCAGATGGTAAATCAGAAGCTTCAACAGATGTTCTTGTAGTAATAAAACCCAGCAATAAACCACCAATAATAGATTGTATAGATGATATAAGAGTAAAAGAAGGCGAAACAGTAGAATTAAAATGCAACTTCTTTGATAAAGAAAATGATCCGTTAGTAGTAGAATACTCTGGATGGATGACATCAACGACATATACTACAAACTATGAATCTGCCGGAAAACACAAAGTTTTTGTTAAAGTATCAGATGGTATCCATAATGTTTCAAAAACAATAAATATTATTGTAGATAATGTTAACAGAGCGCCCATATTTAATGAAAAATTAAAAGATATAACTGTTGTTGAAACAGACATAGTAACTTTAAAACCAAAAGTATCCGACCCAGATGGTGATGAATTAAAAATAACATATTCAGAACCATTCAATAGCAATGGAGTGTGGAAAACAAAAATAGGCGATGCAGGAACTTATCCTGTGTCTGTAGTTGTTTCAGACGGTTCATTAACTACAAAAGAAACATTTACATTAACAGTAAAGATGCTAAACACTGCACCAGTCATGAAAACAATACCAAATATAACAGTTGAAGAAGGAGAAACAGTAATAATCAAACCAGATGTTGCTGACAGAGAAGGAGATGTTATTATTATAAAATATTCCGGATGGATGAAAGAATCAACATATACTACAACATATGATGACGCATATCCGAAAGGTTGTGACAAACCAGGATGTTCAGCAACATATAAAGTAATAGTTAATGTATCAGATGGACAATATAGTGTTGTACAAGATGTATATGTTACAGTAAAAGATAAGAACAGGCCACCACAATTCGTATGGCCTTAATTTTTCATATTTTTTATTATTCCTTTTTTTTTATAAAATTCTAAAATAAAAGTTTAATCAGTTAAATTTAAATAAAATCTAGGAGTTATTTCTTTTATGGGAAAGGCAGAAGAATTAGATGATATTAAAAACAGAATATTAAGTGAATTGATTTGTCCATTAAAAGATAATGCCAAAAATCTTGTATTTGGCAAAGGCAATCCAGATGCAAAAATAATGTTTATAGGTGAAGCCCCAGGAGAAAAAGAGGACGAACTTGGAATGCCGTTTGTTGGGGCTGCAGGAAAAGAACTTGATAAATTATTAAGATCAATAAATCTCACATTGGAAGATGTTTATATTGCAAATATTTTAAAGTATAGGCCCCCAAATAATAGAGATCCTACAAAAGAGGAAATAAAGAGGCATACACCATACTTGATAGAACAGATAAAAATAATAAAACCAAAAATAATATGCACATTAGGGAATTATGCTACAAAATTTGTTTTAGCATCATTTGATATATCTAAAATGAACAAAATTGAGGGTATATCAAAAATTCATGGGAAAGTTCGTGAAATTCAGATAGAGGAAAGAGTTATAAAAGTAATTCCTTTATATCATCCTGCAGCCATGCTTTATAATCCGGTTTTAAGAAATATTTTAGCTCAGGATTTTTTAGAGATAAGCAAGATACTTTCTTCTTAACAATATATGTGTTGAGATGATTAATAATTATTTATAAATTTCTACATAATGACAACAAACCTTTAAATAACCATAGAGTATATTTTTATTTATGTTTAAATATCTTTATACTCATAATAAAAAATATTATTCTGGTGAAAATGCCAGTTATGTAGAGGGTATAAAAAAAATAGGTATAAATCCTAAAAAATTTTCGAAAAAAGAGCTGTTGTGCTTTTTTATTCAAAATCCTGGTGCTGAAGAATTTTCTCAAATATCGAAAGATTTTGGTATAGAAGAAAAATATTTTCAAAAAGTTAAGACAGAATCAAGATCTGTAAGATATTCTTTTGACCCCTTAATATTTTGTTTAACAGATTATGTGACTGAATATGGCAAAATTCAAATAGCCCATTTGCTCATGCTGATAAAAGATAATGTTTTATTATTAGTTGTATTAGAAAATTATTCATATTTCAAGAATTTGTTCGATGCTGTTGTTGAAAAAGCAAAAAAAAGAAAATTATATTCTGAAACATACATATTATATGAATTTTTGCATCATGATACAAAAGAAAATTATGATGTTATAGAAAATATTGATGATAAACTTGCATATTTGGAGAAGAAAATAATAGAGAGCAATAGTGACAGTAAAATTTTACTTCAAGAAATACTTTCGCAAAAAAAATATCTAATAAAACTTAATAAAAGATTGTGGGCAACTTCTAAAATAATATTCACTATAAAAAAAGATTTAACTGCATTAAAGTTGTCAAATGAGGAAAAATCATTATTAGAAGATATATATGATACTTTGATGCATCAAATAGATTTAATAGAAACACAAAAGGAAACCGTTACAGATCTTTTAGAAATTTATACAACAACCTTAAATAATAGACTTGCAGAAATCAGCAATAATCTTAATGTTGTCATGAAAAAAATGACTGCTCTCACTATAATAATAATGGTTCCAACATTAGTGGCAAGTATTTATGGAATGAATTTTGAGAACATGCCTGAACTAAAATGGCCATTGGGCTATGCTTTTGCTATTGGTGTAATGATATTTTTAGGATTCTCAACATATTATGTTTTCCATAAGAGAGATTGGATTTGAGATATTTAATCTTTTTTTAGAGATGAATAATAAATAAAAAATATTTATAAAATAGTAATGATTTCTTATATTAATTGTTATATTATAATTAAATAAAAAAAACAAAGGTGGTAAAATGAGAATGATTGGAATAAATGCAATGTTTATTACTATATTAGCGAGTTTTTTTCTAATAATAATGGGTTTGCTTTATTTTATGTTTACATTATGGATAGTTAAAGTAGGTGCAAGTTTCATACTTCCTGAAATGTGGAAATCAGGAGATATACATGGCAGTTATATAGTTCTAGCAGCCGCATTGGTTAGTGCAGGTTCAATGATAGCTTCAGCAATGCAAAGGCAATAAACAATAATATTTTTTAATTTTTGTAAGAAATTATAATTCCATTTGACACTTTTATATTTTCATTTGTAAATTCTCCGTTTATCCAGATGTGGTCTTTTTTTGAAATCCTGTTTTGAGGCTTAAATCTTGATCTAGGATCTATATGGCTGTAGTCAAATATTACTGGTTCAAATTCGTATGTAATTATTCCTTCTTCAAGTTTTTCTGACTTTGGTTGATAATATTGTAGAATGCCTTTTATATCATACACAAATTTTTCCTCAGGTCTAAAAAATATAATTCTTTTTATTTCTTTTTCAGAATAATTTTTTAAAGATAAACCTTTAGATTTATAGTAATGTTTTGGTGCGGCTGCTCTGAAAAAATTTTTTCCATCCTTATAAAATATGAATCCGACATTACAATTATTATATTTTTCTTTGGAAAAATTTATTGCTTTTGCATATATGTCTTTTAGTGTATTCTTATTATTTATCCCTTCTTTTACTAAGAAAAATTTGTCTACTAGCAATATTAATCCATCATCTACTTTGATATAATTTGTATCTATACCATGGGATAATTTTCTTGTCATAGGATCCACATTAGAATAATTTCCTTCCAGTTTTGATACTATATAATCAAGCATTTCTTTTTGTTGTTTTTGGGTTATCATTTTTTACCTCGTTTTTTTTAATTACAATATGCTATATTTTTTTAGTTCTATTATTTATAATATTAAGTATGTAATTTTGATGAATTAATGTTCTGCAAACAGTAGTTCTGCATGTGTCTTGTCAGATAAAAATCCCTCTCTTTTTATATCTTCCAGTATAAATATCTCCTGTCTGTTTTCTATATCAAATCTTTCAAGCATTTCAATGAATCTTTGCAAGTCATTCATATCCCTAAATATTGCTTCAATTAAAAAGTCAAAACCATTGTTCACTTTAAACACAGAATTTATATTTTCGTTTTTAGTTAAAAAGTCTTTTAGTGAATTCTTTTGTTCTTTTGTTACTTTTATCAACATATTTACTTTTATGTCAAAACCTATTTTTTTAAAGTCTATCAGTGTAGTGTGTTTTTTTATTAGTTCCTTTTCAAATTCCTTTAATCTGTCGAATATTGTACTTACAGGTATGGCTGTTAGTCTGCTTATTTTTGTTAGGTTTTCCCTTGCGTTGTTTCTTAAGAAAGTCATTAATAATAGGTCTTTTTTAAGGTTTAACCGCATATTTTACACCCCCATCCATATAAATATATATAGAAAAGTACTTCAGAAATTTAATAGTTTCCAGCAAAAATTATTTGAATGCTTCAGAAATTTTTTGAAGCAAAACTCTTTCAAGGCTAAAATAAGCTTTAAAATATGTTTTTTGAAGCAAAATTTTTTGAAGCAGAATTATTTTTAAACCTATTTTTATAACATACAAATATTAAGAAGGATGTTAAAAAGAATTTTGTCATAACCTTTATATATTTATTAAAAAGTAAATATACTATGCAGGATTTAGAGTCAGAAATATTGAATGTTTTTAGAAAAAACCCAAAAGAATACAGCACTACTGAGCTGGCTAAAGAAATATTTAAAGAATATGCGGTTATAGATACTTTGTTGCAAAGCAATGATAAACAAGTTATAAAAAATGCAAAGGATCAGAAATTTAAACTTCACAGAAAATTATTATACTACTTAAATAAACTTGTTGATGAAAGAATATTATCTATAACAAAAATACTTGATAAAGGTGAAAAAGTATTTTCTTTATCTATAGATGAAGGCAATATCACAATAGAAAAAGGTTATAAAAAAATAACCATAACAAAACCTGCTTCTACAACAAACCATATAGAAAATTACGAGAAACTCGGAATAATGAAAAAATTTAATGAAAAAGACAGTATAATAAAATTAAATTCTGTAATGATAGAAGCCAATGAGAATAATGCAGAAAAAACCTATAAAATAGTAAGGGATATTTTCAGTTGTGTAAATGATTCAATAGCAATAAACGACTTCCAAAAATTAATAAAGAGCAATTATGAAGAATATTTGTATAAACTATCACAGAATACTCTTGATCTGGATTTGACTTTGTCTTTAATCATAAATTTCGACAATATTAACACAGAATCATTTTTAGACTTTGTAAAAAAATATGCCGTTTTGTCTCCGAAAAGAATAAATGTTATATTTAACACAAACTCAAAGGAGATACAAAGAAATTATTCAATATGGCAGTCAATTATAAAAGAGTTTTCTGAAAAGAAAATTAAAATTAATATAAAAAATAAAGAAATATATACTGCACCAATATTTATTGGAAGAGCCGGAATGTATAGTTTTGGTGAGGAAGAATATTCTGCTTATATGAAATTTGTAAAAGGAAAAACAATAGGCATATCCTGCAGTCATGCAAGCATTGCAGTTAATATGAATAAATTTTTTGAAATTTTAAAGACAGAATCCGAATTTAGAAATGCGATGATAAAAGCTTCAAAAGTTCTCTTATCAATAAATGCAATACAAAGAAGAAAAGCAAATGAATATTTTAAAAACATAAATATTTATAATGGACAGAACACCATAGATTTTTACAGGTTTAACAGCAACTATATCCGATTATGGAATTATGATTGGCATAAAGATATAAAGGATAATGAAGAAAGGTTATCTTTATTGAAAAGCACGAAAGAAGTCGTGGATAATTTTTGTGCTTCAGAAGAAACAATATTCAAGAGCTGCGGAATTCCTATAAGATTCAAAGTCAAGTTTAGTTCTGCTTTTAAACACTTTGACGAAAAATTTATGGGAGAAAGAGAATATAAAAAAACAACAGTAAAAGAATTGAATGATTATATAAGTGGAGAAATTAAAGATTTTATTAATGTAAGAGAAGAATTATTTGAATTGTTTGATGGTTGTGACAGGTTAAGAATTTTCAGAAGTCAGGATGTTACTGAGCAAGAACTAATAAAGGAAATAATATATGTTATGAATAATTTTAAGATACCTTTTTTTACATACGATTTTAGTCAACTTCGCGGAGTTGTGAGGTTAACAGATTTTATATAATTATAGTATGATTTTTTATATAAAAATATAAATGAAATAAAATGGAGATAAGGGAAAAAAACGTTTTCGAAGCATGGAAAAAATCTTTAAGATTCATAATAGATAATGGTGTTGATTTTGTAGATGGTGATGGGAGAACTTGCAGAGAGATTCTTAATTTAGTAATAATAATTAACAATCCTGAAGAAGATTATGAAAGACCCATAGATTTGATGCAGGAATTAGACTGGATATATCCGAGTAAAGAAGAGTTGGAAGCTATAATAATAAATAAGGAACATACTGCAAGTTATGAATACAGCTATGGTCCTAGAATATTTAATTTTAAAGGTGTTGATCAGATAAACGATTTTATTATACCTTTATTAAAAAAAGACAAAACAAGCAGAAGGGCAATAGTAATACTTTATGATCCTTCAAAAGATTCAAACATTCTATCTAAGAATATTCCTAGCCTGATATCTATGCATTTTAAGATAAAGAATGATGCCTTAAATTTAACATGCACTATAAGAAGCAATGATTTATTTATAGGTTGGCCCGGAAATATTTATCAGATAATTCTATTGCAGAAATATGTTGCTGAGTCTTTGGAATTAAAAACAGGTTCTTTAACCACAATTTCTTTTTCAGCACACATTTTTCAGGAACATTTTGATATTATAAATGAAATACTTAAAAAATAAGATAAAAAATAAGATGGTTTTTTATAAAAATATGTCTAAAATTCAAAAAATTTATAAATATAAAGAAAGGTTTTTATTCCATGGCAATCGATGAATATGAAGAGGATATAAATGAAGACTTTGAGGATGATCCCGAGTCATTAAGGGATAATGATGAGATAGATGATGCAGAAGAAGCTTTTATGGAAGGTTATGAAGAGGATTTAGATGAAGAGGAGGAATCAGAGTTAGAAGAGGAAGAATTTTAAACATATTTTATTATTTTTAGATATTTTTTAACTTAAGATTTTATTCTAAGCCAAAACTGTCAGCAAATTCAGTGATTAATTTATATTTATTGAGGTAATCAAAACCTTTTTGTGTTAGCGAGTATGTTTTTGAACTGCCTTCTTTGTTCTCAATAATAAAACCTTTTTGTATTAATTCAGAGAGGTATTCTTCCATCATTTGATGAGACAAATTAGATTTGTAAAGAATATGGGTAGGTTTAATACGATTGTTTTTATCCTGTATAGCCTTCAATATATCGTAGACTATTTGTAGTTTATTTCTTTTTTTTGCCATGTTTGAGTATGAGTAATAAATTTATTAAGATAAGAGCATATGATAAAAATTCAAATATGTGACCAACAACATAATATAATTCGTAATCTAGTGCAAAAAAGTATTGGAGTGTGCCTAAAAGAAGAAACATCATTGCTATTAGGACAAGGGTTGAATTAATAGTTCTGTGGCATAAATAGTTTAAAAAATAATTAAAACAAATAAACATCAATATTATTGTAGCAAGCAGATAGAAAAGCATTAATTTATTCCAACTAAAAATTATTGAAACAACAACTAATGCAATAGTTAGGAATAAAATCTGTATATTTTCAGTTCTAAATTGTATATATGCCAAGATTATAAGTCCAATAATGAAAAATAATGCATGCGCATAAGATCCAAACAGATTTAGTAAAGCGACATCCCGCAGATTAATAACACTAACAACATCATCTGCCAATTTTCCGACGACTATCAAGTTAAGCATTAATTTTGTTAAGTAAGAAAGAAATATAAAAACAAACGCAGTAGTAAAGAGCTTTGCATTATTCTTATAAGTCAGTTTATAAACTTTAAATGCATAATAACTAACTGTTAAAGTTATAATTGCAAAAATAATTTCTAGAAATATACTATACATCAAAAACCATTTTGGAATTAATATTAAGTATCCCATGATGGGGTGTTATTAATATAGGTATTTAAAATTTATGAAAATAATATCCAAACTGATATTTATAAATCGCTATTTTAAGGAACAAATTAAAAATTGAAATTTATTTCCCTCTTTCTTACGTTTTTTAAAACATTTTCAAAAAATTCTTCTTCCTTAATATCAAATTTTACTTTTCCCTCTAAATTTCTAACAGCGAGAGTATTTTTCTCTATTTCCTTATCACCAATAGTTATTATTAAAGGTATTTTTTGTATTTGAGCATCCCTGACTTTTTTTGGAACAGATTCAGTTCTATCATCTATTTCTATTCTTAATTCAGGATATTTTTCTCTAATTTTTTTACAATAGTCTATATGCCTGTCTGCTATTGGCAATAAAATTATTTGTATCGGAGAAATCCATAATGGAAATTTTCCGGAAAAGTGTTCTATTATTATCCCTAAAAATCTTTCCATTGAGCCTAGAATTGCTCTATGTATGACTACAGGGGTTTTTCTTTGCCCATTAATATCATCATAATGTAATTCAAATTTTAAAGGCATCTGAAAATCGAGCTGTATTGTTGCAAGCTGCCATTGTCTTCCGAGAGCATCCTTAACTTTTACATCAATTTTTGGTCCATAAAATGCACCATCACCTTCATTAATTCTATAGGTCATGCCCGCATTTTCAAGTGCGTTTTTCAGTTTTAATTCTGCAAAATCCCATGTTTCTTTTTCTCCCATAAAATTTTCTGGTCTTGTAGAAAGATTTACCTCATCAATTTTTAAGTCAAATATAGTATAAATTTTCTTTATCTTTTCCAATAACAGAATTATTTCAGATTCTATCTGTTCTTGGGTTAAAAATATATGAGTATCATCTTGAGATAAACTTCTAACCCTAACTAATCCTGTTAGTGTTCCTGATTTTTCATTTCTATATAATGTGGTTGTTTCAGCTATTCTAAATGGCAAATCTTTATAAGAGTAAGTTCCTTTTTTAAATATTAACATATGTGCCGGACAATTCATAGGTTTAATACCAATATCAATATTTTCCTCTGAATGATGCATTTGAAACATATCTTCCTTATAATGTTCCCAATGTCCGGATATTCTCCATAGGTCTGCATTTAAAATATGTGGCGTTCTCACTTCATTATATCCCGGGCCATATGATTCTTCTCTTACAAATTTTAATAATTCTAAAAGCATAGTCATCCCTTTTGGTAGAAAGAAAGGCATTCCGGGAGCGTATTCATGCATCATAAATAAGCCAAGCTCTTTACCTATTTTTCTGTGATCCCTCTTTTCCGCTTCTTCAATCATTTTTAGGTATTCTTCCAGTTCTTTTTTTTCATTAAATGCCACACCATATATTCTTTGTAGTTGCTTGTTATTGGAGTTTCCTCTCCAGTATGCACCGGCAACTTTAGTGAGCTTCCACACTTTCAGAAAAGATGTTCTTGGAACGTGAGGGCCTCTGCACAAATCAAAAAATTCTCCCTGTCTGTAAAGAGTTATTTTTTCACTATCAGTCATCTCGTTGATTAATTCTATTTTATAGGGATTTTTTTCAAAAATTTTTAGTGCCTCTTTTTTTGTTAATTCTTCTCTTTTCACTTCAAAATCTTCTTTTACAATTTTTTTCATTTCTTCTTCTATAATATTAAGGTCTTCCGGTGTAAATGTTTTCTCAGAATCAACATCGTAATAAAAACCATTTTCCACTACTGGACCTATGGTTAATTTTGTTTTCGGGTATAATCTTAATAGTGCGTGTGCGAGAAGATGTGCGCAAGAATGTCTTATTACTTCAAGTCCTTCCGCATCTTTTCCAGTAATGATTTTTATTTCGGAGTCTTCATTTATCTTGTAGGATAAATCAACCAATGTGCCATTAATTTTTGCTGCAACTGCGTTTTTAGAAATTTTAGGAGATAATTTTTCCGCAATCTCTTGGCAAATAACTCCTTCTTTGTATTGTTCTTTACTCCCATCTGGAAAGGTTATATTTATCATTATTAAAGAATAAACATTTAATTTAAAAATT
Organism: Candidatus Woesearchaeota archaeon; assembly: GCA_038895475.1. Classification (GTDB taxonomy): domain Archaea; phylum Nanobdellota; class Nanobdellia; order Woesearchaeales; family UBA9642; genus UBA9642. Next base: position 81,197 of record JAWANI010000001.1, read on the forward strand.
TAATGAGCTGTTATCTTTTATCAACTTTATACATGAATGTGTTTCTCTTGCCTGTGTTTTTGTACTTTATTATGTTTGTTTTTCTTAATTTTTTTAATGACATGGTAACAGACCCTATTGACACTTTTAGCTTTTCAGAAATTTCTCTTGAAGTGAACCATTTACCCTTGTTTTTGCATAAAAAATCATAGACTTCTTGTTGTCCCATTATACATACCCCCTAAAGTCAATAAAAATAGTAATATTAATTAAATATATAAGCTTTTCCTTTTCACTAATAAGTAATTTCTTGAATTATTTCTTTAATATGTTATAAATATTAATTAGTGCACGAACTATGAATGCCATTATAAAATAATTATTCCTATTATTAAGAGAATAAAACCTAAACCTATGGCACTCCAAGCAACAATCATATCAGTGGTTAGGTTTTTAAAATATTCTATTGTCTTATTTATAAAATTGTTTATTTTATTAGATATTTCTTTAAAGTCGATATTTATTTTTTGGTTCATCTTAAATATATATTTAAAATATATTTATACTTAAAACTTAATTATTTAATTAATTATTTACACCTATTGCTTTTGTTAGAGTATAATTGCAATGAGGGCATTTCCATTCTTGAAATGTTGAATTTCCGGAATTTAACTTTATTCCTTTTTTAAGTTCTGTTTTGCATTTAGGACAAATTTCCATAAAAAATCACCTTATAATCATAATTTTATTTATTAAAGTTTATATATTTTCTTAATTTTATATGCTTTTGCTTTAGTTGTATTTTTTTATAGTTTGTTTATATTTTTTATTTTATAAGTCATTATTTTGATTATGAATCCGTTATTTTAAATGAATCTCTATAATGTCTTTGTCATTTAAAACATGATCTAACATAAATTTTTGTCCCGGAAATTTAGAACTAGTACCCCATATTTTGCAAAATTTAAATTTCAAAACAAAATCTTTATGTAATTTATTGCAAACATCTTTAACAGTGCTTCCGGATTTTATTATTAAAGGCGTTTTTAAGTCAGGCTCTTTTCTTGGTTCTTTTAAGAAAATTCTTATAAGATTGAGTCTTTCAAATATTAATCTTTTCAGTTCATCTAAATGTGTTTTGTTTTTTGCAGAAATAGCAATATCTGCATTTAGCTCTTTTCTAACTTTTTCTACATTTTCCTTAGTGGATAAATCAATTTTGTTAAGTATGGTTATTGCGGTTATATATTTTCTGTTTCCCTCAATAACATCTATTAATTCATCGATATCAATATCACTTCTAACAACTACGTCTGCATTTAAAATTCCCATCTCTTTAAATATTGCCTTTATTGTTTCAATGTTTATTTTTGTCAATTGAATTGTTGTCGAGATTTTTAGTCCCCCTGATGCTTTTTTAATAATTTTCAAGTCAGGTTTTTCTTTGTTTATTCTTATATTTGCATCAAATATTTCTTTAAGCAATACATTATAATGGTTTGGTTGATTTACATCAATAATAATAAGCATTAAATCTGAACTTCTTACAACGCTTAATACCTCTTTTCCTCTCCCTTTTCCTGAAGCTGCCCCGCTTATTATGCCCGGAACATCCAGAATCTGTATCTTTGCACCTTCATAATACATTATTCCAGGTATAACTTCTAATGTTGTAAAAGCATAATTGGCAGTTTTAGAATCTGCATTAGTTAACTCATTCAATATGGTTGATTTGCCTACAGAGGGAAAACCTATAAGGATTACTGTTCCATCACCGCTTTTTCTTACATCATAGCCCTCTATTTTTTTTCCACTAGAAGTTCTAGAATGTTCTTTTTCTTTAAGCTTTGCGAGTTTAGCCTTCATTAATCCTATTGCAAACTGTGTACTTTTATTGTATTTTGTATTCGCAATTTTTTGTTCTAGCTCTTTTATTTCTTGCTGGTAGTCCGGCATAATTTAGAATAATAATCTTGCTTTATAAAATTAATTGTGAAAAATAAAAGATAATATAATTTAAATGCACATACATACTAAATGCAAAAAGATAAACTTTAAATATATATATTATTAGTTTACTTTTTATGAAAAAGAGGTTTTTTATAAGATACTTAGGATTTTATTTTTCCTTAGTGTTTTGTTTAATGCTTATTTCACTGTTATCTGTTTATGTTTCTGCCGAGGAACTTGTTTGTGGAAATCAGCCAAATAGTCTAACAGGCTATGGTCAAGTTGAATTATTTCCAGGAGTGATATATTCTTGTAATAATGTTCCGGACAATTTTTGTCCAGAAGATTATGAGACTGCAGAAAATAGCGGGATATTTGGAAATTGTTCAAGATGCCATGATCCTGATTGTACTGGTAATATTAGTGGTTCAGTTCTTTCTTATAACGGAATACCTTTAAGCAGGGCTCTTGTAACTGTTTTGCCGATAAGATATAATCTTTCAGCGCCGACACTTGAAAAATCTACATTAACAGATTTTTCTGGAAAGTTTTTTATTTCCGGTGTTACTACAGGAACATATTATGTTAGTGCAGCTCACGAGGGGTTTGATACACAATTAATTGAGGTGACTGTAAATAGGAATAAATTAACTTCTGGAGTAAATTTTAATTTGCCTAACGGAACATGCTTTGAGGATTGTACAAATAGTTATGGTAGGTGTAATGCGAAATGTAATGGTCTGAATTTTGATAACGGAATTTGCAGTTTTTTTAATGGGTCTTTCAGTATTTATAATGTTGACGCATCTGCTCTCTGTGATAATCGCTTAAAAGGAACTGAAGTTTTAATTCAAGGAACTCAAAATGGCACACATGCATTATTTTTGAAATGTTGTGAGGGCACTCCTTATTGGAAGTATTATGGTGCTGTTTCACTTTATTCTTCAAGTATTGATAATATTATTAAAATAGAAAAGGTGGCTAAATATAATGAAGTTCCTGTAAAAGTAATTGTTGCTTATTGGCCTCCTAAAAAATAGTTTATAATAAAAAATCATTTATAAAAAATATTATACCTTTATTTGCTAGCACATGTTTTGTTAATTATTAAAATAATCACAATATTTTTATATGCCTTTTTCTAATTTTAGTTAAAATATAATTTTAAGTAAAGCAATATGCTGTTTTTGGTATTTCAAAGAAAATTCAAAAAGAGGTTGATTATGTTTTTCAGCAAAAAAGCCTATTTTTTCATACTTGATGCTTTTATAGCAGCAACTATTATATTTGTTAGTTTGGCAATAATCTTAAATTCTGATGTTACTGTTGAACAGGTGGCTAAAGATTATACACAACCAAATGAAATAACAAATTTTTTGCTGGATACAAAATTAGAAGATATAGATAATCCTTATGTTAAAAAATTGATTTCTGACGGCAATATCTCTAATCCAAGGAACACTATTGTTCAGCAGGTAGACTTATTTTATTATACTGCGGAATATATTTGTTCCAATCCACAGTGTAAATCCTTAAATTATAATCTTTCAACAAATTTATTAATGAATATTTCTGAACCATTAATACCCCAAAAATATGGTTTTGAGTATGTAATAATTGATAATAACAAAAATCATACTGTTTATTCAAGAAATATAGCGAGTAAAGATAAAAGCGATTTTAAAATAGTTACTAAGAGAATATCTTATGTGAAGTATAATTTAACAGAGATATTTATGCCACACGTAGTGAAATTTTCGATATGGAATATTGTTTAATTGTTAAGAATTATTATTTTATGGATTGATCAATATGAATATGCGATTTAAGAAAAAAGCAGTTTTAATGACTATAGCTGCACTGCTAATATCTGCATTGTTTTTCATAATGTTTAGTGGAGAAAATATTTTACCGGTGTTTTATACGAGTCAACCGTTGAAGACCAGAGTGTTAAGTGTTGATTCTTATATTAAATTAATACCTGTAATGCTTTCAGATGCTTTAGAAGTATCTACCTATAAATCTTTAAATGGTTTATACATATATTATTCGAAAATAGGAACATTTCCTGAAGAAGATGTCTTTTATAAGAATCTTGTCAGCTGTATTAAATGCGGAAAGTTGGACTGTAATTATGAAGTTCTTTGTCCTTACATTAATGGTACAGATTTTGAAAATATAATAATAAATTTCAAAAATTTAAGCGATAATCATATGAATATAATTACGACTATAACCATAAACAATATTCTTATAGAGCAAAAATATCCCTTTGATATCGATGTCACTGCTGATGTATCTTATAGTGTATATGATCCTGTTTCTAATTCCAGATGGGAAAGAAGAGAGAACATTACAAGAATTGTTTCAATAATAGGATTAAAAGATCCTTTAAGCGGAATAAATACTGCAGGGAGTTATGAAATAACAATAAAAAAAAGTTCTATTTGTACTACGGCATTTCAAAATAATGCACCATGCTGGGATATTAATAAGGTTAAAAGTTTTTATGATGAAAGGTCATTTATATATTCTCCTAATGCAACATCATTTTTATCAAGATACTGGAATAGCACTATTCAGTCTGAATGTTGCGGTATTGAAACATTCATTCATATAGATGATATTAGAAATGTTTCTTATTTAGATCATTATTATTTCAGTGGAGAACATACTTGTTTAGAAGATACTATTTTATCATATGGGGAAATTAGTCCTAATTTTAAGTTGGATTCAAAAACTGCAGGAAGATACAGTATAAGTGATGAAGGCGTATTGATATGCAGAAGATAAATATATTAATAGGCTAGTATAATAATAGAATATTATAGTGATAGGCTGTTTTTTTTGTTTTATTTTTTTACTTTTCCTCAAGTATTTTAATGTCACTATAAAATACTCAATAAACTTTTTATAGCATAGTTGTGATTTACTTATCGGGGAATACGAATTATGTCAGATGAAGTTGTAAAAACAGGTGTAGATGAATTGTTAGATATTTTAAAGAATACAGATAAGATTCAGATAGTTGAAGTTTCAAAAAAGTTGAATATTCCAATAGACATAGTGCAGGCATGGGTTGATTTCTTAGTAGAAGAAAGAATAATCGGTATAGAATATAAGTTTACAACACCCTACATTTATTTAAACAAACCTTTAGAAACCCAGAAAGTTTCCGAAGAAAAACAGGAGATAATAGACATAAGTTATTTTAAGAAGTCTTTCTGGGAAAAAGCTAAAAAGAATAATATTCCTGAATCACGAATTCCTGACTTGTGGAAAAATCATTTGTTACAAGAATTGGATTTGAAGAAGAAATATTTTTTTTATGAGGCACAAGTAAGAAAAATAATGAACATAGAAAAAGTTTGGGAAGAATATCAAAAAAAAGTATTATCCGTATAGGTAATAACTATGGAATTGGATGAATTTCTTGAAAAGGACATGCTGCGTTTTTTAGAAGAAAGAAAAGAGAAGAACACTCAAGATAAAGTAATAGACAGAGAAGAAGATTATGGTTTGTATTTAACAAAAGATTATTTGAGAGAAGTTATTTCTGCTTTAGATAGCGATGAAATAACTAAAGCACAAAGATTATTTGATGAATTAAGAAGCTATTATGAAACTCTCCCTAAAGGAAGCTTAGAAGCCAAAAAGGTTTATGCAATATTAGAACAAGTGTATGGCAAAATAAATGCATATAATCAATTAAAAGGATTAACAACAAATATTAGAAGTTTTGATGATGTTTTAGATAGGGGTTTTCAAGGTTCAATACCGCAAAAAATCCATCAAACAACAACAAAAATAGACAAAAAAATAGACCATATAGATGAAAAAATTACCCGTTTTGGTGAGGACTTCAAAGAATTAAAAAAAACAATAATAACAGGATCTCAAAGTAATAAAGTCTCTTTGGAAAATGTTGAAAGCAAAAAACCTATTTACATAACCGCATCAGAGATAAAAATATCGCCTCCTCAGAATCCAAGTTCTACCAAAGCAATAGAACATTCAGAATCAAATCAGAAAAGCAAAAGCAGTTTACCTGCTGTTAATTTAGACACGGAATCAACTAGTAAAAAGAATATTGTGGTTAAAAATGATTCTATTGAAAAATTTCATTTAACAAAACAATCCATTGCACATACAGAAAAGCCTAAATCTGAAAAAATAATAAGAATATATAAAATACCTAAAAATTTGAAAAGTAGAAAAAATTTTTCATTAAAAAAAGATGTTTTGGATTTTAAATCATCTAAAAAAGAATCATTTGATAAAAATTTATTTGAACAAAAGTCTTATAAAAAAAGCAATGAAGTTGAAAAAACAAACACAGATAAAGAAAAGTCTTTAGAAAAACAGGGTCCAAAATTAAAAAACACACCAAATAATGTGTCTAAGGAGAATAAAGATTTTTTTGATAGTCCTTTTAAGCCTTTAAATAAAAAAGAGGTAACTGAAAATTCTAATAAGGGCATAATATCTCAAAAAAATATGCAAGAAAAATCTGCACAAAAAATTGAAAATTCACCTAAAAAATCAGATGATACATTTAATTATGAAGAGAAATATTATGAGGCTTTAAAACTTATGCAGTTAAAAAAATATGCAGAGGCAGGAAAACTATTTAATGAAATCTTATCAGTAAAGCCTAATCATAAACCTTCCCAGATAAGACTTAAACAATGCCAGGAGGCGATAGTGAATGTCAGAAAATAAAATTAATGCTCAGATAAACAATTTGTCAAATATTACATCCAAACAAAAACCAGAATTAAGTTTGGACCATTATAAAATAAAAATAAACGATATTGTTGTTGATATTAATATAGTTATGAAGGAAGATGAAGCAACACCAAAATATATCGTGAGTTTAACAAATATATCTGATACTACAAAAATAATTCTTGAAAAAATCAGGCAGGAATTCATTTCAAAGGTGGATACAAAAGAATTAGAAGTTGTCGAAGAATCATCTGACATAAAGGACAGGTTTAAATCAGAAATCAGGGGTTTGATAAAAAGATATTTCCCAACAGCAAACGAACAGGTAACAAATATGTTGGTAAATTATATTATACAAGAGAATCTGGGTTTAGGAAAAATAGAAATTTTGTTAAGAGATGTTTTTTTAGAAGAAATTGTTGTGAATAATCATTCAGAACCAGTATGGGTATATCATAAAAAATATGGTTGGTTAGTAACTAATATTAAGTTGATTACTGAATCGAAAATAAGGCATTATGCCACGATGATTGGAAGGGATGTAGGAAAAGAGATAACAACTTTAAATCCATTAATGGATGCGCATTTAACAACAGGTGACAGGGTAAATGCAACACTATACCCAATATCCAGTAAGGGAAACACTATAACAATAAGAAAGTTTTCTTCAGATCCTTGGACCATAACTAAATTCATAAAAGATAACACAATATCTGTAGAGGCTGCCGCATTTATATGGTTCGCAGTACAAAATGAATTAAGCATATTAGTTGCAGGAGGAACAGGTGCAGGAAAGACATCCATGCTTAATGTTTTAAGCAATTTTTTTCCGCCAAACCAAAGAATAATAAGCATAGAAGATACAAGAGAATTAGTTCTTCCATCAAATTTACATTGGGTTCCTATGGAGACAAGACTTCCAAACCCTGAAGGAAAAGGAGAAGTGACAATGCTCGATTTATTGGTAAATTCTTTAAGAATGAGGCCTGATAGAATATTGGTTGGAGAAATAAGAAGACAAAGGGAGGCACAAGTATTACTAGAAGCAATGCATACAGGTCATTCTGTTTATGCTACAATACATGCAAATAATGCAGAGGAAGTAATAGTAAGACTTACAAATCCCCCGATAGATATTCCTAAACCAATGATAAGCAGTCTATCATTAATATTAGTTCAGTCAAGGAACAGGAGAACCGGAAAAAGAAGAACTTTGCAGTTAGCAGAAGTAACACCTACTGGTGATCCAAAAATATTATATCAACTAAATGTTGCAAAAGATATTATTGAAAAAGTTTCAAATTCTGAATCTGTTCTTGAAAAACTTAAATTATATACGGGATGGAATGAAGAAGAAATAAATAATGATTTAAAACAAAAAATAAGAATACTAAATTGGATGTTGGAGAAAAATATTGAAGATGTAAATCAAATAGGACTTATAATGTCTAAATATTATATCGGCAATTTGGTAATCGAGTAGTAATTTAACAATTCAAGAGGTTAATATGTCTTTTTATAGAATAATTGCATCAAATTTTCCTGATTTAAAAAGAAAGATGTATAGTGCAGGTTTGAGAGGCACTCCTGAATTGTATGTAGAACAATCTTTTAAGGCGGCCTTGATATTGTCTTTAGGTATTGCTATACTAACATTTTTTTTTGCTCTAAAAATGTCTTTAAGTTTATTTCTGCCTATTTTTATATTCATAATTCTTTTTCTTTTATTTTTTTTTATTAATATGAAAAGAGTAGATGTTAAAATGGTTCAAAGAGCAAAAGAAATTGATAGAGATGTGTTGTTTGCAGGCAGATTTTTATTGGTTAAATTGAATGCCGGCAGACCTTTAATAAATGCAATTATTGACGCTTCAAACAGCTATGGTGTTGCAAGCAAATATTTTAAAGAAATAGTTAGGGATATAGAATTAGGAACACCAATGGAAGAAGCTTTAGAAAATGCTTATAAGTATACCCCATCTAAGAAATTTAAAAAAATATTGTTTCAAATAAGCAATTCATTAAAAATAGGTGTAGATATAAATGCCCCATTAGAAGCAACTCTGGATGAAATAACTCAAGAACAGCTCTTGGAAATTCAGAGATATGGTAAAAAACTTAATTCAGTAGTCATGTTTTATATGCTGGTAGCAATAGTTGTTCCATCATTAGGAATAACATTATTAAGTATAATTGCATCTTTAGTAGCCTTAAATATAGATATGGGTATATTCACAATAGTTTTGTTTTTTTTATTAATAGTACAAATAATATTTATAGCAGTATTTAAGTCAATGAGGCCAAATTTGAATATATAATATTATAATTATAAATTCGTAATATATTTTTAAAAAATAAAAAATTTTCATAAAAAATGAAATCATTCGCAAAAGAATTTGGAAAAGCATTCATATTTAAGAAAATAAGACCTAGTATTAGAAGTTTCTTTATGAAAGCAGGGTATGATGATGTTCCTTATGAATTATTTGGGTATTTATTTTATTTATCCCTAATAATGACTTTTTTTATTCATATGCTTTTTATTTATCCTGAATTACAAAATTATTCTAGTTTAACAATTGTTTTTTTCACTTTTTTGAGTTGGGTTGTTATACCTTTAACAATTCTTAGTCTAATAATTGTTTATTTATACTTTGATTTAACAATAAAAATATTTAAGAGAACAAAGGAAATAGAAAGAATTTTACCGGATTATTTGCAAGTTGTATCTTCAAATCTTAAAGGAGGGCTTTCTTTTGAAAAATCTTTATGGAATGCAATAAATCCGGAATTTAGTATTGTGGCTAAAGAAATAACAATTGTTTCAAAAAAAGTAATGACTGGAAATGATTTAACAGAAGCATTATTGGAATTTACAGAAAAATATGATAGTCCTGTTTTAAAGAGAAGTTTTGGATTAATAATTGGAGAAGTAGAAAGCGGTGGACAAATAGCATTTATGGTTGATAAAGTTATAGAGAATATAAGAAAAACAAAAATATTGCAGGAAGAAATGGCTGCATCAACGTTAACATACATGATATTTATAGGTGCAATAGTAATATTGATTGCACCAGGATTATTTGCATTATCATATCATTTGTTAAATATAATGAGTGGTTTTAGTGCACAAATATCCTCTAATTCAATACAGTCTATGCCAGTTAATTTAGGCGGAGGAACTATAAATCTTTCAGATTATAGGATATTTTCTATATTGTCATTATTATTGATATCATTTTTTAGTTCAATATTAATAAGTATTATACAAACAGGAGATGTAAGGTCTGGATTAAAGTATATACCTGCATTTATATTTTCATCAATATTCTTTTACTTTGTGTTCGTAGTTGCCTTAGGAGTGTTGTTTGGTAATGTAGTGTAAAAAATAAATTTAAAAAGTATAAAGATTTATAAAAAGATGTGTTATACATTTTTATAATATAATATTTATAATGGTTTAGAGTTATAATTATTTTTTTAGGTGATTATATGTATTTTAAAAAAAGAGGGCAGGCAGCAATAGAATTTTTAATGACATATGGCTGGGCAATATTTATAGTATTGCTTTCATTAGGTGCAATAGCATATTTTGGTTATAATAATCCACAGAAATTATTACCCGAAAAATGTATTTTTACCAATGGAATAATATGTAAAGATACTTTAATAACAACTAATTCAATAAATATAAGTCTGGTTAATGGTTTGGGAAGAACAATTTATGATATAAGTGCCACTCCGATAGATTTTAATGCTAGATGTGTTACTTCAGTAAATACTGCTAGTTCAGATGATAACATAAGAATAGATTGTGAATTAACTCAACAATTAATAAAGGGTGAAAGAAAAAGATTTAAAATATACTTAAACTATACCCTAATAGTTGGAGGGTATCAGAAAACATCTATAGGAGAAATATATAGTACAGTAGTATAATTATGTATTTGTATATATGATGGTAGTATACTATTTTGATATGATATGTAGTAATTATATATAAAATATAGGTCATATATAAAATGAAATTTTTAAAAAAATCTCAAGCAGCCATAGAATTTATGGTTACATATGGTTGGGTAATAATAGCAGTAATGCTTGTTTTAGGTGCATTAGCATATTATGGTGTTTTTAATTTTAATAAATATATAAATGATGAATGTAGTTTTGGCTCCCAGATTTATTGTGAAGATTTTATGTTACAATCTGATGGCACATTATCATTAAGATTGAGAAATAATTTTGGACAAGAGATAATGTTATCTAATATAGGTTATTTTCATTCCAATAATTATGTTGAGGTCGTAGACAATTTAGGAAATATGGGAATAGGAATACCTCCTGGAAGTTATCTCGAGTTTGAATTAAAACCAGTAAATGAGTATTCCTTTAACAAGAATGATAAAGTAAAATTAAAAGTTGTAGCTAATTATGTCAGAAGCCAAGGATCTTCACAAGTACCTGGTGCACCATATCATAATATAACAGGAATAGTTGTTGCAACAGTACAATAAAATATTTTATGAGTAATACTTTTATTATGCTATTTTTTTTAAATATATTATAGATTAAGAATAATTTAATATTGTAAAATCATAATATTTATAAATCATGAAAAAATCCTAATAATATCATTCTAAATATTATTAGAGGTAAATGATTAGAGTAGAAGGTGATTAAATGACTGAAAATGGTTTGAAAACCGGTACAACTACATTGGGTATAGTTTGCAGTGATGGCATAGTTTTAGCTGCAGACAAAAGAGCTACCGCTGGGAATTTTATCGCATCAAAAGATGTTGAAAAAGTAGTTCAAATAAATGATAATTTAGCAATAACAACAGCAGGATCTGTAAGTGATATACAATTGTTTATTAAATTGTTACGTGCAGAATTAAAGCTAAAAAACATAAAAACAAACAGGGTAAGCACTGTGAAAGAAGCAGCAAATTTATCTGCAAGAATGGTTTATGAAAGTGCAAGGCAATATTTTCCAAGTATGGCACATTTCTTATTAGCAGGTTTTGATAATTCTGGAACACATTTATATGAAATATATCCTGATGGTTCTATGTCTGAGATAAAAGATTTTATCAGTTCAGGATCGGGCAGTCCAATGGTCTTCGGAATATTAGAGAACACTTACAAAAGCAGTATAACAGTAAAAGAAGCAGAAGATTTAGCCATTAAAGCAATATCTGCATCAATGCAAAGAGATACAGGTTCAGGAAATGGTATAGATGTAATGGTTATAACAAAAAACAATATAAGAAAAACAATCCAAAAAAAAGTTTCTGCAATAACAAATTAAGATATTCTAAAGAAAATAACGGAGTTTATAATGACTAATGAAATAATAAAAGAGATTCTGCAATATATACCTGAAGGAAAAATATGTGATGTAAATTTTGAAGGTGCTAATATAGTTTTATATACAAAAAAGAAGGATTTTTTCTTAGACAATGGAGGAATAATAAAGCAAATAGTAGATACTATAAAGAAGAGGATAGAATTAAGACCTGATCCTAGTATTTGTATGGAACAAGAGAAAGCCGAAAAAACAATAAGGAAAATACTTCCTGAAGATGCGAAGATAAGCAACATTATTTTTGATCCACAAAGATCCATAGTTATAATTGAGGCTGAAAAGCCAGGATTAGTTATAGGAAAAGATGGAGAATTATTACAGGAAATAAGAAAAAAAACTTTATGGGTTCCAACTATAAGGAGAACACCGTCAATAAGAAGCCAATTAATAGAAAATATTAGAGAAGTATTATATCAAAACAATGATTATAGAAGAAAATTTTTACATAAGACTGGTGAAAGAATATATAATGGTTGGTTAAGAAGACAAAAAAAAGAAGAATGGATAAGATTAACATATCTTGGAAGTGCAAGGGAGGTAGGAAGATCATGCATATTATTACAAACTCCCGAATCAAGAGTGTTGTTGGATTGCGGCATTAATGCAGGTGCAGATACCCCTGAAAACATGTATCCATATCTTGAAGCTCCAGAATTTAATATAAACCAATTGGATGCAGTAATAGTAAGTCATGCACATTTAGATCATTCAGCATTGGTGCCTTATCTTTTTAAGTTTGGTTACAGGGGGCCTGTTTATTGTACTGCACCCACAAGAGATATGATGGCATTATTACAGTTGGATTTTATAAAGATACAGAGAGATGAAGGAAAAGATCCAATATATACTTCTGATGATGTTAGGGAAATGGTTAAACACACAATAACTTTAGAATATGATGAAGTTACAGATGTAACACCAGATGTTAGGATAACATTATATAATGCAGGGCATATATTAGGGAGCGCAATGGTTCATTTACATATTGGAAATGGTTTGCATAATCTGCTATATAGTGCAGATACAAAATTTGCTAAAACATCGCTATTAAGTCCTGCAGTTACACAATTTCCAAGATTAGAAACATTAATGATTGAATCTACATATGGTGGCAAGGATAATGTTATGCCTCCCCCTTTTGAGGCAGATGAGTTATTGGGACAAATGATAAGCGATACAATAAAAAGAAAAGGAAAAATATTAGTTCCAGTATTAGGTTCTGGAAGAGCACAAGAAGTAATAGTTTTATTAGAGCGATTAATAAGGGAAAAGAAAATTCCTGAAATACCAATATATGTTGATGGAATGGTATGGGATGTAACAGCAATACATACAGCATATCCTGAATATTTAAATAATGATGTTAGACAACAAATATTTAATAAGGACAATAATCCTTTTTTAATGCCTAACCTTAAAAGAGTTGGAAGTGCAAAAGAAAGACAGCAAGTAATCGAAGAAACAGGATCTTGTGTAATATTAGCAACATCAGGAATGCTTGTAGGCGGTCCTTCAGTTCAATACTTTAAAGCTTTAGCAGATAATGAACGGAATGCATTAATATTTACATCTTATCAGGCAGAAGGTTCTTTAGGTTCCAGAATACAAAGGGGGGAAAGAGAATTTATTTTTAGAAATGGTTCAAAAAATGAAATAATACATATGAAAATGGAGGTTGCTAAGCTTGAAATAACAGGACATAGTGATAGAAAAGAATTAATGAATTTTGTTTCAAGATGCAACCCAAGACCTAAGAGAATACTGATAAATCATGGTGAAAATTCAAGATCTTTGAGTTTGGCATCAGGTATACACAGTCAGTACAGGATAGAAACAATCGCTCCAAGGAATTTAGATGCAATAAGAATAAAATAAATTTTCTTTATATTTTTAAACGCCTTATTTTTATTATTTTTAGTTTTTAATTGTTTCTTAACACAATATTTAAATATCAGTTTTTTTAAGGTGTAAATATGTCAGTTAAAGAGGCATTTAGCGTTTTGGAAACAGGAGAACCTGTTCTTATTAGGTATAATGGTGTTTTTGATTTTGAAGGATTATATAGAATGATTCATGCATGGTTGATAAATAAAAGGTTCGAATTTCATGAAAACAGATATAAGGATAAGGTTTTCAGTCCATTTGGCAATGAACTTGAGATAGAATGGGTTGGTGAAAAAAAAGTCACTGAATTTGTGAAGGAATATATTACTGTTTATTTTCACTTATGGGATTTTTCGGAAGTAGATATAATAAAAGATGGCAAGAAACATAAAATGACCAAATCTAGAATGGAAATAAAATTAGATGCAAAACTTGAACTTGATTATAATCAAAAATTTGCAAAAGGAAATGCTTTTATAAAGAATTTGGGAAAATTTTATTTAAACAAAGTAATCTACTGGGAATGGCGTATAAAATATGCTGACGCATTAACGTACAATATGTATGATTTGCATCACAAAATTAAAAAATATCTAGAACTTTATTCATCAACAAACGCATATTAAATATAAAATTTAAGTATGTATATAAAAATTAATTATATATAAAATTTTGGCATAGAAAATGGCAGAGATTAAAACTTTAATAGACGGAAAGAGTCTTTCATATGAAGGAGTGTTTAATTTAAAAGAATTATACAGATTAATAGATAAATGGTTTAAAGACCATGGTTATGATAAACAGGAAATAAAAAACTGGGAAGATGTTTCACAGAATGAAAAACAAATAATATTAGAAATAATACCTTACAAAAAGGTCTCAGATTATGCCAGACTGGATATAAGAATTTTCATGATATTCTCCAAAATCACAGAGGTAGAGATAGAAAAAGATGGCGTAAAATTTAAAATGAACAGGGGAAGGGCAGAATTTTATTTTGATGCATATGTTGTAACGGATTATGAACATAAATGGGAAACAAAACCAATATTTTATTTTATAAAAAATGTTTTTGATAAGTGGATATATAAGATATATACCAGCACATATGACACAGAGGTCATAAGGGACTGTACAGAGATAGAAAATGAAATAAGAAGTTATCTTAATATGAACAGGTTTTAATTTTTAGATTATAAACTTTTTAGGTTATATTATAAATGTTTATTTTTTGAAAAATAATTTTTTATATGTTCATGGTTTGCAAGTTTTTTCCAATATAGTCCGCAGCTGCAAATTCCTGGTATCATATCAAAGAATGAACTATTATTATTTACTTCATATTTTGCAAAAACAATATTATGCTCGTTATTTTTGCATTTATTTTCAAAAACTAAATTATCTAATTCTTTTATTAAATTATAATTTAAATATCTGTCTGGCAAAGGTTTTTCTTTTCCTAAAAATATTATGTTCTCAATCATTTTCATTTAAAGTATGTTTTTTAATTTATTTTTTATATTTTACGCAATATTTAAAAAGCATATTTTTTTCTTTAATTTTATGCCGACGTGGCACAACCTGGTACTGCGCAGGACTGGAAAAGAAAAAATTTAGACATCCTGTTTCCGAAAGGATATCCCGGTTCAAATCCGGGCGTCGGCGTTTAATTTAAAATTTAATTTTATGTTTTGTCACATCTTTTTTATTTTTTTAAAAGATTTCAAATTCTATTCCCAAATGGTCAGAAATTAATATTTTAGCAGGAACTATGTTCTTTATTTTTATATTTTTGCTTAAGAATATATTGTCTAAAAATTTTTTAGGATTCCAGGAAGGAAACGTTTTGTAAAATGAGATTCTTCTACAATTTTCATTAATCAGTATTTCTAATTCATCTTCAGATGATATATTAAAATCCCCTAAAAGTATTTTATCACCTTCAATATTATTATATATTTTTTTTATTTCATGAAGTTGTTTGGTGCGTGTTTTTTTGTTCATAGACAAATGTGTTATTAAGAAAATAATATTTTTTTTATTGTTATATTCAATAATTGCTTCAGATAAAAATCTTGGTTCTCCCTTTCCTTCAAGTTTATGGTTTTCTGTTTTTAATATTGTTTTTTTTGACAATATTGCATTACCCTGATTGTTTATATTATAAAAGTTAAATGTTTTGAAAAAGTAATAATTTTTGATAAGACTTTTGTTTGACAGCAGTTTTAATTGATTATTCCATAATGTTCTAAAACTTCCGGCATCTATTTCTGTTAATATAGCAATATCGATGTTGTTGTTTTTAATATAATCTCCAAGTTTTATAATTGGTTTGTTTGAATGAGGTAAAAAATATTTCCAGAAAATAAAAGGTATCTGATAATAGCCTTTAGAATTATTTATTCCTGATTGAACATTTTGTAATAATATTTTCATTTTTAATATTTTATTATATTTTTAATATTATTTTTATTGTTTTAATACTATTTCTGAAATTATCGGAAGATGATCCGATATTTTTAAGTCAGTTATAACCTCAGTATTTATAATTTCAAAATAATCGTTAACAAATATATAGTCTATTGTTCTTTTAGGTTTCCAGCTTGGAAATGTTTTATGTGTTTGAATTCTTTTTAGGTTAAGGGATTCAATCATATTTAGCTCTTTTTCATTGTCAGTATTAAAATCTCCTATAAGTATTATGGGTCCTTTTGTTTTTTTTATAATGTCTGATATCTGCATTAACTCATATCTTCTTGAAATTTTTCCAAGAGCCAATTGCGTTATAAAAACATTAACTAACATATCATTTACATTAATTATAGCATGGCTCAAACGCCTGTTTTCCCCTTTTGTGATTAGTTTGTAATTATATGTTTCAAGGACAGGAAATCTAGTTATGATGCCATTCCCTTGATTTGATAAATTTAATAAATGTCTTACCGGGAAAAAATGCCATTTCTTTAACATAGTCATGTTAGAAAGTTTTTTTAAATAATTTATATTCATTGTCCTAAAACTGCCGCCATCAATCTCTACAAAAGCACAAATATCTGCATTCCAATGATTGATTATTTTAGAAATTTTTTTTAAAACAAAAATATCGTGAGGAATAATATATTTCCATAATGATGTTACATATTGCCAGTAACCTTTATTTATTGATGCACCATATTCAATGTTCAAATAAAAAATTTTTAATTTCATATTTTAAAAAAGTAGAAATAGTATTAATAAATATTATGGTTTAGTATTTATTCATCAATCATTTCGATTTCTATATTTAATCCTTCTGGAATCGGTACTTTCATTACCAATCTTAATGCTCTCTCATCTATTCCTAAATCAATAAGTCTCTTATGCACTCTCATTTCATATCTGTCCCATGTTGCTGTTCCATTACCGCAAGGACCTTTTCTGGTTGTTACCTTTAATTTTTTAGTAGGCAAAGGTATAGGTCCCTTCATTACAACCCCTGTCTTTTCTGCAACGTCTTTAATGTATGCACAAGTCTGATTTATCTTGTTTATGTCTGTGCTTGCTAGTTTTATTCTTGCTTTCTGCATTTTTACACCAATGATGAATTGTTAGTTCATCATATATATAAATTAAAAAATATTAAAATGTTTAAAAAAATTTTACATCGGTTTTTTCACAACATCAATACACATTCCTGCTGCCACAGTTGCTCCAGAATCCCTTATAGCGAATCTTGATAATTGAGGTATTGTTTTTTGTGTTTCTATAACCAATGGATGTGTCGGTTTAAACTTTACTATTGCTGCATCACCATTTTTTATGAAATCTGGATGCTCTTGTAGCACTTCGCCTGTCATAGGATTTAATTTCTTTACAATTTCAGTTACCTGACAAGCAACTTGTGCTGTATGGATATGGAATACTGGTGTATAACCTACAGTGATTACTGATGGATGATTTAGTACGACTATCTGTGCAGTAAACTCTGTAGCAACTGTTGGTACATTGTCTGGATGACCAATTACATCTCCTCTTGCAACATCTTTTTTTCCGAAACCTCTTATTGACATTCCAACATTGTCTCCAGGTACAGCTTCTTTTAATTGCTCATGATGCATTTCTATGCTTTTAACTTCTCCAGGAACACCTTTTCCTTCTCTTCCCGGTACTGCAATTACTTTATCGTTTACCTTTAATATTCCTGTTTCTACTCTTCCTACAGGAACTACTCCTATACCTGTAATATTGTATACATCTTGAATAGGTAATCTTAATGGTAGTTCTGTTGGTTTTTGAGGCACTTTCAAGTTATTTATTGCTTCAAGCAATGTTGGTCCATTATACCATGGCATTTTGTCTGATTTCTTTACAACATTATCCCCTTGTAATGATGCTATTGCAACAAATTGTACATCATCAACCTTCCATCCTGAAGATTTTAATAATGCGGTAATTACTTTCTTGACACCTTCAAATCTTTCCTGTGAATAATTCTGCATATCCATTTTATTTACTGCTACAATTAATTGTTGTACGCCTAAAATTTTTGTAAGTCTGCAATGTTCAACTGTTTGTGGTGGTAATTCATTTATGGTTTCTGTTCCTTTTATTTCATTAGCACCGCACACAAGTACTGCTGCATCTGCTTGTGATGCTCCAGTAATCATGTTCTTTACAAAATCCTTGTGACCGGGTGCATCTATAATTGTAAAATAATATTTATCCGTTTCAAATTTTTTGTGTGCTAAGTCTATTGTTACTCCTCTTTCTTGTTCTTCTTTAAGGTTATCCATAACAAATGCAAATTCGAATCCGCCTTTACCTAATGATTCAGCTTTTTCCTTTAATTTTCTCATTGTTTGTTCATCAACATTTCCAGAATCATATAAAAGTCTCCCTACAGTTGTTGATTTTCCATGATCTACATGTCCTACAAATACAAGATTTATGTGCTCTTTTTCTTTTGCCATTTTATGACCTCCGAATAATTCTTAAATATGATACAACGCCCTAAAATAGAGGTTGTTGTAAATCAAAAGGAATTTTAGACTATTTATAAAGATTTTGTTTTAATATACGATAAATTATCTATTTTATAATTAAAAATCCTAGGGCGTATATGATGGATATCTTATATGATATTGTATGTGTTATTTTTAAGAAATTAAAAATTATTTAAGTAGGTAGTATGCACTTATTATTGTTCCAATTGTTATTGCTTTTTTTCCTAAACTATACATATACGGCGAAATTTTTAATTCAAAATAATTTCTATTTTTTGAATTTTCATATATTATTTTTGCTGCATCATCTAAGTTAGGCCATATAGTTCTTCTTATTTTTTCTTCGAGTTCCCATGTAGTTTTCAATTTTACCGACATTTTATTTTTTTTATGAAAGAATTTAAAAAATAAATATTTTTATTCAGATTGCTCTTCCTCTGTTCCCTTTAAACCTTTTCTATTTCTTATCTGTGCAATTATTTTGCCTTGTAATTCTTCAGGTAGCTTTTCAAAATTTTGGTCAAGGACAAAAAAGTTTCCCCTGCCTTCTGTAGCCGACCTTAAATCTGATGATAACCCAAACATTTCTCCAACAGGTAGTTTTCCCTTAACACTTATTTGACTTCCTTCCTGTTGCATGTCAAGCAATTGTCCTCTCTTTGAAGAAATAAGCTTAGATATCTCTCCCATAAATTCAACAGGGGCATCAAATTGCAATACTTGCACGGGCTCAAAAATTAATGGGCTAGCATTCATCATTGCTCCTCTTATACCTTCTCTTACTGCAGGATATACTTGTGCAGGTCCTCTGTGTATTGCATCTTCATGAAGTTTAACATCTTCAAGAGTTACCTTAACACCAATACATGGTTCTTTAGCAAGGGGTCCTTTCATCATTACGTCTTCAAACATGTCAGCAACCATTTCTATAACTTCACCTATATGAACAATACCTCTTGTTCCATCCATTAAAATATTTCCATTGAAAACATCTCTAACTTTTCTTGAGTCTTTACTATCCATTCCCGCTTCTTCTAAAGATTTCCATAAATCTTGCTGATTTTTTTTAACTCTTCCAGAAGGAATCTTTCCTGCTTTTATTGCTGCTTTTATATCTTCAGATAATGGTTCTACTGTAAAATAAAATTTGTTATGTTTATTAGGTGATTTACCCTCAAATGGTTCAGGGTTTTTCTTTGTAACAGTTTCCCTGTAAACAACTATTGGAGGACTTGATTGAATGTCAACACCTTTCTCTGTTTTAATTCTGTTTTCAATAATTTCTAGGTGTAATTCCCCCATTCCTGAAAGTAAGTGTTCTCCTGTTTCTTGATTTATTTCAATCTTTATGCTTGGATCTTCTTTAGATACTTGTATTAACACATCTACAAGTTTTGGTAAATCGCTAGGTTTTTTTGCTTCAATGGCTTTAGTCATTACTGGTTCAAAAATATGTGTTATCTGTTCAAATGGTTCCATTTCTCCAATACTTACAGTTTCTCCTGGGTATGCACCTTTTAATCCACCAACACCTATTATGTTTCCGGCGGGAATATTATCAACAATTTCTCTTTTCGGACCATTATAAATATACAATTGTTGAACTCTAACATCTGTTTTAGCCCTATTTAATCTTACTATATCCCCTTTTCTCATTGTACCACTAAATACTCTTCCTGCACATATTTCTCCAGCTTGTGGATCAATGACAATTTTTGTAATTACAAATACGGGTGTTCCTTTAGGATCAGCATGTAATAGCTGTTGTCCTAGCGGACTGTCTAAATCACCATGCCATATTTTAGGTATCCTATATTCTTGAGCCTTAACGGGACTAGGATGATGTTTAATAACAGCATCTAGAATAACTTCATGCAATGGTGCTTTATGTTTTAATTCTTTCCAATTATCATTTTCATATGCATCAATTATGTTCTTAAAGCTTATACCTTTTTTCTTCATATATGGGACTGATAATGCCCAATTGTGAAATGCACTTCCAAAACAAACAGATCCATCAAGAACATTAACCTGCCATTTTGGACCCATATCTGGACTTATTTCAACTATTAATTTATTGACATGATTTATTATTTTCATAAATCTTTCCTGCATTGCTTCAGGTGTTAATTTTACTTCTTTAATTAATCTGTCAACTTTGTTTATGAATAATATTGGTTTTACTCTTTCCCTTAATGCTTGTTTTAATACTGTTTCTGTTTGTGGCATTATCCCTTCGACAGCACAGCATAATGTTATTGCTCCATCTACTGCCCTCATTGCCCTAGTAACATCACCACCAAAATCTACATGTCCAGGCGTATCTATAAGATTTATTAAATATTCTTCACCATCAATTGTGTGTACCATGGATACATTTGCAGCATCAATAGTTATTCCTCTAGCCATTTCATCTTCATGAAAATCCAATACGCAAGCCTTGCCTGCTAATTCTTCAGACATCATTCCAGCTCCCCATAATAAATTGTCTGAAAATGTTGTTTTCCCATGATCAATATGTGCACATGTAGCAATATTTCTAATATTTTCTGGCTTTTGCATAATTCTAATAACCCTATCAACCATTTTTTCTCCCATAAAATTTTTGAGAAAAAGTTTAATCAAAAAAATGCTTTCAGCATAATTGACTAACTTTTTCACAACCTCCGTTTTCAATGATATTTATGTATTTTTTTGGTAATCGAATATTTTTAATTAAATTTAATGTAGTGTTCTTTTTAGTTAATTAAAATACGTGAATTTCGTGAACGGTTTTATATGAATGTAGTTCTTCTGGTTTAAACCATAATGCCACTTCATATTTTGCATCTTTTATATTTCCTGAAGCATGTATTAAGTTTTTTATTGCAGTATTTTTTTTATCTGTATATGCATATGAATGATGTGCAAAATCTCCTCTGATTGTTCCAGGTAATGCGGATTTTGGTTCTGTACTGCCTACTATTTTCCTAACATTTTCAACAGCATTGATTCCTTCTATACATAGTGCTAATACAGGTCCTTGTGTCATAAAATTTAATAACATTTTGAGAACTTTTTCTCCTCTTCTTTCTGCTATGTCAAAATAGTGTTTTTTTCCAAATGTTTCATCAATCCACACCATTTTTGCACCAACTATTTTAAAACCTGCATCTTCAAATCTTTGTATTATTCTACCTATTAATCCTCTCTGGATTGCATCAGGTTTTAATAATACTAAAGTTCTTTCTATATGTTCATCAAAATCTTGTTCTTTGCTTTTTTTCATATTAAATCAGCCTTCCTGGTTGTTGTTTTCAAAGCAAAAGCTTTTTTTATGAATAGGTTTGTATTATTATTTTTTATTATTATTAGTTTTCTTTGCCTTTTGTCCATTTTTGTTCTCTAGGTGTTCTGTTTAATTTTAATAAATTTTTTTCGCATTTGCTAGAACAAAAGTAAAGTATTTGACCAGATACTTTTACATACATTGTTCCTGTACCTTTTGGTATTTCTTTGTTACAAAATGAACATTTCATTTTACCCTCACTGATTGCCTCTGCCCATTTTATTTAATGGTCTGGCTTCAATTTCAGTTTCTCTAAGCATCAATATGTCTCCTACCTGCACAGGACCTCTTACATTTCTTCTCATTGTTTTATTTTTATCCCTACCTTCAAGTATTTTTACTCTTACCTGTGTTGCTTCTCCCCTAGTTCCTGTTCGTCCTATTATTTCTTCAACTTTTGCGGGTACCGCTTGTGTGAAGTTTACTGCGCCTTTTATTTCTGTAGGTATTTGAACATTTTCTAAGCCTTTTAATGGTTTTTTTTGTGGTTTATTACTACCCATTTTTCACCTATTTATTCTTTAAGTATGCTTTTTGCATCCCCTGCATCTATTATTGCTACTGCTGCCGTGGGTTTTGTCAATCCTGCAGCAACACCCAATTCTTCTTTGCTTGGTACTTCAAAAGCAGGTATTCCTTTTTCTTTTGCTAATAATGGTAAATGCATTACGATTTCTTTAGGATTAACATCAGAAGCATATACGACTGCTACAGCTTGTCCTCTTTCAAGCATTTTTGTAACTTCATTTGTTCCTTTTTTTATTTTTCCTGTTTTTCTTGCTATTTCAACGATTTCATAACCCTTATTTTCAGCCATTTTATCCTCCGGTATTAGAAATAATACCTCATTCAGCTTTCGCTTCATTAATCACTGGTTTGCTATTGGGAAAAAATATTTGTTTATAAATATTTTTGTTATTATAAATATTTTATGTTAATATTTTTGTCTGAATGTGTAAATGGATAAGTTTTTATATGTGTTAATTTTTTTATATAAAAGATATATTATGTGTTTGAAGTATATTGTGTATTCGGGGTGATTGTAATGAACTTAAAATATGGTATTTTATTATTGTTTTTGAGTATTTTTATTGTTGCGTGTACTTCGCAGTCAGAGATTAATTCTGATGAGCCTCAGGAAGTTCAAAGCGAGATTCAAATTCGGGAAGGCGTTCAAGATAAAGTTTCTGATGCGGAATCTGGTTTGAATTCAGAAAAAATGTCTTTGAATAAAATATATAATTATGGTTCTGTTTCTAAGTTTACATATGATGTAATTGTAAGTGTTAATAGTGAAACTATGAAAAGCACTTTCGATTATGCTTTGAGTTCTGATGTTGTTGATGGAAAAGAAGCATGGCTTTCAGTTGCTGAGATGGATGTTCAAGGGTCTAAAATATTGTCTAAAGTTTGGATTGATAAAATCACTTTTGGTTGTTTAAAATCAGTCAATGTAGTTAATTTTAATGGCAGAGTTATGGAGAATTCAGCAGAGTGTCCTAAAGAAGGTCCTAATGCTGTATCTTCATATGATAAAACTCCTGAACTTGAATATATTGGAATGGAAAGTGTTACTGTTCCTTTAGGATCTTTTAATGCTAAGAAGTATGTTTTAGATAATACAATTATTTATTGGTATGTCGAAAGTATCCCTATTCCTTTAAAGGTAGTTTATACTAATTCAGGTACTACCATGGAATTAGTTAGATGGAGTTGAAAAAGTTAGATGAGTTGATTAGATGAGTTGAGGACTTAATAACTTTTTTATAGAAATATTATTTTTTTCTTTTTACCAAATTTTGTTTATCTATTATTGTTGATTGATTGGTATGACCGCAATCACATATTATTGGGAATGTATCTGTAAATAGTATTTCCCCACATTTTTCGCAGTTAAAGCCAAATACTTCATTTGGTATTTTTATATCGAACTCTTCTAAACTAAAATCTTGTAGAAATATTTCGGGGTTTTTCTTAGGTTTTTGTATCTCTTTTGTTACTTCTAATATGCCTTCTGTTAAACATGATAAACATATATTTAATTCCCCTTTAGCATACGTTGTGTTAAATATTACTGTTTCGTTGCTTGTGGTTCCACACATATCACACATTTTAAGTGGATTCATATAAATCAGTATACTAAAATATATACTAATATATAAATGTTTTGTTATTATGTATTAGGAACAAATAAGAAATTTATAAATTTTTAAATGACTTATATGTAAACTATATGTGAAAATATAAAATACATATAAAAAAAGTAGTAAAAAATAATCATAGTATAAGTTAATATAATATCTGTTCAATAAAATTCTTACTTTTACGATGGGAATAGGGGTTTCCTAAATTGTAGAAGGGGGAAAATCTCCTAGCCGTTCTATTCAAATTCCTTAATTTAAAAAATTCAAAATCGAAATATATATATATCTTTTAATAAAATGTAGTAGACTAGTATTGTTTGAAATAAAAAAAATCAAGGAGGGACAACAAAAATGAAAAAAAAGTATTTGATAGGAAGTCTTCTTCTGTTTGGGATTTTGATGTCAAGTTTGTTTGTTTCTGCTGGATGGTTTGATTGGCTTTTTAGTAAAGATACTAATTTAGTTGGGCAGGCATACAAATATACCCTGCCTGTAAAAGAAAAAGTAAAATGTGTATTCCAAGATTCGACAACAACACAGGTTTGTTCATCTGATAAAGGTAGTTGTAGTGGTGTTGATGTATGTATAGTTGATGTTTCAGGTAAGAAAGGGGAGCAAGTTACATGGAAAAGTACGTGTGGTGGATATGCTTATACAGTAATGGATGGACAGAATGACTATGCTAAATTTAAGTGTGCTTTAGTGAAATAAAAAAACATCTTTCTTTTTTTATTTTTATTTTTTTCTTATGTGGAGATTTTCTTTTTAATGTATTTCTGGATTGGGCTTCGCCATCGATTAATGGAAACCTCATAAAATATAGCCTGCTATCGCAGGATTGATTGGAAACGAAAATTTTACTTTGCGGACGCAAGTTTCCAGAACTCCGCTTCGCTCGTAGCTGGAAACGAACTTTAACAGGAATTTAACGACTTCACTTTGCTCGCCACTTCGTAGTTTCGCTCCGTTCCGTCCAAATTTTGCTCACGAGGAAACCTCGCCCTCGAGCTTACGCTCAGGAGTGGCTCGGTTTCATCTCTGTTCGCAAAACTTCGTTAAATTCCGATGTTAATAAAAAATATTATAATATTAAAATAATAATAGTAAATAATAAATAGTAGCTATAAACCATATTATTATGCTTTTAATATCTGCGATAATAACAGTTGTTGCGTTAATATTAGGTTCAATAACTGATTTTAAAAAAAGAGAAGTTCCAGATTATTTAAGTTATTCATTAATATTCATAGGATTTGGGATATCAATAATATACTCAATACTTTTTGATAGCAAATATATTCTTCAGACACTACAAGGTTTTGCAATAGGAATGGCTCTTGCATATGCAATGTTTTATCTAGGTCAATGGGGGGGAGGAGATAGCAAAATACTTATTGGAGTAGGAACAATGCTTGGTTTTAATATTTTTAATGCAATAGGGGAAAAAAACTTTCTTTTATTAATATTCTTAGGGGGAATAATAATAATAGGTTCAATCTACGGATTGTTTTTTAGTGCGTATTTGGCAATAAAAAATAAGAAAAAATTCCTGCAAAGCGCCAAATTTTGGATGGAAAAAAAATATGTAAAGATATCCAGAAGAATATTGTTGGTATTTACATCCATATGTCTTTTATTAATTATTTTGATTGTTCCTAATGATTATAAATCTTTGTTATTACCGATGGTTGCAGTTTTATTTTTTATTTTTTATATTTGGCTATTTGTAAAAATAGTTGAAGAAAGTTGTATGATAAAGAAAATCTCTGTGGATAAATTAACAGAAGGCGACTGGATTAATGAAAATATATATATTAAGAATAAGTTAATTGTCGGTCCAAAAAACTTAGGAATAAGTAAGGAACAAATAAGAATATTAAAAAAGAACAATATAAAATATGTACTGGTAAAAGAAGGAATACCATTTATACCTGTATTTTTATTATCTTTTATTTTAACGCTTCTAATAAATTATTTCGATTTATTAAATTTGGGTGTTGTTTTTTTAATCAATATTTTAAATTAAAATTTAATTTATAGGAAATTTGATTTATAGAATTTTGCAAGATATTATGGTATTCTTTCAAAACTTTTTAGCCAATAATTTACTTTTTTTTGTTCTTCACTCTTATTAATTTTATTTGTAGATACTTCGTTTTTCTTAATTTTTTCTTCATTAGATTCTTTATTTGATTCTTGCTGTGTTTTATTATTTTTTGATTCATCCGCTGTTAAATAATTATTTTTATTTTCTATATTATTATAATCGCTATTATTAATGTTTTTTTTATCTTCATATAATATATTTTCAGATATTATTCTTTGCATATTATCTAATGATTCATTAGAAGACTGTTTTGTGTCCCATTCTAGCATTAATCCGTCATTTTCCCTTCTAGGTATTATGTCAATGCAAAAATGCGGTATCTCCTGACCTGCAGAAGTGCCGTTATTGATTAAAATGTTTGTTCCATTAATGTTCATTGTAGAATAAAGAATCATAGAAACTTTATTGGCCGCATTAATCAAGTATTCTGATTCTTCATCTGAGAGCTGTTCAAGTATTGTAATGTGTTTTTTAGGAAATATTTGTATGTGTCCAGAAGTAATTGACTTTTGTGCAACACTAACTATTATTTTTTCATTACTATATATTATGTTTTTTGATTTATCATCATCACATATTATGCAACTCATTTGAAATACTCCGTTATTTTATCTAAATCTATTTTTTGCTGTTTATTTTGTTTTTTAGTAGTTTTTTCTTCAGATTTTTCTTTTGTGTTTGATGTTTGAGAGGTTTCTTTACCAAAAACTTTAATTAATTCTTTTTTTAATATGCTTTTTATTTTTTCTTTCTTTTCATCAGTAATCTCATAGGTTTGCAAATTAAATATTCCGTCATTTGCCCTTCTAGGAATGACATGTATTAATATGTGCGGTGATTTTTGTCCTGCAGCAACACCGTTTGCTATAAAAACAGAAGTGCCGCCTGTCTGGAATGTTTTTAGTAATGTTTTGGACATTAAAGTAACTATTTTAAATATATGTGCAAGAAGACTTTCAGGAATTTGAGGCGATATCCTATAATGTTTTTTTGGATATACCAAGATGTGTCCTTCAGATGCAGGATTTATATCTAATATGCATATCACTTTATCATCTTCATGAATTATTTTTGAAGGAATCTTTTTTTCTGCAATCTTACAGAATATACAATTTTGTCTTTGCAACTCCATCATTTCTTCCTGAGACATTTCTAATTCGTCCATATTGCTAAATAATATGTATTGTATTTAAATTTATTGGAGAATGATTATTAAATTTTTAAAATAATAATAATATTGATGCTTATTTTTTCATAAGGTTAAACTTTGATTTTATTTTGATACTTTTTTAATAGTAATTATTTATCAAAATATTTATAAATATAGTTTATAGGTTATTAAGATGGTTTTTCATTAATTATATTATGTTGAAAATGATCGAGATTTAAAAAATAATGGTATTAGTGTATTATTACTTAACATTATTGCATTATTATTTAAAGCATTTATATCATCAAAATTAGCATAAAAAAGAGGTGTTTTTATTGTATTATGATGAGTCTGTAAAAGATGTATTTTTAAGATTAAATACAGATAGTAAAGGTATTAGTGATAAAGAGGCAAGCTTTAGATTAAGTAAATATGGCTTTAATGAAATAGGAGATAAAACAAAAACAAGTATTTTTAAGATACTTCTTAATCAGTTTAAAAATTTTTTAATAATAATGCTTATTTTTGCTTCTATATTAAGTTTATCTTTGGGAGAGCTTCCTGATTTTATAGGAATAGTTTGTATCATTACTTTAACTGTTCTTCTTGGATTTATACAGGAATATCGTGCAGAAAAAGCAATAGAGTCTTTGAAAAAAATTGCAGCACCCTACGCAAAAGTTATTCGAGATGGAGAGGAGAAAAAAATACCTGCCAAGGAATTGGTTGTTGGAGACATTGTTGTTTTAGAAGAGGGAGATGTTGTTCCTGCAGACCTAAGATTAACAGAGGTTTTTGAATTAAAGATTGATGAAAGTTCTCTTACAGGGGAAAGTAATCCCGTGTTTAAGAAAACAGAACCAATTAAAGAGAATGTCATTGTTAATGATCAAACAAACATGGCTTTCATGGGGACAGTCGTTACATTTGGGAAAGGCAAGGGTGTCGTCGTCAATACAGGAATGAATACCGAATTTGGAAAAATAGCTTCATCAATAGGTGAAATAGACGAACAAACAACACCTTTACAGGAAAAGTTTGAAAAAATGGCAAAACAATTAACAATAATAGTTTTGTCATTGGTTGTTTTAGTTTTCTTAATGGGTATGTTAACATTAAAAATAAGCCTTTTAACATTATTTTTGTTTTCTTTAAGCTTAGCAGTTGCTGCTGTGCCTAGTAGTTTACCTGCAATAGTAACCATAAGTTTAGGCTTGGGTGCAAAAAGACTTGCAACTAAAAACATGATTGTTAAAAGGCTTCCGGCTGCAGAAAGTTTAGGATCAGTAACTGTCATATGTTCAGACAAAACAGGTACAATAACAAAAAATCAAATGACAGTCACAAAAATATATTATAATAATAGAATAATAGATGTAACAGGTGCAGGTTATGAACCTAAGGGAGAGTTTTACATTGGAAACAAAAAGTTATCTGATAAAGAACTATCAAACTTGGAAATATTATTTAGAATAGGATATTTATGTAATAATTCTAAACTGGTGTATGATAAAAGATGGTCTATTATCGGTGACAGTACTGAAGGAAGTTTAATTGTTCTTGCAAAAAAATTTTCGGAAGAAAAATATTTTGAAGATAATTTCAATAAATTATATGAGCTGGCTTTTGATTCAGACAGAAAATTAATGTCTGTCATATATGAAAATTTGAAATCCAAAAAAACTGAAGCATATGTTAAAGGCGCCCCAGATATGCTTTTAGATGCATGTGATAAAATTTTAATTAATGGAAAAATTAGAAAAATAACAAAAAAAGACAAGGATGAAATTTTAAGACAAAACAATTTATTTGCAGAACAATCTTTAAGGGTGTTGGGATTAGCTTACAGAGAAATAAATACAAAAAAATATTCTGTTAAAAATGTTGAAAATCAATTAGTGTTTGTTGGTTTAGTCGGAATGATTGATCCGCCAAGAGACAATATTAGTGAGGCAATAGCACAATGCAAAGAAGCAGGAATAAAGGTTGTGATGATAACAGGAGATCATCCGACAACAGCTAAAGCCATAGCAAAACAAATTGGTTTATTACAAGAAGGAGACATAGTAATGACTGGATCTGAACTTAATAATCTTTCTGATAAAGAGCTTGGGGAGCAAATAGAAAGCATAAGAATAATTGCCAGGGCTATGCCAATACAGAAGACAAGAATAGTTGATGCTTTGCAGAAAAAAGGCCATGTTGTTGCAATGACCGGTGATGGTGTAAATGATGCTCCAGCATTAAAAAAAGCAGATGTAGGAATAGCCATGGGAATAACAGGAACTGATGTAAGCAAGGAAGTTGCGAAAACAATACTTGTGGATGATAATTTTAATACAATAGTTAATGCTGTTTCAGAAGGAAGAACAATATATGATAAAATAATAAAATCAACCAAATATTTATTAGCATGCAATGTTGGGGAAATTGTTTCTGTATTATTAGCAATATTATTAAGATTTCCTTTGCCTTTATTGCCATTGCAAATATTATTAATGAACTTATTAACAGATGGAATACCTGCATTAGGATTAGGTTCAGAAGCTGCAGAAGATGATGTTATGAGAAGACCTCCAAGAGATCCTAAAGATAATCCGATAACAAGAGAAATGCTATATCTTATATTAATATTTGGTTTTGCAATGGGAATCGGGACTATTTTTGTTTTTTCAATATATCTAGACAAGGGTTTGCCTTATGCACAAACAATGGCATTTACCACATTAGTAATGTTTGAAATGTTTGCAGTAATGTCTGCCCGTTCATTTGCCAGTTTTAAGAAGATAAATCCTTTAAGCAATAAATGGTTGGCACTGGCAATATTAAGTTCAGTATCATTGCAATTAGCCGTAATATATATAGCGCCTTTACAGAAAATATTTGGCACAGTAAGCATAGGTTTAAATGATTGGATTGTTATTTTAATAGTGGCATCATTCGGGTTTATATTAATGGAAATAAGCAAATTTTTTGTTAAGGAACATTTTAAAGAAAAAAATATAAACAAAGAGACAATACCCTCATAATGCAAAATATTAAAATAGATGACATTTTAAAGACTTTAAAAAATAATCAATTAGAACTTAGAAAAGATAATAATATAGGTTTGCGTGAATGGATTCATGAAGCATGGATGCACCATTCTGAATTGAATGTAGAGTTGAAAAATTTAAGAAGAATTTTAGAATTAAACAGTTCTAAAAACTCAGAATTTTACAATAAGGAACACATTGTCAGAGAATTAAACAGAATAGTAAATGATGCAAATGTACAAATAAAAATATTAAAAAACAAGTATTATAAAAAATTTGATATAACTGAGTTGGATAAAGATCCACTTGAAAGTACTGTTTTAACTTATATAGAAATTAATTCTCAGCTAATGAAAAAATTAGAAGAATTATTGAGTATTATCAAATAATTTTTATGCATTATATAATAAGATATTATCGTATAATTTATTATATGTTTTAAAATGAAATCTAAAAAAGACCCGGTCTCTGAAGACACATTTTGTGAAGAATGCGGTAGTGAATTAAATATTGATACTTTTTTAGAAAGTAAATCAGGTATTGTTGAAAAAAATGTTCATGAATTAGAAAAAATTCCTAGATCAATTGATGTTAAAAAAAAATTTGAAGAACATTACAGGGAATTGTTGAAAGAAGATTATGATAAGTTTATGAATTATTCTTTATCTTACATAAGAAAATGTATAAGGGTTAATACTTTAAAAATAAATATAGAAGATATAAAAAAAAGATTGGAAGATAAATGGGTTCTTGAACAAATACCTTGGTGCAAAGAAGGATTTTGGATTAAATATAGGGATGGAAAAAGATTTGATTTAGGAAATTTGATAGAACATCATTTAGGATATATTTATGTACAGGAAGCTGCTTCAATGATACCTCCGGTAATTCTTAATCCTGAACCTGGAGAATTGGTTCTTGATATGTGTGCAGCCCCTGGTTCTAAGACAAGCCAGATGGCAATGTATATGGAAAATAAAGGATTAATAGTTGCAAACGACGTTTCCGGAATGAGAATTAAGGCATTAGGAATGAATCTTCAGAGGTGTGGTGTAAGAAACACAATTATTACATTAATGCAGGACAATAAATTCAAAAAACTGGTAGATTCAGGTTTTAGATTTGATAAAATATTGGTTGATGCGCCCTGTTCTGGTACAGGCACAATAAGAAAAAGTTTAAGAACCATAAAAGAATGGAATCCTTCAGTTATAACCAAATTAAGCAGAATACAAAAAAATCTTATAACAGAGGCATTTCAGTTGCTTAAATCCGGAGGAATGATGGTTTATAGTACATGCACAATAGAGCCAGAGGAGAATGAAGCAGTTGTAAGTTATTTGGTAGATAATTATAATGATGCAGTTTTATTGGATATAAATACAGATGTGTTAGGTATAAAAAGGACATATCCAATAACTTCTTTCAAAGACCTAAAAATAAATCCCGGAGTAAAAAAATGTTTAAGAATACATCCTTATGATAATGATACTGAAGGTTTTTTTATTGCAAAAATAAAGAAATTGTAGATATGATTTGATTAAAAGCTTTCTTTTATTTTACTAAAAAATGTATTCATTTTTTTCCTTCCTTTTGAAAATTTTTCATTGGCAATATCTATAATAAATTTAATATATTCTTCATTAACTAAAAGTTTGCTTTCATATGCTATTGGCACATCAATCTTTTCTGTACTGCATATCTCAACAATTAATATATTAGAATCAGCTATTATTCCGCTTCTTCTAAAACCACTATCACGTGCAATTTTCAATAATTTATTTGCATCATCTATAGCTCTGCAAGCCACATGCAATATCATGTTTTCTTGTCTAAACCAGACCCTTTCTTTTGGCAGTT
This sequence comes from Candidatus Woesearchaeota archaeon, assembly GCA_038895475.1. Lineage (GTDB taxonomy): Archaea > Nanobdellota > Nanobdellia > Woesearchaeales > UBA9642 > UBA9642. The sequence continues at coordinate 113,711 of JAWANI010000001.1, forward strand.
TATTTAAATTATGCATTATTTCTTTAAAGTTTACAGGTTCGTGACTTACAAAAATCCATTTTACATCAGGTTTTTTATCTGCTTCTGTTAACAAATAAATCCTTCCACTGCATGAACTTGTAGTATAATAATTTTTAAGAGAATTAATATATTCTATTAATGGAATTATCTGTTCATCAACATTTCCCTTTCTAGATTTATCTGGCTTGTAAAGTTTTTCTAAACATAGTTTTTTTTGCAAGTCAAAATCATACATAATAAAAGAAGTTATGTTTTATTTTTAGATTTTTCTATTATTTTTTTTCAATAAAACTTTTCATATCCATTACAAATGAATATGCTTCCTTATAATAAACATCATATTGGTCTCCAGAAACATGTAATAATTCTCCGTGCATTATGCTTTTTCCAAGGGCATAAAAATTTCTCATAGTATATGCATGTTTTTTGTGTAGTAAGCCTTTTTTTACTAATTTTTCTTCAAGCATATCTGCTACATGTGCAGGGCTTGGGGGTATTTCATTGATACTCATTAATGCTGCATGTGCTGCATCAATAACTGCCCAGTATAAATCAAGAGTTGCCTGAAGAATGTGCTGTTTTGAATTTTGCAATGTTTGAGGTGCCAGTGAAAGATAGTTTTGTATACTTTCAGGACTTGGTCTTATTCTGCCTTGATAAAGAAGTATTTGCAATGGTTCAAAAAAACCTGAATCAATTATAGGTATTCCGTCCCTTAAAATATTTATTGCTATAGGATCCCCCGCTCTTATATACTCCCAAAAATTAGTAAATCTTAAAGAAGTGACATGTAATTTTTTAGATATTTTGGCAACTATTTTTTCTAGAATTATCCTGTAAGTTTGTACGAGTTCAGGACTGAATTCAATTCTTACATCATCAACTATTATCAAAACATCTATATCATTAATTTTTTGGTTGGGCGTAAGCTTTTTATTGTCTATTTTTTGTTCTTCTATTTTTTTTCTTGCTGTGCTTCCAAACAGTATTATTGCTCTTATCAAATCCTTAAATTCTTTCCTGCATTCCTTTGCAAATTCTATTACAATATCAATTTCATGTTGTTCGTATTTTGATTCATTTGTTAAGCTTATTTTTTTATTGATTTTAAACTCCAAAACACCCACCCCTTTTTATGATACTTTTTGTGATATCGTAATTTCAAAACATTAATACTAATTTCATTAATTATAATAATCATAACATTATTTAAATAAAATCACAATATTAATTTAATTAAACTTTGGGAGTATATTAAACTTAATAACTATTTAATAGTGGTTTAAAAGTTTGAATGAGTAATAAAATCTTATTCTAGCGGAACCTCGCTCCATAATTTCCATTCATTACTTGGTGCATATGCACCAACAATATAATTTGCAGGTGCAGCATAACCAAAGTGCCCCTGTCTTAAGTTTGAAAAATTAAACCTTCTGCCACGTGTACTTAAAGCATGTATAGGGCTTCCGAATTCTGCCAAAGTATCATGTAATGCATAAGGATTATCTGAACCTCTTTCAACTATAAAATCTTTTATGCCGGCTTTTTCCATTCTTTTTATAAATTCTTTCATGGGCACATTACCTTGTCCGGGTGTTAAATGTTCATCATCATAACCAAAATTGTCTGTTAAATGAACATGTCCTATAATTCCTTCTTTTGCCAATTTTTCAACTTCATCCAAATACCATTTTTCAAATCTTTTCTCAGCTTTCTCAGGATCCTCACCCGGTTTTGCCTGCCAATATTTTCTCCATTGATTAAAATGACCTGTATCTATAGTCGCTTTTATATGTGTTTTTGCTTTTTCCATGGCCTCTTCTTTTGAATATCCTTTTTGCATCAACATTTTAGCCATTTCTTCACGGGATTTTTGTATAAGCGTTCTTATTTCATCAGGATGACTGCCATACATTTGGGGAAGCCAGCTCTCCGGAGCAACATATATTGGTTCTTGAATATTTTTTTTGTTTTTTTCAGAATAATACATTGCATTAATAGCTGCCTGTGCAATAGTTTCTGTACTTTTATTTAATCCATAATCTTCTAATGTTGTTATTCTGTTCATTCTTTCCAAGGCTTGTTGTGCTCTAGCATCATAAGATGATGAGGCTTCATGAATATGTCTCATTTGATTTGTTAAATCTTTTATTTGTTCCTTTATTATTTCAGAAGGCATTTTTTCTTCTCTTGTTGAATATTTTGCTCCAAGTTCTCTGGTTACTCCTTTAGGAATATATTCTAATAATTTCCATCTTTCCTCAGGCGGTGTTGATTTTTCTAATTTTTCTACAAACTTAAGATTTTCCATTAGTGCATCTCTTTCCTTTTTTAATTCTTCATACCTTTGAGCATGATATAATGATGCACCCTTAGCTTCAAGAACAGAATTGGCAATCTGACTTTTCATAAAAAGAACTTCTGGAGTTATATTTATTCCTCTTTTTTTAAGTTCTTCAGACTCTCTTACATAATCCTCAAACTTTTTCTCTTCTACATAAAAATTTGTTTTTTCCTTATTCCATTTAGGAACTCTGTCGAATAATCTTTCAGTATTTTTAGGATCAAGCAACCATTCTTTTTTTATTGCATTACCATCAATATCTACCCAGTCATTTTTTTCAACAATAAAACCATACTTGTCTTTTTTACCCACTATTTTTATGCCTTTTTCTTTTTCCCAATCCTCTGCTGTTAAAAACTGTGGCTCAAAAACAGATTGGTCCCTTTTAAAACCCTGTATGTCTCCGGTTATTTTATCAACAACAAGTACGGGCGCAGTCTTATCTTCGTCAGAATATGATTTAAAATTTCCCCTAACATCAGTTAATGGTCTTTGCCATTCACCTGTGTGAAAAACAACAGCACCGCCCGTTGTTGCTTCTGCAGCAAATTCTATTGCTTTATTTATCTCTCTTAATGCTTCAGCCCTTTTTTGTTCTTCAAAACCTTCTCTTGACATTCCTGCAACACCCATTACACCATTAGGTGTTACATGTGTTGTTAACTTTATTTGGTTTAATTTTGCCAATTCTTGCAATTGCTGTCTTTCAAGCCTTCCCACAGATTCAGGAGTATGTTGTTGTCCACCGGATTTTCCGGAACCAAAAAAAGTGAATTCGATTTTAGCAGATCCTGATCTTATACCTGCTTGTATTTTTTGTAATGGTGTGCCGCCACCAATGTCTGCCTCTGAAGAACCAATATCTAATCCAGTAAGATTGGTAATTTGTTCTTTATATTCAGGAAAATCAGTATAAATACCTTTTTCTTTTGCATCAATCATTGCATCTTTACTATAATATCCCCTGTCCAAGGTAGTATAATACTCTGTATTGAAAACAACCATAACTCACCTTTGATTTTTGTTATATTTTTTAAATTCAATATTTAAATTAATTATATTAAAAGTTATTATATTTTTATTGTTATTTTTTATTGTTTTATTTATATGCTAACAAATTATCTATTTCTTCTATTATTTTTATTGATCTGCTCACATAATTTTTTTCATCCTTATTTTGTATATATTCAGGCATGCTGAAACTTTCAAATTTTTGTTTTAACTGTTCAATAAAATTTTCCTCTTCTGGAGTTATATTTCCCATCAATGCTTTTTCTTTTAGAGCATTAAGGTTATTATAAAATGAGGCATTTGTTATATCATAAATTCTTTGCGGAATCTTTAATTGTTCAAAGAATCGATTATAGTCTGTGTCTTTTTTCGTTGTTTTTTGTCCATTGGCTATTTTTTCAAGATTTTTTTTATTTTCTTCTTGCAATATTAGTATTTTATGCTTCATTAATTCCTGGAAACTTTTTTCTATTAATTCTTCAGTTTCTTCTATCTCTTTGGCTTTTATTTTTTGAATTTCCTCTAATTCTTTTTTTTTATTTTCTAATTCTTCTAATTCTTTTTTTTTTATTTTTTCTAATTCCTCTATTTTTTGTTTTTTTTCAATCTCTAATCTTTCAAATTCTTTTTTCTTTAAAAGTATTGATTCTTTTTTTTCAGTTTTTATATCTTCAAGGTTTTTCATCCGTTCTAATGGGTGAATATCCATTATGTCTTCTGCTTTTACCATGTTAGCATTTGGTGCGCTTTTTTATAATTTTTCAATAATAGCCACATCTTTTTAGAAGCTTCAGCACCACTTTTTTTTGTATCAGGAGCAGAATGTTTGGTTTTTTCCTGTTGAGAAGGAAGAAATGCACCAAGTATTTCTCCAATACCCATAAAAACACCTTTAAATGGTTCAAGTATGTCCATTTTTTGTTGTTCATTATCAGTCCTTACATTTAACCATTTCTGAATTGCGGTTCTTTTATCTTTTTCTTCTTTATCTTCTTTTTTCTTGAATTCTTCCTCTCCGGCTTCAGCAAGATATTTCTCCAAATCTTCAGATAAAGCATCCATTGCTGCCTTTAAAGATGAATCTATTATACTGAGAAGTTCCATTTCTTCTTTTTCCCTATATTTTTTATATGTTTCAATATCTTTTGCAGTCCAACCATATGATCTAAAAGAAATATCTACTTTTCCAACATGTATGGCGCCTCTCTGATAACTTTCAGGTTGTTGATAACTTAATGAAGGTTTTACAAAATATTTGAAAGTTACAAGAATGCATGGCGAAGTTTTATTTTTAGAGGTTTTTGTTCCGTCATATGCTAAAAGCTCTATTTCTAAAGCAGCTGTTTCGAAAGCACTTATAACATCGGGAGAAAGTATTTGCTGTTCATTCATAGTCAATCTCTTTGCATTTCTTAAATAGGGTTTAAGCCACCCCATATACATTTTAATTACACCCCAATGTTGTCTTAAATAATGTAAATTAAATTTTCTTCTGTTAATTAATTCTTTATGTGTTTTTTCTTTCCATACTAAAAATTCAAAAAGTTTTCTTCTTAAGACATTTCTCAAATTATTATTAGTTGGAAGCTTATCCACTATTGAGTCTAATTCTGATTTATCGAATATTTTTGTATTAAAGAACCAGTCTGGAAGGGTTGCATAGCCGAGATTTTGTGCTAAACCATAAACAGAAGATGTTTTCATCTGACCTCCCTGGTTTTCTACAAAGTTTATGAAAATTTCTTTTAATGTAACATCTGCAGCTTTGCTTTTTTTATCCCATGCATTATACGCCTCAAGCCTTTCATCAATTATTCTTAATTCCCTGACTAAAGCAAACAGATCTTTTGTCATTTTGCCAACAGTAGCAAGTATTGTCTGAATTCTATCTTGTTGTATTCCTAACCTTTGTGAGGCTTGGCCAAAAAAAGAGGAATTTTCTGAACTTGAAAATACATCTGTAATTTTTTCTATGTTCGGGAAAGAGAATTGATATCTTAACTGGTCTAATATCCAGAAGTATGTTTCTTCCATTGATAAACTGAATGATTCATAAACAAGTCTGTATTTTCTGTATGGTTCAGGATAGTTTGTTTTTATATATACCTCATTATTGTCTTCAAATTCTTCTTCTTTCCAGTTGAGTTTTTTTCCAAACTCCTCTATGTTCATAAGCTAAACCTCTTTTTTTAATATTAAAAATAATGTATACTAAATTTATAATTTAAAGGTGTCCATATATTAAATATTAATATATGCACATATATTGATGTATAATAATTTGTATATTAATTCATATATTATTAAGAATAGTTATTTATAAAATTTATCATAAATTTCTAATATATTGATTAGTTCAGTTTTAGTTTTTGGTTAATACTATTGTATGACCTATAGAATAGGCTATTTTTGTATTGCTTACTTCAGCTATTTCTTGAAATATTTTTTTCTTATCGTTTTCGCCTATAAGTGTTTTTAAAATCTTTATCTTTACAAAACCATCATGTTCAATAATTTTTTTGATATTTTTAATGATATTTTCGTTTAATCCGTCTTTTCCAATAATTATCTTAGGTTTAATGTTGTTGCTTTTTGCCCTTATTATTTTTATTTTTTTCTCCATTTTATAAACCCTGTTTTGATTTTTACCTTTTTATCGCACAGTTGTTTGGTAAAGCCCTTATTATTTCATCCAAATCTCCGCCAATTTTTTTCTGTATTTTTTTAGCAACATCACTCAGTTTTTCATTACCAGGGATTATTTCCACATGCTCTTTTGAGTGTTTGCTGATAGCACTAACGGGACCAGCCATTACTTTATTATTAAAAATACATATTGCAATATTTGTTTTTACTTTAATAAAATTTCTTTTACCATAAATCATGAAGGATCCTTTAGGTAATCCTGCAAGACCGCTTGGGACATTTTTACTTAACTGTTCTGGATAAACATAAAAAACTTCTGCCTCTGACCTGCCCGAACTCCAAGATTTAGAATAAGATGCACAAAATTCTGCTGCTTCAATAAGGGTGTTTTTAGGTATATTGTTTACTTTTTCTTTTTTATCATTTTCAATATTTTTATCAATTTTGTTTTCTTCCTTTTTTTTATCATTTTTTTCTTTATGAAAATATATATCGTTGTTTTTAATAATTACAAACGGGCTTCCAGGAAGTTCAGTATGAAAAACAACATCATTTTTTTCTGTATATTTTTTTATTAGTATCTCATTAGAAGTTGAATCTCTTCCTCCAACTATTAAATAGTTATCACTTGAGAAAAACCATCTAAACTTTTCATACCATTCTTTCTTTTTAATTATAATTTTGTCTTTTATCTTATTTTCTGCAGTTGTATTATTCAGGTTTTCTAAGAAAAGAGTGTTTTTTTTAATAATTTCGTTTATTCCAGGTATTTTTTTTCTTAATTTTTTTGCTTTATTAAAATACTTTTCTGCATTTTGTTCCAGAGATTTTGATAATTCAATATTAACATCCATATGTGTGTGTTTTTTTTTATGTTTAAAAATTTAATTACATAAGAATGAGAAGTTTGTTATCATATATTTTTTCTAAGATATACGGCTTTAATTACGCTTTAATTGCAATATTGTGTTGTTTCTGCAACCACGGCATTATTCATACAAGCGGTTTCTTTCCCAGAAGCAATTATTATAGGTATGATCTCTGTTTTAAAATTTTTATTCATATTAATATCTATACTTTTTGTTATGGTCTTTCCGACTTTAATATTGCTGTCATCTATACTTATTTCCTGATATTTGAAATCTTCTGTTGTTATTCCTAATTTTAAACTCTTTATGTCAACACTCCCTGTATTTTTTATCATAATATTTATTTTATTATTGTTTTGATCATAACAAAAAAGGGGTTTATTGTTTATGGTTTGTATTTCTATTTTCACATCGTTACAATCACCAACATTAGCCAGAACATCTCTGCCTAAATTCATTATAAGTGTTCCTATAGAAACGGCAAATGCAATAAGTAAAACAGTAGCTACAAGTGGAGAAATACCTTTTTTACCTCTTTTTAACATAAAAACAATATTATTGCATAGTATTTAAATATGTTTCTGTTAATTACATGGTTTTTTAGTTATATATTTTTTATTCAGATAGTGTGTGCGTAGAATTGTAGCTTTTAAGTATACTTTATAATAATCTTATATATAATAATATTTATATCATAATAATATTGTAGATATTTTTTAATTTATCATAAAATTTATAAAATGGCAATATATACTTTATATAAAGGGAGTTTGGATATGAATAAAAGATTTTTAGGCTTGTTCTTTGTTTGTATTAGTATTCTAGACTCTCAAGAGTGTAAGGTGTTAAGAAATGGAGCATGAAAGAAGATTTGGGAATAGATTTGGTAATAGGGGACATTCTGGTGGCGGCCAGAGAAGGTTCAATAACAGGGGCGGTTTTCAGCCTGTAAAAGAAGGAGAAGAATTAAATGTAGTTATTGAAGCAGTAGCAGAAAAAGGAGACGGCATAGCAAAAAAGTCCGGATTTGTAATATTTGTACCGGGAACAAAATCAGGGGATAAAGTAAAGATAAGAATAAAAAAAGTAGCAAAAAAGGTTGCTTTTGCAGAAATAATAGGTTCTTATGAAGGCAGTGAAACAAATGAAGAAAAAAATAGCACAGCTGAAGAACAAACAGAATATGAAGAAGAGCAGTCTGAAGAATCATATGATGAGTCACAAGATTCAGAAGAATTTTAATCATTAATTATTTTAAATTTTTATTTTCTTTGGTTTTTTTATTGTGTTATTTCTTTAATATTTTTTTTATTTTTTCAGAGACTTTATTTTTTGCTTTTTGTATTTTTTCCTTAAATTTTTTCCCCTGTTTTTGCCATTCAACACTGTAATCTCTTAAAACTATGTGCAATTTTTCTATTTTCATACCATACCTGTTAAAGAAAGTTATATTTTCTATGGGTATTAATGATCTTTCTTCAGGAGTATCATCGCTATATCCCAATGTAATAATTGCTTGAGGCCTGACATCTGGAGGTATGGCAAATAATACTTTTATTTTGTCTTCTTCAAAAGCACCTATCCAACAACTTCCTAACCCTAGATCTGTTGCAGCCAAAAGTATGTTTTGTATTGCGGCGGCACAATCCTGTACATTATATAATCTTTTACCCCTTAATCCGTAGTATAGTTCATGTTTTTCTGGCAATCCGCAAACAACAATTAACACTGGTGCTGTTTGAATCCAGTATTGTTCCAAAGCATAAGTTGATACTTGTTTTATTAATTCTTTATCCGTAACTATTATAAAACTCCAATCTTGAAGATTCCCTGCACTAGGTGCTTTCCTAGCAGCATCTATTATTGTGGTTATTTTTTCAAATTCTACAGGCCTATCTAAGTACTTTCTTATAGATCTTCTCTGATTAATAGCATCTAATGTTTCCATAAATCTTTAATAAGAACATATATTTAAAAATCTTTTGAACAAAAACACCAATTCACAATATAATTATTTTTTTATTGATATTTGATATATTTAGGTATATATTATTTAATTTAATCTATAACCACAATCATGACAGTAATATGCTGTTGAAGGATTAACTTTTCCACATCTTTTACATTTTAAAGTCATAAAATTATTTATTTTAGGAGTTTCATCTTTTTTTATTCCAGGATTTTTTACGCCTGTGTATTGATGTGTTTTTGCATAAGTGTTTGTGTGAGGGTTTTGTGTGCTTTTTTTTTGTGTATGTTTCATTTTTTCTTCAAATTCTTTTAATTGTTCCTCTACCCTGTTTTTATGAGTATTTACATTTTTCTCTTGATTGTTAACTAGTTGTTTTTCTATATTTGTTTTTATTTTTTGATATTCTAAATCGCTTTTTTTATCAACACTTTTAAAGAAGATTTTTATGAATCCTATTATTATAAATATTATGCCAATAAAGAAAAAGAATGTCATTGACATATTAGGCGTACCATCTGGTTTAGGCACAAATCTGTATATATATCCTGATAATCCAGACATAAACAATCCAATTAGTATATATGCAATTCCGGGTATTTTCATAATTATTAATTATTATTGTTTTTTATAAATTTTATTTTTAACAAAGAAAATTGAAACCATGTTAAACTATAAACTAAACTATATTAAAATATTATATTAAATAACCTATAAATTAGAGAAATTTGTTGTTTATTTTCTTAAAGCATCAACAGGATTGAGTTTTGCAGCTTGTTTAGCAGGATAAATTCCTGAAATTATTCCTATTATCATAGCAAAGAGTATAGAACCAACTAATAACCACCACGGCAAGAATACTTTAAAGAAACCTTCGCCTAAAAATTGTCCTATAAGTCTTTCAGTAAAAATACTTATGCCTACGCCAAGCACCATGCCTATTAATCCGCCTACAAAACCTATTAATGCTGATTCTATAAGAAAGATTGTTACTATATCGGAATTTTTTGCACCTATGCTTTTCATAATACCAATTTCCCTGTTTCTTTCCAAAACTGCAGTGTACATTGTGTTTGCTATTCCTATTGCACCGACCAGCAAGGATATTGATGCTAAGCCTATCAATAATGTTGAAATAACATTAAATATTCTTAGAAATGATTCTACAAATTTTTTTGTTGATTCTACGTTAAAATCTTCTTTTCCTTCTTTTAGATTTCTTTCTCTTCTTAAATCTTTTTTTATGTTTTCGACAACTTTATCAAGTTCTTCTGCATTATATATTTTAACCATAATCATGCTTACTTCTTCTTTTTCATCAAATAATTCTCTAGCATCATCAATAGTCATCATAATAATTCTAGAAACACCGGGATTGCTTCCTTTTTTAATTATGCCTACAACAGTAAATTGTTTATCATTGATTTTTATTCTATCCCCAACAACTATTTCCCTTCCAAAGTTCGATTTTTTAGCGAATTCTGGTCCAACAACAATTTTGTTTTTATCACCTGCTTTTAATGGTCTTCCATACTCTACATCATAAATTCCTGAACTTTCATAAACAATTCTGCTTTCATCAACAGGCATACCCCTTACTAATTGATATTTAACTTTGCCGTTAAATTCTGTTTTTGCAATTTTTTGTAAAGGGCCTATTGCTTCTTCTACACCAGTAGATTTTTTCACTACTTCAAGATCTTTTGTTGTGAGCTTTATACCGGGCGTTCCGCCTATGGATGTACCTTGCATTGAACTTTTTGGAGTAATGGTTATCTTATCTGCACCAATTTTAGAGAATTGTTGATCAACAGTATATTGTAAACCCCTTCCAAGACTTATCAGTGATACTACTGCGGCTATTCCTATAACTATGCCAATTATTGTTAACCAGCTTCTAAGCTTTCTATGTGTTAAATTTTCTATTCCTAAACTTAAAAAATCTCTGAACATTTTAATCAGTAAATGTTTTTTTATTTTATAGTATATTGTTTTATATTATCTAATATTGTCAAATGATTATTCATATCTTAATGCTTCCACAGGGCTTTGTTTTGATGCTTGTATTGCAGGTAGCAGTCCTGATAATGTTCCTGCTATAAATGCAAAAGCCAATGAACCTATTATTAAATACCAAGGAAAGTATGCCTTAAGAAGTATAGTATCAAGTGCAGCTCTTCCTATTAATTCAATAATTTTACTTAATGTTACTCCTATTATTATACCTATTATACCTCCTATTAATCCTATCATTCCTGATTCAACTAAAAATATTTTAAGTATCTGATCGTTTCTTGCGCCGACAGCCTTCATTATTCCTATTTCACTTGTTCTTTGCAAAACTGCAGTATACATCGTATTCATTATACCTACTCCGCCTACAAAAAGCGATATTGCAGCTATTCCTACAACTATTGCTGTTAAAGCATTTAGTATTATTCCAAAAGATTCTAAGAGTTCCTCTGTTGTTTGAACATTAAAATCTTCTTCATCTTCTTTTACATTTCTTTCTTTTCTTAATTCTTTTTTTATGTTTTCAGCAACTATTTTCGGATCATCAGATGCTTTAACCCTGACTATAATAAAATTTTCTTCTTTAGAATTAAAAACTTCTTCATAAGCATCGACAGGTATTATTATGCCTGTATCAATTTGTGGATCACCCATCTTTTTTAATATTCCCACTATATCAAATTTTTGTCCGTTGACATATATTTTATCCCCTAATTGTATTGGTTTGTTGAAAATCTTTTCTGAGTATAAATCATTGCCTACTAATGCTTTAAATTTATCTCCTTGTTTTAATGGTCTTCCTTGTATATATTCAAAGTTATAGCTTTCTTCTATTAGTGCATATCTTGAATCAGTTGGTACGCCCAAAACAGTTTCAATATTTTGTTCATCCTGTTTCTGTATTCTTGCAGAAGTATATCTTGCCGCAGAAACTTCTGAAACACCCTTAACTCTTTCTATGGCTTTTATGTCTTTTTCAGTCAATGGTTTTGGACCGCTGCCGGAAAAACCCGTTGCAGGGGTTACAAATATTTTATCTGTGCCTAGCTTCTGAAATTCATCCACAACTACTTTTTTTACACCCTGCCCTAAGCTTATTAATGATACTACTGCGGCTATTCCTATAACTATGCCAATTATTGTTAGTAAGCTTCTAAGTTTTCTTTGCCTTATGTTTTCTATTGCAAGGCTAAAATAATCTTTAATCATATTTTATTTGTTTTTTTTAGCAATCCTCTTTTTATAGTAAATAAATCCTGCTAATGCTACAATTATTATTAATATGATTATTGTAAGAGAAGTTCCTTTTCCATTAACTTTCCCTAGTTTTTTATTGCCTAATATGTTAAATGTTATTTTTTGCTCTTCTTTATAGTATTTGTTTGTTGCATCACGATATTCAATGGTTATAGGGAGTTCTATTTCTGATACGCCCTTTTTTACTGCAATTTTATAATCAATTGTTTGATAGTCATCAGATTCTAAATTTCCTATATAGTTGGTTGTTGATTCAGAAAGTATTTCGTAATCATTATTTTCTTTTAATATAACGTTTAAGAATTTTACATCATTTAAACCTTTATTTATTATTTTTAATGAAATTGTTCCTGCTAATTTATCACTGTTAATGTCTGTTCTATCTATTACAACGCTTATCTCAGGTTTGCTGTTTACTATTACACCTATAAAATCTGACTTATTTTTTTTATTTCCTAAAATATCGTAATATTCGAGTGTAAAAGGTATCTTGTATATTTTCGATTCTGCATTAGGATATACAATTATTTTGTACGTGAATTCTGCTGTTTGTCCTGGTTCTAGCTTAAATATTTTTTTTTCTGCACTTGATTCAATTGGTGCAAAAGGAAGATCTATTATGTTTGAACCTAGTATTGTTTGTAATTGTAGTTTAAGACTTAAATCCGTTAATGAGTTAGGGGCTGTATTTTTAACTTTTACAGTTATTGTTCCTTCTGAACCCGGTTGTATCTCCTTTGGATTTATATCAACTGATTCTATGGTTATTATTGTATCCCTAGATTGTATAAACAAGTTAATATTTTGTTCTATTTGTATGTTGCTGTTAGACTCTTTTATTCTTACCTTAAATGTGTTTGTTCCTTGTAATGCATTCTCATCAATTTTAAGGTTAAAGTCCATTAAATAATCTTTTTTCGGACCTAATATGGCTATGGTCTTTGTATAAGCATCATTATAAATGCTAAATGGTTCTGTAGGTATTACTTCTACAACTAAATTTTTGGCGGTATCTGTATTGTCGTTTGAAGCAGTATTCTGTATTAATAACCATATTTTTACAGTATCTCCGGGTGCAGCCGGATATGGTTCGTATTTGCTTAAACTTACTTTAAGCGATGGTGCTGCAGAAACCAGCTGTATTGCAAATATTGCAATTAAAATGTATAAAAAAACATTGTATTTTTTCATATGTATCACCTTTTATTTTTTTAAGCATTATTTTTTTATTTCCTCACAATAATTTTTACCATCTTTATGATAGCATTTCAGTCTTTGAACAACCTGACCATCCTTTAAAACTTCTATTCTGTCAGCAAATTTTGCTAGATTATCATCGTGTGTAACCATTACTATTGTTTTTCCTTTTTTGTGCAATTCTTGCAGAAAATGCATAACATTAGCCCCTGATTTACTATCAAGATTGCCTGTAGGTTCATCAGCAAGTATTATTTCCGGATCAACAGCTAGTGCTCTTGCAATGGCAACTCTTTGCTGTTGTCCGCCAGATAATTCATTTGGTTTATGGTCTTTTCTGTCATATAACTCAACTTCTTCTAGCAGTTTTTGCGAGATTTTTCTTCTTTCTTCTTTTGGATAATCTAAAAATGTTAATGGAAGCATAATGTTTTCTTGGGCCGTTAATGTGTTTATAAGATTAAATTTTTGGAATATGAAACCTATCTTTTTACCCCTTATTTGTGCGAGTTGTGATTCTGTAAGTTTTGATATGTCTCTTCCGTCTAAAAATATTTTTCCTTTTGTAGGTATATCCAAACATCCTATCATATTCATTGCCGTGCTTTTTCCTGAACCAGAGGGTCCTTGTATTGCGACAAATTCTCCTCTATTAACAGTAATATTTATACCTCTTAATGCTTCAACTTTTACTTTTCCCATATCATATACTTTCCAGACGTCTTTAAGTTCTATTACTGGCTTCATTTTTCCTCTCAAAATTTATTGTTATGCTATTAATTGTGGCCTTCTAATTTTTTAATCATTTCTTCTATAACTTTATCCATAAATATCGTGTCTTTGTAGTATTTTTCTATTATTTTCAGTTCTTCTTTAGAAGAATTATTTTTTTTATATGCGGAAATAATATTAGGGAGTGTTTCTTTAACTTTTTCTATTACATACTTTTGTTTTCTTTTAAGCATTAATACTGTATGCTGTATCATGTCATTTTCCATTTTTACATAAATTTTTTTTGAATGCGGTTTTTTGAATTTTATTAATAACCCGTTTGTTTCCATGAATTTAATTGCTGTAGATATCAATGATATGCTGTATCCTGTTTTTTTAGATAGTTCCTCTAAGCATATTTCTTCTTTTTCTAAGAACAATGTTGCAATTATTTTTGATGTAGTATCATCTAAACCAGTAGATTTCATATTATCTATCATTAATTCTATAAATTGTTCTCTGGGGCTTTTTTCCATTTTATTCAATATGTTGTTTACTTAGTTTACTTTTTGGAGTTTATTTTTTGGTATGTTTATTTAATATTATATGTGTCTCATATTTTTTCTATTTTTATAATTTTCAGTATTTTCTGAAAGAAATAAATATTCATTTATATATTTTATGAATTAAAGCGTTTATAAATTGATTAATGATGTGTGTATATTATTATATTTTATTTAAATTTAGTATATTTCATTTAAATGATATTTTTTTTAATTATTAGAAAATTTTATAAGTCAATATGCAAATATAGTTTATATGATATGTCCAATATGTTTGTCAAACAATGTAATAGAAAATTATGATGAAAAAATGAAAAAATACAGTTACAACTGTGAAGAATGTCATTACGAATGGGAATAAAACCAATAATAACATATTAATAATCATTAGAAAGAGCAAATTTCAACAAAATATAAAGAAGAAAATAGTATTTATTCTAATATTTGTTGTATTTTTTTATTTTATTAAATCTTAAGAAAGATTATATTTGATTCGCGATTTTTCCTTCTTTCCAGAACTCATATAATGGTCCGATGAACAAACCTGCTAAAAAATACCATATTATGTCATCAATCGGGACATTCAGTATTATTATATTAGGGACATTTTTAAAATGCCAAAAAGCGGAAACCCAACCAGGTGTTAAAAATTCTAATATATTATAAACTAAGCAAGCAGTTATAACTAAAAAGACACCAGTCGCTAAAGAGTCCAAAATTAAATCTTTTCTGTTTATCCAGATCATAATTGTTGGCGTAAGTAAAGCTAAAATTGTCGCAGTTAAACTATTAAAATTTAGTAAATAAAAACTCCCAAAAAATAAAAATACTGAAATTGTTATGATTAAAATAAAATTAAAATTTTTTCGAGTTTCTTCGGTTTTAGAAACATTTCGAATTTTTATTTTTTTTTTAAAAATATCTTCATAAATCACAGAAGTAACTCCTCCTATAACAAAACCTGTAAGAATTGCCTCGGGTCCAATTATAGTATTTGTTAAAGTTAAGGGATGCCACCAATCCTTAGTATAAAGTATATCTGCAATAGGACCTGCAAAACCAAAAATTATAGACATAATAATCATTTCTTTTCTGGTATCTTTTCTCCATAGAAATAAGATCATCCAAAATATAAAGAAAATCATTCCCATAAGCAAATATGTATACTTATAATTCATTCTTCTTTATGTTTTTTTATGATTTATTAATTTTTTTATTTATTATATAATTATAGATTAAATATAATTTTGTTATCTAAAAATTAAAATATATTTTATAAATTTTTGAAAAATCCATAATATATCGTTTTTGTTTTCATACTAAGAAAAGATTTATAAAAGAATTATGTTTCTGCTCTATTATAGCGGGGTAGAGCAGACAGGAGTGCTCGCAGGGCTCATATCAAAACTGTGTTTTGGAACTGCCAAAATAGGTTTTGTCAGTAACCCTGAGGTCATTGGTTCAAATCCAATCCCCGCTAGTTTTTTGCTAGTTTTTTTATTATGTTATTTTTAGATAATATTCTTAGAATTTTTGTATATGGTTTTCAATTAACTTTATTAAACCTGAATTAATATTAAAATTATGTCTAAGCTTCCAAAATTCAAGTCAAAATTCTTTCTTGCACCTATGTCAGGCATAACTGATCCTGCATTTAGGTTATTATGCAACGAATTAGGGGCCGGATTAACAACAACAGAATTAACAAGTGTGCATGCAATAGTCTATAAAGAAAAAATCAGCAATATAAAAGAGTTTATTGCATTTTCAGATAGAGAATCTCCCAGGTCAATACAATTATTCGGCAATAATATTAATATAATATGCAAGGCAGCAAAGATAGTCCAGCCTTATTTTGATATAATAGATTTTAATATGGGGTGCCCTGCAGATCATATAACAATACAAGAAGCGGGGGCAGCACTGCTACAAAAACCAGAGCATGTGAAAGAATTATTTACAAGACTAGTAAAAGTTGTAGATAAGCCCATAACAGTAAAAATACGTGCAGGGATAGATAATAATTCATGCTATCTATACAAGAATATAGCTAGGATAGCTGAAGAGTCCGGAATAAGCATGATAACATTGCATGCGAGAACATTAAAACAAGGTTATTCTGGAAGGGCAAACTGGGAATGGATAAAGGAATTAAAAGAATCAGTTTCAATTCCAGTAGTGGGGAATGGCGATATAACTAATCCTGAGGATGCAGAAAGGATGTTTAATGAAACGAATTGTGATTATGTCATGATAGGAAGAGTAGCACAGGGTAATCCTTACATTTTTAGGCAATGTATAGATTATTTTGAATACGGAAGATATAGAAAATTAAGTAATAATGAAAAAATAGCATACTTCTTTAAATATTTGGATTATGCAAAAGATTTCAATATATCATATGCAAGAATTAAGGAACATGCAATGGATTATACTAAGGGAATGATGGGAGGGGCAGAATTAAGAAGGAAAATTACAATGACAAAAAATATTAATGAGCTAATAACTGTATTTGATAAGGTGAATTGATGTTTATAGCAGGTATTGATGAAGCAGGAAGAGGACCAATTATTGGTCCTTTAGTTATAGTATGTGCAGCGATACCTGAAGATAAAATACTTATCTTAAAGGAAAATAGTGTTAAGGATTCAAAATTATTATCTGAAAAACAACGAGAGGAAATTTTTAAAAACATAGAACGCCTATTAAAGTATGAATTAGTTGTAATAAGCCCTCGAGAGATTGATGAAGCAGTAAGTTCACGGTCATATAATCTTAATTGGCTTGAAGCAGATAAGGCAGTAGATTTATTGAATAAAATTGATGCAAAACTAGATAATAATGTAAAAAAAGTTATAATAGATTGTCCATCAACAAATATAAGTGCCTATAAAGAGTATTTAAAGGAGCATATTAATAATGAGGAAATAGAATTAATAGTTGAGCATAAGGCAGACTTGAATTATTTAATAGTGAGTGCAGCATCTATAATAGCTAAAGTTACTCGTGAGAAAGAGCTTGAAAGGTTGAAAAGAAAATTTAAAATAGACTTTGGTTCTGGATATCCATCTGATCCAAAAACAAAAGAATTTTTAAAAAACAATTGGAATAAAAAAGAGTATCAGCATTTATTTAGGAAGAGTTGGCAGACATATAAAGACTTAGCAAAAAAGGAAAAACAGGGTAATCTTTTAGATTATTAATGTTTATAAAAGATGATTATTGCTGTTATAACATAAAAAGAATTGATTTATAAATTGATATTTATACTATTTAGGTAAAAAATTTATTAATAAAGCCGAAAAAATTATAAATGATTTCTGACTGTTTACCATCAAATTTAAATATGAATTGAAGCTTTTTGATGTGTTTTTATATATAGTGAGTGAAGAATGGTTGGAAAGTCAACAAAAATAACAAGATTAGAAATAAAAGGTTTTAAAAGCTTTGCCAATAAAACAGAATTAGTTTTTGGAGAAAAATATAACTGCATTATTGGTCCCAATGGTTCTGGAAAAAGCAATGTTATGGATGCATTATGTTTTGTTCTTGGAAAAGGCTCCAGTAAAGAGATGAGGGCAGAAAAGAGTTCTAATCTTATTTATAATGGCGGTAAAATGAAAAACCCGGCAAAAGAGGGAGAAGTAAGCATATTTTTCGATAATACCTCAAGAATATTTCCTCAGATAAGCTCTACAAGTAAGAGGAAAAAAGACATAAAGGAATATGTAGATGAAGTAAAGATAACCAGAATAATAAAAGATAATGGTCAGTCAATTTATAAGATTAATGATATAGTAAAAACAAGACAGGAGGTACTTGATCTTTTGGCAATTGCAAAAATAGATCCTGATGGGTATAATATTGTTCTTCAAGGGGAAATTGTGAGTTTAATAGAAATGAGTTCATTGCAAAGAAGAGAAATGATAGAACAAATAGCTGGACTTTCAGTTTATGAAGACAAAAAAGAGAAAGCATTAAGAGAGTTGCAGCATGTTGAAGAAAAAATAAATGAAGTAGAAATCATTCTTGCTGAAAGAAAAACACATTTACAAGAATTAAAAAAAGACAGAGATCAAGCTTTAAAATTTAAAGATTTAAACGATAAAATAAAAAGAAACAAAGCAACAATCTTAAATAATAAAATAAAAACAAAAACAGCAGAAAAAGATAAGCTGACAAAGGATATTGATGAGGGAAATAAAAGAATATCAAAATTAAATGACGAAATATCTAAACTAAAAGAATTAATAGAACAAAAGAAAGAGGATATAGAAAAGATCAATTCAGAAATAGAACAAAAAGGTGAAAAAGAACAAGTAGAGATTCATAAAGAAGTTGAAAAATTAAAAATCGAATTAGCGTTAAGCAAGCAAAGGAATATAAATATTGAATCTGAAATTTCAAAGATAGAAGAAAGGAAATCACAGCTAGAAAAAAACCTTAATGAAATAAATTCACGCATAGAATCCCTGAATTTACAAAAAAAAGATATTGAGAATTCCATAAAAGAAAAAGAAAAAGAATTATTACAGGTTGATTCTAAGATAAAGGCATTTACTGAAAAAAACAATCTAGAAAACATAAGTCAAATTGATAAGGAAATAGAGGAAATAGATAAGAGTTCTGAAATAATAAATGAAGAAATACAGAAACTCAGAGAACAGCAGCAGAACTTGTTAAGGGAAAAAGATAAAATAGAAATAACATTAAAAAACATAGACCAAACAATAGCCAATATATTAAAAATAGAAAAAGAAAATAAGGAACAACTTGAAAAGCTTAAAAACAAGAAAGAACAGTTTAAAAGCACCACGCTTGAACTGAACAAGCAATTATCTGAAAATTCTAATTTAGCATTACAGATAGAAAATGCAAGAAGTAAAATATTGAGCAGAAAAGAAGAATTAGTTAAATTGAATGCTAAAGACATGTCTTTGAAAGAAAGTGTTGCTGCAGGTGTTGCCGTACAAAAAATTTTAGAACTAAAAAGAGAAGGCGTTTATGGTTTAGTAAGCAGTTTAGGCAATGTTAAATCAGAATATAGTCTTGCATTAGAGGTTGCTGCAGGTCAAAGAATAAAAAGCATAGTTGTAGAAAATGATAAAATTGCTGCTGAATGTATAAAATATTTAAAAGACAATAAACTAGGAGTTGCAACATTTATACCTTTAAACAAAATTAAAAATGTTCAAATAAGAACAGAACTTAAAGATCTTAAAATCGAGGGTTTTAAGGGTTTAGCAATAGACTTAATTTCTTTTGATAAAAAATTTGAAAAAGTTTTCAATTATGTTTTTGAAAACACAATAGTTGTTGACAATATTGATACTGCCAGAAAAATAGGTATAGGGAATTATAGAATGGTGACTTTAAGCGGTGATTTAATAGAGACAAGCGGTGTGATGCAGGGCGGTTACAGACAAAAAACAGGCATAGGCTTTCAGGAAAAAGAGATTAAAGAGGATATTGAGAAATTAAACAAGGAAATTGAGGATGCTCAAAAAGTTATTTTTAATCTAGAACAAAAAAGGGCAGATAATGAAGAGTTAATAGCTAGATTAAGAGAATTGAAATCAACGCTCGATGGGGAAATACAGGCAATGGAAAAAACATTGCACATAGATTCTAATGATTTGGACATAAGCAAGAAACAGAAATCAGAATTAAATAAACAACTAAAAGATTTGGATAAAGAAATTGAAGATATTATAACAAAAACCTCTCAAAAAAACAAAGAACTTGCAAAATTAAAAATAAAAAAACAACAATTAAGAGATAAAATAAACGATTTAAGAAATCCTGCACTTCTTGCCGAGTTGAATGCTTTTGAACAAAAAAGAAACACTTTAAAAGAAGAAATATCCGGATTAAATTCTGAAATAAAAAATATGACATCACAAATAAATAATATATTGCTGGTTGAGAGAGACAATATTCAAAAAATATTAAGACAACAAGAAAAGGAAAAAAAGGATTTTGAAAACGAGAAAGATTCATTAAAGAAAAAAATTACAGAACAGGAATCCTTGCTTAAGGAAAAAGAAAAGGCCGAAGCAAAATTCTTTGCACAGTTTAAAGAATTGTTCAATAAAAGAAATTCTATATCTACTGAAATATCGAAATTTGATTCAGAAATTCTGAAAAAACAAGAGGAATCTAGAATCATAGAACAGAAAATCAATCTTTTATCCTTGCAATTGGCTGAGATAAGGGCACAACTAGCAGGAATGTTGGAAGAATTTAAACAATATGAAGGCATAGAAATTTACACAGATAAACCGGAATCTGAAATACTTAAAGAAATATCTCAATTTGAAAAATTAATAGTGGATATTGGTGCAGTAAATATGCGTGCCTTGGAAATATATGATAAGATAGAAAAAGAATACAAAAGTTTTATAGAAAAAAAGGACAAGATAATAAAAGAAAGAGAATCTATACTTGTAATGATTAATGAAATCGAGTCAAAAAAGAAAGAACTATTTATGAAAACTTACGATATTCTTAACCATAATTTCAAGGTTATTTTTAGTGCTTTGTCGAACAAAGGAGAAGCCAGTCTAGAATTAGAAGATGTTAATGATCCTTTCAATGCAGGAGTATTGTTAAAAGTAAGAATTACCGGAACTAAGTTTTTAGACATTAAGTCTCTGTCCGGCGGAGAAAAAGCTATGGCTGCAATCGCTTTTATTTTTGCAGTTCAGGAATATAGTCCTGCACCATTTTATATATTTGATGAAGTTGATGCTGCATTAGACAAGAAAAATTCAGAACAACTTTCAAAATTAATAAGCAGCTACTCAAATAAAGCACAATACATAATTATAAGTCATAATGATACGGTAATTTCTGAAGCAGACACAATATATGGAGTAAGTATGGATGAGCAGGGTATAAGTAAAGTAACTAGCTTAAAAATATGATTTATAGATTTAATGATATCTTAATATATTTATATTTTTATCTTTTAATTATTTTTTTATTTAGTTTTCAACTTATTCTGTAGCTTTTCCAAGGCATCTAATATTCCTTGTGTTGTTTTTTCCCATGAGAATTTTTCTATTACAGTTAAACGAGCATTTCTTGCTATTTTTATCCGTAAATCTCTATTGTTAATTAATAAACTTATTTGCTTTGCTAAATGATAAGGATTTTGTTTTTGAAAAAATAATCCATTATAATTGTTTTTTATATATGATCTAATATAACCTACTTCTGTACTTATTGGTGCCACTTCGCAACTCATTGCCTCTAATAAACTTAAACAAGTTGTTTCTGTTAAAGATGTTATGCAATAAATATCCATTATTTGTATATACGGTATAGGATTGTTTTTTGAACCAACCATTATTACATTTTTTCTGTTACTAAATTGCTCTTTTATATCTTTTAAACCATCACCCACAATTAATAGTTTTATATTATCAAAGTGATTTTGAAGCCTAGAAAATGCTCTGAGCAATGTTATTAAATCTTTTTCCCTGCTTATTCTTCCGTGATACCCTATTACTATATCTTTTTCATCTATATTTAATTTGTTTCTTATATCTTTTTTTTGTTCAACATCAACAGGTTTAAACTTGTTAGTATCAACGCCTAAATTAACAATAGTGCTTTTTGTTCGTATGTTGTTCCAGATAAACAGTTCAGAAATACTTTGTGAGGGCATTATTAATAAATCACATTTATTGTAAAGATTTCTCGCTATACTCTTAACTATGGTTTGGGAATATTTTTTTAATAAAGTATTTTTCATTGCCTTTGGCACTAGTTCCCATTCTATACTGTGAATATATGCCGCTATTGGTTTTTTGAATTTTTTGGAAGCCAATATAGTCATTGTTCCTATAGGACCGATTGTTTGTGTGAATATTATATCTGAAGATTTCACTGTTTCAAAAATTATTTTTCTCTTTATTTTAGGTATTATGTAGTCTCCAACTTTAAAATTTGACAATGGTATTTTTATTATTTTTATGCTTGGATCTTCGTATGTTCCAAAATCCGGAGCAATAACCGTTATTGTGTATTTATCTGTTAGTCTGGGTATTATTTCAGATAAGAATCTGCTTATACCATCATGTCTAGGCATAAAATTATCCGTAGCAATCAAAAGTTTTTGTTTTTCATATTCCTCCGCAAGCAAGTTCTCTTTTTCCATTTTTTAGTAATAATCAAATACTGATATAAATATTAGTCTTTATATTGGCCTTTATTTTATATCTTCTTTTATGAATTATCTTATTTTGTAAAATATTT
>JAWANI010000002.1:0-112408 GCA_038895475.1 Candidatus Woesearchaeota archaeon
TGAAGAAATAATTGCTGGATGCGAAACCAATTAAGATGCTGTCTCGATCTATTGGAGCAAGCCATTGAAAGAAATCTGGAGTGAGATTGTTAAATAACAAGTGAATAGTATTCGTATCTTGAGAACTTGATCTATAGATATACTGTATTCCAATTAACCTAGACTTGTATTTTTTGAAAAAATGTTTTCTAAAAATAGTTCTCAGGGAGTAATAGAAACATGCAGAATAAGTGTTCTTGCACAAGCAAAACTGGAACTTGCCGGAACAAGCCCTTTAAGTTTGAATTGTTTAAGAAGATATATAGATATATATAAAGATCATGTTGAATTAGGTAATCAGCCAGATAAAACAAAAACCATAAGTATTTATAATAAAGGAAAAAAAAGCAACAGATATAAAGAACTAAATGAAGACATAGTAAATTATATAGTCGCTGAAGAAATGAGAATCTGCTGGTATCAGTTTGGCGAGGCAAAAACAGAAATATTTCCAAACAACGAAAAATTAACTGAAATTATAGGAACAGCAGATGATGACATATGCTTTATTTGTTCAGAAATAGAATTTATAGACATAAAAAATAAGCAATATACCGGATTAATAGAATACTTAAAAAACAATTATCCAAAAGATAAGAAATATACTTATTGGGAATACTTTAATCAGCCTTCATTATCTGAACACACACTTGAAAAATATATTGATGATTGTTATAAGGATAAAATAGATGAATTATGGAATAATAATCGTTTCGTGTTTGAATCCGATAAGACTTATGCAGTAATATTCTATAAAGATTATGATGATACGTTAAGTATAAACCCTATAGGAATATTAAGCCCTTCTTGTAGCGATGAGGGAGGAAAATCCGGCTATCATGTGCTTGTTTTACCAACTGAAAATTTAGAGGAAATATGCGAAATTCAGGCAAGTTAAACAAAAAAGGAGTAAGTTCAATGCTTGTTTTGAGTCTTTTAGCACTAATAATTATACTAATAGTTACTGTAATTGTTTACAAATTTTTTAATACTGCAAAGGAAAAACTTGAAATACAAGATTGCAGAAACAGTGTTGCTGCACATGCATTTCTAGCAAAAACTTCACAGAGAGAATTATTCACTGACATAAAATGCAAAACTAGAGAAATACATATAGATGCTAAAAATCATAAAAAAGCAAAAAAAATAATTGCTGAAGATATGAGAAGATGCTGGTATGAATGGCAAAAAGGTAATGCACAATTATTTAAGGGTGAAGGAATATTCTGTCATGTATGTTCAGTTTATGATTTCAAGCAAAAAGATGAAAAGATAGAGAAATTTCAAACATTTTTAATGACTGAAACCATAGATTTAAGAAGTGTTTATCCTGAAGACACTCAAAAAATGCCTTACTCGCAATATTTTCAAGGTTTTTCTACAAAAGAGGTTAATGAAATAGAAGATATTCCTAATAAAATAGAATTTGATGATACCATAATTATAGATAGTTCAAAAAAATATGCAACAATATTTATATATGCTTCTGGCAAGGATGAAATGCAAAAATTCATGGAAGGGGGTGCAAGAACAGGCATATTTGTTGCTGGTGTTGGTGCCGGAGGAATAGGTGCCTTGCTTCTTGCAGCCGGACCGCCAGGATGGGTTGCTGATGCAATACTATTAATAGGTATAGGCGTAACTGCAGTAATACAATCATTAACTTTTGAACAGCCGCAATGGATGTCGTTCATACAATTCATGGAATATAATGCATCTCTAATAAAAGATTTAGGATGTCAATATATTGAAGTTAATCAACTAAGTCATCAAAAACCCTGATTTTTTATAAACAAAAATATACATAAACATAAAATTTATTAAAATATTTAATAATACTATAACATGGCAAAGATTAAACATTCAAAAAAAGGACAAGGAGAAATGACGTTACCTCCGCTTTATAAAGTTATACTTGCAATAATACTTCTCATATTGATTTTTATGTTAATAATAAAAATAACCCCCCTTATTTTAAAATCAATAGGAGACTGAAATGAGTATAAAATCTTCAAAAGGATTGTTGGGAAAACAAATAAATTCATTAGTAGGTGTCATTATTTTTTTATTTGCCTTGGCGGTAGGTATTTATATTATTACTTTAATAAGAGAACCTTCTAAAAGCATAGAAACGCTTGTCGAAAAAGAACAAAATAATAATTTTTTCTTGGTTAAATATGTTGGTTTTTATAATAATAAGAATTTCGGAGAAATACCTAATGGTTGTATAAAAAATAGCGATAGCAAATATTCTTGTAATGCTGGTTCTGTAACTGGATTTTATGTGGGTATTGAAAATAAAGGCAACAAAAAAAGATATTTTTATGCGGCTCCATGTGTGATTAAAGATTATAAAAAGGGTTCTAAATGTGAAGATGATAATTATCTTAAAAGCCAGAGGCCTTGCGGTGTTGATGGAAACAATATAGGAGAGTGTGTTTTAGGTTACGATTTTACTTTTGAAAAAGGTAATTATAGGATATTTCCCGCTGCAATATGTCCTGAAGATTGTTACGATCCAGAAAACCCGTCCTCAACTCAGTATGTAGTTAATTATGATAGTTTTTTAGATGTTAATGTTAAATAGATTTACAAAAAATTTATATATTTGAAACTCAATTTTTTAATAAGTGAGGTGTTTTAAATGAAAAAGAAGGGTGTTGAATTATCTATGAATGTTATTATTATTGCTGCAATAGGTCTTTTAATATTGCTTATACTTGCATTTTTAGTTGTTAATAATGCAGCAAAGGTAAATGAAAAACTTAAAAGCTGTAGTATAGAATTTGGCGGTGTTTGTAAAACTGATTGCGGAGATTTAGGACCGGCAACTAGTGAAAAAACAGATTGTGATAAGGATCAAAAAATCTGTTGCAAGGTTTTAGGATAATTGAAATGAATAATAAAAAAGCCATAGAAATGAGTTTAAATACCGTAATAATTATAGTTATAGGGTTATTATTGCTATTAATATTGGCTTTTTTATTAACAAATGGTTTTAAAAATTTCAGTACAGGAACAAGCTGTGACAATAAACCAGATCATTCATGTATAGAAGGAAACAAATGTAATACTGAATATCCTATTCCTGCTGGTTGGAGTTGCGGAGAAGGAAAAATTTGTTGTTCAAAAAACCCTTTATCCAATAGTTAAAAATGATATTCTATAAAAAGGGCCAAAAACTGCTTATTTCAGTTATATTATCATTAATTATTTTGTTTTTTTCAATAACAACACTTAATAATAAAACAATAACTCCCACTAAAAACTTACTAAACCAATCTTGTCCAGATGCATTGTTTTGTAAAGATAGCTGTGATGCATTAAAAGAAAGGTATGACCCTATAAAAAACTGTGTTGATAAAAAAAAATGCTGTGTAATAATAAATCCAGAAGAAAACCCCTTATCTAATGAATGTAAAGGAAAATCTGTCGGAGATTATTGTGGAAACAAATGGCCTAGTGGAAAAGATGAGCCTAAAGTGTGTAATGAATACTTAAAATGTGTTGAATTATGTGATTTTTGTGCAGATAATCCCTCTAATGAAAAATGTAAAATAAATCAAAACGATATAATCGGAACAAAAATAAAATCTTTCAACAGCAACTTCAGATGTGGTTGTGCAATTTCAGAATGTACGCCTACTTCAAAACATACATGTATTAAAAACTTTTGCAGTACATTGGATAAAAATTCGGGGGAATATTATTGTTGTAACAAGTAAAATGAATAAAAAAGCAGACTCGAGTAATACGCTTTGGATAGTAATAGGGATTATATTAGCAATAATAGTTTTAGGAATAGGTATTGTTATTACAATAAAAACTATTGAAACTTTGAATAAACAAAAAGACATAGTAGAATGTAACAGTATAGTTGGTAAAGGCGTTTGTAGAGAGAAATGTGAACCTGAAGAAAGTGTTAAAATAAAACTTTCTGCATGTAATATTAATGATAAACAGTTATGGTGTTGTATTAATCCATATTACGAATCTGAAGATTATGGTGGAAATGCAGAATACAGGTTTGAGGTTTATGATATAGGTATTGATCCAAGTCAAATTAAGAGTGGTAGATGTAAAGAAGGCAAAAGCTGGACGTATACTTGTACTGGCGGAAGTAATATTATTGTTAAAATGACTGTAAAAAATACAGGTACTCATGCATTAGATATTTTTGCTAATCCCAAAGTAGGTAGTGTTTATCCGAAACAGGGCACTGCTGTAAATGTTAAGCCTGATGAAGAAAAAATTTTAACTATATCTCTGGATTTAGAACCTAAAAAAACTTATCAGATTTGGGGTGCTGCTAAATGCAATACAGGTGCCTGTAAGACAGAATTTGGAGATGAGGGAATATTTGACTTGAATGATGAACAATACATTACTTTAATTATAGAATAATTATTAATCTGTTATCATCAAATTTTTATATTTCAGAATTTTTAAGGTTTTTATGATGAATAAAAAAGGTGTTTTTGGTATCTTACCTTCTTTTTTGGTTAAGTTAATATATTCATTAGTAATTATCTTGCTAATAACTTTTCTTCTTGTACGTATATGGAATTCAATTTTTGGTAATGATAATAAAACAGAAAAAGATAATTTTGAAACATTATACAGGTTAATTGAATCGAAATCTAAATCTAATGCTGTTTATGATTCTACTAAAGTTACGATTTATCTTGATAAAACAGGGAGATTCACTACTGATCATAACATAATATTTTTTTCTGATGAAACTGCATTACAGTGTGATAACGGCAAACCCATATATAGGCCTAGCGAATGTGGGGACACTACAGTTAGCTGTTTGTGCCTATATGATTCTGATCCTGACAGGGCTGAAGACGAAAAAGATGATGATGTTATTACATGTAAAAGGTTTTCTACATTGTTTAAAATATCCAGGGAAGATTATCAAATAGCAAATTATAGTAATGACTGCAGAAGAAGCATAACAAATGAGTATATGAATTTAATTGTCGGGGTTCAGAACACCAACACAAGAAGAGTTTTTGTTTGGGAGAATAATGAAGAGAATAGAAAGATAGATGAACAACTAAGAAAGGGCGTTTGCCCAGAAAAGACAGGGATATGTGCTGGAAAAAAGGATTCCGAGATTGTTTATGCACTGAATGATGTTAATAATGCTTGTAGAGCCATAGATCCTAATAAATATTATTGGGAAGCAAAGTGTGTTTTTAAAGATAAAAAATGCGAAGTAGAATGCCTAGGTCAAGACTGCTCAAAAATATCTTCTTGTTCTGACTTTAATTTCAATAAAGACTTCTACATAAAAAACAGTAAGGAAGAATTTTTCTGCAACAACAATATTTGCAATAAACAATGTGTTGGAAACCTTATTGAACAATATTCTTGTATTAATGGTAAAGAACAGGATTGCAAAGATTTAATAAATAATAACAAGCTAGACGCTTTTACTGAAAGCTGTTCAGTAGAAATAGGACAATATTCTTCCCTTATAAACTCAAAAAAGAATTACAATAATGCAAAAATAATTGATTTAGGAGACATTATTGCTTTTGATAGTAAAAAACAAAATTCTAAAAATTATGACTGCAAAGCAGAAATAGAGAAATATTTCAAAAAACAGCCAATACTTGTATGCATACCAGGAATTGATTGCACTCCGTTCATTACAAAAAATCCCTCTGCAGACATTAAAAAAATAATAACTGATTGTGAAATAAATCCTATGAAAATTGCAGGAATTGTTGTTATAACAAAAAGCAATAATTGTAATGAAGTAACTAAATATTTTACAGAAGCACATACTTGTTCTGATAAAAAGTTAGAAAGATTTATTTAAGTTTTAATATACATTTAATATAAGCTATTCCGAAAACTTTTTTAATGATATTCTTTAAATTAATATTTATGAATAAAAGAGGCTCAGAGAATACTTTATTCTTTTTGCTATGGGAGTTGCTGGCTTTTGGAATGGTTTTGATAATAATAATAGTTACTGTTAGAGGCGTTGTTAACAATAATACCTTTTGGAAAAATTATTATGCAAGGGATATTGCGATGATAATTGATATAGAGAACATCAATCAAGGAGATTTTATTATTAATTACAAACTTAAAGATTTTTCAGAAAATGTGCTGACAAAATTTTATTTTATAGATGATAAAATATTTGAAATATCTCTTTCAGAAAATTCCGTGCTAGTTTATGATTATCCTAAAGAGGAAAGCAAATATCCTGCTGTTTTTCCTTATGCTAAAAACAAAAATATAAAAGTGATTAACGATAGCATATCTGAAACATTTATAACAATAAACAAGATTGGAGATAAAATATTTCTGAACAGTTATAATATAGAAACAACGGAAGTATGTCCGTCTTTTTCTACAACAAAAGATTTTAATATGATTAAATTTAACTCTATACCGATAAATAATAAAATTAAAAGTTATTCTGACAATCTTAATGCGTTGCTTAAAAGCAGCAGGTTCGGAAGCAATCCTAATTCCTTAAATGAATCCACAATCTTCCTAGATTTTCAATCTAATTTTACCGTATATTATTCAGAAGATTCTTTAAAGAGTCAAAAATTTGCATGTATATTTAAAATGAAATTTTTAGAAAAATACCAGTATGCCCCTGAACTAAAAAAATATGATGGATTTTTAGACAATAATATTGATTTTATTAATTTTTTATCCAATAAAAGATTTGATGAATACTGGATTGCTGTTGCTTTATCCGATGAAGAAACTAAAATAAATCCTAACGAGATCACAATGCTTTTTGATAAGACAATAACAGAGTTTTACGAATAAAAAAACAAGAATATAAAAAATGTTCATGAAATTAAAATTTAAAAATAATAAAAAGGCGCAGGTAGAATTTTTGTTAAAAAACTCTTTCAGAATTGGCTTTACAATAATTGCATTGCTGGCATTTTTTCTGTTAATCAATTTTTATGTAAACAATAAATTAGATAGCAGATATGTTTTAGCAGAAACTGTTGCTAATAGGATAATGCATTCTGACGCGATAATGCTTCAGGATAAAAATACTTTCAGAACATATTCGGGAATAATTGATATGGATAAATTTAATGATAAAACAAGCCTTGATAAAAGCATAAAATATGATTTCAACAGACATGTTGCTGCAAAAGTTAAATTATATAAAAAAGACATTTACGGAAAAACAAATTATATTGGAGATATATATCTTAATAAAAATAATTGGGATAATTTGAAAACACTGATTGATTCTGGAGTCAAAGGAAAAGGCTCAGCTTCAATGCTTATAAAAGATTTACCTGTAACTTGTGCATATGATGATGAATTTATTGCATATGATTATTGTATAATGACAATAGAGGTTATTGTTCCAAATAGTTGATTTATTCCAAATAGTTAAGACTTAATTGATAATTAAAATGTTTAAAAAAATTAAAAATAAGAAAGGGGAAGATCTTTTAGTTGATTTTTGGGCCATATTAATATTTACAATAGTTTTGCTAATATTTCTCTTAATAATAATACTTAACAAAGACCCATTGAAAACAAAAAATTTACAACAAAATTTTATAAACAGCGACTTAGACTATATGCTAAACTCATACTTAAAAGCTCCTTCGCTAATTAATAGGGATAAAACAAATGCAGAGGTTATAGTTGAAGATTATTTAAATAATGATTACAGCAATACACAAAAATCTTTTGAAATTTTCTTTTTGGGAATTAATACCACGAATAATAATCCTGTGGGAGAGTATAAGCTTATAATCTCTGAATCAAACTTTGTAATACAAAAAATATCCGTAGATCCAATAAGCACAGGCTACACTCTGGATAAACTATTCAGGGGAAAATATGTTTATGAAAATTATGCCAAAACAAAAATACCTTCAATAAATAATGATTTAGATATTTTATTATATACAGAATATGTGATTATGAATGATAAACCTTTTGAATAAAAAACAGAAGAAAGGACAAATATACATTGTGTCTTTAATAATTACAATAATATTTGCGTTAGTTAGTGCTTTCTTAATTATAAGTTTTACAAGTTCCGAAAAAAGCAAAGATGAATACTTTGGATCATACCAGTCAGGAATGATTGATGCAATAACAGAAAGCGATAAAACACTAATATATTTACAACAATCTGCTAAATATTCTGTAAATAATGCATTAAAAGAATACACTGAATCCGGAGCTGTTTCTATAATACCTGAAAACGGGGAAGAATATGATTATAGTCCGTGTAAAACATATGTTTATAACCTTTGGAATAATCAAAATGAGGAATGTTTTCCACATACACAAAACTTTTTCGGAGAATATTTAAGAAAAATTCTTAATGAAAAACTTTCACAAACAGATGATTTAAACCTTAAAAAAGAAATAAAATACAGTTATTATTATTACAGCAATATATCTGGAAGTTTGTTTAAGGCCATTTCAAATGATAAATATACTTTTTATGTATTCAAAAGCAAAGAATACAAATTTAACAAAGATGTTAAAGAATACATTTCTCAAGATCAAAAAATTGTTGATTTGCAATTTTCAGGAACTTTTGTTTGGCCTGTACCTGGATATTATAGTGTTTCAAGCTGTTTTGGGTATAGAATAGTAAAAGATGGTTCAAAATATCATGGAGGTTTAGATATACCAACTAATGGTGCAAAAGTCCCAGTGATTGCAGCAGCAAGTGGCACAATTGAAGAATTAGATCCTTATAGGTGGGGAAGGGTAAGAATTAATCATGGAGGAGGTTTTATAACTGAATACTTGCATCTCCACAGTATTAATAATCAATTAAAAGTCGGCGACAAAATATCTCAAGGCCAAGAGATAGGAATAGTAGGAGGAAGAGGTCCTAAAGGTCCGAATGAATACCCTGTGCATTTACACTTTAGCATTATAAACAAAAATATTGATCCGAAAACAAACAATAAAGGGGCCCCGGCAGTTAAGATTGATGGTTGGTATAATAAAAATATTAATCCTGCCTGTTTTTTGAGTGATTCTATAAAGAACAATAATGTGCAATTCGACACAAGTTCTTTGTCATGCCAGAGTGAATTAAGAGATGAAAAAGGCAAAATAGTTGATTATTATCAGGGAGGCCCATATAAATTCTGTAGTCTTTACGGAACGATAGACACAAACATTAATTGTCAGATAAATGATAACACACAATGGAAAATAACGAATTTTTATGTTTCAAAAAAAGAATTCTCAGGTGATGAAACAGTAAAAATAACAATAACTATAGAAAACCCTTCAGATGAATGTGTAACGTTAAAAAATACTTTAAAATTTAAAAGTCAGCTTGAGAAAGAATATATTTATGAAGATAAAAGACTTTTTAATGTTTATAAAAGCAATAATGAAAAAAAATATTTTAACATTGAAACAGAGTGTATATTTATTACTGATGATAAAAAATTAAATGAGGAACGCAAATCAGGAAAATGTGTTCTTCTTGCACCTATAGACAATAAAATAAAATATGATTTATTCTTAGAAGTTGAGGATTTAAAAAATAGGATTGAAAAAGACAAAAAAACAACTTTTGAAGTGAGTAAACCTAAAACAACTGGTCAAGAACCAGAAAAAAAAATTGAATTAACAAAGGACGAACAACAAAGAATAGATATCACAAAAAAAAGACTTGAAAAATTAAATATCTTAAATTATATAATAGAACAATCTAACAAGGAAAATGTTCCTCCAGAAATTATGCTGGGTTTAGTAACTGTTGAAAGTTTAGGAGATATAAACGCAGTCAGTCAAACAGGTGCACAAGGACTATTTCAAATAATAAAAACATATCATGAAAATAAAGCAAAAAAAGAATGCGGAAGTTGGGATAATTTTAAAAAAGATGCAAAATGTCAAGTAAGAGTCGCTATACAAATACTTAAAGAGAATTACAGAACATATTCAAAAAATGGATTGTTATTTAAGTGTTCTTGCAAAAATAATAAAAATCCTGATTGTAAGCCGATAAATGAAAGATATACTGGTTGGGAAGCAGCCATTAGGGCATATAATAGTGCAGGATGCCATGTTTGGGCAGATAATGTTTTTGTAGAAAAGGTTATGAGATATGCTTATGGGTGGGGATATAGCGGAACAATGGCTATATCAAATGAATATCAGCAAATAGCAGTTGATGAAATAGAAAGCAAAGGCATAATAGGAAAATATTATGTTAATCCGTCTTTTGCTGTTAAAGTTCCTTTTGATTTTTCTCTAATCAATAATCTTTCCATATTCATGAATAAAACTGTTAATGATTGTAAAACATCCACTTTAGGAAAAGAGCAATGTTTAGATTTGAAAATTAAAGAATTTAATGATGTTACAGGAAAATATTATAAAGATAATGGTGTTAATATTGTTTTAACCCGTGAGTGCGAAGAAAATTCTGATGAAAAAGTGTTTAATGAATTTATTGAAAGCGTAGAAGATTGTGCTTTAAGTTCTGACTTTGACTGTCAGTGTCCTTTAAGAAAATTAAAAAATATTAAAATAAAAATCTCTGCAGATGAAGATAAAGGCGTCTTTACTTTTGAAAAATCAGGAATAACTTATGAAGTTAATTCTTTTAACAAGTATTTGAATGATAAAAACGATTTGCTTGAATTTGAAGGTAGCATATCTAATGTTAATTTCTATAAAAAATTAGATAGTTTAAAAATGATGAGTTCTAACAGCAATAGTTGTGTTACACAAAAATCTAAATACAGGTTATGTCTTAAAACAGGTTATTTTATTGAAGATTACGATGGACAGTCTATTGTTAAAGAAAACATTACTTTGAAATTTGCAATACATATTAAAGATAATGATGTTCCCCCTCCGATAAATGGGCTTGAATTATTTAATATGAAAAATTCCAGAAATTCTATAATTATTTCTTGGGATGAACCTAAAATAAACAATAATAAAATACCGGACATAAAATCATATGTTGTTTATTTCAGCGATATTGTTACTGACTTCAATAATGATATTTATTTTATTAGAAGAAACGTTAAACATAGGACCCTTGATTTAACAAACGGTTATGAAAAAATAAAAAACATAGACTTAACACAAGAGCCTGAATGCGAAATAATTCAAAATAAATATTGCAAATTCAAATACTTAATAACTGATATTTATGGAAATAACGTCAAAACAGAATTGTTTGAAGATAAACTATATTATATTACTGACAAAGAAAAATTCTTTTATATAATCAATGGAAAAGATTCATATAATGATTTAAAACATGAAAAAGATAAATATTTTGTTGTAACAGCAATAGATTTTGACGGGAATGAAATAGACAATATTAATGAATCCCAAAAAATAGAATCCGGAAAAAATCTTAAAAGTATCAGGCCGAAGGATAATTTAGGGGCAGGATTTGTAAATCCGACAATAACAATTAATAATAATCAGATAGAATTAACATATAATGCGCCTGAAGTCTATATTAATGGAGAACCATTGAAAGAACCATTGCTTTACAGGGCATATGCAGATTGGGAATGCGAACCTGTTTTATGCAGTATTAAGCCTCCGTTTAATCATATTGCAGAAAGCACAACACAATCAATAACAATAGTAAAAAATCCTTTCCTAAAAAAAGTAGGAATAATTGCCGTGGTTAAAAACAATAATATTGAGGCACAATATAATAAAGCATTTGTTTCGGTTATTCCATAAAATACACACAAACCACAACTTATATAAATCCACAAATAATTCTAAACAATTGAATAAAATGATACAGGTTCCCATCAAAGATATTATAAATAAAATTTGTAAAAACACAGGTCTTTCTGAAGAAGAAGTTAGAAAAATGATTTCTGAAAAAGTTGATTTGCTTTATGGATTGGTATCAGAAGAAGGCGCTGCACACATTATCGCTAATGAGTTGGGTATAAAAATTTTCGATGTCTCCGGATCATTGAAAATAAAAGACATACTTATAGGCATGAGGTCTGCAGATGTTTTCGGCAAGGTTTTAAGAAAATATGAACTCAGAGAGTTTAGTACTGAAAAAAGGAAGGGGAAAGTGGCTAACGCATTAATAGCTGATGAAACCGGCTCTATAAGGGTTGTTTTTTGGAATGACAAAGTTGATTATTTTAGGGAATTTAAAGAGGGAGACATTATAAAAATAATGAATGCATATGTTAAGGAAAATAATGGAAGAAAAGAACTGCATCTGGCAGAAAACAGCCGTATAATAATAAATCCTGAAGGTGTTGATGTTAACGTAAAAGAAAAAATAGAGTATGACAAAAAACATATTTCTGAATTGACAGATGGCATGAGTGCTGAAATTTTGGGGACAATAGTCCAGGTTTTTGATATAAAATTTTTTGAAATCTGCCCTTTGTGTAATAAAAGATTAAGACTTAGTGATGATAAATTTGTTTGCGATGAACACGGAAAGCAAAATCCTTCTTATAATTATTTATTAACTATTTACCTTGACGATGGCACTGCTAATATAAGAGTTAATTTTTGGAAGCAACAAACCCAAAAACTCCTGAAACTTTCTGATCCTGAAATTTTATTATTTAAAGACAATGATTCTTTTGAAAAATATAAAACAGAACTATTAGGCGAACAAATAAAAGTTCTTGGAAGAGCAAAAAGCAATATTATGCAAAGAATTGAATTTACCGCAGATCTAGTATATACAGACTTAAATCCCAAGGAAGAAATTGAAATGCTAGAGCATGCTAAAGAAATTACTTTAGATACACTCCCAAAAACGCAAGAAATACAAGAAACTTATGATGATGAATTCGAAATTAGTGAAGAATATTTAGAATAGTATATTTTGGAAGGTATTATTGACAAACATAAAAATGACTGATAAAAATTTCAGAATAAAATCTTACACTTTAAACCAAATTCTGGAAAAAAAATCTTTTTACAATTCCAGATTTATAGAACAAAATGATCTTCTTATTGCAATAGATGATTTAATAAAAAGTTTTGATTCTAAAGAAAAATATGATTTTAATACAATAAAAAATAAAATCAGGTTATATTTAAATGAAAAAATTATAAAATATGAACATGTTAAAAATAATCCTTAAATGAAAATATTTAAAAATATGCTTCTTGATTAAATAATATGCTTGAAAATATATTAAAAGCTGATTGGCTGGAAAAAAATCCTAGATTTGCCTTTTTTATAGGATTTATATATTCAATAATAGGTATAATTTCTGCACTTATTATTTTTCCCAGAAGTAAAGGTATTGCAAGCATTGCTTTTCTTTCATTAATGCTTGTTCCCTCATTAAACAAAATATTGCGAATAGAAGAATTACAGGACACTAAATCCAAATCATTCAGTTTAAAGAGAATATTTAGGGATCATTATGATGTTATACAGGTTTATTTATTGTTATTCCTAGGAATTTTTTTGGCTTATGGGCTATTTTCACTAAGATTTCCTGACTTGCTGGTCGGAGGTTTGTTTGATAATCAATTAAGGGTTATAGGAATTACTGGATTTGCAGATTATTACACGCTTGATTTTAGTTCAATATTCATAAATAATATGAAAGTTTGGATTATATTTTTGGTTCTTTCATTAGTAATTGGTGCAGGCAGTATTTTCTTTTTAGCATGGAATGCTTCTGTTTGGGGGGTTGTTTTTGCATTTGTCTCATTAAATTCTGGAAATGCATTCGATACATTTACAAACATTTTTGTCAGGGTTGCACCGCATATGATTACAGAAGCATCTGCATATTTTTTTGCAATTGTAGCAGGGGGAATAATGAGCCAAGCAGTTCTTAGGGAGAATATAAATTCTATAAAATTTAAGTATGTTCTAAAAGACGGTTTTGTATTTATAATGGCGGGTTTAATCCTTCTTATTTTTGGAGCATTTCTAGAAGTTTATTTATTCTAAAACAACATAAAAAATAATAAACAAATTCATAAATAAATAATAGTTGCTTTATAAATGATTTATAAACCCTTTATAAATATAATAACTATTATTGAGTAAACTTTATAGTAAAAACGATAGTTTAATATACTAGTGCATATTATGTGTAAATATGATTAATAAATATTTATTAAATACGATAATTGAAAGTTGCTATGCTGTTTTTGACAAACAAGTGCCTGGTTTCAGAATAATATATAAAAAAGAGATTAATACTTTATTCTACGAAAAATTACAAGCCAATAAAATAAAGTCTAAAAACATACAAAACCCAAAGGTTTTTGATGCATACTTTTATGCAATGTTTAGGGTGTTTTATAAAAGGTTAAGGGATAAAGCAAAAATACAGTTAATATTAAAGTTTATAGGAAAAAAAATTTATGATGCCGTAAAGAAAAAAAACAAACTTTCTGGAAATATAAAAAAAGATTTATTGATAATAAATAATTATTTTAAGAAAAACAAAATTATAACTAATGCACAGGTTTCTTGGAGTGACAAAAAAAGGTTTAGACAAACAATTATCGGTGCAGTTTATTATGATGCTTGCAAGGAAATATACAACGAACTGGGTTTTTCACCTAATATTATAAGCAAGGTTTTAGAATCATATTTTAATGAATATAAGATAAAGGTTTTTGAAAAACATTTTAATCCTTATCAAAGCAATAAGAAGATAGTTGAATTCTGGGAGTTGAAGTAAGAATAGAAATAAATTGTTAATTAAATTAATATGCAAATATTATTTTTTTTCTAAAATTACTTTTTAGGTTTAACCCTTTCATATAATTCTTTTAATTCTTCAGGCGTAGCTATTCTGGGTCTCTGATCTTTCCAATATTCTATTTCAAACTCTTTTCCCTTAACTTTTATTGTGTCCGGTAATTTTCTTGCTTCTGGATCAAAAACAGCATCATAATAATATAATATTATTCTTTTTCCTGCTTCATCTACCCATTTTTTATTCGCATAAACTCCCGTCTCTTTTTCTGTCACATATATATGCTCACTGACTTTTAAATTTAAAATTCTGTTAATGTGTTTTTCTAAACTCATAATGACCCCCTATTATAAATTTACTAGGAATATTACTAGGAACAATTAATCCCCCTTATTAATCCTGTAGTAGAACATAGTTTAAAAATGTTTTTATTTTTACCATTATTGAATGAATAATTATTTTTTCTTCTTCGCTTTCATCTTTACAAAAAAAGATATTATTACCAAAAAAAGAAGTAAAAAGAACGTAATTAATGCAACAATTGAAATTTGAAATATATCGATATTTATTTTTTTAGTCTTATTTTTTTCAATAACACCAATATCATAACTTTCCTTATAAACAATCCTGAATTCTAAAGGAAAACCCGGATTAGTATAATACCAAAATACATTGCTCTTATTATAAGAAAAATTAGTCGAAAATTCTGGATAAATAGTTGTGTTAAACTCATGGCCTGATGGTAGAACAATTTCGTATTTTAAAACACCCACATTAGCAGGAAAATCTATTTTTCTATAGAAAAAATAATTCCCGGAATTATTAAAAACAATATTATTAAAAGAATAACTAATATTTATAATACAAAAACTACAAAAAGATTCATTATTAATCAATTCTTGAGTGATATTGGTAAAATATTTTTTTCCATTAACAGCATCGAGTTTGTTAAAACTTAAGTCATATGCACCTTCAGGAAGGTTTAAAACAAATTCTTTATCTGTATTGTCTGTTATATTTAATAAAATATTTTCTCTCATGGATAAATCTTTTTGTAAACTATCCACAAGTATTAATTCAGAAATGTTTAAAGAATACACTGGACAGGAAAAAAACAGTATAAAAAACAAATATATAAATTTCTTCCTCATGAGATTAAAAAAAACCTTCTTCTTAAAAAATTTTATTATCACTAGCCACACTGGACATAATCTCACAGGGTATTTAAATAAAATAATTCTATTATTCGTTATCGGTTAAAAACCGAGCCTCGTCGCCTGGATGAATTTCATCATAATATAAGGGCGATTTGAAATAAAAAGCGAAAAGCAAGAGGTAAAAATGGAAAAAATAAAAACAATACAGGTAAAAGTACCTTCTGTAGATGAGGTAATGGGAAAAAATCTCCCGGAAAAAAAGTTTAGAGCTGGAGCAATAACAGCAACGGTCTGGAGCAACGACACCGTAAAAGACGGGAAAAAAGTATCTTATAAGACAATTTCTTTCGAAAGATCTTATAAAGATAAAGATGATGAGTGGAAACAGACAAATTCTTTAAGAATTGCAGACATACCAAAAGCAGTATTAGTTTTGAATAAAGCATACGAGTATTTAGCATTAAACGGAGAAGAGGAAGAAATATATTAATAACAATAATTTGACATATTATTTTTTTATTTTAAAATTATTTATATAAAAAGATAAAAGGTGATAAAATGCCAAGAAAAAAATTCGTTGAAGAAAATGAAATGGATGAAGATGTTAATATAGATTTAACAAAAGTACAAAAAACAAAGGATTTATCATTAACAAGCCTGCCTGGCGTTGGACCGAGTACTGCTGAAAAACTAAGTCTAGCAGGATTTGACAATTTATTGGCTATTGCGGTTGCAACTGTTGGAGAAATAGTCGAAGCATCGGGTGTTTCTGAGCCAATAGCAAGAAAAATAATACAGGCAGCAAGAGCATCTATGGATATGGGATTCATGTCTGGGGATGAAGTAATGGCAAAAAGACATTCAGTAAATAAAATACCAACATATTGTGAACCTTTTGATGCATTACTGGAAGGGGGTTTTGAAACCAGAGCAATTACTGAATGCTTCGGACAATACGGATCTGGTAAAACACAGATAGGACATTTATTGTCTGTGAATGTTCAAAAACAGGACCCTACTGCTGTTGCAGTATATATAGATACAGAATCAACATTCAGGCCGGAAAGAATTGTACAATTTGCAAAAGGTGCAGGACTTGACCCTGAACAGGTATTAAAGAACATTAAAGTGGCGAGAGCGTATAATTCTGACCATCAAATGCTGCTAGCAGAAAAAGTTGAAGAACTAATAAAAAATGGATTAAATGTTAAATTAATAGTGGTAGATTCATTAACTGCACATTTTAGAGCAGAATTTGTAGGAAGAGGAACTCTTGCAGACAGACAACAAAAACTGAACAAGCATATGCATACTCTTGCAAAATTAGCAGATATGTATAATTTGACCGTTTATGTAACGAATCAAGTAATGGCTAAACCAGACACTTTTTTTGGAGATCCGACAGAAGCCATTGGTGGAAATATAGTTGGACACAATTCTACTTTCAGAATATATTTAAGAAAAGGCAAAAAAGGTGCAAGAGTTGCAAAGCTTGTAGATGCTCCAAATATACCAGATGGTGAGGCAGCATTCTTTGTAAAAGAAGAAGGTCTAGAAGCAGCAGTATAATGCAATAATATTTTTTATTTTTTATTTAGAAACCCTGTTTTTCTCATTGAAATATTTTTCTGCATAGGAACATGATGTCTTAATTTTTAATTTTTCTCCATTTCTTTCTCTTCCCTTCAACCAATCATAAACATGATCATAGATGGTCTTCGCAATACCTTTTCCCCTAAGCGACAATGGCACATATGTATGATAAAAATCAATAACATCACCTTCAACAGAGTATTCTACTAAACATTCTTTTCCATCTGTAACACAATAGAACCTGTGATTTTTTTCATCATGAATTATATTCATAATAAATCAGTATATTTAACATTTTTATAGTTTTTTATATTAATAATATTAATAAATATGTAATAAACACTTTCCTTTATGAAGTTAGGTTATGCGTGTATTAATTGGGACTTATGTAAACCTAAGACTTTTAAATTAGTATCATTTTCCGAAGAAAGATTTCATGATGCCTTTAAACATAATCTTGAATGTCTGAGAAAAACTTTAGAATGGAATGTTCAGAACGGTTTCTTTTTCTTCAGGATTAGTTCAGATTTAATCCCCTTTGCATCTCACCCCGTTAATAATATTAAATGGTGGGGAATATACGAAAATGAATTGAAAAATATAGGCAAATTTATCAAAAAAAATAATATTAGGATTAGTATGCATCCTGATCAGTTTGTAGTCATTAATAGTCCTAAAGATGATGTTGCAAAAAAAGCTTTTAAGGACTTAGAATGGCATCACAGGCTTCTTGACAGTATGACTCTGGATAGTGATGCAAAAATACAGATTCACATAGGGGGAGTTTATGATGATAAAGAAAAAGCCATAAAAAGATTCATAGATAATTATAAAAAACTTTCAAATGATATTAAAAAAAGAATTGTTATTGAAAATGATGAAATATCTTATTCTCTTAAAGATGTCCTATACATAAGCAAAGAAACAAAAATACCTGTTGTTTTTGATGTTTTTCATCATAAAATTTTAAACAATAATGAAAGTTTAAAAGAAGCACTGTTATTGGCATCGAAAACATGGAAGAAAAAAGACGGAATTATGATGATTGACTATAGTACTGGAAAAACCAGAAAACATGATGTTTCATTAAATATTAAAGAATTTGAATCTTTTATAAAACAAGCAAAAAACATAGGTATAGATTTTGATATTATGCTTGAAGTAAAAGATAAAGAAAAAAGCGCCATAAGGGCATTAAAAATAATAAAAAACATTAATTGAAATGAAATATAAAAAATCATTATTTATATTTAGAAGGGATTTTCGTTTAGATGACAATACAGGATTAATTGAAGCTCTTAAAATTTCAGAAGAAGTTGTTCCAGCTTTTATTTTTGATCCCAGACAAGCTGATAAAAAAAACAATCCTTACTTTTCACAAAATGCTTTCGGTTTTCTTTTAGAATCACTTAAAGAACTTAATGAACAATTAATTGATAAAAAGAGCAGATTATATGTATTTGAAGGAGTTTCTGAAAATGTAGTTGAACAACTTTTAATGGAAGAAAAAATAGATGCAGTATTCATAAACAAAGATTATACGCCTTTTAGTATTCAAAGGGATAAAAATATTGAAGAGGTGTGCAAAAAAAATAAAGTATTTTTTAAATCCTTTCCAGATGTATTGTTAAATGAACCTGAAGAAATATTGAAAAAAGACCTGATGCCTTATACTGTTTTTACACCATTCTGGAAGTCAGCTTCTATTATTGATGTTAAAAAACCTAAAAAAAATATTTTTAATAATTATTATAAACAAAAAATATCTATGGAAATAAATTTAGAAAAAAATGAATATTCAAAAAATCCTTACAGATCTAAAGGCGGGAGAAGTGAAGCAATAAGAATATTGAAAAATATTTCTAGTCTGAAAAATTATGAATCAGTAAGAGATTATCCTTATATTGATGGCACAAGCAAACTGTCTGCACATCTTAAATTTGGTACTATATCGATAAGGGAAGCATATTGGGCTGTTGCAAAAGAATTTACAAAAGCACACCCTTTGCTAAGGCAATTTTACTGGAGAGATTTCTTTTATCATATTGCATATCATTTTCCAAGTGTTTTTGGAAATGCATTTCAAGAAAAATACAATAATATTAAATGGAATTATAATGAAAAAAATTTTGATGCATGGAAAAAAGGAATTACCGGATTTCCAATTGTTGATGCGGGAATGAGAGAATTAAATACAACAGGGTACATGCATAATCGTGTAAGAATGATTGTGGCTAGTTTTTTAACCAAAGATTTACATATTGACTGGAGGCTTGGTGAAAAATATTTTGCTCAAAAACTAACTGATTATGACCCGTGTATTAATAATGGTAATTGGCAGTGGGCTGCAAGCACTGGTTGCGATGCACAGCCATATTTCAGAATATTTAATCCCTGGTTGCAGCAGAAAAAATTTGATCCGAAATGTGAATATATAAAAAAATGGGTTTCTGAATTAAAAGATTTTTCTCCTGAAAAAATTCACAGTATATTCGAATATCAAACAGCAAATTATCCAAAACCTATAGTGGACCATTATAAAGAATCAAAAGAGGCCATTGA
Organism: Candidatus Woesearchaeota archaeon; assembly: GCA_038895475.1. GTDB lineage: Archaea > Nanobdellota > Nanobdellia > Woesearchaeales > UBA9642 > UBA9642. The sequence continues at coordinate 20,048 of JAWANI010000002.1, forward strand.
AAAATATAAGTGTTGTAAATAAAAAGTAAAAAATAGAAAACATAAAAAAATTTATAAATTAAAAAACAATACTTTATATTTTCAATTTGAACGGAGGGAAATAAAATAATAAATTGCTCAAAAATATTTCATTCGAAAATCCGCATAATCAATTTAAAATTAAAAAAAACAATTATTTAGATTTAATGATACTTAAATTAATTGCCCTTTCTGCAATAGGGTGGAATTTTAACACTTCTTCTTCTAACAATTTAATCTTTCTAAAAAACAATTCTTGGAGGCATGAATGACAAAAAACATTACTATTGGAATGAGAATCCCGAAAGATTATTTTATAACTAAAGGGAAAGGGGAATCGGATATAACTATACATGCAGGATCTTATCATTTAGCATTAAAAGATGCAGGTATTGAAATGTGTAATATTATGACTTATTCCTCTATAATGCCTGCAATATCAAAAGAAATAAGCAAACCAAATTTAGTACATGGTGCAGTTATGGAAACAATAATGGCTGTTGCCAACGGAAAAAAAGGTCAAAAGGTTACTGCAGGAATAATATATGGATGGTTGTATGATAAAAAAACCGGGAAAAAATTTGGTGGATTAGTTTGTGAACATAACGGAACTTATGATGAAAAAGAAGTTGAAAAAAGATTAAGGGCAAGTCTAAACGAACTTTACATTAATGGATATTCTGAAAAATATGATTTGAAAGACATAAAAATTGTTAAAAACAGCATAAACGTAAAAAAGAAGCATGGCACTGCATTAGTGGCAATATGTTTTGTTAATTATGAAATACCTTTAATATAATTTTTTTACTATAGAAAATAAATTGGCGATTATAGAAATAAAATACTCCAATTATCAAAAATATAGCTGACAACGCCAAAAAAATATAAACTAAAATATTTTCCTTCTTATCCGGATGGTTGATTATAGAGCGAATACTAAAAAACATATATATTATAAGCAATTGTAGAGTCACAAAAAAATAAACACAAATATAAATATAAGCAAAGAATTTATCTCTGCGATTATTTTGTCAAAAATCGATTCAGTACAGATATAAAATTCCGCATTTATACAACTATTATTATTTGAGAGATAAGTCCCACTCTATGCAAATAAAATTATCACAATAGGATAAAGAATCGTAATTATAAAAGAAATCAAAGCAATAATGTTGAATTTTTTATAATCATAAATTGATTGCTTTCTTCATAAACAACTAACTAATACACAAGATATATTGATTTTGTCATTTTTATTCCGTAATATTTAAATAAGAGAACAATTAAATCATATTTGAAAGGGGTGAGCATTTGATAAGTCCTGAACACTATTTTATTTTAAAGGGAGGGACTGTTATTAAGTCTTTAGAAGAATTAGTGGTTGTTCTAAAAAATATTGATAAAGAAACTTTTGAATATCATGTTAATTCTGAAAAGAATGATTTCTCAAACTGGATAAGATATGTTTTTAAACTAGAAAGATTAGCTGATAATATCTATTATTATAATTTTGATGAAAGACAAAAAATAATTGATTTAATAAACAAGCATTTAAAAGAGTTTAAAGTACTAGTTATTAATTCAGGATCTTCTTCTGTTAAATTTCAAATAATCGATATGAGTTCAAAAAATGTTTTATTAAAAGGAATGATAGATGCTATTGGTTTAGAAAATTCCAACATTAAAATATTTGATAATATTAAAGAGCAAAAAATTAAGAATCATGATGAAGCAATATCTGTTATTATTAAAGAGATATTATCTCAAAACATTATCGGCAATATTGAAGAATTAAAAGCAATAATTCATAGGGTGGTGCATGGAGGAGAAATTTTTAAAGAACCAACAATAATTGATTCTGAGGTTATTTCTAAGATAGAACAGCTTTCTAACCTTGCACCATTACATAATCCGCACAATCTTGAAGCAATAAGAGCATGCATGAAATATTTTAAAGATATACCTGAAATTGCCGTATTCGACACTTCATTTCATCAAACAATACCAAAAGAAAAATTTCTTTACGGTCTGCCAATAACATATTATGAAAAATATGGTATAAGAAAATATGGTTTTCATGGATATAGTCATAAATATGTCTCTCAATTAATGATGGAATATTATAAAATAAAAAGAAAAAAAAATCCTAAATTCTTAATTTGTCATTTAGGCAATGGTTGTTCAATAACAGCTATTAAAAACGGAAAATCTATTAACAATAGCATGGGTTTCAGCCCTACTGATGGTTTAATAATGGGAACAAGATGCGGAAGTTTAGATCCATACATCGCGGTTCATTTAGAAAAAATTTTAGGCATAAACTATGAAGATTTAGGAGATATCTTAAATAAAAAATCAGGCTTGTTAGGACTTTCAGGATATAGTGATATGAGGTCTTTATGGCAGAACAGCTCTAATGATGAATGTAAACTTGCCATAAATATGTTTGTAGACAGGATAGTTCATTACATTGGAGCATATGTTGCTGAATTAAATGGCATAGATGGTATTGTTTTTACAGGGGGTATCGGAGAAAATGCATTTTATATTAGAAAAAAAATAATTAATAATTTAACATATCTCGGCATAGTCTTAGACACTAAAAAAAATAACCGAAATGAATTTATAATAACTGATAAGAAATCAAAAATAGAGTGTTTTGTAATAAATACGAATGAAGAATATCAAATGGCTTCAGATGCAATAAAATTATTGAAAAAATCCTAAATAGATTTGAATAATTTAATCAAGTGCAGCATATCTTAATATTCTTTCAACAAGATTTTTTTCCTCTAAATACAGTTTGCTCTGAATATAATCATTTTCTAATGCTTCGCCCAATTTTAAATCAGAAACCCATGATTTATTCATTATTTCAGAATAATCTTTATATAATTTTCTGAGGACATATGTAAATACAAATAAATCATCTATATAGCCTTCAACACCATATATATCATCTGGAAGAACATCATCAGGACTTACAAAATATGCCAAAGCAGAATTTATTAGGATTCTTGACTCTTTATCAATTTCATCATAATCTAACATATCTGATAATAATTTGAAAAAATCCGGGAGGTTTTTTATTAAAGAAACATCTTCACCCCTCTCTTCAAAATCTCTTATTTCTTGCAATAAGAATGTATAAAATATGTGTTCCATTTTATATTAAATTTATCTTATACTTTTTTTATAACTCAAATAATATTAGCATACTGTAACTAATGTATACCACATTTTTCTTTTAACTTATTCCACCGATTATCAACATCTCTCTGAAATTGTTCTACTAAATGTTGATTTTCAGGAAGCAGCAAATGTTTGAATCTCGACTGTAATTTTAAAAATTCTATTATTGGAAGTTTTTTTCCTGACTCTTCAGGATTATAATTTAATTTATATTTTCCATCCTCTACTTCGTATAACGGCCAAAAACAGGTATCTACTGCAATTTTTGAAAGCATAACTGCATCACCGTCATGTATGCCCCATCCAGGTATGCATGGACTAAAAACATTGACAAATGATGCTGTTTCATCTGTAGACTTATAGCCTTTTTCTAATTTCATTATTAAATCCTGTATATTGCTTAATGATGCTTGTGCTACATATTTCATATTGTGTGCAACCATTATTTCTGTAAAATTTTTTCTTAACTCCTGTTTTCCAGTTCTTGAATTACCCACAGGATCTGTTGTTGTATATGCATATAAAGGAGTTGCTGATGATCTCTGAACACCAGTATTCATGTATGCCTCATTGTCATAGCATACATATAAAAATTTATGTCCCCTTTCTATTGCTCCGCTTAATGCCTGCAATCCAATATCGTATGTTCCGCCATCCCCTGCTATACATAAATATCTGAAATCTTTATCAGAACTTATTAATCCTTTTCTCTTCAATGCCTTTACCGCAGATTCTATACCTGCGATGTTTGCAGCAGTATTCTCAAATGCTGTGTGTATCCAAGGGGTCTTCCATGCGGAATAGGGATATATTGTTGTAGAAACTTCTAAACACCCTGTTGCTGAACTGACTATTACCTCTTTATCAGCTGCCATTAATGCAAGTTTTGCTATTGTTGGTGCTGGACATCCGGCACATAATCTATGTCCACCAACAAGTTTAACTTCTCTTTTTGCAAATTCTTTAATATTTACCAAAGTTTCACTCTCTTACTCCCCAGTATCTTAATTTATTTTTCTCATCTAAAAATTCATTATCGATTTTTTCTAATTCATTATATAATCCTAATGCATCACTTAACCCAAAATTTCTGCCTCCCAAACCAAACACATAATTTACCATTTTAGGCTTTTTAGGATAATGGTAAAGTGCAGCAGAGATCTCATTATATAATGGACTATATGCTCCAAATCCTGATGCCCTCTCCAATACGATTACTGATTTTGCATTTTTTAATGCTTGTGCAACTTCTAATTCTGGAAACGGCCTGAATAATACTATTCTAAGCAGCCCCACTTTTTTTCCCTGCCTTCTTAATTCATCTACTGCATCCTTTAATATTCCGCAGGCACTAGACATTGCAACTACTATATGATCTGCATCTTCAGTAAAATATTTTTCCACGAAACAATATTCTTTTCCTGTTATTTTAGAAAATTCTTCAAAAACCTTTCTTATTATGTTTTTAGAGTTTTCTATTGCATCAAATCCTTGTTTTTTGTGTTCAAAAAAATAATCATAAAAATCCAGTGTTCCAACTGATAAAGGTTTTTTTGTATCTAAAAAATCAAATGCCGGCTTTCTTATGCCTACAAATTCTCTAACTGAAATATCATCTAATACTTCAACATTTACTAATGAATGGCTCGTTATAAAACCATCCTGACAAATCATTACTGGGAGCTGTACTTCTTTATGTTCTGCAATTTTTACAGCCATTATATTATATTCATATACTTCCTGTGCATTTTCACAATAAAATGTTATCCATCCTGAGTCCCTGACAGCCATTCCATCAGAATGATCACAATGAATATTTATCGGTCCTGATAGCGCCCTATTAACCAGATTCATAATTATTGGCAACCTTAATGATGGTGCTATAAATAATGGTTCAAACATGAAAGCCAATCCTTGTGATGATGTTGCTGTCATAACTCTTGCTCCTGCAACACTTGCCCCTATTGCTACAGACATTACAGAATGTTCTGATTCACATCTTACAATTTCACTATCTACTATTCCATCTGCAACATATTGACTGTATACTTCAACTATTTGTGTTTGCGGAGTTATAGGATATAATGGCACTACATCTGGATTAATCTGCTTCATGGCTTCAGCAGCAGCTTCTGCACCGGTTAATGCTTTAGTTGATTTCATTTTATTATATGCCTAATCTTTTTTTTATTATTCCTTGAAGATCTGTAAGATTGAATGGTTTTTTTAATGTTACATCTGGAATGTTACCTAATAATTTAGGGTCAGAACTTATTCCTATAACATATATCCCTTTCTTCTTCGCTGCACTAGCTAAGATTATGCCATTGACATCTTCAGAAGTGGGATTTTTTATCCTATAATTTCCTACCTTTGGAAATACTCCATCAGTGATTACAATGTCATATTTATTATTATTTAAGAGTTTCAAGGCTTCTTCAAGATTTACTGCCACATCTATATTCTTAAAATATTTTTTTAACACAAGTAATATCGTTGTTCTATAATTCTCGTCATCATCCACCAATAACAAAGTATATTCGTTATTCATCATAATTCTTTTTTGCCTCCTCTTCTGGCACCATTTTTATACAATGTACTGGACATACTTGTGAGCATATTGAGCATCCTTTACAATGTTTTAAATCTATGCCTATTATTTCAGGATTTCCATTTTGTTTTACACTCTCTTTAAGTATACATACTGCATTGTCAGGACAATATAAATAGCATAACATGCAATGAATACACTTATTTGTATCTATTATAGGCCTTATTGCCCTCCATGTTCCAGTATTAAACTCTTCTGAACTTCCTCCTGGCGCTTTTGCACCTGTACTTATCTCATCCTTTTTAAGTAAAACCATAATTCACCCTTTAACCTGAGCATATGCTTCTTCTGCTGCTAAAATGTTTGCTTGAAGTTTTTCTGATGTTAATTTTCTTCCAAACTCTTCTTCTATTTCTTTTTTTAATTCTTCTATGGTATAATGGTCGCTTATTTTTGCCAATGCACCCAACATTGTTGTATTTGTTATTGCTGATTTAAGATATTTTAAAGCTATTGAAGTTGCATCTATAGTGTATATTTTACAATTAATACTTAATTCTGATTTTAATTCTTCAGGACTTTTTGCAGTGTTTGCTAACAATATTGTTTTTTCGGTTAAATTAAAAAATATTTTATTTAATGACAATAATGTTGGATCTATAACCACAATAATGTTCGGATTTGCTTCACTACTACATCCCCTAATTGGTGTTAATGATAATCTTGTGAATGCTCTCACTGGTGCTCCTTTTCTTTCTGGACCATAATCTGGAAAGCTTTGAACAAAGAATCCTTTTTTTATTGCTTGCCTGGCAACTATTTCTGCAGCAGTTTTTGCCCCCTGTCCACCTCTACCTACAAATTCAATCTCATACATCTAACTCACTCTATATATTATAATTGAATGTTGTCTGATTTAACAATATATAAAGTTTATGACAATATTTATGAAATTTCATAAATATTAAAAAAGTCGTTTAGCTTTCTCAAAACTCTTTTTCCAGTATTTTTTGTCTAAACTTACGATTGCAACTCCTGTGGAAACGCCTGCATGGAGCATTTTTCCATCACCAACATATATTCCTACATGTCCTAATGGTCTGCTTTTTTTTATTGTAAAAAACAACAAATCTCCTGGTTTCATTTTGCTAAAATCCATTTCTTTCTCCACAACAGTAACTCCATATCTTGATAGATCTCTTGATGATCCTTCAATATTTATTCCGTTCTTTGAAAACGCATATCTTACTAGTGAAGAACAATCCCAATGATCTGGAATTTTTGATGTTTTTTCATTTGTTCCGAAAACATATCTTTTTCCTATTTCTTTAGATGCCGTTTCTATTATTGAACGTGCAATCATCGATGAAGGATTAGATGCTTCAGAATTTACAACATAACTATACCTATTTAAATTTGGTTCCTCTGGCGTATGGGAATATTTTGGTTCTGCAGTTGACAATGCTGCACTTAAACCTATTATAGATAATGCTTTTGATAATATTCCCTGTTTTTCTCTTATTTTTTCGAGAAAAGATTTTTTAAATAATTGTTTTTTTAAATTTTCAAGTTCATAAATTTCTTTTTTTAGACCTACACATAATCTTATTATTCTTGTAGCATCATAAGAATGAGTTCTTAATTGTAATACTATTGCTTCAATATATCTTTTTATTAAGTTTGCATGTTCTAACGCTTTTTTTGAAAGTTCCGGATTTGTTGCTTCATTATTTTTGATATTTGAAATTATTAAATCAGTATCATGGCGTATGCCCAATAATATTTCTACTGCCGAATTATTGTTTATGAATAGTTGATTGAAAAATTCTTTTAATTTGCCACGCGATATGCGTTTCAATTCTTTTATATCTTCAAATATTTTATCTTCAAATTTATTTTCCATGGTGTTATCAATAAATAATTTTTTAAGTAATTGATACTAAAATTAATAATCAATATTTTTTTGTTATTTCTAATTATAAATTTTTTGTTGCAAAGAATTAAAAATAAATATAAATAACAACATTTTTTTAAGTTTATGATTATAAAAAAATTTCCGGAGGATTTTGTAGTTGAAGAGATACCTATAAAATTTTCTGGTAAGGGAGATTATTCAATCTATAGACTTGAAAAAAAAGACTACACTACAGAATCGGCCGTTGAATATTTGTGCAAAAAGTTTAAGATACCTAGAAAAAACATAAAATATGCCGGAACTAAAGACAGGCATGCTATAACTATCCAATATATTTCAATTTTAAGAGATACGAGAAATTTAAAATTAAACACAGATAATATTAAAATTGATTTTGTTTCTTTTCATAATGAACCATTAAGTCTGGGTTCATTACAGGGCAATCATTTCAAAATTAAAATAAGAGAATTATCTGTTGAAGAAATTAAGTTTTTTGAGAAAAATTTTATTAATGATTTTGTTTTCCCTAATTATTTTGATGATCAAAGATTTTCTGAAAATAATCTTGAAATAGGATTTTCAATTTTGAAAAAGGATTTTAAAAAAGCTTGCGAACTTATAGGTTTGGAGGTAAAAAACAACAATTATGTTTCTGCATTAAAAAGTATCCCTCAAAAAAATTTACTTTTCTATATTCATGCAGTACAGGCTTTTGTGTTTAATAAAGAATTAAGTGAATTAATAATAAAAAAAGACAATCATTATTTACGGAAATATAGACATGGACAATTGGCTTTCCTTGAAGATAAAAATTATGATGAATTTCCTAAAATGCTTAAATTGGTTGGTTTTGATTCAGAAAATAAGATTCTTAATGATTTAGGTTTGACTTCAAAAGATTTTATTATTAAACAATTTCCTGAATTGAGTGTTGAAAGTGTAGAAAGAGAATGTTTTGTAGGGACAAATTTATCCTACAAAAAACATAATCAATATAACGAGATTGATTTAGAGTTTTCTTTGCCTAAAGGCAGTTATGCAACAATGTTGATTAAAGCATTATTTTAAGCAAGTCAGAAAATCAGATGCGCATGTTGCATTTATCGTCCTTTTTATGGATAATACAGCAATGCGCAATAAGAAGGGGGCCAGTATGCCCATAAAACTTGGAAGAGCATAATTACATACTCTAAATAAAATAGCAAATGCTTCAGTCATTGCCCCTGCCAATTCAGAAATTATATATAAATATAGCTCTTCTTTGCTGCGGTAAAGCAGAAGCATTATGAAACTTATAATTATAACACTATTCAATAACAACGATTTTTCCAGCCAAAAGCTATAGAAAAAGCATAATTACAGCAAGCATAACACTATATGCAAATGCTTTAAATAAATATCCCATAAATTATTAATAGCAAATAATGTTTGTAAAATTATTCCAAAAAATTTATATACTACTTAAAAGTAACTAAAATATGAGTAAGTTTTTTACTATAGAACCCGGTATAGAAAATAAATTAAAAAAAATATGTGATCAAGAGTATGTACTTCACGGAACACCACATAAATATGAACAGGACACACATAATGGGGGATACGTTTTTATACCAAAAAACCACGTAATATTGGCTAATAAAAGCCCAATACACGCAATATATCATGCACTATTCGATGAAAAAAAATCAAAATTAAATACATATACTTACAAAAACCACACATATGCTTCAGTCATATTAAATAATCCAGAAGATGCATTAAGAGAGAAAGGATATGTTTATATATTTTCGCAAAAAAATTTTATAAAATTAGGCATGCTATATAAAAAAGATCCAAACAAGGCATTATTAGACACATTAATGGTCATAGACGTAAAATTAGAAGATTTTAGACCTCCAATATATTACAATTTTAAAATACTTAAAGAAAAAACTTTTTAACAAAAATTCAAAACAATCTTAAAAAATTATAATATTACGCTTTGAACACTTTTTATTTTTGATATTTTATCTATCAATCTGTCAATACTTATATTTTGAGTATTTAGCAATTCAATAGTTATCATTGCAGCATCATTCTTACCGAACTTTGTGTTTATATTTTTAACAATCAGCTTCATTTCCGCTATTTCATGCAATATTTCGGCCAATAAACCCAAACGATCTTTAACATAAACATGCAAAATCACAGATTCCTTTTTTTCTTTAGTAATCTCTGGATGTATCTCCCTTGAAAAATCATAACTATAAAGATTTATGCAGTTTGCTTTATGTATAACTATTTTACCATCTTTTGATTTAAACGCCCTTATCTTATCCCCTATTTGTGGAGAACAACATTTAGGTATTCTTATGTCTGGAGACTTGCCTTCTAATATTATTGCGCCATCTTTGAATTCTAAACTTTTAAATTTGTTCTGACGTTCTTTTCTAATCTTCTCTCTTTCTTCATTTTTCTTCGGATTGTGCTCAATAGGTATCCCTAAAGCATGCTTTATTTTTATTATGGTGTTGTTTGATTTAGCAAAACTTAACCACGACCTAGAAGGAGAAGCATTTCTTGAAGTGATTATCTCAACTATATCTCCGGGGGATAAAACATGATCTAAAGGAACTATTTCATTATTAACCTTTGCAGCTTTACAATGATTTCCTATATCTGTATGGACTGCATAAGCAAAATCTATAGGTGTTGAGTTTTCCGGCAAACTTATAATGTCGCCTTTTGGAGTGAATACAAAAATCTCTTTTTGAAATAAATCCATTTTCAAGGATTCTACAAATTCTCTTGCATCAGAAGCATTTTGTTTCCATTCTAAAAACTCTTTAAGCCAAACAATCTGTCTGTCAAATTTTTTATCCTGTTCTCTTCCTTTATACTTCCAATGCGCAGCAATACCTTCTTCAGCCTGTCTATGCATTTCTTTATCTCTTACTTGAATCTCTAAAACCTTTCCCTCACCAATTATTACAGTGGTATGTATTGACTGATAACCATTAGGTTTAGGAACAGCTATATAATCCTTTAATCTGTCAGGTATATGGGGCCAGAGTTTATGAACAATCCCCAACACTTTATAACAATCAGAAACATTTTCTGTTATTATTCTTATTGCTATTAAATCATGTATGTCTTCTAACGACTTATTATCTTTTAATATCTTTTTATAAATGCTGTAAAAATGTTTTGCTCTTCCGCTGATGTCTGCATTTATCTTATTTTCAGAAAGTTTGTCTTTAACAACCTGCATTATTCTGCTAACTTCTTTTTCTCTCTCCTCTTTTTTTTTCGCAACTTTTTGTTTTAACTCCTTATATATTTCTGGTTCTAGGAATCTGAATGATAAATCCTCAAGTTCTGCCTTAATCCTGTTCATTCCTAATTTATGCGCTATCGGTGCATAAATTTCTAAAGTTTCCTTGGAAACTATTTTTTGATATTCTTCCGGAAGATATTTTAATGTTCTCATGTTGTGAAGTCTGTCTGCAAGTTTTATCAATATAACCCGTATATCTTTTGCTGTTGCAAGAATCACCCTTCTTATATTCTCTGCACGAAGGTTTTCATCTTCGGGAAAATTTAATGAATTATTTAGGTTTGTTAGTTTTGTTACAGATGAAATCAACAGCAATAATTCCTTATCGAAATTTTTTTCTATAGTTTCCGGTTTTACGCCAAACTCTAAAACATCATGCAATAAACCTGCAGCAATGGTATGTGAATCAAGTTTTAATTCAGCAAGTATTTTTGCAACTTCAAAACAATGCGTAAAATAATCTTCTCCTGAATTTCTTTTTATACCTTTATGTGCGCTTTCAGAAAAATATAATGCTTTCTCTATAAGCTTATAATGAACATGTGGATTATAAGACTTTGCCTTGGATATTAATTCCTCGCATAAAATTTTGGAATCAGTCATACTTAAATAAACAGAACACAATTTAAAAGTATTTTTATTTTAAGCGGAGTTATTTATTATTATAATTAAGTATTTATGGGTTTTTGTATTATATCCATTATTTTTTTATTAACCTCCTCAATGCTTCCTGATGCATCAACAATATGCAAAATATTTCTTTCAGAATAAAATTTCTTTAAAGGAACTGTTTCGTTTTTATAAATTGAAAGTCTCCTTAATATTTCTTCAGGTTTATCATCGTCTCTCTGAACTATAGGAACTTTGCATACATCACAAATACCTTCAACTTTTGGTTTTATCGATATAATATTGTAGTTTTTCCCACACACAGGACAAATCCTTCTTGTGGAAATTCTTTTTAAAGATTCCTCCTCAGAAAGATCTAATTCTATTGCAAAATCTACATTAAAGTTATTTAATAAAAATTTCAATTGTTCAATATTTCTAGGATAACCGTCTAGGATTATGCCTTTTGATGCTTCAGGACTATTTATATACTTAGTTAACAGGCTGTTTGTTATCTCTGCCGGAACTAAATTTCCTGAATTTATTATTGGCTCTATTTTTTTACCTAATGCAGTTTTTTCTTTAACCTCTTTTCTTAACGCATCCCCCATAGAAAAAGGGAATAAACCTGTGTATTTAGCTATTAATTCTGCCTGGGTGCCTTTTCCAGAACCTTGGGGACCAAACAAGACTATAATCATAAAGCTCACCAATTTCGTATTAATCAAAAAGTCGAAATTATCCGAAATATTTTACCCTACCATTACTAATATTTTTTCTCCATGAATCCTGCATTTTTTCTAAAACCCAAAGTATGTCTGGTTTAATATTTTTAATTTCAGAATGGGTTTTTTTTAAAACAAGAATCATTTCTTTTTCATCATTTTTTACTATTGCTTTTAATATCTCCCTATGCATTATCATCAATTCCTTATAAATAGAAAATATCTTGTTTTTTTCTTCATCATTGAAAATAACACACTCATGCAGTGAATGAAATTCTTCAGGATGAAGTATCTGCAATAAAATCTTAATATAGTATTCGACTCTTTCCTGTAATTTTTCTAAGACTGTTTTTAAATTCGAAGTATCCTCAGAAACATTATACTCTTTAACAATCTCTTTAAGAAAAGCAATATTTTCAAGTGTTTTTTTGTCTGTTTTGATTTTTTTTGTTTTCTTATCTTTCATGAAAGCAAATAATAAAGGGGTATTTTTAAATTTTTACATTATTTATACTCTTTTCTCTTAGAAATATATTTTTCTAATATATATTTTTTTAAAATATTGTCTTTTTTGAATTCATATCCATCTATTAATGCATTATTCCTTATAAGCAGTTCTGAAGCCTCTTCTATTATTTCAGGCAAAGGTTCAAATAATTCATTAATTGTTTTTCTGCCGGATTTTAAGTCAATATCTCTCCAAATGATATCATATTTATTTCTCGGTTTTGAGAAATTTAATAGTTTCATTGGATGTAAATTAGTACCTGTTTTTAAGTCGTCTTGCGTTATTGTTTTGTAGAGTGCGACAGGATAAAACAAATCATTACAAATAAGTCTTACGCTTGTCTGTCTCTCTGAATTTTTTGTATTTTTAAAACCTACTGCAATAAAATTTTCAGTACCTATTTTTTCAAGAGTATATCCGAAGAAAACCCTGCCTTTTCTATACATGTGGTTTTCAAAAGCCTGTAATATTGCCCATGAAATGTCGTTTTTTGGTAAATATTTGCCTGATATAAAAACTTCAAATGTTGCTTTTCCCTTTCTTCTCAGTTTCAAATAATCCTCTCGTATTATTTCTTCAATATTGTTAAACAAAAAAATGTCTGTATAAAAATATCTTTTATCTCTTGTTATGTCCTTGTTTCTCCCCCTTATCGAATAATTTATCCTGAGAAATGTTTCTAGAGCAAGCCCGGGAGATTTTTCAAAATCAAAAGGCAATACTGAATCTTTTTTCTGCTCTAAAATATTTTTATCTATTATTGAATCAGTTTTTTTTAATTCATTGTTTATTTTTATTAATGTCTGTGCGACAGCAGAATCAACTATATCAACATGTTCTAAATATGGTTTTAATGCTTCTTTCCCAAAATTTCTTTCTATACTTTCTAGATGTTCTTTTTCTCTTTTTACACCTTTGCTCCAATAAGATAATTCGTCAGACCTATAAAAACTATGAAGTGTTCCTCCTTTGAAACTAAAATAACTTATTTCATTTTCAAAATCATTCAAAAACACATTAAATAAAGAAACATTATAATAAGAACTTCTTGCAGTTCTTTTTCTCCTGGTGTCTACTTTTGCAAAAACATTTTCTCTTATGGATATGTTTTCTGTTTTCCCATTATTGTCTGTAAATATTGCACCAGTATTTCTTATTATTTTTGATGTACCATAAGATTTTCTTGCTATCCCTTCTAAGGTTTCTATATTGAAATCTTTATGTTGTTCATCGTGGTTTTTTAAAATCTCTGCAAAAAGAGGTGTTTTTTCAGATAAATAATTATTTAAACGTATCCTGTTCTTTTCATAATTTAATATTTCTTCTAATTTTTTCTTGTTCTGAACTGCAATCCATGCTATTGCAAACTGGGATGGACTATAATAATAGTTTCTTATTCTCAAGGCAAGATGTAAACCATGCAGACCCCTGTTCATGTAACCTGGAAAGAGTAACAAATTTATAAATTTTCTATTTTTCATTCCGAAAAAACAGCGACAAACAACAAATCCGCTTTAAAAAAAACAAATTTTTAAAAAGACAGATAAATTAATAAATATTTAAAAAAAATAAAATCAAATTAAACATCAAAAACCAATAAAAGATGAGAACGATAAAAGATGTGGATTTTGACAACAAAAGAGTCATTGTTAGGGTAGACTATAATGTGCCATTAGATAAAGAGGGAAACATATTATCAGATACACGAATAAAAGAATCATTGCCTACAATAAAATATATTCTTGAACATAATGCCAAACAGATATTGCTGATGAGCCATCTTGGAAAACCAGATGGAAAAATCGTTGAAAAACTTAAGATGGATAAAATTGCTGAAAGAACAGAGAAACTTCTTGACATGCCGGTATTAAAAGTAGATGATTGCATAGACATAAAGGTTCCTGACGCGAAAATAATAATGCTGGAAAATTTAAGATTCCATGAAGAAGAAGAAAATAATGATTCTGATTTTGCAAAAAAACTCTCAAAACTTGCAGATATTTATGTAAATGATGCATTTGGAACAATGCACAGGGCTCATGCATCCACAGTAGGAATAACAAAATTCTTGCCTGGCTGCATAGGATTTTTAGTTGAAAAAGAACTAAAATATTTAACATTAAAGGATCCTGAAAGGCCTTTCATTGCAATACTTGGCGGTGCAAAAATATCTACAAAAATTCCTGTAATAAAGGAGCTTATTAAAAAGGTTGATTATTTACTGCTAGGAGGGGCAATGATATTTACAATGTATAAAGCAAAAGGTCTAGAAATAGGAAAATCTTTATATGAAGAAGAATACGTAACAGAAGCAAAACTATTGTTAAACAATGAAAAAATAATTCTTCCTGATGACATAGTCTGTGCATATGATAAAACAGAAGATTCTGAAATAAAAATAGTTCATGAAGACCAAATACCTGAAGACATGATAGGACTAGATATAGGTCCTGACTCTATAGAATTATTTAAATTATACATTAAAAAGGCAAAAACAATATTCTGGAATGGCCCATTAGGTTATTTCGAAATAGAAAAATTTGGAGAATCAACAAGAAAAATTGCAGAATACCTCGCAGAATCGGAAAAAACAGTAATAATAGGTGGTGGTGATACGGAAGATGCAATAAAACCTTGGAAAGAAAAATATACTCATGTATCAACTGGCGGCGGAGCAAGTCTTGAATATGTTTCCGGAAAAGAATTACCTGCAATAAAGGCATTAAAAGAAAACGAAATAGAATTTCATAATGTTATATAATGCCCTAAACATCGATTCCTAGTTGTGTAATATAATAATTTCCTGTTGTTATATTAAGCCTTTTCTTGTGAGCTTCAATAGTAAATTCTCTTGATTCCCTATCAGCTAAATCTAAAGTTTTACTTATCCAGCCATCTACTGCAGGGATATAGATATTTACTATTCCAAATTTTTTCATATACGGAACAAGTTTTGTCAAATATATTTGGATTTAAAAAATAACTTTACAGAATCAGAAAAATATCCTGCCATATATAAACTCTTATATCCTTTTGATTACATAGCAAGAAGCATACAATCAATATAATATATATCTGAAAAAATATCCAAACTAGCCATACCGAGAAGAAGAATTATAAAATTATGAAGTTTATTAAAATAATAACAGAAATAGTTCAAACCCCATATTCATAATTTTTTCTTTTTTACTTCCTTTCTTAAATAATATCCCTTATCTAATAAATTTTTTACAATCAAATCTTTTCCTTGCTGCTGAAATACACCATATCCTAAATTTTCATCATTTTTATTTTGCACAAAAACATATCCTTTATCCAGATTATTGTTTACTATTATTGATTCCATTAAAATATTTTTCCCGTACAAAAATAATCTTTCTCCTTGTTCATTAACAAATATCTTTTTCTTTTCAGAACCTTGCATTTTGGACAATATGTCTATAAATGCAGGACTTGGACGAAATATTTTTCCTTCCTTTGAACCTAAAAACAATCCTAAACCAAAAACATCTCTTTTTATCCTCATACTTATTTCACTTAAATATTCTTCTGCATAATAATAATTTTTGCCTATAGAAATAATTTTCAGATTATTTAAATCAATACCTATATCGAACTGTGAAATAAATTTTTTAAGAATTAAATCATCGTTCATATTTAATGAATCATTTATATGTTACCTTTGTTTTTGTATTATTTTTATGTATTAAAAATTTTTATAATTTTTTCAGGAATCTTTTTTAGTATAACTTGGTCTTTTAATTTTACCTTATTTTTTTAAAATATTTCTCAACTACTTCAATTGCTTCTGTTCTCTTCTTGCATTTGCTTATTAAAGTTGCCAATTCTTTATTTCCTATCAATAAAAGCCATGACTCAAACTCGTTTTTTGAATCATCAACATATTCTGAGAACGTAGTATCAGACATATTTTTTAATTCTTTAAGCAACTCTTTCTCGTTTCTTATTAATATTCCTGTTTTAAGCTTAAAATATTTATCTATTATTTCCTCATCTTTCTTTTTAACTAATTGCTTTGTTATTGGTTTCTTGCTTATATATTGTATTTTTGACATTTTTTGTATTATTATTGCCAGCACAAAGAAAGAAACAACAAATATTCCTAAAATAATAAAATCTTCCCTTAAAGAAGCCCATCCTGCATTGAATAAAGTTATTTTTTTAAGCAGTTCAGAGGCAACAACATAAGGATTATATTTTGCTATCTGTTGTATTGTTTCTGACATAGTCTCTAATGGTAAAACGAGATTTGATAAAAACAAGAACACGCTACCGACTGATATTCCTGCCATTGTAACCGCTTCCTGACTATTAAACAAATAACCTATTATCATTCCTAAAAAAGTAAAGGACATTATTGCTGCCAACAACAACAATAATGTGAACCATATGTTTTCAATGATTGAAGCATTAAGGAAATAATATGCAAGAACTAAAACAAGTATTAGTTGCACTGTAACAACAATAAATGTAGTTAAAAACACAGAAATTATAAAAGTAAAGTCCCTGGTTGGCGTTATAAAATTTCTGAAATATGCTTTTGAAGTTTTTTCAATAATAATTATTGTGCTTGAGAGCATTATGCTTATAAACAAAATCATCAAAATTACTAAGTAAGGAAATATGAAATTTAAATTGTTTGACTTGGGAGTTATTGTTTCAACTCTTGTTGTTACGGGATTTACAATTCTTTCTGCAGATGTTACTTTAATTGCATTTATTTGAGAATTGACTTTTTCCAAAGAGGATTTTACAGAATCCAATTCCTGTTTTAAGGCTGCAACATTCTGTTTAATTGATTCCATATCTTCAGCACTTCCTGTTGTTGCAGTTTTTGCATCCGACAGTTTTTGATTTAAAATATTAATTCTTTCTTCCAAAGATTCTAAATTCACGTTAAGATCATTAATGTGTTTTTTTGTAATATTATATGTAGAATTTAAAGATGTAGAATAAGACCCCAGCTGACTTTCAAAAGAATTGACCAAGCTAGAACAGTTTCCTGAACAGTCACCAGATGAATCTAACTGTTCTACTAAAGTATATCCTTCTGTAATAACGCCCTTGCCTTTATCCCTAAGTGAATCAACATCCCTGCTTATTGTCGAAAGCCCATCAATAAATTCTGTGGTGTCTATGTCTTCTTTCGTTAAATCTATATTGTTTAATTTTGATTTTATTTCTGAAATTTTACTGTCCAATTCCGATAATTTTGATTTTAAAGAAACTATTTTTGTAATGGCTTCATTGTTTGTTCTTTGAGAAAATATAATTACAGAAATAATCTCATTTGTTAACTGTGTGCTCAATTTACTTGAAGTTAAGGATATTTTTTCATTAACAGTGTCAAGAACAGCATATACAAAATTTGCCCTGGATTTATCAACATAAAATATTACTTCATTTGTATTGTTATTTGTTATTTCAAAATCCTCTGGAAACAATATACATATATGAAGTTTGCCTTGCTGTATTAAATTTACACAGGATTCCTCTGATTGATACTCATTTACTATAAATCCTTGGTTTCCAGATAATGCTTCCACAAACGAAGTTGTTAGATTGGTTTTTTCCTTTGCATAATATCCTATGTTTAACTTGGATGAAGGCGGATTGCTAAATGCAATACCTACTAAAAGCATAATTATTAAAGGGCCAAATATAGTAATAAATATGCTTGTTCTTGATCTGAGCAATAATTTTATGTTTTTAGCAGTTATTCGCCATACCTTCATAACACACCTTGATGCTTATTTTTTCAATGAATGTTTTTTAACAAGCTGTTCTTTTTGTTCTTCTAATTCTTCCTGCTTGTCTTTTTCAGATTCAGTTATCATTATAAATATTTCATCCAAAGTCGGTTTTGTAACTTTTAAATCTATTATTGTTTCTTTGTGCTGTTCCAATTTTTTTATTAATTCTCCGAGTATTAATTCCGGTTTAGATGTGTAAATAATCAGCTTTGTGCCTTTATCCTCTATTTTTGCTATTTCTTTAATTATTTCTTTATCTTTAAAATCAGTTATCTGATTATAATTACCGGGGAATGTTTCCAGATGAATTTCTTCATGTTTGCTGAACCTGTCTTTTATTTCATTAGGGGTTCCTATGGCAAGCAATGATCCATCTTTTATTATAGCTATTCTATTGCATAATCCTTCGAGTTCAGACAAGTGATGGCTTGAAAGAATTATTGTTGTTCCGCGCTTATTTATTTTTCTGACCAATCTCCATATGTGTGCCCTTAGCAAGGGGTCTAAATCTGCTGTAGGTTCATCTAATATTAATATTTTAGGGTCATGTATTAATGCACAAGCCATATCTAATCTTCTCTGCATACCACCAGAAAGATTTTTTGCAAGCGTATTATCAAAACCATGCAAATCCATTAAATTAATCAATGTTGTGGTGTTTGATTTTATAGAATCATGATTTAAATTATATAATGTTCCGAAATAATAAAGGTTTTCCTTGACTGTTAAATTATTATAAAAACTTGGAACTTGGCTTGCCATTCCCACAATTTTTTTCAAATCATCAGTATATTTAAAAACACTCCTAAAACTGTGTGCATCTTTATGATCTAGTAAATGTTCATTTCTAAAAAGAACATCTCCTGTTTCAGGTTTTAAGAATCCTATGATTATATTTAATAAAGTTGTTTTTCCACTACCGGAAGCACCGATTATTCCAAATATTTCACCGGAATTTATATCTAAATCAATATTATCTAAAACTATTCTTCTATTAAAAACTTTTGAAACATTGTTTACTTTTATAATCGGAACAGACATTAACTCAGCCTCATAATTTTAAAATGACATATTTAATCGAATTTTTATTAAAACAATAATTAAATTAATATTAAAAATTCTTAAAAGAAGTATATAAATATATCGTTTTTAATCTTTATTATCTTTTAAATTGTCTTTTAATGTTGTTTCAACATTTCCGCCTCTTGATTTTATTTTCTCAACTGCAGAAGCAGTGGCAGAAACACATTTTATAATATATTTTCTTGTTGGATTGCCGCTTCCTAATAATTTATCAACTTTAAGATCTTTAAGGTTTATTAAAAAAGAGTCTCCTTCCTTTTTAATCTTTCCTTGATTAAACAAAGTATCAAAGTGTTCCTCAATATAAAATATGTTTATTGTCTTATAAGATTTATTTCTTGAAATAAAGCCATGTCTTCCAAAATATTTTTTATCTTTCCATATGCTTGGTTTTTTTTGGTCCGCTTTCTTACCTGTTCCGGCCATACCGACACCACCCTGATGACCTGAACCCCTGTGTTTCTTTTTTGAACCATAACCATGAGTGTGGTGTCCCCTGAATTTTACTGATTTTTTTCTCCTATTAAGCATTTTACACCTATTCACTTATAAATTCATTAAAATCCTATAACATTTTTTTTATTAAATCATTGATTTTTTCTCCCCTATAACCTAGTGCACCTTTATTATTAAAAGATGCTTTTATGCCTCTCCTTCCAAAACCGCCTCTTGGAGAATTTAAGTGAAAATAATTTTCTACAGCATTATCTTTTTTTATGCCTCTCTTTTCAATTAATAATTTATATGTTTCATCATTTAACTCGCCATATGTAACATAATCTTTACATTTTTCCGCCATACCCCTTATTGTGGGAGTATCGTCATATACGGAGCAAACATGTTTTTTATGAAGTTTAAGCATTCTCATAGTTGATTCTATTTTTGAGTTAACATCATCTGTTCCTCTTATTCTGATTATTGCTAATTTTGCCATTTTATCCTCAAATAATTATTTTAATTATTTTTTAAACTTGCCCCTAGTAATTGCCAATGATTCAATATGTTTTTGATTAACCTTTGTTGTATTTAATTTTAACAATGCTTTTTCTAAAGCGACAATAACATTTATTTTATTTCTTGATTGACCTCTTACTTTTGTCCAAACATCTTTTATTCCTGCAAGTCTTAAAACTTTCGCGACCTCTTTTTCAGCTTTCAAACCTGTTCCTTTTGGTGCTGGCTTCAATTCTACAGTCACTGAACTACATTTTCCTGTAACCGCAAAAGGTACTGAATGAGGCATCTTACATCCACACTGCCAAGAACCACATCCTCTTGATATTTTTAAAATATTTAATTTGGCATTTCTTAATGCTTTCTCTCTTGCAGGAACTGTTTCTTTTGCTTTTCCAAAACCTAAACCAACATAACCATCCATGTTGCCTACAACTGCATAAGTCGCAAACTTTGGCTTGTTTCCTTCTCTGGTTTTCTTTTGTGTTTGTCTAAATACTCTTCTAGAACCGCCGCCAAATTTTCCTTTAGATTGACCTATCATTAACAAATCTGATTCGATATTTGGTAATAACACATCAACTATTTCTGGTTCCAAAATTTTTCTTCCTGAATCAACAATTTCATCAATAGTTATTTCTTTTGCCTTTGCCTTTTTTCCTATTTCTGTTTTTGGAACCCATTTCTCTACATCTTTTGTTATTGTTATTGTTTCAACAGCCTCTTCTGCTATTGGTTCAATAATTACATCTTCTTTTTCTATCTTAGCCATTTTACACCGATTTTAATATATTGTTCTTAGTTTTTTCAAACAATAATGAAGTTTCATTGCTTATATGGTTGCCAATTAACCTTTCTTTATTTGGAAAGGCTTCTTCTGAACAAACAATTTTCATTCCGCCATCTATGGCACCTTTTACTGCGGCAAACAATCTTGATCCTTTTGTAGGGGTTTGCAAACCAATATCTACTATTGCTGAATCTATATTTTTCTTTAAAGCTCTTTTTGCCAATATTAAACCTGTTAAATATGATGCAGGAATATTTCCTGTGGCTTTATTCCAGCCATATTTTTTTAATTCAGAACTGTTTGCAGTAATCAAAATCTTATCACCGTTTTCATTATATTCTGCTATCTGCAATATTATGTTTTTATTTGTCTTTCTAACAATTAACCTGTCAGAACCGCTCATAAGCAACTTTAATCTCTTCTTATAATCCGTATTTCCTTCCCTTTTCCTTCTATATTTTACAAATCTCATTTTAATCAGTTATTTTATTATTTTAAAAGCATATCCTTATGTTCATCTAAATATACTTGTATGTGTCTTTTGCTTCTGAAGTATCCCCCTTTGGATTTTAAATATAATTCTCTATACGCATTTCTAGTTATTATTTTTTTATCGACCAATTCTTTTAAAAACCTTCTTTGGACCCTTATTTTTTTCATCCATTGTTCTTTAAAATTAACTCTTGCATTTAAACTTCCTTTTCTGCTTCCTTCTCCCTTTCTTCTTCCTTTTCTTTTTTGTTCTTTTAGTTTTCTAACCCTTACTTTAGATGTTGAATTTTCTGGCTTTCTCTTTATTGCACCATCTCCTATTAATAATCTAATATCATGTTTTGTTATTGCCTGTTTTATGTCTTCTAGTCTGTCTGCATCAAACCAAACTCTTTTTTGAGAGCAATTGAGTATTTGTGATGCTAGTCTTTTTTGAACTCTTAACATTTTGCACCTTATAGCATTATGATTTATGTATCAATACTTCGTCTTTTTCTTTCTTTTCAAGTTCCTTCTTTTCTTCCTCTGTTTCTTTTTCAGCGGATTCTTTCTTCTTTTCTGCTTTCTTTACTGATTCTTCCAAAGTTTTCTTTTTCTTTTCTGCCTTCTCCTTTTTCTCTTCTGATTTTTTTTTCTTTAATAACTCCAACTTTTTACTTGTTTTTTCAATATCATTATTAATAACTGTTAATCCTAACTCTTTTGCTTTTTCTAAAATCTGTATTTTCTTCCTTAAACCGAGCGTAGATGATAAAATTATTGCTTTATCCTTTACTTTGTTTAATTCAGACACATTATTAATTATAACAAACTCTAATCCTTTTCCATGATATCCTCTTACCTCAACAGGACTTCTCCAACCTTGTTTAACTCTTCTCCTGTAGCCTTTAAATTGATGTCTCATCTTGCTCTGCAAGCCTGTTGGTCTCTTCCATTTTTTTGACAATCTTTTCTTTTTATGATAATCTTGCTGCACAAATACAGGTTTTTTTGATTTTATTTTTTTTCTGACTTCGAGCAATTTTTTTATTTCCGTTTTCATGTTAAATCACTTGTCTAAACATATTTATTTTAATTCTACACCATCCTTCATAGTTATATATATTCCATCTTGAAATATCCTTCTATCAAAATTAGCCCTCTTACATAATTGTTCTATTGCTGCAGCAGTTTGAGATACCAATTCTTTATCTGGTCCTGTAACAATTATTTCTGGTTCTTTAACTTCTACTTTAACACCGGGTTTTATTTCTAATGTTCTGGGAACTGTTTCTCCCATAAAATTCTTAACCTCTAAAATATTGCCTTTCAAAGACACTTTCATCGGAAAGTGTCCTGAACATATTTTTAATTTATACATTGAGCCTTCAAGTACTCCTTTGAACATATTTTTTAAATGGGCTTCTGTTGTAAATATTGCTGTCTTTTCTTTTTTTGTTGGTTTCATAACACTAAACAATACTTTATCATTGTCTGATTTTAATGATATTTTTTTGAACAAAAAATTCCTTTTCACTTCCCCCTTAGGACCTTTTACTATTATCACATTATTATCTATGTTAACTGATACTCCCTCAGGGATTTTTAATGAATATTCCATTTTTTCTTGTTTCATTTTTATCAATTCTTTTTAATCAAAAATTTTAGTAGCAATAACATATTAATCTTCCGCCAAGACCTTTTTCTTTTGCTTCATTATGGGTCATCATTCCTTTTGATGTTGATACTATTAATATACCAAAATCTTTTGCTGGAAGATACCTTTTTTCATATTTTTCATAATCTGTTTTCTTAACGTTAAACCTTGGTTTTATAACGCCTATCTTATTTATGTTTCCTAAAAGAGATATTTTTAATAATTTAGATTTACCTGCATCAACTTCAGTATATGTTCCTAAATAATTATGCTTGTTTAAAATATCCAAAACAGTTCTTATAACCTTTGAATTATTCTCTACCAATATCTCTTTTCTTCCTAATCGTTCATGATTGTTTATGTATGATAAAACGTTTGCTAATGGATCATTTAACATTTTGCACCTTTGTATTTTTCAAATCATAAAAATTAATTATATTTTTTAAAACCTATTTTATTTGCTATCTCCCTAAAACATTGCCTGCAAAGATGTAGACCATACTTGCTTATATGTCCACCCGTTCTTCCACACCTACTGCATTTCTTATTTAAAGCACCGCCAACTCTTTTCTTAGGAACGGAGTATTTGGCATGCTTGGCAAGTTTGCCGGGTTTATTTTGCAATTGTACTAATACTTTTGCGTGATCCGTATAAGTCATTTTTATTCCTCATTAATCTTTAATCCAAAATTTTTAATCATAAAATCTATTGCTTCCTCTCTTGATATTTTGTGCTTTTTAGGAATTTTTCTTTTAAGTAACTTTCTGTCTTTAATCCTAAAACCAGGTCTTTTTAATGTTATTGTGGCTTGTAAACCCATACTCCCTATTTCAGGATCATATTTTGCATCTTTTACATCAATGTATTCTTTTATTCCGAATGATATATTTCCATGATCGTCAAAATTATTTCTTCCTAATTTCATATCTGTTGCAAACAAAACTCTTGGAATCATTTCTAAAGCCTTTGAACCTCTTAGTGTAAGCTTACATCCTATAGGCAACCCAGGTCTTAAACCCCATGCAGCTATTCTTTTATCAGTTTTAGTTCTTACTGGTGCAATGCCTGTTAATTTTTTTAACAATTTTTCTGCCTTCTCTAATTTAACTTGGTCTTTGCCTACACCAATATTTAGCGTTAATTTGTCAACAATTATTTTTCTCATTATATTTTCATCCTTCATTTTAATACAACTTATGATGTTATTTTTATCAATGGCTTATTTTTACCTATTACTAATAGGTAATCTTTTTTTGTCTGGAAGGATAAATCTCCCTCACTTATTGTTACTAAACTTCCCATCATGTCTTTCAAAACACCAATCTTACCTACATGTTTACCTTTGTACAATAATACCAATGCGCCTTTTTCTAGAGGAATATGTTCTTTTATTATCTTTTCTTTTAAAGTTACTAATAATGAATCCCCGACCTTATAGTGCTGTTTTTCAAAAAAAACATTCATGCCATTAAACAAATTCAATTGAAGTTTTCCTTTAACATATGATTTTCCTATTATTTTTGCAATTACAAGATCTGATTCCTCATCGGGAACATTAATTAATTTTAGGATTCCGTCTTTTCCAATAATTAACCTATAATTGATGTTGTTTATCGTAACAACATCTTCAAAACAAACAGGATACTTGTAATCTCTTACTGCCTTATGATTTACAAAAACATTCTTGTTTTGTAAAAGATTCTTTACTTCTTTTGTATTTGTTGCAACCTTTAAATCATATTTTAAAATATTTGATATCGGAATTGTTAATAATTTATTCATTCCGCCAGGATTGCTTCTGGTTATGAATTTAATTCCCTTGCGCTTAACCTTCCAAGTCTTAGGCGCGTTTATTCTTTTAAGATGTCTTTTCATTTTTTCTCCTTGCCATCTTTTTTATCATCCTTGTTTTTTGTTGCTTTTTCTTTTGTATTTTTATTCTTGAAACGTTTTTTTTCTTCAGCCAATTCTATTAACATAACATTTGAAGGCTGTATAGGATATCTTGCTTTTGTTCCGTCTCTCTTTATATGTTCTATTTTTGAAACATAAATAATTGATTTTTTTACATCGACCTCTTCAACTTTTCCTTCCTGTTTTTTAAATTGTCCTCTTAATATTCTTACTTTATCACCCACTCTTATTCTTAATGACCTTTTATTGTATTTTTTTCTTAATTCTTTTGACAAATGTGCATTAAGGAATTTTCCCTTAATATGTAATGGTGCATTGAAACGAAACTTTCTTTGCTTATTTGGTTTTTTACTCGAATTCCATTTTTTTGAAAATTTATTTTTCATAAAAACCTCTATTATCTATATTTTTTATACAATCATACTGGCTATTTTTGCAACTGCAGGCCATCTGTCTGCAACTTCTTTTGCAATAGGGCCCTTAAATATAGTTCCCTTAGGATTTCCTTTATTATCTTTCAGTATTACTATTGCATTATCCTCAAACTTTATTCTCATACCATTAACTCTTCTATACTCTTTTTTTTGTCTGACAACTATTCCAAAGACCACTTGTTTTCTCATTTCAGGTTTTCCTTTTTTAACTGAACACATCACTAAATCTGCCACTCCTGCAGCAGGTTTTTTACCTTTTCTTGTCTTATGACCTATTACTGCAAATATCTTGACTATTTTTGCACCTGAATTATCACAAGTTTCTACATAACTGCCTACAGGCAATGATTTTGTAATTTTTGCTTTTAATCCCTTCATTTTAATCTTATATTGTATCTCGTATTTTAATATTAAATTTGCTTTTCAATTAATCCTGACTTCTCTTAACTATTTCTATTATAACAAAATTTTTTGTTTTGCTAATAGGTCTTGTCTCTGCAATTCTGACGGTATCTCCTGTTTTTGCATTTATTGATTCAGGATTATGTGCTTTAACACGCGTTCTTCTTACCTCAAAACGCTCATATTTTCTATTGTATTTTCTCCTAGGCCATTCTACAACAGCTGTTTTCATCATTTTATCACTTACAACAACTCCTGTAAAAATTCTACCTCTTAACCTGATGTTTCCGAAATAAGGATCATTTTTATCTTTTGAATTTGGAACTATTTCAGGCTTTTTTGTATTTATCCCGATGTTTCTAATTTTTTTGTTCATTTTTCAACCTATAATTTTATAATTAAATGCTTTTATGACAAAATATTATTTTAATTTTATACGCTCCACCGATGTCTTCATTATTTTTGATCCTTCGAATATCTTTTTTCCTATCATAAAAGTATTACCTGGTTTTAATACTATTTTGAATTCTCTAAAGGATCCTTTGTTAACTAAAATCTTAAAAGTGTTTCTTGTTTCATCAACTATTTTTCCTTTTAAACCTAATAATTGTTTGCTTCTGGACTTTACAATTTCGGCTTCCTTACCGATAAATCCATCTCTTGATGTGATATTCATATTTAACCTCTCACCATTGAACTTTGTATTTATTTTAATTCAATTTTTTCAGGCGCAAACCCCATTTCTATAAGTGCTTCCTGTACTTTTACCAAATGACTCCCTTGCAGTTCTATTAATCCTTCCTTGGCAGTTCCGCCGCATGCTAATTTGTTTTTTAATTTTTTAGCCAGATCCTTAATATCGATTTCGTTAGTATCGATACCCTCTATTACTGTGTATTGTTTTCCAAATTTCTTCTTCACTATTTTTACAATTATTTTCTGGCTCTCTTTTGCTATTTGTTCACAAACACAAAGTTCTTTTGGTAATCCACATACATTACATATATTGGTCATTTGATTTTTTACCTTTTTAATGACTCCTATATTTTTTTTCAATATTTTTTTTACGTTCTAAATCTAATTCTTTTAATTCCTTATGAAATTTTTCCATTCTTAAAGTCTCATATCTTGCTATATTTTTCTTTAACTCTCTTATTTGCTTCGGACTTTTTGGGGTTGTTCCTGTTGCTACTTGAGCATCTAATTTCATTAACTCAACTTTCATATCCTTTATCTTTTTCTCAAGCTCCTCTGCACTTAGCTTAGATAATTCTTTATATTTCATTTTTCACTCTTGCTCTTTCGTGAAGTTTTCTTCTTAACAACCCTTTTCTTAACTGGTTTTTTATCTTTATGCACATTCTTGTCTGAACTCTCTTTTTTCTCTTCTTTCTCTTCTTCTAATGTCTTTTCAGTCAATATTTCTGTCTTGTTTGTTGTTGTGTCTTGAACTGTTGCTTCCGAATATTTTATATCGTCTGGGAGTATTGTTGTTGAAGGCATTATTCTGACTTGAACACCTATTATTCCTGTTTTTAATTTGGCCTGTGCATATGCAACCTTTACACCTGAAACAGCAACATCACCAGATTTTTTAAGATAACCCATATAAAAACGCCATGTTTTTGCTCTTGATGAAGGCACCTTTCCTGATATTAATATTTCTACACCTCTGGCGCCTGCATTCATTATATCAGACATTGCCTTATGACCTATGCCTTTAAATTTTGAAGTTCCAAATCTTTCTAACGAATTCGCTATTGATTCAGCCATAATATTTGCATCTAATAAAGGATTTTCTGCCTCCACTAATTCTATTTGTGGATTGTCTAATTGAAATCTGTTTTTTAAATCTCTTGTTAATTTTGTTATATTTGAACCTGATTTTCCGACTATTATTCCTGGTCTTGAAGCACAAACTAGTATTTTTTCACCTAATGGTGTTCTTTGCAGTTTAATATATGCAATTCCTGCTTTTCCTAATATGCTGCGCATGTATTCTTCTATTTGATATTCTTTTAAATTCTCTGCAACAAACTTCCTTTCTATCATTTATTCACCTTTTTTGTTGATTTTTCTTTACTCAAATCCTTGATCTCTTCTAAACCAACTTCTAAATGTGTATTTTTAAATACGGATCTTCTTTTTCTTCCATAATGCCATTGCTTGCCTGCTTTTTGAGCGACGGCATAAGATAATTTTAAATCTGCAACTGATAAGCCCTTGTTTCTTGCATTTGCTTCTGCAGCAGCCAACACTTTCAATATTTCGCCGCAGGCTTTTTCATAATATCTCCCTGAAGCAATGCCTGCTTTATGACCTACACCATCTGTAAATCTTTTTACTGGTATTGGTTTTTTCTTATCAATACTTAATTGTAATAATCTTTTTGCCTGCGCCAATGGTCTTCCCCTGATATAATTAAATATTTCTATTGCATGTTTTGTTGATATATGTATGTCTCTGGCTGAAGCCCTCGCCATATTTTCCTTCATTTGAAATGAGTATTGTCTCTTCATTTTTAAAACATAATTTTATTTTTATTATTTTTTACCCTGATTTGCTGATGATTTTGATGCGCCTACACCAGGACTGTTATGGGTGACTCTTTTCCTTGTTAATACTAATTCTCCAAAGTATAAGCCTATCATTTCCTGCTGTATCAATACTGGTTCAAAAGATTTTCCGTTATGTATTCTTATTGTTTTGCCTACAAATTGGGGCAGAACTATCATATCCCTTGCATGTGTCTTTATTGAATCTTTGCTCTTTAATTTTAATATTATCTTCTTTTTAACATCATCAAATCCTCTTAGCAAAGATCTTCTCTGCCTGGAAGGTAATAATTCTGCAAATTCTTTTACGGACATTGATTGCAATTCTTCTAATGTTTTGCCCCTATAAGTGTATACTTTTTTTGCCATTTTCTGAAATTAAACCTCTAAATTCTTTTTACCTTTTGATTGTCCTGTTCTTCTCGGTCTTAAATAACCAACTTTTCTTCCTGGAGGAGCATTTTTTGGAACAGGTCTTGCTTTGCTTTTTCTTGATGTTCTCTTATTTCCGAATGGATGATCAACTGCATTTTGTGCTGATCCAGACATTAACGGATATCTCTTTTTTCTTGCTCTTCTATAATGATATTTCTTGCCTGCTTTAAGGAATGGTTTTTCTTTTCTTCCGGAACCTGCAGGTATTCCTATTGTTGCTCTACAATTTATATTAAATGTTTTTATCTTCTTTGACGGAAGTAAAACCTGAACATATTTGTCTGTTTTTGAAACTATTTTTGCAAAACTTCCTGTTGTTCTACAAAACTTTCCGCCATCTCCAGGGACTCCTTCAATATTAAAAATAAGTGTTCCTTCAGGTATGTCTTTTAATAATAAACTGTTTCCTAATTCTAACGGGGCATTGTTGCCTATCAATAATTTTTGACCCACAAACACTCCTTCTGGTGCTATAAGCAAACCTGTTGAACCATCATCATATTTTACTTGTAATAAAGGAGTTGAATGACCCTGACATTTCAATATATCCAATACTTCAGCTGAATTAATTCCGTGTTTTAATCTTGCTTCTCCTAAATATCTAAAACTTGGCGCAGTAAAACTTGGACCGCCTTTTCCTCTTGCCTGTTGAGTTAAATTTTTACCCATTTTACTCTCTTTATTGTTATTTTAATATTTATACTAATCCTAGTTTTGTAGCAACATCGATTGCAGGTGTTTCATTGCTGAATTTTACATATGCTCTCTTCTTTGCATCGCTCCCTATTCTAGTGTTTACACGCACAATTTTAACATTGAAAAAATCTTCTATATACTTTTTTATCGCATCTTTTGTTGCGTGTTTATCTACTTCAAATATCAATATATTCTGGGATTCCATTAATCTTATTGATTTTTCAGTTGATAAAGGGTTTTTTACAATTTGCATTTTTACACCATTTTTAATATTTATAATTACAAATGTATAAAATTAATATTTGAAGCTCTTTGATATTTTATCTATTGCTGATTCAGTGTATAATGTTAATCTTCCTGGTTTTATTCCTGGTGCAAGCAATTCTGTGTTTAAATGATCAAATGTTGCAACATCTACTCCAGGAATGTTGTCTGCTGATTTTATTAATGGACATTTTTTTGAAACAACAAACAATATTGATTTTTTTATTTTGTAAGGTCTTGCCCTATTTTTTCCTTTTCCCGACCTTATTTTCTTGCTTTTATTTCTCTTTAATTCTTCTTTAAAACCCAATGCATTAAGGGCTTTCAAAACATCTTTTGTCTTGCTTAAAGATTCTATTTCATCTGATACTATGAATGGAAAACCATCAGGAATTTTATGACCTCTGCTTTTTATTAATTCAATATTTAATGTTGCTGCCAATGCAGAGCATATTGCTTTTCTCCTTTCTTTTTTGTTTATTTTCTTATCCCAAATCCTTTCTGATTTAGGAGGATGGGCCCTTCTTCCCCCTCTTGTATTTGGCGCTAATGCTCCTACATAATTAAATCTGCTTCCCCTGTGTGATAATACTTTTCTTGGGGTCCTGGCCATTCCATAACCATATGATCCCTTATAATCCCTTCTTCTTCTTGATAATTTTGCAGAAACATTCATTCCTGCACTTTCATACGCCCCATAAGGCTGTCTTGAATTTGCCTGGATTGTTGTAATTGCCCTATATATCAAGTCTTCCCTTACCGGCTCATGAAACTGTTTAGGTAATTCTTTTTTTCCTATTTCCTTTTTTTCTAAATTTACTATTGAAACTTTCATTTGAAACCTGTTAAAATATTTTTTTCATATTCACTGTTTTGAATCTTTATTAATACTAACTATATTAGGCAGTGGTGCTGGTACATGATTTCTTAATGGTTTTGTTATTACTATCGCTCTTTTTCTTACACCAGGTATACTTCCTGCCAATAAAATATAAGTTGACCTAACATTTCCATATTTAATGAATGCCCCTTTTGGATTTATTTCACTAGCATTGTTTGATATTTTAAATATCTGTTTATTATACTCGGTTCTTAAATGATAACCCATTTGACCTGGATGTGGAACCCTGTATAGTGTGTGTCCTTGACCACTCCATGCACCTAATGTTCCTACTCTCCTTATGCCTTTTTCCGTTTTATGGGGCTTTAATGCAACACCAAATCTTTTTATTGATCCTTGATATCCTTTGCCTTTTGTTACTGCATGGACATCTACAAAATCACCCTCCTTAAAAACCTGATTTAGTAATATTTCCTTATCATAATGCTCCTTAACATATTTCATTTTTTCTTCTAAAGTTCCGCCAATGGCTATTTCCATTAAATCCGGCTTCTTTTTATCTACTCCTGCCAGATATGGTTGAGTATATACAATTAATCTTATATCAACAATATTTTTAGTATCTAAAGAATCTAGTATTGATAAATCATGAGTTTTTTTTGGAATCCTTATTTTTCTAGAAAGGTGCTTATCTAGTTTAAACAATAAGTCTTTAAATGGTTGCTTTGTTAAATATTTTTTAGAATAAATCCTTATACCTGCTATCTTGATTGGAGGACATTCAACAACAGTTACAGGAACAAATATTTCTTCCCCTTTCGATGGAGATGTTTTTTTTGTATCTATTGCAATAACATGAGTCATCCCTGCTTTATAACCTATAAATCCCAATAACTCTTTAGCGTTATTAGACCAAGATCTAACTCTAGCTAATTGTCTTTTCGCTCTGACTCTAGGCCAGAATTGCATACTACCATGTCTTGGACTATGTATTCTAGGCATTATACATCACATCTTTTGCACTTATGGTATACCCTTCGGTAGCATAAATGCACAATTAGCCTTTCCATGAACTCATCTGAAGAACATTCCGACAAGCTCTTTTCAGGCCCCTATTTTGCTTAACTGTTTAAGCAAAAATTTATATTATATTGTTTGGTTGCATGTATTCTCTATAAAAAACAACCAATAAAAGAGGGAAATTTTTATTCATTTATAAATTTTTGCATATGTGTTATTTATTATTTCTTTCTAAAAATTTCTTAAAAAACATTAATAAAAAACAAACAATAAGAAAGACAAATCAAAAGATGAATCATATACATAACAATTCACACCATTAAATTTAAATATTGTGATGGTATGATAAAAAAAGAGGTTTTTATGCAGATAAATAAAATAGATCTTCTCAGAAAAGGATGGAGTACTAGGGAAATAGAGCATGCTTCCGCAATTATTGAAGAGGCTGAAAATAAAAAACACGTTAGTTTAAAGTTTTTTGAAAAAACAATATATTGGACTTTGTTGTTTCTTCTAATCATAGGAAATGCAATATGTTCCACTTTTTTAATACCGTTTCTTTTCGTTTTCAAGGGAAATTTTATTATTTTTATAGTTACAACATTAGGACTTATAATAGGGATTCTTTTTAGTGTAATAATAGTTGATATTGCAAAAAAGGAAAAGAAATATTTAAGAAATTTATTAATAGCACTAATACTTAGCGGAGTTGTTAGTTTTGGACTTATAAGCAAAGCATCAATAGAGTTTAGTGCACTTACATTGATACCTTTAAGACATAATCCTTATCTTATTGCTGGGATTTATTTGTTTTCATTTCTTACACCCCATGCAGTAATGATTATAAAAAACAATCAAACAACAAAATAAAAAAATCAATAAAATTAAAGCATAAAATGAAAGAATTAATAGAATGGACTGAAAACTACATAAAAAGCAAATATGCTTTAAATAACACAATGTCTCTAAAAAAAACAAATAATAAAATAGAGGTATCGTTAAAAGAAAAAACAATAACCTATAATATGATGCTTTTTCTTAATGAACAGGTTTTTAGCGAAAAAAATACAATAATCGTGTGTTTAAATGATAAAAAAAATCTTGATTTTGTTTTGAAGAACTGGAAAACTTTGTCCGCTATGAAGGGTCTGTCATTAATTTTCGTAAATCTGGATAGAAATGACAAATGGATTCTAAACCCGTATCTGCATAACATAATTGCAGACCCAAATAGTCTTGAAACCGGATTAAAGACATTGTTTGATTCTGCAAACGGAAATCTTGTGGAAGAGAATATTAAAAGAAAAAAAACAAAACTATTTGAAAAAGAAACTGATGATACTGAAGAATTTTGAGATTATTTTTAAAGATAAAATTTTATAAAAATATTCAATAAAAAAATAATTGTCTCTTTAAAGTAGAAACATTTATAAACGCAGCCTCTTTCCTCAAATAATGACTATTGAATCAATAACATTTTACATACAAAAAAACAAAAATGAAGAAGTGCCAAAATATTTCTCAGAGAAGAGGTTAGATAAAAAATTATTTGTGGTCAACAAACAAAACGCGGGATTAAGAACTAAGCAGAAAATAAAATCAAAAGAGTTAATAACAAGAAACGAATTTAATGAATTAATTGATTTCTTAAAACAAAACAATGCAGAAATGCTTAATGTCACAATCTATCTCAATACAGAAGGTAATATTTTTTTAATGAATATGCTTGATAATTATTATAAAGAACATAAATCAATAGATATAGTAATAGACACAATACAAATGTATAAAATATTCACACATACAGATTTAGACAAAAACATAAGTGACTTTATAAAAAATTTTGAAAGAAATATTCCGTTAATGGAAAAAATTACGGAAAAAAGTTCTAAAACTTTTTACAGGACAAACATAACAGAATTAAGAAGTCCGAAAGGATATGATATTGCATGGAATTTCATTAAAGAAATTGCAGAAAAAGCATATTTTATAAAATAACAACAAAGCATTAGACACAAATTATAAAAAAAATTCATATAAAAGTTTATAAAAAACAATTTATCCTTCGTTATTCTTCATTACCCTCTGGAGCATTAGGTATTGCAGACCTATTTATAATCATTATATCCCCTATGCTCTTAACAAGATTGTGCGGAATAATCACTCCTTTTGCAGAACCTAATACTTTGCTCAAAAAAGAGTTCTTTGTTGCTCTAACTCTCCAGCCGGAAATCTTTGTATTCTGAATTATTGCTTCTTCCACATCACCAAAATAATCGCCTGTATCAGTAAAAACCCTCATTTCATAAGTTTCAGACATTTTTTTCATTTTTAACATATACATCACCTTTTAATATAAAACATAATAATTCGTAATTTAAATAAGTTTCGATTTAAGTTTCTATTTGCAGTATGTTTTAAAAAAGACAATTATAAAGAAAAAATCATTTTGCCAATAATTTTGGTTTAAAAATAAAGGCATCAATATCATCAAAATAACCGCATCTAAAATATTCCAACGGAATACCTGTTCTTTTGCTTAACATTATTGCATAAAAATTAGTTTGTATAGATGCATATTTTTCCTTAAAAGCATTAGGCTTATAATCCCAAATCCAAATCTTTTCATCTTCAATCCTTAGAACATCGATGTGTCCTGTTAAAGGTTCATCTGTTTCAAAAATATCGTTATATCCTGATAGTTCAGTACTTAAGAGCCATATAGGGACTTCAATGCTTATTGTTTTCGTATCGTTTTGCAGCATAAACATTTGAACATTACTATGTGCAGTATTGAATTTTTTTGATTCTAAACCTAAAGAAGCAAGTTTTGACACTTCATGATTTTTAACTCTCTTTACATCTAAATCAGTGTTTATACGCAGAGCAGAACCTCTTGGACCTTTATAAAAATAATCATCCGGACAATATTCCTTAACATCTAACAAATATTTTTTTAAAGAATAAAATTTATTATTGCATAATTCCTCTGCTTTAGGAATGTGAATACGATAATGATAAAACCAGCCGTGCTTGAAAGATTTATGAACAATCATAGAAAAAAGAGCATAATAAATAAATATAAAGTTTATTAAAACTATCTTCTCTTTTTAGAAAGTATTTTTTTCTCTTCCTCTTCTATCTTTTTTTCTTCTGATAATATTTCTATTTCTCTCTTGGCGATAACATGTGTCATTTTTTCTATGTTTTCATCCATTCTCGCAATTCTTCTCTCCAATAACACCAATACCCTTAAACTATAAACTATTGCAGCCAAAGTACCAATTATAATAGCCAATATCACAGTATCTAAACCCATTTTAGCACCTCTTTTTTTGATTGTAAAGTTATGTTTTATAAATAAATATTTCGTGAATATTTAAATATTTTGTTTTTACTCTTTACCTATAAGCATATCAAAGCTTAATCCTTTTCTTTTTGCAATAACAACATCTACAAAATAGCTTTTATCTGTAATCTCTAAATCTTCGATATTCAAAAAAAACCAATCTATCCTGTCGAACCTTACTGCCACCCAGGGTTCTGCACCAATCTTTTTAGAAAAATATATTAGTTCTTCTACTTCTTTTTTTGTAAAATATTTTTTAACATCATTAACTGTCTTGCATTCTATTGCTATTTTTCTTATACCATTGCCTGCAATAATATCAGGACAGGGGTATTGTGTACTGCCTGAACCTGCGCTTCTTAAAGCAACCCACCCATTACTAAAAAACTTATGTATTAAATCCCTTTCCGCGTTTGAACCTTTTGCTTTTTTATTCATTTTAAAATATTTTAATTAAAAGTATTAATTAAAATACGCATTTATCCAATCATTAAATTTTTTATTATTTAAACTTATTGCAATCCATATTAAATAATGGTCTGAGTAAGAGGTTTTTTCTATTCCGTGATTTAAATAGTTTTTAATAAAAGGTTTATTTAATATTATTCTATCATATGCACATATGCTTTTTCCCGATGTTGTGTCTTCATCATCCCCAATAACCCAAAACCAGTCTTTAAAATCTTTATTTTTTTCGTCATAAAAACCACAATCAGCATTTAAATCCCCTATAATCATTATTTTATCTGATTCACTGCCTTCCCTTTTGCCTATTTTATTATTTATTAAATGTTCCAATTGATAAAGTTCTTTTTCTACAGAATCAGGTCTAGTATGTATAATGTATGCAGTAAAATTAAATTCCTTTATAAGAGCAGAATAATTGGAATTATTGACAGCAGAATATTTTGAATAATAATAGTTTATTGTTGCTTCTATAGGTGGTCTTTCCCATCTATCTAAAGGATCGGGATTGTAATCAATAACGCTTATATTAAATTTTTTTAAAAAAACGATGCCGTATTGTTCTTTAGATGAACTTCTTCCAGCTCTTGAAGAAATAACACAATTATAATCAGGAAGTTTCTCACATAACTCTTTAAACGCACTACCATCTATATCCCTTATCTCCTGAATAAAAACAATATCATATTTGCTGATTTCTTCTGCATAATGATTGATTATTGTTAAATTCCTGGCTTTTTTATCACCATAAACTTGCAGATTCCAGCTGGCTACAGTGATTATTTCATTATTAGCCATATTTCGACTATATTCATAATAAGAAAATATTGTTATAGAAGCGAGTATTAAAAAAATAATAACTAAAAAAAACAGGATCTTTTTTATGCTTTTTTTCATAACAACTATTAAATTAACAGGTGTTTAAAATATTATCCTATTTAATCCCGAATATTTTTTAAGTGAAAGAAAACAGAAATAAATCATATATAAAAATATAAAAAATTTAATGATTAATTTCTTTCTTATATTATATCTTCCTCTGCTAAAACCACAAAATCACCAACAGCGATAACTGCTGAAAAAGGCACTAATATACTTCCGTCTTTTGTTTTTTCTAATTCTAATTTTTCAATATAAGACGTTGGATTTGCTAATACTAAATGTATTAATTCACCTGATTTTGTTTCAAAAATTATGTCGCCAACTTCACCGAATCTTTTTCCTGACTTCGAAATAACTGTTTTACCGATAAGTTGTCTTGAAAATTTTTTTTCATCCATACTTTTAGGATCTGCTTTCATTTCCGGCATTACAATCACCCTTAAATATACATTAAAACTTTTGAGTATTTTATTAAAAACTTATTTTCCACATAAAAATTTTAGGTTGATATTAAAATAATGACTTTATATATAAATTTTTCTATTATTTAGGACCCTCAAATTTCTTATTATTACCAAATAAATATCAAAAAAACAAAAAACTATGTGCTGTTTCTGAATACTTCTTTTAACCTTATTTTTAATGTTTCCTCATCATAACAAAGTTCTTTGAAAGAACATGCTTCACACTTATTTTTGTTATTGATTTTGTGCGGAGGTTCCTTTAAAGATAAAACTTTCTTTGTTTCTTCAATAATCTTTAACAAGTATTCCCTTAAATTTTTATCCATTAATATACTTTTTTTATCGTTCAAACCGGAATATTTGAGGAATCCTTCAAAAGAATTCTTTCCTATGGATTCCAATATTAAAATATATGCCCCTATCTGCACCTTATGGGTATCCCAGATTCCGTTAGAAGGATGTTTTCCTGTTTTCAATTCTATTGGAACATAAAACTCGTTATTATTTAAGGAATATACTTCTATGAAGTCTATTATTCCGGAAACCCCTAATTTTTCAGAAACAACATATTGTTCAGAATATATTTTTGGAGACAACCTATCCCAAAGCAATTGATTATTGATAGGTGGAACAATTCTTTCTCTAAGTATAAAAGAATAGACATTGAAAGCTCTTAATTTTGCTTCTTCCAAAATGTTTGGCCAAAACTCTTTAAACAGTGATAAAGGAGAAATATTAAAAGAAGCCAAACTTTTTTTATTATTAATAATGCTTTTTCTTAAATATTTAGAGAAATTCTTCTTATATAAGTCTAAAATGTCTTCGTAAACAACAGATTTTATTTCAAAAACAACATTTTTTTCCCCTTTATTTATCAAATCAAAAGTTTGATGCCATACTTTCCCTTTTATTAATGATTCCTTAGGAGGTTCTTTTATTTTCAATATAGAACTGATAAATAATTTTCTGGGACAATAAACATAGGAAGAAAGTTGTGTTACAGATATCATGTTTATTTAAAACAATCTTTTATTTAAATACTTTTAGTGAGAATGACCAGTGAGTTAATATTTAACAGCAAATATTTAACAAAAACAGGATATAAAACATACACAACAATAAAATATATTTATGCATGAAGCAACACACTAATTGTAACATTAACAACAAACTCAACAGGAAACAGAGCAGTATAAAACTGCATATTTTTTTATTGGTCTTATTGGAAATAAATAAATACCCTTTCTTATTTTTCTTTTTATGGTTGAGGTATTCCAGTTCACGATGCACGAAGTGTTATTTTATGTTGAATCTTCTTGAGAAAAGAAGTAAATATAAATGGATAAATGTGGTGGAACAAAAAAGATTAGATTCTTGGAACGATTAAAAAAATCAGTTCCCGCTCCAATATATTCGGAACTACTGATGTAATAAAAACATATTTAAATGCTTTTCACAGTATAAATATGTGCCTTGAAATAGAGAATATAAAAGTATAAATCATATAAAAAAGTATGAAGTATATAATAAAGAATTAATTATGAGGTGGGTATGAATTCAAATATTACAGAGACAAAACTAATTAACGGATTTCTTTGGACCTATCCAAAAAAAGAGGTAATTAAAAGAACTGCTGGCGAAAAAATACATTTTAAATGTGAACTTGCAGAAGAATTATTGAAGGAAAAAATAATTGTAGAAGTATGGACAAACATTTCAGGGAGATACCACGGATATGAGATGAATTTAAATGATAATTTTTTTTCTTTAGAATTGGATTGCAAAAAAACAGGTTTTTACAGTGCCACATTCAGATGGAGACACGATAAACATGAATACTGGAATTGGTTATTTTCTCCTGATGAAAAAGATTTTACTCAAATACATGTAGATCCTGAATATATTGATGAAAGCATAGTTTATAATGCGTTTATAAGATTTTTTGGATACAAAGATGTTGAAAAAAACGGAAGAATAAATATTAAACATACCGGTTCTTTTGATGATTTAAAGTATAGGCTTGATGAATTAAAAAAGATGGGTATAAAAATATTATACTTAAACCCTATACATCCTATCGGGGAATTGTACAGAAATTACAATCCTCATGATTTATTTCCGCCATATATGCAGCCAGGCTGTCCTTATAGTATAAGAGATTATAAAGCAATAGATCCTGAACTAGCAATAGATAAGGACCATTCCCAAGGACCTTATGCATCCCTTTCCGAACCTATGAAAGAATTTAAGGAAATGGTTAAAGAAGCACATAAGAGAGGTATAAAGGTTTACATGGATTTAGTATTTAACCATACAAGCCATGATTTTGTGCTTCAAAGACTACACCCTGAATGGTTTTTATATAAAGAAGATATAAAGAGTTTAGACGCACCATATTTATATCCAGAAGATGCAAAGAAAGGAAAACCATGGGGTGATGCAAGATTTACTATGTGTCCTTTCGATCATGGTTTTTGGTGGGAGGATGCTGCACAATTGAATTGGAATTATAAAATACCTGAAGCAATAAATAAGCCTCCTAAAAACCCCACTATAAAAGAGATGTATACATATTTTAAATCCATACCAAAATACTGGATAAAACATATTGGCATAGACGGTTTTAGATGTGATGTGGCTTATAGGATACCTTTAGATTTTTGGAGGGAATGTATACATGAAGCAAGAGAATTTGCTAAAAAAGAGCATCCAAAAAATGGTTCCATAACAGGAGATGTGGTCTTTATAGCAGAATCATACATTGATGATATAAAAGAATTGTTTGAAGCAGGTTTTACAGCAGTTTATGGCGATTTTTCTAATAAATTATATACTGTTGAAACATTAAAAGGATATCTTGATTATATGTATAATATTTCTGGAAAATTTTTTCCTGAGAATGCAAGATTTTTTATATTTCCAGAATGCCATGATTTTGTAAGAAACACAAAAAAATTACTTGGACAATTAAGCAAAGATGAAATACTTTCAGAGAGAGCTAATAAAAGCAGATGGACAATAACTGCAACTCTCCCTGGCATACCTATGATATTTAACGGATTTGAAAAACTAGAATGGCAACAAATAAATCTTTTCTCTTATAGCAGTATTGACTGGGAGTCTGATAAGGATTTAAAAAAATATATTACTAAAGTAAATAATATAAGAAACAAGTATAAGGCATTGCAGAAGGGAAAATATATTTATGTAAAAACAAATCAAGGAATAAATCAATATTCTCAGTTATTTAGTTTTATGAGAATTTATGATAAACAAAAAATGCTGGTGTGTGTGAATATGGATTTATAT
Source organism: Candidatus Woesearchaeota archaeon (assembly GCA_038895475.1). GTDB lineage: Archaea > Nanobdellota > Nanobdellia > Woesearchaeales > UBA9642 > UBA9642. The sequence continues at coordinate 60,642 of JAWANI010000002.1, forward strand.
AATAGAGCAACAGTAAAAATTTATCTTGATGAATCAGGAATTGATTTTACAAAAAAATATACACTAAAAGATTTATTGACCAATAAAAAATACTTAAGAGAAGGAAAAGAGGTGTTGATTGTTTTAGAGCCTGGTGAAAGCCATATATTCGAAATAATACAATAGTTTTATAAAATAAGTGTTAAAAAAAATATTAATGCAATTATTAATAAAAAACTAACATTGATAACAAATGAACAAAAGCAATAACAAAAAAGCATGGATAATATCTGTCGATATGGGTTACGGCCATCAAAGGGCCGCATATCCTTTTAAAGAAATTGCTTTTGAAAGAATAATAACTGCTAATAGTGATAAAATAGTTTCCTTAAAAGAACACAGATTATGGGAACAATCAAGGGAATTTTATGAATTTATATCAAGATTAAAAAATATTCCTCTAATAGGAAAGATTGCTTTCGGAATTTATGATACTTCACAAAAAATAAGTCCGTTCTTTCCATTCAAAGATTTAAGTAAACCAAACTTTTATGTATTAAGACTTAAAGCATTAATCAAAAGAGGGTTATGCAAGAGCATAGTTGAATATACTTCTAAGGAGAATATGCCTGTAATAACAACACATTTCATACCTGCAATGGCATTTAATTATAACAATAAAAAAGTATATTGTGTTGTTACAGATACAGATATTAATAGGATATGGGTGCCTGATAAACCTAAAAATTCAACAATAACCTATTTAAGTCCATGCAGGCATGTTACAAAAAGATTGCTGCAATATGGTGTTAATCCAGAAAAAATAATTGAAACAGGGTTTCCATTACCAAAGGAAAACATTGGAAAAAATAAGAAAATAGTTAAGAAAGACCTTATTAATAGGCTGATAAATCTTGATCCTAACGGTGTCTTTTTAAAAAAATATGAAACACTTATAAGAGAGAAAATAGATAAAAACTTTAGTTACAAAAAAACAAAAAGGAATCTTAATCATCCATTGACATTAATGTTTACCATAGGTGGCGCGGGTGCGCAATATGAAATAGCTGACAAAATAATAAATTCTTTAAAAAACAAGATACTGCAAAAAGAATTAAAATTAATAATTTCCGTAGGCACAAAGCTTGATCTGAAAATGTATTTTGACAAGAGAACAAAACATTTTGGAGAAATGTGTGAAATAATTTTTGCATTGGACAAAAAAACATATTTTGAAAATTTTAATAGGAGCCTAAGAACGACAGATATATTATGGAGTAAACCTAGCGAAATGTCATTTTACACTGCATTAGGAATACCTATAATAATCGCTCCACCGATTGGTGCACATGAAGAAAGCAATAAAGAATGGTTAGAACATATTGGTTCTGGATTTGTACAAAAAAACCCAGAACATGTTAATGAATGGCTTTTTTATTGGTTAGAGGATGGAAGGCTTGCGGATGCCGCCTTTCAAGGATTTATGGATGCACCCTTAATGGGAACATATAATATTGAAGATGTTGTATTCAAAAAATTTAAATAATGATTAATAATAATATAAAAATGAAAAAGAAGCCTAATAAAAACAAAAAAACAACAAATCTAGAGACAATAAACAAAAAATTAGACTATATAATAAGAACACAGAAAAAAATTTTATATGAAGAAAAAACATTGGAAAAAGAAGAAAAAGATGTTTTTAACATAGAAAAAAATATTTCAAAAAAAGAGGAATCAGAAATAGAATCTTTAGAAAAAAATTTTAAATTGACAGAAAAAGAACAGGAAAAATCCTTGCTCGAATTAAAGAATATAGAAGAAGAGATAAAAAAAGAATTTGGTGAACATCCTTTAAAAAAAATAGGCTGGAGGGATATTGTAAAAGGGGCTGTAGGTGCTTTTATAGGATTAGTTGTTCATTATACTTTTTTTTATGGAATAAAAATATCTGAGAATTTAGATTTGACAAGAGCGTCATTGCTTTTTGTCCTTTCATTCTTCATAGGAATACTGTTTATTTACACAACCGGTTTCAGAAAAGTTAAAGACCCTAAAATATTGATGTTCATACCTCTAAGACTTATAATATTATACATAATAGCAGTGTTGATGTCAATAATTGTGTTGTTTTTATTTTATCCAAAATTTGGACACGACTTTAATGAAAGCTATAAGATGGTTTCAGTGGTGTTGCTTGCAGCAATTATAGGCGCATGCACAGCAGATTTGATAGGAAAAGAATAGCATGAAAAAAGAAGAAATAGATTTGGAAAAAGAAAAAAATATTCTGCAAAAAGAAAAAAAAATAATTAATTCATTCGAAGAAATTGTAATAAGATATAAAACAACAAAAGACGAATCAGAATTAGATAATATAAAAAAATATACTGAGTACTTTAAAGAACTGATTGTCATAGTGGACACACAAAAAAACAGGATTGAAAAATTCGGAGAAAATTTTAAAAGGCAGAACACACTGCTTCTTAATCTAATGAACATAACAAAATCATTATCTAAAGAAAACTATGAAAAAAATTTTGATAAAGTAACAGAATATTGTGAAAAATTCAAAAAAGAATGTGATTTGTTAAAAGAGTCACTCTAGACATATTTAAAAAAATAGTAAGCCATAAAACTTTATAAATAAATAAAAATTTCTCCTTTAAATGACAAACAATTCTTTAACTAAAGATAGAGAACAAACAAAAGAACCAAGTTTTAATTATAGTCAGCAAATAAATAGTGTTTTAGAAGATGAAAACAGGATTTTAAGAGAGGCAATTAATTCTTTAAGGGAAGAAATAGAAAGAATTAGAAGCCCTAGTTTAATGGTTGCCGACGTATCGGAAATAATTGATCAAGAACATGCAATAATAAAGATTCCTAACGGAAACAAATTTTATGTTAATGTTTCAAAAAATTTGAAAATAGAACCTGGAGATTCTGTTTTAATAGAACAAAAAAATCTTAATATTGTTGATAAAATAAATACTTCAAAAAATTTTGATGTGGAAAGATTTGTAATAATAGAAAAACCAAAAGTTTCCTGGAATGAAATAGGAGGCTTGAAAGAACAGATAGAGGATATAAAAGAAGTCATTGAATTGCCCTTAACAAATCCTGAATTGTTCAAAAAAATAGGAATTCAGCCCCCTAAGGGAATACTTTTATTCGGTCCTCCAGGTACAGGAAAGACATTGCTTGCAAAAGCTATTGCAAATTCAACAAATGCAACATTTATAGAAATTGTCGGTTCTGAACTAGTGCAAAAATTTATAGGAGATGGTGCAAAACTTATTAAAGAAATTTTTCAGCTGGCAAAAAGTAAGGCTCCTTCAATAGTTTTCATAGATGAGTTAGATGCATTGTGTGCAAAAAGAATAGATTTAGGAACTTCTGGGGAAAGAGAAGTACAGAGAACATTTATGCAATTGCTTGCAGAACTTGACGGCTTTAAACCTTTAGATAACGTCAAAATAATCGGCTGCACCAATAGAAAAGACATATTAGATCCTGCAATACTTAGACCAGGAAGATTGGACAGACTTATTGAAGTTCCCAATCCAGACATTGATGGCATAAAACAAATTTACAATATACATATGAAGAATATGTCTTTGGATAAAAAGATAAATATGCAAAAAATATATGAGCTTTCAAAAGGCGTTTCTGGGGCAGAGATAAAAGCAATTGTTACAGAAGCAGGATATTTTGCAATAAGAAATAAAAGGGATTATGTTAAAGAAGAAGACTTCATTAATGGAATAAATAAAGTAATAAAGAATGAAGATAAGTATGGAATAGAATATATTAAAATGTTTGGATAAGTATCGCTTCTAATAATAGTATATTTTCCTAACGTTTTCTAAAAGCGATTTATAAACCAGTCTGGAATCAAAACAAATATATATAACTACTTTCAGTGATTATCCGTGGTTGATATAACATTCGTGTTGCTGGGGATAAGTATAATACTTTTTCTTGGATTAATTGCAGAATTCATATTCAAGAAGACACACATCCCTGACATACTTTTCTTAATAATAATAGGGTTTTTTATAGGTCCTAACGTATTGAAACTTGTTGAGCCTTCTGAAGTTGCAGTATATGCTCCAATATTTACTACATTCGCATTATTGTTCTTATTGTATGAAGGAGCTTTCTATACTAGTCTTAAGTCGTTTGCACAGGGTGCTGCAAAGGGGTTGCAGATAACGATATTTAATTTCTTAGTATCTTCCGTAGGTATCGGAATAATAATGTACTTTTTTGGATATCCTATAATAATATCTATGCTTACTGGATTCATTTTAGGAGGCGTCTCATCAGCATTTGTTATACCATTACTTAAATATCTCAGGATAAAGAAGAAAACGTATAGTGTACTATTGTTGGAAGCTGCACTGACTGATGTGTTAGTAATCGTGTTTTCATTTGCTGCTATAGAACTAGTAATGTCTAACAGTATAAATATGTGGAACATGCTTTGGAATATTATAAGTTTTTTTGGAATGGCTATAATTGTAGGATTAATAGCTGGTTTTGCATATATACTTTTTGTTGCAGAGGTACTTAATAAGAACGCTCCTTATATGATGACTATAGCATACTTGTTAATAGTATATGCGCTTGCAGAGTCCATGCATGGTAATGGGGCTATAGCAACGCTCGTTTTAGGTATTATGCTCAAGAATTCTAGGCCTATAATAATAGGGATTAGGCACAGATTGAATCGTAAACACGATGACAAGAAGATTACTATAGTCATTAAAACTCATGAGGAAGTATTCTATAGTCAAGTATCTTTCTTCCTGAAGACGTTCTTCTTCGTATATATAGGTTTATTGTTTAATATAAACAATTCACGGATATTAAGTATAGCAGCAGTATTGGCCTTGACAATATTATTTCTAAGAAGACTTTCTGGATTAGTAACTAAGAAATTTCCACACTATGATAGGAGCGTGATAAATTCTATGTTTGCCAGAGGACTGGCCGCAGCTGCTATAGCACAGGTTGTTGTAATAAGTGACATGCCGTACGCATCAGATATATCTGCTATAACTTATGCGTTTATAGTTTTTACTATAATTCTTAGCTCTATAACCATTTTTATAGTTAAAAAATCGCATCATAGACAACAGATGCATAATGTGAATGTTTGAAGGATTTTTTATATGATTTTTCTTATAAATTTATAAACTTGTAATATATTCGGACATTGTGCGCGATGAGGTTGTGAACACCCGATGAGCTTTGCGATGATTAACGGAAGTAACTGCCGAGCGCACATTTCTTAAATAGGATTAAAAACATAAAAAGAAATGTCATTTCTATATAGTGATTATAAACGGAAACTTTTTTAAATTAAATGCTTTTCTGCTTAAAAATGATTAAAAATAACAAAAACCTCGAATATATATTAAACGATATCAGCAGTTCAATACAAAACAACACTTTAGATTGGTCAAAATATTATCAATACACCCCAGAAATATATGATGAAGCGATTAATAGAATAAAAAGCAGAGCTGTTCATACTTCAAAATTCATAAAAAATTACTTCTTCAGCAAGGAAATGCAAAAAAAAAGAAAAGAACACACTGTAAAAATATACAAAGAATTAAGAAAAAAAAACTATTCTGTCAGAATATCAAAATATATATCCAGATTAACACCATTACCTGTAGAAGACCCTTATGGTCAAGACTTTTTTTCTGGAACAATAGGATTAATAGTTGGCAGAATGCATGAACCCGTAGAAAAAATCATAAGTAAACATTCTGGAATAAAACTGGAAAAAATAGAGAAAGGAGCATATTGGATGGAATACATTAATAACATCTTTTCCGGAGGCCAGATAGCATTAAGTGGTGTCGTATTTATCAATGGCATTTATGCACTTTTTGCTAATGAAGGATTATCTATAAAAAACAATCTACTCATAACAACACTCACATATATCACAAAATATACACACACAATAATAGACCATATACATTATAAAAAAACCGGAGAATACAGGGCAAACCATGCAATGATATTTGTGCCTTTATCCTGGCCTGCATATACAATAGGTCTTGCAATGTCAGCAACACAAAAAATAAACGGCACTTCAAACAATAAATATGATAAAAAATAAGTTATAAACTAAAAAGAAATTATTAATTAAATAATTAATTAAATACTTCAAAATCAACACATACCCTGAAAATATGAGGGGCGTGTTGACCGCACTTTATAATATTCAATATTTTATAATTAAGATTGTTTTTTTTGCATGAAAAATCTATTTTTTTTATTGCTTCATCAAAATTCTTTTCATCCAAAAAATCATAAAAATGTAAAATTGTGTTGTTTTTTGAAACAGAAAATGCATCATCCAAAAATTCGTCTGCTGTTTTCGGCAAAGGCATTATTATTCTGTCAAACCTTATCCCTTGGTCTTTTAAAATCGGAATGACATTATGAACATCACCGCATATTAATTCAATATTTTTGCATTTGTTCAATCGAATATTTTCAACACCGTATTTATGCCCTTCAGGATTTATTTCTATTCCAACAATGTGTTTTGCCTTTGTATTTTTAGATATTACAACAGGATATGGCGCCGCTCCTGAAAACATTACAAGTATTTCTTCCATTGGTTTTACAAGAGCAAATATTCTTTTACGTTCATTGCTTAATCTTACCGAAAAATAAACTTTTTCTACATCGACTTTAAAGATGCAATTGTTTTCTTTATAAAATGTTTCCCGTTTATCTTCCCCTGCTAAAAAAATCATTTTTTGGGTTCTGAATATTCCTTCATGAACGTCTGCTTTTTTTAAAACAGTTTTTATATTTTTGTTAATGCTTAGAAGGGTTTCCGCAATTATTTTTTCCTTTTCAGTCAAATCTTTTGGTATTTCTAGAATTGCAATATCTCCGACTATGTCATGTGCTGTTTTTACAAACTTTAACTCTTCTTCAGAAAGTTTTTCTGCTAAATTTTCTTTTAATTTGCCTGACACCTGTGCTTTAGAAAACTGCATATCAACTATCTCGGCATCGCCCCTTATTATCTCTAATTTTTTTTTTAAAGGAAAGTATATATAAGTAATATCTTTTTTAATTCTATACTCTTTGTCTAAAATATCTGTCTCTAACAAATATTTTTTCCATTTTTGTGCATTTTTCAATGAAACCTTTAATGCCAACATACTTCATAGAAACATATATTTATTTATAAATTTAAACAATATATATTAAATCACATATTCATTCATAAGCGATAATAACATACCGAGAAAAACATCATTAAAAAGTAAGTTTTAAAAAAACTCTCCCAAAGATTTTTGTGATTTTGATTTCTTATGAAGTGTTTCAAGAATTTTTCTTACACGATCTTCTGAAAAATCATGCTTTCTGCATAATACCTCTACCACTTTTTCATCATCTACTTCTTTAAAAAATATTTTGTAATTATCTGTTACTTCTGTATTTTTTATCAGATTAAAAACGTCTTTCCAGTCATAATCAAAATGTTCATTCCATGAAACTTTTTTAAAAAGCATATCAAAATCATTTTTACCATATTCTTTGACAATTTTTAATGCAGTTTTAGGACCTATTCCTTTTATACCTCCAATGTTATAATCTGTGCCTGTAAGCATTGCAATAACTATTAATTGATCTAAATTTATGCCTAAATTATTTAATGTGTCATCTAAACTTATAAGTTCAGGAGTTATGTTTTCATAATTTATTTTTCCATGCTGCTTCTTCCTTCCTGAAAGTGTCAGATTTTTAACTATCAATGGACATCCGAAAATTAGAGAATCAGCATCCTGACTTAATGAAGCATATGCATCTCTTTTTTTAACTATATATGCAGCCTGCGCCTCCCCTTCAGATGGTGCCTGAACTATACACATTCCTAAAGCAGTTATTAATTCTTTAGCATCTTCAATCATCTCTTTTGTTAATTTAGATGTTCTTGAAGCATATTTTTTCATTTCTTCCAAATCTTCTCTTTCAGTTGCTTCTTTATATTTTCTTTCAGCCTCTAATTTTAATTCTGCACGCCGTTCCCTTTCTTTTTTCTTTAGTTCAGGGGCCTTTCCATCGAAAACAAATATTAGATTTATGTCATACTGCATAATCTTGGTGAATCTATAGAACAAACCGTTGAGATGGCTAGTAATATTGCCCCGACTGTCTTTTAATAATGAACCGTCTGGCTGTCTTATGCTGGATAAAAACATGTATAACTGATTAAATGCATCAACAACCAACGTTTTTCCTTTAAGATCTTCTAAAGAAATAGTTTTGCTTGATATTAGTTCAGTTATTTTTGTACCCATTTTATGCTTAAATATATTCTACTTTTATTTCTTTGAATTCTTTCTCAAGCATCGATATAACTTTTTTCGTTGGTTTGCCCGTAGTTATAAAAATACATGGCATTTTTTTCTGGTGAGAAAAAACAAGGGCTGTTGATAAATCTCCTTCGTTTATTGATTTTTTTTCCTTGGCCACACAATAAATATATTCATTATTATCGTGATTTTTTAAAACAAAAATATATTCTGTCTTCTTAATTTTCTCCTTGTTTATGATGTCTAAACCCAATGAATGAATTTTTGAAATAACTCTTTCTAAAAAATTACTTTTTTCTTTTTTATTTTTAATTTCTGTTTCTTCTGATTTATTGGAAGTGACTTTTTGTTTTTTCTGTGTATTCGTATTCTCTATTTTTTCATTTGGGATAATTTCATTTACGGACGATTCTTTCATTTGATCTGAAATTGATTCTTTAACTTCTCTTATAGCAGAAGATAAATTGTTTTCTTGTTCAATAAGTTGTTTAGCGATTGTTTCTGCTTCTTCTAAGGACACCATAAAATACCTGTAAAATATTTCATCATTTAATTTAAACTGTTTTGCAAAATCTTTTATGTTTTTTAATGAAACCCTTATTAAAGGATCCTGTGAAGATTCCTTTAAAACTTTTTTTTCTTTTAACAAACTGACTGTTTTTTGGTCCTTGTCAGATAAATAATTTGTAAATTCTTCTAGTTTTTGTTCATGTTCTGGCAGAAAATATAAAGGGCTTCCCCCTATTTTTAGTGATGAATATTTAACTTCTCCTGTGCTTATGAGTGTTGATAATATCGCCCCTATCAGCATTGTGTCTCCGCCAACAATTTTTACAATTTTAGTAGGAATACTTGGTCCTTGCTTAAGAACATCTAACACTTTCTCTTTTGGTATGTTTTGTAGCATAATTCTAAGGAATAGTATTTGTTTAAATAATTTTTCAAAAAATAAACAGAAAAACACATATTGATTAAAAAAATAAAAATACCTACACTGTAAGTATTAAAAATTAACTAATATACTTACAGTGTAAGTAAATATACTTCTAATAAAATGAAAAAAATAAAAATTTGAAAAAATTTAAAATAAATAAAAAAAACAACCTAAAAGGTGAAAAAAATGAACTACGAATTTACTTCAGAAAGCGTAACAGAGGGACATCCTGATAAAATATGTGACCAAATATCTGATGCAATACTTGACGAATTATTAAAACAGGATCCTGATGCAAGAGTTGCAGTAGAATGCCTTACCACAACAGGAACAATACATGTGGCAGGAGAGGTAACTACAAAAGGATTTGCAGATGTACAAACAATAGCAAGAAATGTTTTAAAAGAAATAGGTTATACAGATCCACGATACGGAATAGATCATGAAGATGCAGGCGTATGGGTTTCTATACATTCTCAAAGCCCAGACATATCACAAGGCGTTAATTCTTCTAAAAACAAAGAACAAGGTGCAGGAGACCAAGGAATGATGTTTGGATTTGCATGCAATGAAACAAAAGAATTAATGCCCTTACCAATAATGCTTGCTCATAAACTAACAATGAGACTTTCAGAGGTTAGAAAAAAACAGATAATTAAAGGATTGGGCCCAGATGGAAAATCCCAAGTCACAGTAGAATATATAAACCAAAAACCTAAAAGAATCTCAACAATAGTAATAGCTCAACAGCATATAGAAGAAAAAACAGAAGAATCACTAAGAAAAGAAATAATAGAAAAAGTAATAATGCCTGTTTGCAAAGAATATATAGATAAAAACACAAAATTCTTTATAAATTCTACCGGAAGATTTGTAATAGGCGGTCCAGAAGGAGACACAGGAGTTACTGGAAGAAAAATAATTGCAGACACATACGGAGGAATGGGAAGACACGGAGGTGGTGCTTTCAGCGGAAAAGATCCCAGTAAAGTTGATAGATCAGCAGCATATGCTTGCAGATATATAGCAAAAAACATTGTGGCTTCTGGATTGGCAGATAAATGCGAAGTACAATTATCATACTCCATAGGTGTTGCTGAACCAGTCGGAATATATGTAGACACTTTTGGAACAGGCAAAATTCCTGAAGAAAAAATAATTGAACTTATAAAAAAGCACTTTCCTTTAAAACCTGCAGAAATAATAGCCCATCTTAAACTTAAAAGACCAATATACAAGAAAACAGCTGTTTATGGACATTTTGGAAGAAATGATCCAGATTTTACATGGGAAAAAACAGACAAAACAGAAATATTAAAAAAAGCATTAAAAAACAATTAAACAAAAAAAACACCGACTACCATTTATCATAATGAATTCGCTCTTTTTTAAACCTATCAATTGCTGTTATCCTTTGAGCTGGAAAGCCAATAGAAACAAAAGATAAAGGCATAACATGAGGGGGGAGATTAAATAATTCTGAAAAAATTTTCATGCGTTCAGAATCAGGATAACTACTAACCCATACTGCCCCTAAACCAAGATCGTGTGCCGCCAACAAAATATTTTGTGTACATGCAGAACAATCCTGAACCCAAAACTCTTTATGTTTTAAGGATAACGACATATCTCCGCAAACAAGTATTCCTGCCCCTGCATCTTTAACAAAAGAAGCATACGGATGTCTTTCTGATATTTCTCTTAACTTATTCTTGTCTTTAACGACTACAAATTGCCAAGGCTGTTGGTTTCCTGCACTAGGTGCCATCATTCCAGCTCCTAAAATCTTTTCAATCAACTCATCAGAAACAGGCTCAGCAGTGTATTTTCTTATACTTCTACGTTCATAAATTGTTTTTAAGGTTTCAGCCATCTTATTTCATAATAAGTAACATCTCCTTCATCATCAACAACACCAACCATTAACCTTTTTTTAGTGCTGTGCGCTACCCTGTTTTTTGCTGCAAATTCATACCATGTTAATGTAGAACCTTCATGCACAGGATATATTATCCATCTTGCATGGTCTTCTCCTGGCTTAACACCCCTATCATAAACCCTAAAGTCGGCCCCGAATTTTAATGCAGTCTTTATAATATATCCCCTATTTCTCATGTCTTTAAATACGCAATATCTTATCCAAAAATTTGATTCTAACTTTGTTGCTTTTTTCAGTAAAACTTCAAAGGATAAAACTTTGTTTCTTGAATCTCTCAATTCAATTTTGTTTTTCTCTAAAAGATATAATGCTTCCAATAAAGACAATTGGATTTTCCCGGAATCTAAAATTGTACCATATCTTGACTGATTATACAATTCTCTTGATTCGTCTGAAGATTCAGCAATCACTCTTTCATTGGCGAACACTGCTTTAATTTTTTCTTTTCTCGGCTTGTTTTCTATAATTATTTCCTTAACTTTCAGTTTTGTTAAATCAGCATCCACTATTTCTTCAGGCATACCCATAGATAGTAAAAACCATTTTTAAATCTTTGCAAATTTCATAAAGATTATAAACAGATTCTTTGTCCCGAAACCCATGAGCATAAATGAATTGCTGGTTGAAAAAGAGAACTTAAAAAAATACAAAGAACTAGAATATTATCTGGATAAAATAAAGAATCAAAAAGTTATGATTCCAAGCGAAAAAAATACATATATGGAAGAGTTTAAAAATAAACTTGCTGGAAAAATATTAAATCATTATTACGCCTTTTTTAACGACAACTCTAATGATAATAAAAACAATAATAACAATAATGATAAAAATAAAAACCTAAATTGGTATTTAAATTCTAATGAATTTCTAGTTGACATTTTACTCAGCAGCAGGGGTTCTTTAAATAAAATTAGAGGAATAGAATTATTTTTGTTAGACACCTCTATATTCATTCCGTTAACTGAAAAAAAAATTTTAGATATTGGAAAAAAATTTTATACATATTCAAATTCTCCTAAATATTTAAATGAAAACAAAGGTATTTTTTTCGAAATACCTTATAAAACACATAGAGAATATCATTTTTTAGAAATATATAAACCTTAAAAAAAATTGTAAAAAATTTATAAATACAAAACAATATTTATTTATGTGAAAAAAAAAGAAAGGATAAATTCTGAAACCACGGTTTTATGGAAAGTCTTCTTGAAAATACTTCTCACGCCTATAACAATATTTCTTGTATTGTTTGGTAAAAAAAACTGGAAAAAAATATTTGAACCAATAACCATTTTATTAAAATTTATTTTTGAAGCTAGACTCACAATAACATTAATTATTATAAACATAATTCTCTATTTTATATCTTTTCTGTTCGAAGAGAATTTGTTTCTGCAATATCCCACAGATTTTATTTCTAACAGATTTTACACATTAATAACTTCAGGATTCATGCACGCAAATTTAACACACTTAATAGGTAATATGGTCGCATTATTCGTATTTGGAAGAGTTGTTGAAAAAGAACTTGGTTATAAAAAAACCTTTATTATTTATTTTGGCGCACTATTAATTTCAGGAATATTCTTTTCCTCAATTAATCTGATAATGAACAACAACATTCCGGGAATAGGTGCTTCTGGAGCAATAATGGGTTTGATAGCTGCAGCAATACTACTAGATCCTTTCTATATTACTTTTGAACTAATAATTCCCCTGCCAATAATGATTGTAGGATGGATCGCAATATATATGGATATAATAGGCATATTAAATCCTGTTAATGACGGGATTGGACATATAGCACATATTGGCGGCTTTTTATCTATAAGCATAATATTGTTTCTTTTAGAGAAAAACGATAGACAAAAAATAAAGAAAGGATTCTATATAAATATATTTTCTGCAATTATAGCAACACTCATTTACTTTTTACTACTAAAGTAATTACTAAAATAATTTTAGTATTAACCACCTTATTGAATAAACATTATACTATTATTTTATAAACTTTTATAAAGAGAAAACCACTAACAATTCTTATGGAATTAACATTTTTAGGAACATCATGTATGGTTCCTACCAAAGAAAGAAACGTTACGGGAATTTTTCTTAGTTATAAAACCTATGGGTTATTGTTTGATTGCGGTGAAGGCACTCAAAGACAAATGAATATAGCAGGAATAAACAGAAATAAAGTAACACACATATTTATTTCTCACTGGCATGGGGATCATGTTTCTGGACTTATTGGATTAATACAGACATTGGGAAATCAAAATGTTCAAAATGAAGAGAGAAAAAAAATAATAATATATGGTCCTAAAGAAACTGAGAAAAGAATAGAATATTTGCTCCAGACATGCATATTTGATAACAAATTATCAATGGAAGTTCATGAGATAATACCAAAAAATAATGAGTTATTGAAAATACTGGAAAAGGAAGAATTTTACATAGAAGCGGCATCCCTTGATCATGGAATACCTTGTTTAGGATATAAATTCATAGAAAAAGATCAAAGAAAAATAGATATGAAAAAAGCTTCAAAACTCGGACTTTCAGAAGGTCCATTAATAGGTAAAATACAGAAAGGATTATCAATTGAAATAAACGGAAAAAAGATAACGCCTGAAATGTTATCAACATTAAAAAAAGGAAAAAAAATCGGCATAATACTCGATACAGGATTATGTAAAGGAGCTGCATTAATTGCAGAAGATACAGACCTGTTAATATGCGAAGCATCATATTCATCTTCTATAGAAGAAAAGGCAGAAACAAATAAACATTTAACTGCAAAACAGGCCGCGCTTCTCGCATCAAATTCTAACACTAAAAAACTTATTTTAACACACATCTCACAAAGATATAAAACACCAGAAGAAGTACTGGAGGATGCAAAAAACATATTCGACAATGTGGAAGTCGCATATGACTTTATGAAAATCAAATTATAAATCAAAACACAAAGTATCTCAATAGATTTTAATCAAACTAAATAAAAAAGCATATCAATTATTTTTTTGCAGATCTTTTTTTATTTCCTTTGATGTTTCTATTAATCCACACTTTTCTTGATGCATATTGTGCGGGGTTTTTTATTTTTTTGCAGAATTCATCAGGATTGCAGAATTGTGTGTCTATCATGTATCCTCGATTGTCACAATTTGGCGGAGGAAGTTTTTCTTTCTGGGTTTTATGGTAACGAAGTTGTCCTTTTATGTATGTGTCTCTAAGTTTTTCAGGACTGTTTCTTTCATTCCATTTTAAAACATAATCTTCTATCTGTTCATAAGACCAATTACAAGATGATAAAAAATTTATAAGTATTAGAAGGGCACGTTTTTTTCCATCCTCAAGCCCTAAAGAGATTTTTTTTATACACGGAGGAAAATACTCTTCGGGTATGGCTTTGGCATTAAGATCGGCATATTTTTCTCTTTTATCATTTTTATATATTTCTTTTAAGTAATCTTTTTTGTACTTTTCACTCTGAAAATCAAATGCTTTTTGGAACAACATTTCTGCCTCTCCACTAATACAGGAATCCCTATCTAAAAAAGGATGCGGTTTGAATTTTGAGATTTCTGCATCTGATTTCTCAAATTTCAATATTTTCTTTATATCAAAGGGAAGAGACACTAGGCCTGTTTTTTCGTGAAGGGAGTATGGCATTCTGTAAAGGTGTCTTGAACTTATTAGTATTGTATCAACAGCAACTATTTTAGAAAGATCGAATTCTTTTCTTATTGAATCAGAACCACACTTACATATTCCTTTTTTAATAGGATATTTTTCCATAATCCTATTGCATTTAGGACATTTCATAAATGGTTTTTCTGTTTCCTCTAAAGAATATTCACAGTACGGACAAATATACTGCACTTTATTAGAAGAAATATTTTTTATTGTGGAATTGCACTTATTGCATTTTAATATAATCATATCTTCTTTTTTCGTTCCAGTATCTGTTTCAAGTTTGTTTATTGGCACAGAAACCTTTCCGAATATAATATTTTTTTCATCAATAAATATCAGGTTCTTATTTGCATAATCAACCAAATATTCTGCAATTCTTCTTGGACCTTCTGGAAACATGTCTTTAACATCTACATACCTGCCATCTATGTAATATTGTTTTTTTGGAAATGCTTCAAAGGGGACAGCTATATGAAATCCTTTGCTCCCGGAAAATTTTACTGTTACAGCATTTATACCATGATCTTTCAATGCTTTTATAAAAACATAAGCAGAAAGTTTACTAAACGCCCAATATGGACAATCAATATCTAATATTAAATCCCATCCTTTTCTTAAATTCTCAATTTCATTTTTCTTCATCTCTGTAGATATCTGTAATGGATCAATCCATAACTCTTCAGAACAATGAAATGATGTTGCGCCTTGCTTTGCTGCCTCTAAAATATCATTTTCATATCTTAATACATCGGGCCTTTTTCCCAATCTTTCCCCATATCTTACAGCAATCTCCTTATCCTGTGAATATTTAAGGATTAGTTTCTGCACATCTTTGCGTTTATAATAAGATAGTGTTTGTGATAAAGTAAGCATGAATAAAAGAATAAAATAATGTTTATATATCTTTTGGGCGTGTGGCTAGTGTTTTTTTTTAATACATTTCTCGCATATACCTGTTACATCAATCTGAAAATGACATATTGTGCCTTTTATGTTTTTCTTTATAATCCCTATATCTTTTATGTTTATATGCTCTTTTTTTCCACATACTTGACAAACATAATGACAATGATTGCTTGAGCTTGTTGAATATATACATTTATTTTCACAAATATATGAGTGAAGTTCTCTTTTATTTTTTTTATCTTTTAGAAACCTATATATTGTTGCTATACCGATACCTGATTTTTTAATACTTTCAAAATTAAATAGGTCCTCTGCCGTAAAAAAACCTTTTATTTTTTTAATTTCTTGTTCCAATAGCTCTTTTTGTTTTGTCTTGCGTGACTTCATTTTGAATAATCAAATATTTTAAGCAAATATTTCTTATTGATAATGAAAATCAATAACATATTTAAATATGTTGTTATTTCTTATTTTTATGGATACACAAACAATACTTTTCGGTTTATCAAGCGTAATAATTGTTAGCTTAATATCTTTAATAGGTGTGATTGTTTTTTTTCTTAAAGAATCAAAAGTAAAAAATATACTTTTATACATAGTTAGTTTTGCAGTAGGGGTGTTTTTAGGAGACATATTTATACATCTTCTCCCGGAATCGTTCAAAGAATATAACACATTAAACACAGCATTATATATTTTATTCGGAATACTCTTATCATTTACACTAGAAAAAATAATACATTGGAAACATAGGCATATACATGAAAAAGATGAACAGCATAAAAAACATCAACATACATTTGCAATAATGAATCTTTACGGCGATGCATTTCATAACTTTATAGATGGAATAATTATTGCAACAAGCTATGTAATAAGCATACCTGTAGGAATAGCTACAACCATTGCAATAATACTTCACGAAATACCTCAGGAAATCGGAGATTTTGGAATACTACTTGCCGGAGGATTTTCTAAAACCAAAGCCATAATGTTCAATTTGATAGTGTCTGCAACAGCAATATTTGGAACAATTGTAGGATTCATACTTATAGAAACAGAAGGTTTACTTGCATTCTTATTGCCTTTCTCTGCAGGAACATTATTATATATAGTTTCTGCAAACCTCATACCACAACTTCACAAGAGCGCACATAAAGAAAACAGTTTAAAAGTAAGTGTTTTTCAAATTTTAAATATCATCTTAGGAATAGGGGTTATGTTTGCATTAACATTATTAGAATAAAATTCAGAAAATAATAAAAATCATGAATATAAAATTAAAAATACTTTAACTTCATTACTTCTTTAAATATTAATTCACTTCTTTAACTACATTGCTTCTAATCTTTTTATCCTTTCATCTATCGGGGGATGAGTACTGAAAAGGTTTGAAAACCATCCCGGCTTAAAAGGGTTGCTAAAATATAGGTGTGCTGTTGCTTTATTAGCTACTTTTGTGGGCATGTGTTCTTTCTTTATTTTCTTTAATGCATCAGCCAATGCCTGAGGATGTCTTGACAATATTGCTCCTGTGGCGTCTGCTGCAAATTCTCTCCTTCTAGAAATTGCAAGTTTAATCAGTTCTGCTATTATAGGTGCAAGTATGGCTAAAACTATTCCTACAACAAGAATCACTAAATTACCCCTACTAGTATCATCTCTTCCACCGCCAAACCACATGCTTCTTATAAACAAATCACTTAGCAGAGCAATCAAACCAACAAGCAAAACAGTTATTGTCATTAACCGCATATCATAATTTTTTATGTGTGCTATTTCGTGAGCAATAACTCCTTCTAACTCGGTTCTGTTGAGTTTCTTTAAAGCACCCTCTGTTACTGCAACACTTGCATTTTTCGGATTTCTGCCTGTGGCAAAAGCATTAATAGATTGATCTGGAATAACATATATTTTTGGGGTCGGAATCTGTGCAGCTATTGCTAAACCTTCAACACTATTTATATAATGTGCATGTTCCTTTTTGTTTGCAGGATATGCTTTACTTATTTCAAGAGCAACCTTGTCGCCCCAATAATAGCTTGCCAACGACATTATTATAGATATTATAAAAGCAATTAACATAAAAGAAATTATTATAACTGGACTGCCCTTGCCATACCATAATCCAATAATATATGCTAAACCTATAAGTACTAATGCAAATAAGAACATTAAAAGATAACTCTTAAACTTATTCTTTGAGGCCTCATCAAAAGCATTAGCCATAAAAACACCCTTAAAAAAATTTAAAAAAAGCAAGTTATTCAAAAAGCAATCATTCAAAATTAACTTTTACGAGTTCTTTTTCCTTTTCTTCTGTTTTGAAAAAATCTCTTTGTTTAAAGTTGAACATTCCTGCAATTATGTTTCCAGGAAATTGTTGTATTCCATTATTATATGATAATACTGCATCATTATATGCTTGCCTTGCATATGCTATTTTACTCTCTGTGCCTGAAAGTTCTTCCTGCAACATTCTAAAATTTTCGCTTGCTTCCAATTTAGGATAATTCTCGGCAACAGCAAACAAACTTTTCAAAGTTTCAGAAAGCATGTTGTTTGCTTTAGCCTTTTCACTTACTGTTTTTGCTTCCATCAATGCAGTTCTTGCCTTGGTAACTTCTGTAAATACTTTTTTTTCATGCTTTGCATAACCCTTAACAGTTTCTACAAGGTTCGGTATTAAGTCATATCTCCTCTTTAGTTGAACCTCTATCTGTGCCCATGCATTATCTATTCTATTTCTAAGAACAATAAACCTGTTATATGCTATTATCAGTATAAGCAACAAAAAGACAATTATTCCTGCAAAAATCCATCCAATCATGATCTCACCTTTTGGTGTAAAATAAGGTTTTTTTATAAATTTTCTGAAAGTGATTTAAAGAAAAATTTATAAACAAAAAGCGGCAACTCTTTAATAAAATGTTTTTTGGAGGGTGATTTAAAATGGCAAAAGGGTCTACAGATTTATTGGCAAAAGTAGGTAGTTGGGCATTTATAATCGGAGTAGTAATAGCACTGATAGTAGGAATATTTTCCGGGGCAAGTAACGGCGTAACAACATCTGTTCTTATTGTGTTAGGACTTATAGTTGGTTTCTTAAACGTTACTGGAAGAGAAACAACACCATTCTTGCTTGCAACAGTATCATTAGTAATAGTTGCAAATTTCGGAAGTCAAACACTAGGAAATGTAGCAATGATTGGTTCAATTCTTGAAGGAACATTAGGTGCATTAATGACATTCGTCATACCTGCAACAATAATAGTTGCATTAAAAGCAATATATGCTTTAGCACATGACGAATAAACTTTTTTATTTTTTAATTTATTTTTAATTTCTACTTTAAGAAATTCTAAATAATATGACGGCATTAAACTAAAAAACTGTTTGATATGTTTTAAAGCACAAACAATGCTTTGTATACTCAATAAAGAACATTAAGAAAAAAACACTTGAAAAAATTCAATCAAGAAAACTGGTGTTAAAAAATAATATGAAGAGGATTTCTCCTCTTTATAAAAAAAACTTATTTCTTCTTTTTCTTGCCGCCTCTAGCCATTTTTGCTCTAGAGATGTTTCCTTTCTTATCAACGAAATATAAGTAGCCTTTCTCTTTCTTTACACCTACTTTTGCTACTTTCTTTGAACCTTTCTTTGCTTTCTTGCCGCCTCTAGCCATTACAGCAGCAGAGATGTCTCCTTGCTTATCTACAAAATATAGAAGTCCTTTTTCTTTCTTAATACCTACTTTTGCAACTGTTTCCATATTTGTCACCCCAACTCATACGAGTTAATAATATCTCATAGAGGGACTTATTTATAAAGTTTATTATTTTTTAGTCGACAAAACCAATAAGGACATTCCACAAAAAAAGCATCTATGTTAAAAAAATATTAATAAAATAATAATATTAATATTGATAATAATATTAATAATAATATTAATAATAATTAGCAACTAATTTTTCTGCTCGACATAAATACTATAAAGTGCCGATACAACAATTCCTATAAACAAAGAAATTACAAACAACCATCCTAAACTTGTAACTGTTATTGAAGTATATGTTAATAATGAAAAAACAAGCACTGTTATAAATACTAAAACATAAAGTGTTCTTGAGAAGAAAAATATTCCTAAACCATCCGTGGCTGTATCCATTTTTGATGGAAAGTCAATTTTTGGTATAGGGAACATTGAATAAATTGCGAGCAGTAAATTAATAAAAATAATGGCAAGAACTGCCTCATTGTATTCTGTAATAAAAAAAACACTTCCTATAATCATGACCAATACAATGTGTGCTATCGGTCCTGCCAAGGATATTCTTGCGATATCTTTAAGATTAAAACCATACCTGAACTTTCCTAGTCTTAATTTAGGGATATGCTCTAAAACAACAGATCCTGGTAATAAGAAAGCAATATATCCTATGCTGAGAAACGATAAAAATATTGTAAATAATAATCCGTTTAACCAGTAATTATATGTTACTTTATACCCTAATCTTATTCCTATAAGTTTTTGTAATGAAACATGAACATACATGCTAAAAAATACTGCAGCAGAATAAAACAGGAGATTTAAAATACCTACTTTAAAATCAAAAACATCTCCTCCCCATTTTCTGAATGAAAGTGCAAATCCAAATGCCAAAGAAGTCCAAAACAACTGTGACAATTCAGTTCTTGAAAATGAAAAATTTTGCCTGACCGAATACCAGTAACCTTCCATAACTTAAAAAAGAAGCTGCACTTATTTAAATTTTACCAAATTAATCCTCAATAATTTTAATAAACAATATTTTAAAGATTAATGCTCATTTAAAACTCTTAAAAATGATTCTAAGATAATTCGAGATTTCATACACATCGGTTCTTTTGATAAAGAAAAAGCATTCACTTTTAAATTATACTTTTTAGCCAGATACATGTCCTGATACATCCTTCCTAAGTTTTGAAAGTTTTTATCTAAAATATTTGAAAAAGAAAAAACCAAACAAATATCGTTTTCCTTGCAAAGCTTTGCATTTACCTGATTCAGTCCGGTTCTTCTATAATGAAAAGAATCTGATTTTTGTATTAATTCAGAATTTATAATAAAATCGACTTTTGATTCAAAAAAAACTCTCTCTGAATCAGCAACAACATAATCAAAACTTTTTCTAGCAAATTTAATAATATTTACATCTTTCACTAAAAAAGCACTGATTACTTTTATCCTTTCAGAACTATACTTATAATTTATATTGTCAGAAAGAAAAACTATTTTTTTATAACCCAGAGATAATGCAACATCTATAAATTTTTCTTCATTATTTTTCGGAATTACAATATCAAAATCATACATATTAATAAAAATGCTTGTGTTTTTAAAAATATTTTTCTAAATTTACTTAACCGGCGTTTTTAATTAAAATTCATTAATATTTTTTGATAATATAAAATCGAAACCATTTTAAGCAACACTTGATTTTTTAATAAAATGGAAAGAATCCAAAAAATAATTTCTAATGCAGGATTTTGTTCTAGGAGAAAAGCGGAAGAACTAATCATTAAAGGTAAAGTGTTTGTTAATGGAAAAAAAGCAGTAATAGGACAAAAATCAGATATTGAAAAGGATGAAATAATGGTTAATAATGTTGTTATTAAAAAAAACAATCCAATATATATTATGCTTAACAAACCAAAAAATTATGAAGTCACAACAGCTCAAAATAAAAAAAACGTTTTAGAATTAATACCTATAACTGAAAGAATATTCCCTGTTGGAAGACTGGATAAAAACACTACCGGACTATTATTATTAACTAATGACGGAGATTTCGCCAATAAAATAATGCATCCAAGGTATAATAAGGAAAAAAAGTATTATGTAAAAACAGATAAACCTATTCTGAGAAAAGATATAGAGGCAATAGAAAAAGGGGTAAGATTAAAAGACGGATATATAAAAGGCAAAATAAAACAATACCATAAAGATCAAATCGAGATAACTGTAAACGAGGGAAAAAAACATATCATAAAAAGGCTGTTTTTCAAATTAGGATACTATGTAAAAGAGTTGTCAAGAACACAAATAGGAAATCTTAGATTAAATGTAAAAGTTGGAAAATGGCGTTTTCTTACAAAAAAAGAGGTTGAAGATTTAATGAAATAATTAAAAAATACTATATTATGATTCTACTTTTTTTATTTCCTCCAATGCTTCATCAAGGGCTATTTTTTCAGTATCCCATGTCAATTTTGATCTTACATTATCAAGCATTGCCCATAAATAACTATCGTGCTTTTTTTCAAATGCATAGTTTTTTACAGGTATATTCATAGATGCATTAACAAGATAAAATTGAAAAACATGAGTATCTTGACCGTCCTGAAATGCTCTTGTAGAATTTAGTTTTTTTATAATATTAAACTTTGATATGCCCACTTGGTCTTTTATTAATCTCTCAACAGCTTTTTCCTCTGCTTCACCTTCCTCCAACAATGTTTTAGGAAACTCCCATCCTTTCCATCCCTGGACTCTTCTTAGTATTAAAAAAAATAATTCTCCATTATTATCGTATGTTATTATTTGAACACCATGCTTTTCCATTAAAATCACCGATTAAGTGTAAAATAGTTATTTTAAATAGTTTTTGATAATGAAGAAAAATATTTAATAACAGAGATATATATTATAAGTATGAAGCCCATAATTTGTGTTGATTTGAATGGTGCTTTGATAAAACAAAGACCTTTCGATATTGCCCACAAGGAATGGTTTCGTATAATGTCTGAATTAATAAGGGATTATTCTATAAATGAGTTTGCATTTAAAGAGGATTATTTTAAAGATGTTCAAGAGATTATGAAAAAATATCTTGGAAATGTTGACATAAAAACAAGAAATGCATTTGCAAGGAACATTTACTCTATGGTTGTTATTGAATCTGTAAAAAAATGGGATTTAGTTGAGGATTTTGCAGAATATTTAAACAATATTAAAAAAAGATTTATTGTTGCACTCATAACTTCTGCACCAACTTTAGCAGTTAAAGGGATTCTTGAGAAAATAGAATGCAAAGATTTATTTGATATTGTTCTTGCAAGCCCTATGGAAGAGGTACCTGGCAAAAGGGAGCTTTTAGAGATTTTTATAAAAAAGCATGGAAGGCCTTTATTTTATATAGGCGCAGGTGATGAGGCAATAAATGCTTTCAAGGATGCTGGTGTAAAAACAATTGTTGTAAATTGGGTTGTTACCGGAAAAAATAAGGGGAATTTTGAGGCAAACAATATACAGGAATTAGATAAAATAATTCAAAGATTTATTTTATAACCTTTTTTTGTTTTTCTTATGTTTTTTCTTATATTTGTTTCATTAATTAAATTGATAAATAACAAAGACTACTTTAGAATAGTTTCCATAAGAAATAAAGGAGTTATTTTTGTATACTGATATAAGTAATATGGCTTTTTCTATGCTTAATTTACTAAAAAATAAACACTCCATAAGAAGCAAAGGTTTGTCTCAACAAAATGACAGCAAACCATTATTTCCTATGGAAAATCTAAATACAAATCAAATATACAAAAGACAAACAATCATAGCATTTATAAATAAAAAGATAATTCTATTTATAAACACTTTAAAATTGCCTTAAAAAAGGCAGGTGGTAAAAATGGCAAAAAAAACAGCAAAAAAAGAAAATAAAGAATCAACAAAAGAATTACAAATAGTAAATATTGTTGTGAGTTCTTCATTAGAACATAATATTCCTTTAGAAAAAATGGCTGCAACATTAAGCAATACTGAATATAATCCGGAACAATTCCCGGGGTTAGTGATAAGAATAAAAGATCCAAAAACTTCTGCACTAATTTTTAGTTCTGGAAAAATAGTGTGTACTGGTGCAAGAAGCCTACAAAAAGTTGAAGAATCTATACAAAAAATAATAGAAAGCTTACAAAAAATAGGTATAAAAATAACAATAAAACCAAAAATAACAATACAAAATATGGTTGCTGCAGGAAGCATAGGAATGGACTTAAACCTTAATACTCTTGCAATGAAACTTCCAAATACAGAATATGAACCGGAACAATTCCCGGGATTAGTATATAAATTAATAGAGGCAAAAGCAACATTCCTTTTATTCAGCAATGGAAAAGTAGTATGTACTGGGACAAAATCAGAAGAAGAAGCAAGACAGGCATTGGATAAACTAGTAGTAATACTTAAAAAAATATAACTCTTTAAATTTTTATAACAATTTTTTAAGATTTTTTGAGGGGGTCTTATGGAGTTTTCAGACCAGATAGAAAAATTTCAGGAATTCTTTAACATAGTTTACAATAAACAGCTTCATCAGGCATTATCCAAAGGAGAAAAATCAATAATCGTAAATTTTAGTGATATAAGCAAATTTGACATAGAATTATCACAAGAAATAATAGAAGCCCCTGAAGAAACACTGAAAGCTGCAGAAATAGCCATAGAACAAACAGGAGTTCAAATAAAAGATTTTAAAGTAAGAATAAAAAACCTTCCAAAAACACAACAAGAACTGATAAGAAATATCAGGAGTATACATTTAAATAAATTCATACAGGTTTCTGGGATAATCAGACAAAAATCAGATGTTAGGCCACAAATAACCTCTGCAAGATTTGAATGTCCTAGTTGTGGAAATATTCTAACAGTATTACAATTAGACACAAAATTTAGGGAACCAACAAGTTGTGGATGTGGAAGAAAAGGCAAATTCAGAATAATAAGCAAAGAAATGGTTGATGTTCAAAAAATTGTTTTAGAAGAAGCACCTGAAGAATTAGAAGGCTCAGAACAACCAAAAAGACTTGATATTTTTTTAAAGGGAGATCTTGTCAGCCCGATGTCTGAAAAAAAAACAAATCCTGGTTCTAAAAATATAATTACAGGGATATTAAAAGAAGTTCCTATATTGGCAAGAGATGGCGGAAAACTTGCAAGAGTCGATTTAATGTTAGAAGCAAACCATGTTGAAGCTGTTGCTGAAGATTTCGGAGAAATAGAAATAAATCCTGAAGAAGTACAGGAAATAAAAGAATTGTCAGAAGATCCTGCATTAATGAAAAGACTTGTCAATTCCATAGCACCATCAATATATGGACATGAAAAAGTTAAAGAAGCATTAATATTGCAATTATTTGGGGGTGTTAGAAAGAAAAAAGACGATGGTTCAGTAACAAGAGGAGACATACACGTTTTATTAATAGGAGATCCTGGTTCTGGAAAAAGTCAGATGTTAAAAAGAGTCTCATTGGTTGCTCCTAAATCAAGATATGTTTCTGGGAAAGGAGCGAGTGCAGCAGGATTAACAGCAACAGTTGTTAAAGATGAATTTTTAAGAGGATATGCTTTAGAAGCGGGCGCCCTAGTACTGACTAATAGGGGAATATGTTGTATTGATGAGTTAGATAAGATGAGCAAAGAAGACACTAGTGCAATGCACGAAGCATTAGAACAACAAACAATTTCTATAAACAAAGCAAATATTTCTGCAACATTAAGAGCAGAAACAACAGTTCTTGCAGCAGCCAATCCAAAATTCGGAAGATTCGACCCGTATGAACCAATACCCAAACAAATAGAGTTGCCCTCTACATTAATAAACAGGTTTGATTTAATATTCCCTATAAGAGATATTCCTAATCCTTCAAGAGATGAAAAAACAGCAACATTTATACTTAAATTACATAAAGATTCCTCCGGAGGAGAAATAGACATACCTACACAGGTATTAAAAAAATATATTGCTTATGCACGCCAAAACATAAATCCTCAAATAACTGATGAGGCATTAGAGGAAATAAAAGAATACTATGTAAAAATGAGGTCTACAGGCAGTGGTGAAGAAGGCTACAAAGCAATACCTATTTCCGCAAGACAATTAGAGGCATTAATAAGATTAAGCGAAGCAAGCGCGAGAGCAAGATTATCCGAAAAAGTAACAAAAGCAGATGCAAGAAGAGCTATAGATTTGGTGCATTCATGTTTATCACAGATAGGCGTTGATCCTGAAACTGGAAAAATAGACATTGATAGAATAACCACTGGAATAACTGCAAGTCAAAGAAATATAATTGCAACAATAAAAGAGATAATACAGGATTTAGAAAAACAGATAGGTAAACAAATACCAATAGATGATATTTTCTTAAAGGCTAAAGAAAAAGGCATTGAACAGGAAAAAGCTGAAGAAGTACTGGACAGACTTAAAAAATCAGGAGACGTTTTTGCTCCAAGACCAAATTTTATAAGCAGACTATAAAACTTTTTGAAAATGAGTGATGAAATAAAAAGACAAACAGCGTATAAGTGCAGTATTGAAACATTAAATAAAGGTATTTTCGTAAAAAGGCCTGGTTGGGAATCAAATTATTTAATGACAGATTACGGAGATTTTTCAAGAGTAAACATTATTGCAGTTGTTGTTTCTAAAGAAGACAATTCAATAACTCTAGATGATGGCACGGGAAAAATTATTGCAAGAACTTTTGATAAGCCTGAAATGTTATTAAAAGTACAAATAGGCGACCCCGTAATAATTATCGGAAGACCAAGAGAATATAACAACAATATTTATCTGACAATAGACATAATTAAGAAAATAAAGGATATTGAGTGGATTAATTATAGAAAAAAAGAATTAAGTTTAATAAAAAAAATAAGAAATGTAGACAAAAAAAACATTATTAATGATGCTGTAATAATAGAAAGTCAGAATACAATAACAAATAAAGAAAAGATAATTGCATTAATAAAAAATTTAGATTCTGGGAGCGGAGCAGACATAGAAGACATTATAAAATATTCTAAAATAAAAAATGCAGAGGAGATAATAAAAGATTTTATATTAAAAGGGGAGGTTTTTGAAATAAAACCGGGAAAAATAAAATTAATGTAAATAAAATATTGTTTAAAAAGATTAATCTAGAATATCAACGGAGTAACATATACTTCTAATAATGCTGCCAAGAATATAAGAAATATTGATAGCATTAACAAATCTGCTGCATCAACTAATATGTGCTCAAATTTTCTTGTACTAAAATCATGATTTATAACGGCAATACTTATTATTCCTCCAGCCAAAGCACCTACAAAATATGCTAATATCTCAGGAAAACCATGTATTATATATTTTGTTAAGCCTATAGATACAACAGAAAAATAATCTGCAATAGTTAAATTTCCTGTTATTAAAAATATTTCAGACAAAGAATTCCTAATAAACATTCCTATGGCTGCACCAATAACAGATGCATTCCATAATAATATAAATATTGCTCCTGCACCATATAAAAAACTAAATAATATACAGAATAAAAGCACTTTTATATTGTTAAAAAATATTTTAGAAAAAACACCAAAAGATGTGGCTTCACCAGTAATAACTTTTCCTGTAATTTCTGAATTATTTTCGTCTAATGCATACTTTCCGTTTATAGACAATATTGTTGAAGTTTGACTCTCAAAGAGTGTAGATATTGTAGAAGAGGGTAAAACAGAATACCAGAAAACAAAAGAAAGAACTGCCCCCAAGAATAAATACATGAATGCTGATAATGCTTTCCAGTGTTCTTTTAACAAAAAAACTTCCGAAACATCAGTTAAATCTTTTTCTTCTTCTAATTTTATTATTCTATAAATTAAAGGTATTGATGCTATTGTTGCTAAAAAAACCATGAATAAGCTAGAATATTCTTCAAAAATCATGTATGACAAAAACATTGCTAAACTTACATATACGAAACCAATAAAAACCAGTATTTTAGGTCTGTTCTCTGCATTTGCAGGATTTATTATTGATTCCAAAACCATAATAAAATATCTTAAAGATCATTTATAAATTTAATTAATACGCATGAAATATTTAAAATGTTTATAATGGCGGCTACATAAATATAAAATTATTTACATATCATTTTATTTGCATAAAAAGATTTATAAGTCTGGGCTTTATCCTTAAAATATGGATTATGAAGAAATGCTTAAACGCGGAAAAGAATCTTTACCAGAAATAAGTGTTTCAACAGAGCGATTTGTTGTTCCCAAAGTTAAAGGACACATAGAAGGGAATAAAACCATAATAAGTAATTTCTTACAAATAGCATCGCTTTTAAACAGGGCGCCAGAACATTTACTTAAATTTATATCTAGAGAATTGGCTGCTAAGGGAGAGATAAAAAAACAAATTCTTGTTTTTAATACAAAACTTGCTAGTTCAAAAATAAATGAAAAAATAGAACAATATGTAGAACAATTTGTTATTTGCAAGGAATGTGGAAAACCGGACACTAAAATATATAAAGAAGGAATTGTTACTTTTATGCGTTGTCAGGCTTGTGGAGCCAAAACAGTAATAAACTCTAAAATATAATAATTATAGTATTATCCAAACCATCTTCCTAATCCTGCTTGTGTTTCGGGATCCTTTCCAAAATATTGTTCTATCCTTTGTTTTGTCAATTCAATACTTTGTTTAAGATACGAAGGTATGGAGAATTTTTCAGCTAGACTAATTGTTGGTTCAAGATATTTTATTATAGATCCCTCTGAAATTGTAAAAATTAGTCTTCCTTTACATTTTAAACACCTGCCTGCTAGGGGAGGTCTACGATATTTTTCATTACAATTGCTGCATCTGAATTGTTGAAGAGAGAATTTTCTTAAATTTCCTTTTATATCCCTAATAAAATGTTTTTCTATAACTAATTTAGCAACATCTCCAGAATCTACTGCTCTTATTTTTACAGCCAAATCCATTTGCCCTAATAGTTTTTCTTCCATAGAGGGCAACAATTTATATTCTGAACAAAGTATTCCAGAATTGAAATCATCTGTATCATGAGTAAAACCCATTCCTTCATACTGTAAATATGTTCCAATATGTTTTCCGAGCTGATTAATTTTTACATTCTGAGGGGGTTTAAATTCTTGTGCAGATTCATAAAGTTCTAAAGGATATTTCCAAGATATGTCTAAATCAAAAACCATATCATCCACTTCTGCAGGGTTTAATAAATAAGTCAATACTAACGGTGCATCCATTGTTGCCCCTCTTTTATTGGATAAATATTCTTTGGAGAAATTAAGCAACCCATCTAACAATAATAATACACAGGATTCATCACCATCAGCATCTCTCCTCATTGCCGCATGGAACATTGGGTGTGCTAAATATCCCTGTGTTTTTGAGAATCCTATTATTCTTCCCAATATTCCTGCAGATGTGTGTGGTGCCAAACCAATAACTAAGTGTCCTATTAAATCTTTTTTAGATGACAGCTTATAATAAGGTTTTAATCCGTAAAGTTTTTCCAATAATTCATCAATAAAATTAGCTGTTCTAAATAAGACTTCATCTGCAGGCTCATCAGGACTGTCAGGACTGCATGGCAGAACTAAGTCCTGGGGTTTAAGTTCTAATATTTGATCCTCTCTTACCAGTTCTCTTCCTTTTGTGTCATGTGTATATCCTAATTCTTTTAACTTTTCTATAGAGACACCTATCTCTTTTGGCTTAAAATGTGTTAATGGTACCTCAGAAATATCATATCTTGTTGTTCCGTCCTTAAAAACAGTTATGTTATGTTTTGCTCTTAACACTCCTTTGATTAAATGTTCCGGAATGTGATTTATGTTTGATGTTCCTTTTATTCCTTTAATAAGATCGGGATATATTTTTGTCTTTAATTTTTTAAGAATAAAAGGAAACATTTCAGTTATATTCAAAGAATATGTTGAATATGTGCTTTTCTTGTGGTTTTGATTTTCACAATCTATGCTTTTGCATTCTTCACAAAACAGTTTTTTTTCTGCAGGAGTGTCACAAACTTCACAGACACTTAGCGGTGTTTTTCTCTTGCACTTTTTACAATAAAATATAGGAAATGCGGAAGTGATTTTTCCAGCTTCTAGTGCTGATTGTAAACTTCTCATCTTTCCGCCTTCCTCTCCGACAGGAAACAACATGTTTGGTTGTCCTATGAGTTTTCTCATTTTTGCCTTTTCTGGACGACCCATTCTAGAACCAATAAAGGTTCCTGCCTTGTCTCTTATTTGGAAAGGGGATATTCTATTTATTATTTTTAGAATAAGTTCTTCTTCCTTTCCTTCATCAGGTATTGTTTCATTAATTATTTTAATTATAGAATATATATCTTCTTTTAATAAAACTTCGTGGATATTTAGAGTTGAAAGTAGTGCTTCAGCATGATCCCCTTCTATCACTACAAATTCATTATTTACAAACAAATGCGGAACACCTAAAAGCTCTAATACTCTTTTAGCGTCATTTTTTGGAAGAATAATCTTTTCTATATTTTTTTCATGATAGGTTATTTTTAAATCTAAAAACCAATTAATCAATACTTTTAATTCATTAACATTTATGGATTTCCAAAAATAAGTATATTGTGGATGCAAAGGTATGTTTAATTTTTTTGAAAGCATTATTGCGGCTTCTGCAGAAATCTTTGTTCTCAGAGGTTTTCTTATTAATAATTCTAATTTATCAGGCTGTATAAAAACATCCTCTGAAAGTTTCTTAAAATCTATTTTTGATGAATCTTCAGTCGAAGGATATTTTTCTAATGCAGATTTTTCAAATTCCAAGGCCCAATGTTCCTGGCAATAACCCGAAGGTACTAAAAGATGGTTTCTATTAAAAAAATCTCCGTATGAAACAAGAATGTCTCCTAAATAGAGTATTTCCTTGACTTCTTTTTTATATTGTTTAGCCAATGCTTCTGTTTCTAAAAATACAACATTACCATTATATAATTTAACAATTGGTCCATCAATAGTGTCACAAACAGTTATTGCTGCAGCCTTTCCGGGTCTTTCTACTTTTAACTGTGTTGCTGTTGCAATATATCCGTTTAATATATGCATCGTTGCAGGATGTATTGACTGGGCAGAATATCCTGAAACTCTTGAACGACCATATCTTAATCTGAATGCTCCGTTTCTTAACGGATAACCTAAAACAGGCCTGCCCGCAACCAAATCTTTTATATAAGTATAATCTGGAGAAATTTTTGTTATAATATCAGATTTCTTTTTTAATGCTTTGGCAGCCTTCTGTATTTTTAAGTATTCCTCTAAAAACATCCAGTCATCCATATCAAATTCTTTTCCCCATTTAGAAAGTTGCTTCCAAAGCTTAGCTGCCTTTAAAGGTATGCAATCAGTATATAATAAACAAAATCCGCTTCTTATTATGTTTGTGGGTATTCTGGGTAAATCTTTATAATTTGAAACCTCGGATCTTTCTGAAGGTTCTGCACCTATTTGTACAGGCACATTTCTCATTAAAAAATCTATTTCTTCTTTTGTAGGGAAATATTGTCTTGGACTGAATCTTGTATGATAATCCTCTATTTCTGAATATGTTCTTTTTATTTCGAGTTCTGTAGCATCGTATTTTTCATAACCAAATTTTTTTCTCAAATAATCGGCTATTAAAACACATACTGCTGCAGCAGTTCCTCCGGCATTTCTTATCGGTCCAGAAAAATTTATACAAAAATATTTTCCTTTGCCATCCAACCTATCCATTATATCTATGTGCGTAAACCCTTCTATAGGGCTGGAAACAACACCGACAGTAACATATGCGAAACCTGTTCTTATTCCTATTTCTATTGCTTCTTTTTGATCTTTAAACTTACAAAATTTTTCCCTGGCGACTTCTTCAGCAATTGTGAATGCAACCCTCCAGTCGAGAATGCCATATTTTTTTTCAAGTTCTGTTATTCTGTCCGTTGCACCGCTGTTTTTTAGTTGGGGAGCTACAACACTTATTAAACCGATTACTCTTTCGGCCATGTTTTTTGCTAAAATTATTTCTGGTGCTTTAACTGGATCATATCCTTTAAGTCTTGCTTCTGAAGATATTTTAAACTCTTTAAAACATTTTTTTTCTAATTCTTCAAAATATTTTTTCATCGGTTCTGAACACTCAATCATTTTCTTCCTTTTTTTCTTTCAAAAAATTTATAACTTTCACTTCGCGTGTTTGCATATTTACTACAAATGCTCTTCCTGGCTGTGGATCTAGACCTCTTCTTTCTTGTTCTTCTGTTTTTGCAACCCAACAAGAAGCATTTATACATGTTATATTTTTATAATTATTAACTGTTGCCCTATGAACATGTCCTGAAAAGAAAAAATCAGGTATCTTCTCTATAAGCAAAGGATCCTTTTGCGGATCAGGAATATATATTGTTGAAGTATGCGAAGGTGCTAAGTGTCTTCTCTTTAAAAGATAATTCATCACTAAATCCGATCTTGTAGGGCCCCCTGCTTTCCTTATTTCCGGAACATTGTTGAAATAATAAAAAAAAGATCCTCCGTGATAAAGCAAAACATTGAATCCCTCAAAAGTTTCTGATGAAAATATATTAACTATAGATGGATTGCTTACACAAATAACATTTGGGAGCTTCCATAATTCTTTGCTGTATTCATCCCTTAATCCGGGTTGTGGTTCACTTAGTCTCCCAACATCATGATTTCCGGGGCAAACTATTATAGGTATTTTTATATCTTTAAGATATTCTGCCAGTTTTTTATATTGATCCCTTACATCTATTATGTTTAAATCATACTCTTGATCTGGATAAACGCCCACGCCTTCAACTAAATCTCCTACGATAAATAGGTATTTTACTTTAGAAGCGATTGTTTTTTGAATTTCATTTCCTGATTCTCCCTTTAGCCATTGTAGAAATCTTTTAAAATCTTCTTCTAAAAAAAGTTTGTTTCCTACTTGAGGATCTGTTATTACTACAAAATATCCTTCTTCAGGAGATTTTTTTAATTCATTAATTAAAGGTATGTCCGGTAAAAACAAATCTTTTGCAAAAACAAAACCATCATAAATTCCTGTCACTCCTATTACTTCATCTAATTGTATTTCTTCCGCCAACCTATAAAGTTCTTCTTTAGATTGTGAAACTACAACTTTTATAAAACCTGTTTGATCTTCTAAAGTCAATATTATGTTTTTGTTTTTTGAAATATTTTTATCATAAACCATTCCTATTATTGAAACATTGTCTTTTTCTTTTTTTGTTAATATTCTGGATATAGATGTGGGGTTTTTCAGTTCTTCTCTTGAACGCAGTATTTTCTCTAAAACTTTAAATCTGCTGTTAAAAAACCCTATAAAATCAGAAACCGTTCTTTTTCTGCTTTTTTCTTTGTAGTCTTCTATTATCTTTATTCTGTTTTTCTTAATGAATTCTTTCTTATACTCATAAAGTTCATCTTCCTTAAAATTTTCTGATAACTTATTTTCTAAAGTTATTTCAAATTCTTTTTTTTCATATTCCTTTTTTTGTTCTGCTGCTTTTTTTTCTAATTCATTTTTATTTAAATTATTAAATATATATTCTTTGAATTTTTCATAAATTTTTTTGTTAATATTTTTTTCCTTAAGAACAAGCGATAATTCGTAATCACTAACATTTATTGGTATTTTGTGCTCTATTATAAGTAAGACTTCTTTATTTATAACAGAAAAATCTGTTTTTATTGGGAGTGGTTTTTCTAAATAATCAATAAGTTCTGGGCTTATAAGTATGTTGTTTTCTATATAAAAATTAATTATTTCTTGATTGTTCATTTTTATTTTATTGTTAATTATTGATTTATTTTTTAAACAATTTTTTATAAAAAAATCTTTCTAAAATAAAAAATAAATTTTATATTGAAAGAGATGCTTCTAATAATGACATTATTTTTGAATTCATCTCATCACTGGTTATTATATTTATCTCTCTTGTTCTTCCATACCTTCCTTTACTTATCACTTTTGCATTAATTATTCCTAATAAATCGAATTCAGATATTACATCAGAAACCCTTCTTTGTGTTAATGGTCTTAAATTTATCTTATTACACAAATCTTTGTATAATGTATAAATATCTCCTGTAAATATAGGTTCTTTTTTCTTAGAGTCTTTTGATGCTATATACAGTATTGAATATAAAACTAATTGAAATTGTTTTGGTTGTGTATTTATTATGTCTAAAACCCTGTCTCTTTCTATTTTTTCTTCTGATTCATCCAACTCTTTAAGTGTTATTTTAGATAATCCTTTTCTTTCAGCTATCTCTATTGCAACTCTTATTAATTCCAGTGCTCTTCTTGCATCACCATGTTCTCTTGCCGCATATGCTGCACATTTTGCTATAACACCATCATCTATCACACCATCTTTTACTGCCTGTTCACATCTTTTTTTCAAAATATCTTGTATTTGTATTGCATTATATGATGGAAAAACTATTTCTTCCTCACTTAAAGAGCTTTTAACTCTAGGATCTAAATTATCTGCAAACATAACATCATTGCTTATACCTATTATTGCTAATTGGCTTTCTTTCAGTTCAGAATTTATTCTTGTTAAATTGTATATTAATTCATCACCTGTTTTCTTTACTAATTGGTCTATTTCATCTAATACTAATATTATTATTTTTTTCTCATGATTTAATGCTTTATAAAATATATTATATACTTCATCAGTGGGTAATCCTGTGGGCGGTATTGATTTTCCTAAATGTTTTGCTATCTCTGCTATTAACCTATACTCTGTATCTGCGACTTTTTTTAGTTTACAATTTATATAAATTGTCCTTAACGGAATTTGTTCTTTTTGTGCTACTTTATTTATCTCTTTTAGGGTATATTGTACTGTTAATGTTTTCCCTGTACCTGTTTTACCATAAATAAATATATTTGAAGGTCTTTCCAATCTTAAACTTGGTGCCAATATTTTTGCTAATTGCTGTATTTGCTCTTCCCTATGTAATACTTCATCCGGAAAATAGGCGCTTTGAAGTACAGATTTGTTTTTAAATAAAGATTCTTTTCTTATAAAATTCTCTAAAAATTCACTTATAGTCATTTTATTTTCCCCCATAATTAAATAACATTAAATATATATTAATTGAACATAGCTCAAATTGAATATATATTTATTCAACACAAAATATTATTTAAATATGTTATTTAAAAAAACAATTCCAGAAGAAACAAAGGTTATTTAAATATTTTGTATTTATAAAATATATTAATAAACCTTTTTTTTAGAATGTATCTTTTAGTAAGTTTCTTTTTTGAAACAACTTTTAGAATAAATAAACCACCCCTTTGTTTCTCTTGGAGATTATTTTGAAGTAAGGTTTTTATGTAAGATATATAGTTAATAAATAAGGGAATAATATTATAATTAAAGATCTATCAAAAACTAAACAATCAAATAATAAAAAATTATATAAAAAATAATTCAATAATAAACCAGCTTAATATAAGGTTAAATGTATTATTAAATATTACTTTTTAATATTTTTCTTTTAAAATATTTAAATAAATATATAAGATAGAATTATTTTCCATATAGTAAATAATATTTAAAATTAAATTAATTATATTAACAATTATTTTTATTAACATTATTATTATTATTAAAAAATTGCTATAAAAAAGGATACAAAAAACAATATAAAAACATATAAAACAAAGTATTTTTTTCCACAAGAAATAAAACCGTGTCTCTATGTTATATTATTAATCTATTAAATTAGATTAAAATATACTAAAATAGTTTTAAATCAGATTTTTTTTTATCAATAAAGCGTTTTTTCTTTGAAATAGAAATAGTATTCACTTTAAAATAGCAACAAAAGATAAAATTTATAAATAAAAAAACATTTCCTTACTTTAATATTAAATAAAATATTTATTTTTAAGAATAAAAAAATATAATTTTTTTGTCAAATTTTAATATAGGGGGTTAAAAAATGTTAATTCAACCAGAAATAGTAAAGAAAATGAAAGATTTTGGTTTAAATTCTTACGAGGCAAAAATTTGGGCAGCATTGTTATCTAGAGGGGTAAGTTCTGCAGGAGAATTAAGCGACATATCTAATGTTCCTAGGTCTAGAACATATGATGTTTTAGAAAGTTTGGAAAAAAAAGGATTTATAATAATGAAATTAGGAAAGCCAATAAAATATATGGCTATACCTCCAAATGAAGTAATAAATACTATTAAGAAAAGAATAAAGGAAGAGTCAATACAAAAAGAAAAGCAAATAGAAGAATTGAAAGATTCACAGATTCTAACACAATTAACAGAATTACATCAGCAAGGAATAGAAACAATAGATCCTATGGAAATAATAGGGTTGGTAAGAAACAGAAACAATTTATATGATCATTTAGAATTATTATTAAAAAATGCAGAAAAAACAGTATATATAATAACAACAGAAGATGGTTTAACAAGAAAATTAAATGTTTTTAAAAAAACATTCAAAAAACTTTTAGATAAAAATATTTCAATAAAAATAATAACTTCTAACGTAAAAAACACACAAGAAATATCGGAATTTAAGAATATAGAAATAAAGACAATAAGCAACATAAACATGAGATTAATAATAGTGGATGATAAGGCAGTTTTTTTTATGATAACAGATGACAAAGAATTACATCCAGACTATGATACAGGAGTATGGATAAAAACACCTTATTTTGCAAAAGCATTAAAAGAAATGTTTGAGCATATGTGGAAAAAGAAATAGTTTTTGAGAATAAAATAAATATTTAATACTAACTCACCTCTTTTTCCTGAGTCGAGCCGAAATTCTTGGCTCGGCTTGGGTTTCAAAAAAAATGGAGCTGAAAGAAATAATCGATCAAAAAATACAAGAAATATTCTCTTATAATAATATAGATTATTCTAATAAGGAAAATCTTTTTGGGGAAATTTCTCCTGAATTAATATCGTATTTGTTAAGTGAAGGAAGAAAATTAGCAAAAAATTTTGAAAAAGAGTATGGTTTGGAAGAATTGGTTTTTCAGAGCAGGGTAATAAAAAAAGAAGATGATTATTCTATACCATTATATGAACAAACTATACCTTTATTATTACAAGACAAAAATACATATTCAGAATTTAATATAATAATGTGTGCTTTTTTGTGTGCAGGAGTAGATTCATATATAATTAGAAAAAAAGAATATATTTAAAATTATTAATAAAAAGAATTAAATAAATAGACTTTCTACTTATTAATAATGGAAAATTACAAGAACATATTAATCATAGGAACAAGCCATATTGCAAGACAGTCTATTATAGAAATTAATAAAAAATTTTTAGAGTTTAATCCTGAAATAGTGTGTGTAGAACTTGATAAAAAAAGATTGCAAGCATTATTAACTAATGCAAAACCAGATTACTCTATTTCTGGAATAAAAAAATATGGTTTACAGGGATATTTGTTTGCTGTAATTGCAGGAATTTTACAAAGGAAATTAGGAAATGTTGTTGGGGTGAAACCAGGAAGCGATATGCTTACAGCTATAAATCTTGCAAAACAGAACAACAAACAATTAGTGCTTATAGATCAAGATATAGATATAACTCTTCGAAGATTCTCTAAAGAGTTTACTTTTAAGGAAAAATTCAAGTTATTATTTGATATATTAAAAAGTCCTTTTTCAAAGAAAAAAATTAAAGTAAATCTTAATGAAGTTCCTGAAGAAAATATAATAAATGAAATGACTACTCAATTAAGAGAAAGATATCCTTCACTCTATAAAGTATTAATATATGAAAGAAATATTGTCATGGCCAAAAATATCGTAAAAATAATGGAGAGGAATCCAGAAAAAAAAATTTTTGTTGTAATAGGTGCAGGACACGAGAAAGAAATGGTTGCATTAATAAAAAGAGAAGAAAACAAGAGAGATAAAATATATTAAAATTATTTATTAAAAGTATATAATAAAAAATAATTAATATAAATTCGTATACTTCTTTCTATATTGATTATATGACAATTTTACTTATAGTATGGTTTATAAACTATTTCATCATAGGGCAATTCTATACTTCCTATGGATTGCAGTTCGTTTTTTAAATCGTTTATTTTTATATATTTTTTACTTATGGTAAATAATTCGTTGTCCATTATTATACTTCTAGTTACTGATGCCCTATCCCACCACGTATAGTATGAAGAGCTTCTTGAATCATGTTTTATTTTTCCCAAAAGATTAAATCCTTTTTCAGAAATCTCAAATACATATGCCCCATCCCAGTATTTATAATTATATTTTACTGAATCTTTTGAAGTTATTTCAGATATAGGAATTACTAATATATTATTAAATAATAAGAATGCTTTATGGTCATATAATATTGGACTGTCTGTGCCTTCCATACCTATCTCATACTTATCAACTTCTACAGGATTTTCTACATCCGTAACATCAAAAAGGGATATTTTAACACCTTTAGCAGATATTCCTCCCCATTGATTTTCTCCAGTCTCTTTTCCTATTCCTATTATAAAATTTTCTTTATATGGGTGTAAGTAGTTGGAATAACCCGGAATTTTTAATTTTCCAAGCACTTTTGGTTTTTCTGGATTGCTTAAATCAATTACAAAGAAAGGATCAATCTGTTTAAACGTAACCATATATAATTTGTCGTTCATAAATCTTGTTGAATATATTGTTTCATTTCTTGCAATATCTTCCAGCAATCCTACAATATTCATGTTTTCATCGAGTACATAAACATTATTGTAGGTTTTTCTATTGCTGTTTATCCATAAATCTACGGTTGTTGCAACTCTTAAATATCCTTCATATTCGTCAAGGCTGAACTGATTTAATAATCTCCCATCAACTTCCCCCTTGCCAAAATAATTTATTTTTCCATCTTCAATATTTATTTTATGTATTGTTGTTTTTGAATTTTCTAGCATTTTCTTAGTATCATATTCGTTTAATGCATCTTGTATTTTTTCTAACATCAAAGAATATTCTTCCTGTGCATTCTCATCATCTTTTATTTTTTCAAAAAAATCTTTTAATCTTTCAGAAATTAATCTCCATTGTTCATCATCAGAAGCTTCTGATCTTAATATTTTTTCTATGTCATATTTTAACTGTCCCTCTAATAGTGGTACAACAACTTCTGTAAATCTTTCTTTTTCATAAGAATTATCCTCACAATACCATCTGCAAAAAAACCTTTGCTTTTGATATGCAATATATATGTTGTTTTTTGTCATCATTAATGTATTACCATAACCTAATAAGAATACTTTAGAATCAATAATTTTTTCTATATCCAAATCTATGGATGTTATGGTATTATAATTATATTGTTCTTCATCATTGTCAAAGTAATATATATTTGGAGTTATTATATTTTTTGAATAAATAATTGGAGGTCTTACAGGATATTCTGCATATTTTATTGAAATCAAATATACTTTATTATCGATTAATCTCGACTGAAAATAATCTCCAGTAACCCTGAAACTTTCAGAAAATTTAGGGTTTTCTTTATCACTTACATCATATATTAAAACATTTGTAAAAGATTCATAATACGGCTGAGGCATTATATCATACTTCATAAAATAGAAGGATTCTTCATTAGATTGTCCTATAATCACTATTTTATTGTTGTATAAAAAAATATTTGTTGAATAAAAGTTTTTAGGCAATTCTGTTTCAGAAATTATCTCTTTTTTATCAAAAGCATCAATTATTATTAATTTATTATTCTGAATCAAATATATATACTTATTGTCATTTTTCACAAAATCTGCTTCATCAACACCCTTAATTTGAATATTTGTTTGTGAATAATCAGATGCACCTGCTTCTTGTGAGGAACTTGCAGTTTTAACCATATCAGTCATTAAACCCCTTCCATAAATCTGGGGTGTGTTTAAAGATTTTTCTCTTAGAAATTTTTCTAAATCAGAAACGGAATCAAACTTCAATATTTCTCCTGATTTTATAGGGTTTTCTGTGATATTTTTTGTATTACAACCAGTTATTAAAATAACCCCTGAAAATAGCAATAAACCAACAACATACAATGATAATACTTTATTCATAATATTCACCAAAAATTATTAAATATAAGTTATATATAAAGGTTAATAAAACTTCAAATGCTTTTAAAGTAATCAAAATAGTAATATTTAAAAATAAAAAAGTCGAGAAATACAAGAAAGAGGGTGTTTATGAAAAAAGTCTATCTTTTTTTATTCATATTTTTGTTGAACACGTATTTTGTTTTTGCAGTTATTAATATAAATTATGATGATTTTTATTTGTTAGATAATGCCAACAATGGGGGAACTTTCAACGATTATTCTTTTTGTAATATAGAAAAACCTTCTGTTATCGGTTTAAAATTTACAAATGGCTATGGAGACATGTTCCTTTGTTCCAACACAACTTCTGAACAAGCATCATTTCCAATAAATATTTCTAATTATATAGAGAAAAAGAGTTTTTATAATGGAGAAATTTTTTGTCCAGCATCGAAACCGATAGTGTGTGGTTTAAGGAATTTAAGAGAAAACAATGATAAAATAGGTTCCTTTTTCTGTTGTGATTCTAAAGACGTAATTGTGCCATCATTA
Organism: Candidatus Woesearchaeota archaeon; assembly: GCA_038895475.1. Taxonomy (GTDB): domain Archaea; phylum Nanobdellota; class Nanobdellia; order Woesearchaeales; family UBA9642; genus UBA9642. Next base: position 100,988 of record JAWANI010000002.1, read on the forward strand.
TCTCTTACTTTTCCTAAAAATGATCCTGGTGTAATTATTCCAAATATTATAGGTGATATTCAAAAATGTCCGGTTGGAAAAGTTGCTTGTGGAGGAAATTTTGTTTTTTCTGGCGGCGGTAGATATGTTTTAAAAAATATATTTTGTTGTGATTTTTATGGTGAATCTAAAAATAACGGAGAAGTATATTGTACAGATGGATTAGATAATGATTTTGATAATTATATTGACTGTTATGATGTTGATTGTAGAGGTGTTCAGTTACCCAGTGGGGATTATTGTGGAGATGGAGAAGTTAGTTGCTCTGACGGAATAGATAATGATGCAGATACATATATTGATATGGAAGATTCAAACTGTTTTGTAGATTATTCTAACAGTATTTATGCAGACAACAACGGTTTTATACCTGTATCTTTTTTTTATGATTCAGGAAACAATATTATTCCAGGAATTAAAAAAAATAGTTTATTAAATACTTTTCCTTGGTGGACTCCGTCCGCAAAAGATGGTAGCGATGGAGTTTGTGGTGATGATTTGCCTATTTGTGTTCCAAATGCTTTTGTTAGTTTTAATTGTAATTTTAATAATAGAGAATCTTGCGAGCAATATGCTAATATGTGCAAATGGGAGGCGGGTTTGTGTATTAGAAGAAGTGTTGAAGAGTATTGTTCTTTTTTTTCACCACCTAATTGCCCTCTTTTTTGTAAAGCAGGAATCAATAACGATTTAGGTTATGTAACTCCTGATGGTTTATATTTATGTACTAATACTTCTACACATATTATTGGAGGTTCTGGTTATAAATGGGTTTATGCCCCTGAAATTGTTTTTAATGCGACAAGAGCATTTGTTGTTAATAATAAGAGTTCCAGAATTGACAAAGTGGATTTTATTTCTAATGGTGTTAATTGGAGTTATTGTAATGCAAGCAATATTGATTTATTAGGAAATCCTGTTAAGGAGTATGGTTCTTTTAAAGCAAAAACTCCTTTAACCGAAGAAATGAACTGTACTGATTTTATGAATTTATTAGGATATGGTTTTTCAACTTGTGGAACAAGTTCTGTTAATTGTTGTGAGGATATGACTATTATTTTATCAGATATATCTACAATTTCTAATTGTAAATGTTATGATGATAATGGAGATGATTTTGACATTTGTAGTATGAGTATTGCGCCTTTGTTGTCAACTTGTAATAATCAAAACCCTTCATTAATTAATTCTAATTTAATAGAGAAAAGTTTATGTATGTTTGATTTTGTTAATTGTATGAGTCAAACATTTTACGATCCTGATAAAACTTGTTCTCAACAATCTCCGCCAGGAACATTGTGTGATAAAGGACAGATTTGTGTTAATGGAACAATAATTAATGCAAGAAACACCCCTTCTGATAAATTTTGTTGTTATGGAACAAATACAGAAGAGAGTTGTATGGATAAAAACAGTATTTCTGATTGTAGTGCTGTTGGTGGAACTGTGTTTAATATAGTAAGTGAAGAATGTATTGCAGGTTTTTCTTATTTTAAGATAGAAGATAATAGTTATTGTTGTTTAGGTACTGTAAGAAAAAGAAATTATGATGTTTTAGCATTTTTATCTAAAGTTAATAATGATTCATATATTTGTTATAATCAAAACAATAATTCATATTTTGGTCATTGTTGTTATAATAATGATTGTATGTATTCATATTCTTTCGGTCAAAGAAGCAATTATCTTAGCACATTTAACAGTACTTTATTTTATTCTGGTTCAGCATTACATACGCTTTCTGATTTTGACAGATATGAGGGTTCAAGGGGCGTTGTTGTAGATTATGTTTATAAATACACTTCGAATACTGCTAATATGTATATAACAATAAGTAATAAGATAAATCTTTCAACATTCGAATATATAGAGTTTAGTTTAGCATATTCAAATAAAAACTTATTAGATAGTGTACTTATAAATGGCGTTGATTATGGTTCAATTTTTGATTATATTATCGGCAATAAGGAAGCAATGCGTTGGCATAGAGTAAAAATCCCAATTAAAGATTTTCAAAGAAAGGACGTTATTAATGATATTAAAATAACAAGGAAAGAAAATGGAGAATTAACTATTTTAGTAGATAATGTTATTTTGATTCCAGAACATACAAGTTCATTAAATTATTATTGTTCAGCGGGATTTGGCAAATGGTTGCCTGATTTAGATACAAATCTAACAAGATATCCTTTCGGAGACACTTTTTATACTGATATAAATGCTTGGCGTAATGTAGGGCCTTATGAACATGCATGCAATGGTGTTGGGGGTTATTACTGGACGGGACATCAGTGTTGCGGAGACGATACATTTATAGAAAATTATGGAGAATTTTATAATGATGTTAAAGGAGGTTGTTTTAATGGCACAGTTGTTTATGATAAAAAAACAGTCTCTTATGCATTTAATATTAGGGAAAAAGAAACACCTAAAGATTTTGAATCATTCATTTATAAAGATTTAATTTATAACGATAGTTTTGTAAGTTGTCAGGCATCACAAACAAAATATTCAGATTTAAAAATAAGTTATAATGGGAATTTAAACACATATCCTAATACAAACCAATTATCACCATTAGTTACTAAGAACATAGCAAAAGAGTGTACCATTATAGGAGAATATTATTGTTTTAATAATGCATGGAGACAAAATATATCTGGAGTAGGGTTATTGGGAACAGATTATAATGGCACATTAAATATTAAAAATATACCTCCACAGACAAACCTAATAAGAAACAGTGATTTTGGAGGGGAATGTCCAGAAAATATTTGCGGAAATACGCAAACATAAATTAAGATGAAGCGCAATAAAATAATTTTGAAAAGAGAATTATTATTTATATTTTCAATTATATTTTTTATATTATTATTGCCTAATGTTTTTTCAGATGCCTGTACAAATTTACCTTTTGAAAACTGTAATGGTTTTTGTAAACCAACAAACATACAGACATATACTAGGCATATCTCGTTCTACCAATGTAGTTTTACACTTCCTTCTTGTAATCCTGGAGATATAGAATTAAGCTCGGAATATTATGATTATGGCACAGTGTGTTGTGATTATGGTAGCGGTGATTGTGACTATAATATTTATGTGGGATATGTTGCTTCTCAAGTAACGTGTCTTGGTAGTTTTGATTGTGTAAGTAATTGTTCTTCACCTTTACAAACTACTTGTAATGTTAATAATAATATTGTATGTGTAAACTTATTTTATGATAATAATAATTGTGGTTCTTGCGGAAATGCTTGTCCTCAAGGAATGTTTTGTCATCAAGGAGAATGTATCAACACATATATTCCTTCTTGTGGTAACAATATTCTTGATCCTGGAGAAGAATGTGATGGTGTTTTAAGATGTGGTGGAAATCCTAATGCTGAATTATGTCAGATAGATAATGATTGTGCAGGTTCTATTTATGGAGATACTTGTTTAGAAGTTGTTAATGGTTTGAAATGTACTCCTTCATATAATGGGCAATGTACTTATTGTTCACAAACCTGTACAAATGTTACTTTGCAAGGTGGTTATTGTGGTGATGGTTTCTGTGATAATGAGGAAAGTGATTTAAACTGCTTTAAAGATTGTGGTAATATTCCTGGATGGAATAGTATGGATAATGGATGGTATGTTAATGAAGAAAAAAGACTTGTAGGACAAACAACAAGCAATCCTATAAATATTTATTCAGATTCTTTTAATGTTAAAGTTAATAAAGAGTATATTTTAAGTGCAGAAATATTTAATCCACAACAATGTAGTGTTTATATAGATTTAAATGATGGAAAGTGTTTAAGTGCAACAGATTGGAGTGAAAAGAATTGTTTTAATAACATACAATTAACATCTACTGGAAGTTTTTCTATAATTTTCCCTAATAATGTTCATTCATCAGAAGGAATTATAAGAAATGTAAAAATAAGAATTCATGTTCCTAATAATTGTTTGGTAAAATTTGACAACATTTACTTTAAGGAAAATTCTGACGTATATCATTTTAATCAGCCACCGATTTTTTCTAGTGGTTGTTGTCCTGATAATTATTGTTGGGATGGTAATGAATGTATTATTGCAGATGTTTGGAATGTTTCTAGCAAATCAAATTTATGGAGTGGTATAGATGTGACTGTTTTATTAAATAAACATGTTAATACTTCTTTACAATGGCTTGCAAAGGGTTATAGGTGTGTGCTTAATGATTCAGGTTATGCTGATTGGAAGAAAGTAGATATTAAATATGCGTGGGATTTTAATGAATCCGGTTATTGCATAAGGGAAAGTGATTGTTTTGTAAGTCATTCCTTTATAAACACAAACAATGGAGGTTCAAGTTGTATTAAAGATAATGAAGTTATAAGTGATAATTATTTATTAGGTTTAGGAAATCATTATTGTTTAAACGGAACATGGGCTTCTAAAGAATTTTTAATAGCAAATGTTTTAGAAAACATAACAGACAATAAACCTTATGTTTTATTTTGTGGAAAAGATGAAATAATTTTTAATAAAAGATTTAATAATATTGCGGGCGGTTGTGTTTTAGTATTAAAAGAATCCAATGAAGAAAGAATAATAACAGGATTTTATTTTATAAATGAGTCTGATACAGATGTAGTTCCTTTATGGATTGATCATTGTAATAATCTAGGTTTAGATACTGATTGTAACAGCGGATTTACATTAAGCATTGATGTATGTACAAACTTAAATAATGATTTTTATAAATGTGAAATAGATTTTAACGATCCAAGATTTTATATTTATTACAATAATAAATCAAAATATTTTATTTTAAGTTCTGACCCCGTTATTGAAATAGAAAACAGATTTTTTAATAATTTATGGAATAGTATAAAAAGATTCTTCAGAAAATTGTTTGGATATAATCAGGGCGCATTAATGCTTGCGAATCAGACAAAAAATTATTATAACATATATTTAGTATCAAACAACACTTTAAAAATCAGGGCTCTTGAAGAAATACAGTATGATGAATCCCTGAAAAGAAATTTGGCATACATGTACATAAATATCACTGGGGCAAACAATAATTTAAACATAGATTATATTAATTCAACTTTAAAAGGAATATATTATGAATATGAGTCTAATGCAAACAGCTTATTTTTAATAATAAAATATAATATTACACAACAACAATTGTCAAAGAATTATCCTAGAATATGGCCTTATTTAACAGCAACTAATAGGGATAGACCATAATTATTTCTTAGTTAAATTTTTAAACTAAATCTTATTCTGGATAAACGTGGGATGATGGAGCATTCTTTATGGACTGAAAAATATAGGCCTTCAGATTTTAATGAAGTAAAAGGACAGGAAGAAATAGTTTCAAGAGTAAAGGCTTTTGTGGAAAAAAAGAATATGCCACATTTATTGTTCGCAGGTCCGGCAGGTGTAGGGAAAACAACATTGGCATTAGTAATAGTTAAACAATTATATAAGGATTTATGGAGGGATAATTTTTTAGAGTTAAATGCATCAGATGAAAGAGGTATAGATGTAATAAGGGTGAAGGTTAAAGAATTTGCAAGAACAAAAAGCATAGGAGATGTGCCTTTTAAAATAATATATTTAGATGAATGTGATGCATTAACAAAAGAGGCACAGCAGGCATTAAGAAGAACAATGGAGAATTATTCTCAAACATGCAGGTTTATATTAAGCTGTAATTATTCTTCTAAAATAATTGAACCAATACAATCAAGATGTGCAGTTTTTAGGTTTAAACCATTGCCTAAAGAGGATGTTTTGAAAATAATAGATAAGATTGTTAGAAGCGAAGGTTTGAGCATAGATGATGCTGCAAAAAATGCTTTATTTGAGGTTTCAGAAGGGGATGTTAGGAGACTAGAAAATATTTTACAGGCATCTGCTGTTTTAGGAAAGAAGATAACTGAAAAAATAGTTTTTGAAGTTGCAGGTTTTGCAAGACCAAAAGAACTTAAAACTGTTTTAGAACATGTTTTAAAAAAGGATTTTGAAAATGCAAAATCTAAACTTTTAGACATCATGCTTAATTATGGTCTTTCCGGAATAGATATAATAAAACAATTACATAAAGAGATATGGCTTTTACAATTACCTCCTGAAAAAAGGCTTGAAATGATAAAGGATTGTGCAGAGATAGAATTTAGAATGGTAGAAGGCAGTGATGAGTTTCTTCAATTGGAAAGTCTTTTAGCAAGATTCATACTTATTGTATCTAAATAATATTAAACAAATAATATTAAAAGATATAAAGAAAAAACATAAAAAAAATATAAAATTTATCCTGCAACATGTCTTATTACAAAAGGTTTCTCAATATGTTGAAGGTAATGATATGTTAATTCTACATCTATAGGTACTTCAAAAATAGTGTCTGTGGATTCTGCATTTATTGTACAATATAGTGTTGTTTGTTCTTTACCGCTTCCATCTTTATATAATCTTATATATCCTTCATTTGTTCCTACTGGATCTGATAATCCTGTACATGCAGGAGTGATTGTGCTTCCGCCAAGCGTTAATGGTTTAACTTTCACATGAATTCTTCCCCTATTATTGTTTGATTCTACATCCCTACATGCATCGTTGCTTTCTAAATTTTCCCTAGGGTCAAAAAAGTTATCTCCTTTACCCATGTGTGTTATTGTCATTGTTACCCCTATTTTACCATTTCCTGCAAAACTTTCTTTTAATGAAGTTATTTGAATTGGTGCTCCGGAATTTTGAGGATTCTTTTCACCTTCAACATCACAAATTTTATTATTCTTTAACAGTAATTGAGGATCTTTTTTTATACATATTTGTGTAGTCACTTTTGTAGTATACTTATAACATATATCCAACCATAATTTTTGGTCTAAATTGCCCTGAACTGTTAATCCATAAGATAAATCCCCAAATTCTATTGTTGCAATACCGCCATTAAGGACTGTTCCATCATAATTTTTTCTAGCACCAGGTATTGCAATGTTAAACATTTTTTTAACATTATTTATATTATAAATTCCTGGCTCTAAACCAAATATTTTTACAAAACCCTCATTTACTTCTATGTTATCTTCACCAACATTTTCTAATTTTACGACAATTGCAAAAGTTGTTTGTCTGCTATCAAAAATTTCATCAGGAGGATTTCCGGGCATAAGTGTTGTTTTTAATCCTTCTGTTCCGCCTATAAATGCTTTTCCAGCGGTTCTTTGTTCTCCACAGCCAGACAAAATAAATATGCTTAAAATCATTAAAATAATTGCGGTTCTCATACAATCACCTTTTTTTTGTTTTTATAAGCATTAAAAGTATATTATATACAATAACTATATTCTCTTAATCCATATGTCTTTATAAATATTTTTACTATAACCATAACCTAATTCAACAGTCAATGGCGCTTCATACGCTGCACCCGAATAAACGCCAATGGGTGCTTTGCAAGTAAACTGTCCATTACCAGACTGGTCAAGTCTAATTCGTCCATTACCACTACAAGTATCAGTTATATCTATGCCGGATAATGCCACATATAATATATCTACGACATTTTTATCTGTAGGTTTTACAATATTAATTGAATGGGGGTTACATTTTTCAAACAACCCTTCAACAGCATAAACTTCATCTAGGGCATTTTTCTTATGATGTTTTATATCTATTGTTAGGACAACTTTTTCAGAACTGGATTGTTGTTGTATTCTTGTTACTGCTATAGGGGCCCCTTGACCTCCTGAAAGGGAAACATCTTTTGCTCTGCATATCTTTGCTGAATTACTGTTTGGCTTAGGATCTATGCATAAAACGGCCGTTGCTCTTGTTACATATGTAAAACAAGCAGAGACCATTATTGTTTGTTTAAATCTTTCAAGAGATTCAGGTAAATAACTTATGTATGAAGGAAATTCATATACTTCAACACCTCCACCGGGCATTTCTGGTGTGTCTCCTTGAAGTATTATTGGTGCATTCCATCCGAATATAGAATCCATCATTCTGAATGCAGGTTCAGCCAATCTCGTACCTATTCTTTGAGAATCAGTTCTTATCATTACATCCAAACCCATAAATTTACCATCTTTTGTATAAATATTTGTACCATAAGTTTTTCCTGTTTTTTGGTCTCTAAAACCAATGCTTAATCCTCCTCTGCCAGGCAATCCAATATATATATTTCCGAAAGATATAGATACTCCTCCCCCGCTTGTTCCAAAGAAAACATTATCCCCATTAGGTATTGCTCCTCCTGCAACTTCAATAATATTTGCATCATAACCATGTATATACAATACTCCGTAAGCATCTGAAGAGCCTTTGTTTTGTACTTTCACAATAACTGGTATTTCGTTAATTGCATTAGGATCATAATAAAAGTTTAAAGGAGGACTATCTGGAAGAAATGTTAATTCTAAACTATCATAACCCTGATAATATTTTTTGTTATAACCGCTTTTGTTAGAAGGGACGCCGCTGCATCCGGAAATAATAACTACAACCAAAATTAATAAAATAAATAATGTTTTTTTATAAAATATTTTCTTATGCATTTTATGTTTTTTTAATTTTTTTGTTATATTTTTTTTATTATTGATTTTGTATTGATTTTGCTATATAAAGATTTTGTTTTTAAGCAATTTTACAGCATACCCCTTCATAGCATAAATCTTTCTTTATTGTATTGTTTAAACAATTTTTTGAATCAGTACAAGTATAGTTTTGTTGACCATAACTATATTCGCAAATGCTTGTTCTAGAACATTTATTATTTATGCACACATTTTTGTTTCCACAGGCTTCCCCATCAGGTTTATCTCTACATTCATCTGTTGAACAGCAATAACTTGTTCCTGGACAATATCCAAAAATACATTTATTATCCTTGCTTAATTGTAAACATTTTTCTTTGCTGCATGAACAACTAAAATCTATGGCGTCAACCCAACTAAAACCATTATTAATATTTCTAGAACAATCAGGGTCAGACGGGTTTTTAACACAATATTCACATAAAGAAACACATTTGTCATCTAAAAATTTTTCATAATATCCGCAAATTGTCGGGCTTTTTATTTCAAAATCACTCATACGATTTATCTTAAGTTTAATGCTATCTGAAGAAACATATTTATATTCTAAAACAACCCTTAATATTGTTATATAGCTCGGACTTCCTTTTTGAAATTTATCAAGATCGGAGTCTTTTACACTGCATCTCACAATTCCTTCTTTATTGTTTAATTTAACCTCTTCAGGCTCACATTTTAATTCTATATCTTTAGAAATCCAGGCCTTTACATTTAATTTGTTCAGTTCTTTTGAATCATATTGCTCCCCGCATACCATATCTGGTTTTAATATATATCCATTATCTAGGTTTTTAATATATATCCTAAAAACAGGTCTTATTTTATCTTTTAAAATCATTAATTCAGGCTCTATTTTTGTTATTCCAACAGGTGCACCCTGTCCTGAACTGCTTGTGAAAGTTTTTGTTTTGCAAGCACTTATTTTTTGATTGTTTGTTCTAGATACTGCATCTATACAAAATTCGGTAGAAAGGTCTGTTTTGTAGTCATAACAAAGATTTATGTTAATAGTTGTATCAACTTTTTCTCTTAAAACATTAAAAGTATTGGCTTCAAAAACATATTCTAAATAATCTATTCCTCCAGGAGGGTTTTCTCTTTTTCTTCCTTCAAGTGATAGTGTTGTTGTTTTATCATTTGCAGACTGTGTCCTGTCTAATCTTAAAAAATAATCGTCATAATTTATATTAATTATTGCATTTTGAGAATCTGATGCACCAACATTTTTTATTAATAAGCCTATGGCAAAATATTCGCTTTCATAAATGTTATTAGGATTCCCCGCAGCTTTTTCAATTATAATCCCTTTTGTTCCAGTATTAAAGGAACTTTTATTGCTGCTTCCAGTACTACTGCATCCTGTAATAATTATTGAAACTATTATTAATATAAAAAAAAGTTTTTTATGATGTTTTCCTTTCATTTTTAATATTCATAATTAATTATTTTGATTTATCCTTCTTTTATGCTTATTAATGTGTTGCTTTCAACAGTATATTCATATACTGCTCTTGCATTAAAGGTTTTTACTGCAACAACATCCCCTTTTAATATTTGCTCAGGATATATCTTCATTCTGCAGCTAACACTGTCGAATGTTTCTTTAATATTTTCTGTGTTTGATTCAAAAACATATACAGTCCTGTCCTCTTTTGTTTTAAAAGTCCCGGATATTTTTCTTGTGCAATTTACCAATTCAATGCCTTGCGGGACTTCAAGAGTATAATTTAAACCCCTGTTTACTTTTCCCTGTGTCCATTTGTTGTTTAGTGATATTCCAAAAGGATAATTTCCTACATAAGGCTTATTTGTACTTATTCTTAATGGCTGACTTAAAGATGGTAAACCAACATCTACAGGGCCCCCGCTTGAAATGGCCACTGTTTTTTCAGGAATGTTTAATTCTTTATATAGTTCTGGTCTGGCGTTTTCATCAATAAAATAATATTGAATATCTGCATCTGTTGTGAAAACAAAAGTGCCTGCAACTATTACTTGATGCAAACCTTTAGGCAGTTTTCCTAAATGGCAATCTATTATGTTTTCATCATTATTGATAAATTGTATTATTTCAGGGATTGTTGTTCCCTTGTTTTTATCTTTTATATAACAGGAAGTTTTTACATAAACCTCTCCTATTATATTTTGTGCTTTTATTTTTGCCTGTACATACACATCTGAACTTGTATAATATTCTTTTTCTACAGGCATTACTTTTTCTATAATTATTCCCCTTCTTTCTTCATCTGTGCTTTCATAAGGTTGTCCTGTTGCTTGCTTAACCATCCTGTCATAGCTTTTAATTATGTTGTTAAAACCTTTTCCTATGCTATCAATTGTTGATTTTATAACTCTCCCAGCCGCATCTACGGGGGTTATTATTGTTCCTTTAACATATTTTGTTTGTTCCAAAAAGAAAGGATTTGTAATCATAAAAAATATTCCTGATATGAGCCAAATTGTTACCCAAAACTTAGCTAGCCACTTAAAAAAATTCCACCCGGACTTCTCTGGTAATTGACTTATAAGGTATAAAGGCAGTACAGGGAATAATGCGGCAATACCTAATAATGTTATTATCCATTCCTGTGTTTCAAAAATATATATAAGCCAATGTATTATTGCAGGTATTATTGTTGAACTTGCAAGTGTTGCTGTTAAAAAGTTTTTTCTAGAATATTCGTCTTTAAAAACAAACACAATCCCTAAAATAATTATTAACATATATATTGCAAAAATATGTGCGGGAGGCCAAAGATATGTTGTTGTATCCCTTACAAAACCTCCT
>JAWANI010000003.1:0-60443 GCA_038895475.1 Candidatus Woesearchaeota archaeon
CTTTTAGTTTTTTATTTTTTTTTGATAGATATTCTTTTTTTTTATTATATCTGTGTATTTTTTTAGTTATTAATTGTTTTTCCATAATAAAAATATATATCATTAAAATAAATATTTATTTATTTGATATTATAATTTAAACATATTATATTATTTTTAATCATACTTCCATAGATATTATTCGTCACCAACATATAACAATAAAGTATTCATTTTAAAATAGTTACAAACGAAAGATTTAAATAAAACCACGGAGTAAGACATAACAACAAAAAGAATTATAATAAAAAGAAGGTGGCATCATTCTCAAACATAATACTCACCTCTTTTTCCCGGCAAAACCTTCGCAAGAGGGTTTTCCGGGTTTAAAATATCTTAATATTACATTCTTATTCTTAAGCATCCAAACAGTTTTTTATTTTTTGCTTTTTATTTTTCTAGAATTAAAATTAGACATACTTTTCTTTTTAACGCTCTTGTTAAATAACCTTATAAACAGAAATATTAAAAGAACAAACAATACTCCAAGAACAAATCCGAAGATGAACTGAATACTAAAATTATTAATGTAAATTTTTTGTTTCTTGACCCCTAAATACATATCAAGATTGCTCATTTCCAATGCATACTCTGCATATAACATTGCTGAATAAGGGTCTTTTTCCTTTAATGAATTGGCATATTCATAGTAACTATAACCTAATATAGGAAATACTCCGGAATCTATCTGCCCGGATATCATCATTGAAGCAGCATCTAATTTTTCATCCAAAAATTCATCTAAAGAATTTTCCTCTAAAAAAAGTGCACTTAAAATGACATCAACTTCTGCCTTTGCTTTTGAAGCGGCAAAAATACAAAGCGCATATTCATCCTCATAATAATAATCATAAGCCTTATTAAGACCAGACCTGTCAACACTTTTAAGATTATAAAATCCTAAATAATTTAATCTTTCTTCAACTTCCGAAATTTTTTTGTTGCATGCAATTTTTAAAGTTTCATTGTTTAAATTTACAAACTTTCCCTCAGAATCAAAAAAATTTGACCAATAAACTGCCGTAGACACCCTCTCTTTTACATACGCAATTACATCACTAGAAATATTGTCAGGATTCTGCTTTTTTAATGAATCTTTTGCATCCTCTAATCTTTCTTTAACAATCATATATGTTTCAAGATCTGATATAGTTCTTATTTTTCTTTTATTAAGAATTTCTTCCTGTAATGCTATTTCCCCAAGAAGAGTTGCATATTCCTTTTTCAAAATCTCGTTTGATATATTTTTAAAATAATTTTTTGATATATATACGTTCCCTCCAAAACACTGACTTGCCGCACTGTAATATTTTTCTTCATTTATTAACTCTAATGCAAATTTAAAATAATCCTTTTTAGAATCATTTAATGAAATATTTTCAGAATCCATGTATGATATATCTGGCATTAATAATTGATTATTCCTAAAAGAACCATATTTAGAACATATGTTTATTGTTATTGACTTCATTGTTTCAACATAACTGCTTTTTGGAATAGGCTCTTTTTTTTCTGAAGAATAGTTTTTACCAGTAAATACATATAATGCTTCATAAATATTTGAAACTTTTATTATTTCTAAAGAAGTATCATTTAATTCGTATGTTTCATTAAAAGACTCCCATTTAGGTATTAATGCTTTTTTATACCCGTATTTTTCTGCAGCCAATGTTTTTTGCGAAATACCTGCGACAGGCCCTATTAAATACCCTGAATTAATTGTTCCGGTCATTATGGTTTTAGAGTCTATCTCTTGATTGTCAAGCATTGCAATTGTCAATACTGTGGCTGCTGCACCTGCACTCGGGCCTCCAACAATACTGGAATCTGCATTAATAGTGTAAAAAAAATCAAGATTAGAACAGTCTATATTTAAGAAATCGCAAGCCAATTCAGATGCAAAACGCATGGTTATTTGAGTATCCAGTCTAGACATTGGGAAACTGTCAATATAAATTCTTCCGTAACCCGGCTTTATATTTAAAGAAAGACTTGCAACACCTCCTTTGGTACCATTTTGAGTCTCTGAAACAGTTAATAATCCTATTGTGCCTTTTTCTTTATATGCAAAAACAAAATCAGTAAAGATGCTTAAAAGCATAAATAAAAACATGAACAAAATCATTCTTTTTTTTAATAAAGAAATATTTTCTTTGTTCGGCTTTTTCATGTTTTCTCCTTATAACGGCCTCTTTGTTCAACCGTTTTTAACCTTTTTAATATTTCTTCTCTATTTTTAGGATTGTAGCCTTTAAGAAAATACTTATAAGCAACATCTGCAACTTTATAATGCTTGCTGTTTAATGCCTGTTTGAAAAGATGTATATCTACTGCCTTATCCTCTATTTTAGAGGACTCGAAGCTTAATCCGAAGTCTATAAAATATATTTTCTCATTGAACAATATCATATTGCTTGTTGTTAAATCCCCGTGTATTATGTTTGAGTCATGCATTAAAGAGAGATTTTCAGCAATCTTTTGTGCATATTCAGGTTTTTTGTCAAGTATTTCCCTTAATTTTATTCCATCAATATATTCCATTTCTATTGATGTATCAGTTAAAGACAGAATTTTTGGTACGGGAATTATTTTTGACAATTTTTTTAGTATTTTTGCCTCTTTTTTGTTTCTCTGAACTCTTAAGGCAGAATCTATTTCTTTTATACGATAACTTTTTTCTATTCTTTGCTTTTCTATATTTTTGTTATCATTCAGATATATTATTGCTTCTGCTCCAGATGAAATAGTTTTCATAAATTAAAGAATTTGCAAGTATTTTTAAGTGTTATGAAATATTTAACTTAAATCTAATGTTGAATTATATTCTTTTTTGTATAATGCATCAGCCAATTCCATTGTATAATCTATCGGCATATCGTTTTTTCTTATCTGTATTTGAAGAGTATAATCCTTATCATAATTATAGAGAATTAATTTTTTCTTGAATAATTCGTTAAAACAAAAAGGATCTTTACTAACAAAAACATATTCTCTTTGACTTGCAACAGATTTTTTTAGTGTCAGATCATGCCTAAATCCTGTAATCTTGTCAACAACTTCATTTAATGTTTTCAATGCCTCTTCTTTTGTGTCAAAATGAAAATTTACATAATCATAGTTAAGTAATGCAATATTTTCTGGTGTTTCTGATTTAATCATTATTATTCCTCTTATTCTTCTGTTAAAAATAATTCATCTAATTCGTATTTTGATAATCTGCTTTTATTTAAAACAGCCATTTTTGGCTTTTTTCCGTATTCACCTCTCACTTCATCATACTCAAAATCCTCTTCTGAATAATCTTCCATCTTAAACCCCCTTAAATGATATTTTAAAATTAAATAGCATAATAACTACTAACATATAGTAATAACATATTTATAAATTTTTCGGTTTTGTATCTATTGCTAAGTAAATACAAAAACAACTGACCGAAATTAAAAAACAAGCCTACCTATAAACAAATCTCCTTGCAAAACCACACTCATTACAAGTTAGAATTATTCTTCCCTTTCGGACCCTAACACTAGAATTAACGCCCTTCTTAAGAAAAGAATTACATTTTTTGCAAAAACTAAACCTTTTAGACTTATCAATTCTTACCTTATATTTCATGGCAGTTTTTCTAGCAATAAAAATATATCTCCTGCTTAATTCTTTATCTACAAGAAACATTTCTTCGGCCTGTGCAAATAATTCATTAATATGCTCGATTGCTTTAGATTTATTATCCATACACAAACAAAATAATGCTATATTTATATAATTAACCATAAATCAATCAAATCAAAATACAACATTATAGTATTATCAAATTACAAAGACAATAAATACATAAAGAATATAAATGAATAGAATATACACATACAAGATGGGCATTTTAGATTATTTTAAAAAAAAAGAACCTGAAAAAACTCCAAAAATAATAGAATTGAGCAAGATAGATAAACATCTAAATCTTTTACTAAGAGAAAAATTATCATCTAAAAATAAAACAATACAACAAACAATAGAAGAAATAGAAAACATAAAAAACAACACAGAAATAAAACTTAAAGAGTTACACAAAAAAAAACTTATAAACCCAAACATACCATTAAGAGAAATACAGATAATGGAAGGAAACAGAGATAATTACATAAAAAATACAAAAAACTTTCTAAAAGAAATAAATATTCCACAACAATATCTACAAATATACGAATACACAGTAGAAATACTGGAAAAACTTGAAAATCTTTCAAAAACAAACCAAAAAAGCCATTTCATTCTAAAAGGTTTTTTCGATAATGAAATAAAAGAGATAAATAAAAATTTAAAAGATATCGAGGAAAAAATAACACAGATAAGAATATTGTTTGAAAAACAAAAAATTAGTACAATAAAAGAAATATATGAAGATGTAGAAAAAATAAAAAAGAACTATATTAAAATAAAACACATAGAACATGAAATAAAAGAAAACGAGGCTGTAATAAAAGAATATGAGGATAAAATAAAAAAAATAAATGAAAAGATAGAAACAATAAAAACAGGAACAGACTACAGGACACTGGAAAATTTCAAACAGGAAAAAGAAAAAACAGAAACAGAAATAAAAAAAATATTCCAAGATTTTGACTCAAAATTTACAGAAATCCAGTATGCACTAAAAAAATTTTACTATAAAAACCCCGATAAAAAAATAATAAAAAACTATATTGAAGAACCTTATAAAACATTGATAAATGATGATCAAAAACAGATAATAAACATAATAAAAGACTTAAAAGAAGATATAGAAAATATAGACCTAAAAGAAAGAAAAAAAGAAACAATAATAGAATACTTAAACAAACTTACACCCGAATATATCGATGAAACACAACTCAAACTAAAAAAACTAGAAGACTTAAAACAGGATATACAAGCAAAAATAATACACAATTCATCCTCATTAAACATATCGGAACAGGAATATTGGATAAAAACAAACAAGGAAAAAATAAATATACATACTGAAAAAATACTAAAACTAGAAGAAGACAATTTAAGATTAAACGGAGAAAACACATTACTTAAAAAGAAAATAAAAAAAGATTTAGAATTATTAGTATACGAAGAAGTAACTATTATAGATGATTTAAGGGAATTGTTTGAAAACAAAGAACATTAACAAAATATAAAAAACAATCAATATTAAAATAAATATTAAGGTAGTTTAAATATAAAAAAGAGGTGTTTTTTATGATAAGGGTTGCAATAAATGGTTTTGGAAGAATCGGAAGACAAGTATTACAGGCAGGAATTTCTGATCCTAACATAGAATGGGTTGCAATAAATGATTTAACTGATACAAAAACACTTGCACATTTACTAAAATATGATTCAGTGCACGGAATATCTAAATACTCTGTAGAACATACTGACAATGGAATAATTGTTGCTGGAAAATTTATAAAAGTCTTTGCAGAAAAAGATCCTGAAAAATTGCCCTGGAAAGACCTAAACATAGATGTAGTTGTCGAAAGCACAGGGTTTTTTACAGACAGAGAAGGCGCATTAAAACATATAAAAGCAGGAGCAAAAAAAGTATTAATAAGTGCACCTGCAAAAAATCCGGATATAACAATAGTAAAAGGTGTAAATGAACACTTATATGATAAAAACAAACATCACATAATCAGCAATGCAAGCTGTACAACAAATTGTTTGGCACCGATAGTAAAAGTATTAAATGATAATTTTGGAGTGGTCCATGGATTTATGACAACGGTACATGCATACACTGCAGATCAGAGACTTGTAGATGCACCCCATAAAGATTTACGAAGGGCAAGAAGTGCAGCAGTAAGCACTGTTCCTACAACAACTGGTGCTGCAAAAACTGTTGCAGAAGTAATACCTGAACTTAAAGGAAAACTTGATGGATTGGCATTAAGGGTCCCTGTTCCTGATGGCTCAATAACAGATTTTGTTTGTGAATTAAAAAAAGAAGCAACAACAGAGGAAATAAATACTTTGTTCAAAAATGTGTCACACTATCATTTAAAAGGTGTAGTACAATACTCTGAAGAACCATTGGTTTCAGCAGATATAATACATAATCCCCATTCAGCAATTTTTGACTCTGAACTAACAATGGTTATTGACAAAAAATTTGTAAAAGTCGTTGCCTGGTATGATAATGAATGGGGTTACAGCAACAGAATGGTAGATGTGATTAAAATAATAGGAAAATAAATTTATTCGTTAAGTATTTATACTTTTATATTTCATATAGATTTATAGGGGGCAATAAAATGGAAAAAAAGAACTTTAATCTAACAATATCGACAATTACTTTTATTATTGGTGCGTTCTTTTTATTGTCAAATACCAAAGACATTACTGGTGCAGTTGTTGGTATATCCGGACCAGGAGGAACAATAACAGCAATAACAGGATTAATATTAATAATCGCATCTACGGCATTTTTTATATTTATAATAAATCATGGCGATTTAGAATTAGAAAGATTGGTTAGAGAAACTAAGAATCATGAAGATTTAACAGTTACCAAAAAAATAAAAGAACAAGAAATAAAAGAAAAATACCAACAAGAATATGAAGAATATAAAAAATAAAATTTTAAAACTTATTCTCTAAATTTAAAAATCATAAAAAATTTCTAATAATCAAGTTAATCAGATATTTTTCATACATCCGCATCCTCCGGAGTTCATGCCGCATGAGCCTATACTCTTAGAAGGAGTGTTTGTTGTTTCAACAGAGGATTGTGTTTCTGAAATGCGTATGGATTTTGTTTGTGAGTTTATAACATCAACAACTTCAAATTTGCCGAAAAACATGTTCATTGAACAAGCTATAGTTATAGTGCCTGTTTTTGTTGGTGTAAACTCTATAATATTGTCCCCCTGTTTAACATATTTCCTTACTCCGAAATCCTTTATTACAACATCCCTTGCACAGCCAACAACTGTGTTTAAATCTACAGTCATTCTTATAGGAACCCCTTTTTTAAAAGTTGAAGGTGTAACAACATACTCCCAATTTCTCATAGACAATACTGCTTCTTGATATTCAGTATTTACATTACTGTCTTTAATTCTATTTTCTTGCGTATTGCTTGTTTGCGAATTTATTTGAAGATAATTTGAGAATGCAGTTGCGTCACTTAAGTTTAATATTAATAAAAACAGCAATACAAAAACAATCACTCCTGCGCCTCCGATAATAAAATATTTTGCTTTCATTTTTTACCTCCTAAAATAATATAAACACTTAATAAAATTAAATAAAATACTACCCATAATAAGATGCAAATATTGCTGATTTAGGCCCATAAATCATGATAATTATTAATATTGCAGATATGATTATGCATGCACTAACAAAAGTCAATAAGTCTATATTGCTCCTAATTAAATCTTCATTACCTTTGATAGCCTCTTCATGATACATTTTCATAAAACCCCATAATAACACAAGATTAATTAAAATATAAACTGGCATAAAAACAAACACTCTGTCTGTAAAAATCATTACTGAAATCATCGGACCCATTGTTCCGCCCATTATTCCAGACATTAATCCCTGAACCCATGACATTGTGCTATTAGAAGTTAAACCTGCAAGTATTCCTCCAACAGAGCCAAATATCATTCCGACCATTGCTCCGGTAAAATAACCATTTGTCGCACCAATAACTGCACCTATCATCATACCTATCTGCATCCCAATAGTCATTCCTATCATCATTCCTGTCATACATGGAACTTTTGTCTTGTTTAACATTATATATAATGCGGCCATTGCTATTGATACCACACTGATGTTCAAATAAATAACCCAAATCAAATACTTTGAAAAAAAGCCAGGAATATGTCTAAAAAAACCATAATATGCTATTGCTTCAAGAATTATTAAAACTAAAAATGCTGCTGCACCATATGTTAATGTTTTATGATATGTCTTATCATTATTGAATTTCTCGTTCATTTTAGCCTCATGCTTTTTTCCCTTTAACAATATTTGTTTATTTGATTTTTATAATAACTACTCCGTTATTTTATAACCTTCCCTCTCAATAATTTTTTTTATCATTTCTTCCTTCACTTTCCTTTCATCATAATCAATTGTAACTGTGTTTTTTGCCAATGAAACAACAACACCATTTACACCTTCTATTTCCAACAATGAATCCTTAATAATCATCTCACAACTTTTGCAATGCATTCCCTTAACATTTAATGTTATTTTCATAATTTCACCTTTTAATTATAATTTTTTATTTTTTAAAAGTAAAGAGTTTGAAACTACAGATACACTGGATAACGCCATTGCTCCACCTGCAATTATTGGATTAAGCAGCCAACCAGTAAAAGGGTATAATAATCCTGCAGCAACCGGTATTCCTAACACATTATAAAATAAAGCCCAAAACATGTTCTGACGTATCTTACTCATGGTCATTCTGCTCAATTTTATAGATTTGTATACATCATTTAAATCGTTCTTCATTAATACAATATTTCCTGTTTCCATTGCTACATCTGTAGCTGAACCCATTGCTATACCTATATCTGCCTCTGCCAATGCCGGTGCATCATTTATTCCATCGCCAACCATCATTACTACCTTATTTTTCGCTTTTTTCTTCAAAACAGCAATATATTGTGCTTTTTTTTCTGGAAGAACTTCTGCAAAAACATTTTCTGGTTTTATTCCTGCCTGTTTTGCTATTGCTTTTGCTGTCCTTAAATTATCTCCAGTCATCATATAAACCTCAACACCTATCTTGTTTAAATTTTTAACAGCATCATATGCATTACTTTTTATAGTGTCAGCAACAGCAATTAAACCAATAATTTTATTGTCTGCAAGAATCATTACTGTTTTTCCCTGTTCTTCAAGAGACTCTATTTCTTTCTTAATTGAACTTCCTATAGTTATCTTATTTTTCAATATTAATTTTTGGTTTCCAAAATAATATTTTTTTCCGAGATAAGATGCAGTTACCCCATATCCGGGAATTGTTTTAAATGATTTAATTGATAATAATTTTATTTTTCCATTTTTGGCTTTATTAATTATTGCTTCAGCTAAAGGGTGCTCTGAAGCAGACTCTATACTTGCAACAATTTTTAATAATTGTTCAGAAGAAATATTTGCTATTGGAATTATGTCTGTTACCTCTGGTTTTCCATTGGTTATAGTTCCTGTCTTATCAAATATAACATATTTTGTTTTATGAGCAATCTCTAAACTATCCGCTCCCTTAATCAATATACCCTCTTTTGCTCCCCTTCCTATGCCAACTATTATGCTTGTCGGTGTTGCAAGACCTAATGCACAGGGACATGCTATTACTAAAACAGCCACACTAGTTAAAATTGAGAACTCTAAATTTTTTTCAAATATAAAAAACCAAGCTATAAAGGTTAATATGGAAATAATTAAAACTATTGGTACAAAATATGCAGAAACAATGTCGGCAAACCTTTGTATTGGTGCTTTTCTTCCCTGTGCATCATTAATTAATTTTATTATATTTGAAAGAGTGGTATTTTCTCCCACTTTCGTGGCTTTAAACCTAAATGAACCGTGCTTATTTATTGTTCCTCCAATAACAGTATCTCCTTTTGATTTTTCAACAGGTATGCTTTCGCCTGTTATCATGGATTCATCAATTGTACTGTCTCCTGAAATTATTATACCATCAACAGGGATTTTTTCTCCCGGCTTTACTATAATTATATCTCCTAAAACTACTTGATCAACACTTATTTTTTCTTCTTTTCCATTTCTTATTACCGTTGCTGTTTTAGGACTTAATTGCATAAGACTCTTTATTGCTTCACCAGTTTTTCCTTTTGCCTTTGCTTCAAGATATCTTCCTAAAACAACAAATGTTATTAATATTGCCGATGTTTCAAAATATTGTCCTAATTCAGGATTAAAGAATATTGCATAAACACTATATACATATGCTGCTGTTGTTCCTATTGAAATCAATGTATCCATATTTGCTGTTTTTGCTTTTAATGCGGCCCAGAAATTCCTATAAATATCTGCACCAACTATAAACTGTACAGGTGTTGCAAGGATAAAAAGTATAAAATCTGAATAGGGAATCATTATATTGAAAAGCATAAAAACCATGCCTATAATAAAGGCTGGAACAGAAAATATCAATCCAAATATAAGATTGAATTTATAATTTTTTAGTTCTTCTTCTTGCTCTTTTTCTTTTTTATTTATATCTATTTTGCCTTCACTTATTGCCGCATCGTATCCCTTGGATTTAACTATTTTTATTAAATCGTTTTCTTTCAACTTTGATTCATCATACACAATTTGTGCTTTCGCTGTTGCATAGTTTACATTTGCTTCCTTTACGCCATCTGCTTTAGATAAAGATTTATTTATTAAAACCGCACAGCTTGCACAATGCATTCCCTTTATTTCCAAATCAATTTTTTTCATTTTTCAGCAATCATTATTGAGTTACCTTTCATTAGATTTTTCTAAATCGTTGATCATTTTCTTCATCAATAATATCTCTTCTGATTGTACTACTATTATGTTTTCTGCTAGATTCTTAATTTCCTCTCTAGGACTTGTTTTCAAAACCTTTTGTGCCATAACTATTGCCTGCTCATGATGTTCTATCATTCCGTATAAATATGCCATATCTCGTTCTTTTGAAGGAATATACGAAAGTTTAGGCATATTCATCTTTCTGTTCATTGCTTTTCTTCCATAACTTGTTTCATTATACCATTCATTTAACCAAGAATCTAAAGTTTTTATTTCCGCAGATTGCAATAGTATTATTTTTTCAGCCAAACTTTTAACTTCCAGATTTTTTGAGTTTAACATGATAATTGAAGCATTTACTGCCTGCTCATGATGCAATATCATTTCAGTTATGAAAGTTTCTTCATCATAAGTCATTAAATCATATTTTCCAAAGTATAATACACTTCCTATTACTATAACAACCAATGTTAAAACAACAAACCCTTTTTTATCCGCAAACATATTATTACCCCATAATAATCACTAGGTTCATCTTTAAAACATTTTAAATTAAAGAATAAAAAAATGAAACACCTTATAAATGATGTTGTGAAACTGATTTCAATTATTGTTTTAAAAGCACAACATTGGTCATGCCTCTTCTTTTCCTTTCTATAAGCCCTTTTCCTTCTAATTTATCAAGAATTCTTGTTATCTTAACTTTTGTATAGTTCGAATTAACTAGTTCTGACTGAAAAATAGAACCTTGGGCATCAATTATCTTATTCATCACATATCTTTCATCAGCACTTAGATTAGACAATATTTTTTTGTATGCGTTTTTATCAACTTTTCTAGAAATAATTTCTTTTTCTTTAATTTCATCTTTAGCAAAAAATATAAAATATAATCCTATAATAATTATTGCAAACATTATTGCCAAACTAACATTGGTCTGAAACCTTATGGACCCCCACATTGGACAAGTCGGACCATGAGAACAGGAAGCATTAACTATTTCAGTTAATGCACGGTTATACAGCCAAGTTATAAACGCTATAAGCAGTGCAAAACCCACAATTATAAAACCAACAACACGATTCTTCATAGATAAAGATTAAAAAAATAAATTAATAAATTTTGTGAATTATTTGTTTTTAACTTCATTGGAAATAAACATCCACCATGGTCCTTTTACTCTTATAATTTCACCGTTTTCTGCGTTTAAAATCATTTCCTGCTTTGCGGTTATAGGAATTATACCCAGTATTCTTCTTTTAGAATCAACCTTAACTAAATATTTTAAACCATCATCTGTATTTTCTAAAATTATTTGTCTTACATTTTTGTTTTCTAAATTCTTTGGAATAACTATTGCTGTGCCATTAATAGTTATATTACTGTTGTTTATTAATAATTGTGGGACTTTTATTTTTAACAAACCTTTTCTAATAAACACCTGATTATTTTCCTTAGAAACAACAACATTCTCGCCATTAACCATTGTCTCTATTTCTGCATTCTGAATATTAGAAGCCGTTTCCCCTATTGAAACATCATCGGGCGTTACACTAACTTCATCTACAATTCCTGAAAAATCATTTAAATTAAGTCTTTGTCTCTCTCTAAGATAATCTTTTATAGCATCTTCTGCCTCTATACGCAACTCCCTTATTCTATAATCATCGGCTGTTTCAGACAATACCTCTGCCATTAACAAAGAATAATAATCAGATATCTGAGATGAATTTGTACTGTTGTCTATTGGCAATCTATTACATCTTGCTTTTATCAATATTATGTTTCTTTCTAAATTATCTATCTTCTTTTTAATATCTCTCAATTGTTCGTCTGATGCCTGCATAGATTTTAATAATGCATTATATTGTTTATATAAAGACTCCAGTTCTTTTAACATTTCTTCTGGTATTACACATCTTGCTGTGCCTGTTTGTCCTGGAACAGTATTTTGCATACACTTCTTTTTATATTCATCAATCTTTTTGCCTATTTCTGCAATCTTATTCCTTATTGGCGTTAAATCGACATCATTCGGAGAGTTAAGCAGTTCTCTGTACTCTTTTAAAGCATCGGATAATTCCCTGTTTAGATATTCCGGAATCTGACATCTCACACCTATTCCTATCTCCCTATCACATTGTCTTGATTGCTGTCGCATTATTTCGCCTAATCTTAAAATCTTCACCCTTAAATCAGTAACATCAACTTCTCTTGATCTATCACTTAATTTCTGACGAAGCTGTCTTATCAAATCAGAATATTCTTTCAAAGTAGTAGGATCTACACACCTATAATTTATATCAAAAATAACATCAGAAACAGATATATTTGTGGTATTTGTGATATTAAATGTGTTTGTATTGTTTGTTGTATTATTTATAGTATTATTTATTATAGTATTATTTGTAGAATTAAATCTGGTTATACATTCGAATTTAGGATTACAATTTGCATCATATCTTACAATGATTCTACCTTTTTTCTCTTCACATGCACTTTCAACATTCTCAGGTACATCATAAACAGGACAACCAACAAAAGGAACAATATCTGCAGAATTAGTTACGCACTCAAAAGTTGCTTCACACTTTTCATTATATAAAACATTAAGAGTTCCTCCTCTTGCAGCACAATCATTAACAACATCCAATGCCGGTTTTACAGGAGGACAAGATACACCTGATTTACATTCATCAACATACCTTGCAGACATATATACTGATTCAACACACTCATAGCCAACAACACAATTATTTTGTAATTTTTTCTTAACAATCATTCCTTTATTATGACATTCATTACAAAAAATATTGCTTGGAGGGGCAATATCTAATGCACAATAATTTCGTGAAGAACCACTTTGTAAAGATTCACAATCATAACCAACAACACAACCATCTCTTACAATATTAACTAACACCAATCCCTGTTGTTCACATTTTTCCCATAAATCTTTATCTGGCAAAGGCAAAGATTTACATAAAACATTGCCTCCAGCATCATAATCAGAAGCATTTAATGCGTTCACATAAAACAAAATAGAATATAAACTAAAAACAAATACAAACAACAATAATATTTTTTTCATACTTCCACCTCATAATATCACACAAAAAAACAATACACATACATAAAATATAATACTATTAAAAAAATATAACAAATATAACTTTTTTAATTAGTCGTTCTCTTCTATTCTTGGCGCTAAAATAAAAATCATTTGTATTTTGTCTATCTCTTTATATTCCAATTTTAAAGGATAGTCTTTGCTGAAGGAGATCTCTACATTATTGCTTATTTTTGATGCCTGAATCATTTTTTTAAGATATTCTATTGAATATTTTGATTTAACCTTTTCCTCTGATTTTATTGCGACATTTTCGTCAGATTTTATTTCAATATTTGCTTTTTTTGAATCGCCAGAAGCCGATATTACAAATTTTTTATCTTCTGACTGAAAACTTACCGATTCAGATATTATTTCCACATCTTCTATAGCATCGTTAAGCATTGTTGATGGACATTTTACATGTGCTTTAAATTTTAATTCCGGTATTTTTTGCTCTCTTTCATCTAAATCTATTAATGGAAGAAAAAATGTTCTTACGCTATTCCCCTGTAATGTTAATTTTAATTTATTCTCAGAAACTTCTAACACCAAATTATCGTTAGCTTTTATTCTTCTTAATACTTGTTTAAAGTCGTTTAAATTTAATCCTAAAACCGTTTCTTCTTTTACATTATATTCTATAAATGAACTGCTTAATAGTCTGAAGACAACCATTGCGACATTTGCAGGATCCATTGCTATTAATTCCATGGAGTCCTTCTTTACTTTAAATCTTGCTTCATTGACAAGATCATTTATAATTGTAACAGGTTCTTTTATAAGTTTTGTTTCAGACAACACAAGTTTCATTTTAACACCCCAACACCATTAATGATGATTCAAATTTTCTAATTAAATTTCTAATTTTTTATTATGATTATATATACCTTAAAACACAAAATATATCAAATATTAAAATATATCTGTTTAAAAAGTTAATCAAATAGGCTTAATGTTCCACCGCTTTTCAAAGGGTTTACATTCAATATTCTTTTTACTACTTCTATATTTTTTTCGCTTAAAAGTTTTTTATCTAATGAATATATTTTTTCCAGCCAATAATTTTTGTCCAAATAATTCCTTTCTAAAGCGTCTTTTATTAATTCATAAAATATTCTTTCAGGACCATTATTTTTATATTTTTTAAAATTAAGATATATTTCAATATCGCCCATCTTTCCTATAATCCTGTCGTTTTTAAAATTTATATATTTAATTCTTCCCAAGGAGTATCCTGGAAAGTTTTCATTATTGCTGATAATATAGCTTTTAGACCTTGCTTCAAACTTATTTTTTAACAATAAATCCAGCATTTCAGAGTATTTGTTATTTAATTTTAATATGCTGTAATCATATATTAATCCATTTATTCTTTCCCAGTTTACATTTCCTAGGTATTCCTGACTAAATATAAAGCTCGTATTTGATAAATCTCTTTCAGACTTTCCATCCCTTAAAATATTGCTGAAATATATATCTCTTTGTCTTGACATGTCAGAAAGACTTTGATAAAAATCTTTAATATCATATTTTTCTCCAAACTTCAATCCGGCCATTTCCATGCAATCTCTTACTTTATCTATTGGAACAACTAATGCTGATGCAAGCTTCCATATTAAATCTGTTTTAACAACTATGTTTTTTTCAGAAATCATTTTATCGTATATAAAATTAAGAACAGGGTCTGAATTTATAATTTGTTTAAATGATTCTATGAATATGTTTGGATAATATAATATTCCTTCACTAATACCATATTTTTGTTCTAAAGAAGATATTTTATCCAGCAGAATTGCATCAGGCCTTAATCTTGATTTTAATTTTTCCAAATGTCTCCTAGGGCTTTTCTCATGCCTATCTCTAAGCGTGTTTAATTTCATAAAGTATCTTCTCTTTCCTGCATCATAAAAATTTTTTACGGGGTCGGAATTAAAAACAGAATTTAATGGTTTGTTGACAGCAAAACTCTCAACTATGGCGTTTCTTATTATTTTTAATACAAAATCCCTATTCTTTAAACCGTCGTTTATTGTATATGTTACAACTTTTTCTAAACCTTCATACGTTCCTGATTTTATTAAAGATTTCATTTCATCATAATCAATGCTTTTTGTAAATCCTGCCAAAGTAGCCAATTTATGGTCTGATAAGATATTTAATCTTCTCTTAGAATACTCCTTTGTGTCCAGTATGTCATCAAGATTTTTTTCCCATATTTTTTTATGTGAATTAAATTGTTTTAAATGGAGAAAATCAAATTCTATAAAATTATGACCTATTATCTTATAATACTTTTTTGAATCATCATTCAATTTTTTTACTAAGTCTATCTCGTTTTCTACAAATTCAAAACTTACGTTTTTAAAACCGTTAATTAATTTTTTCCTGTAGTATTCAGACCTCCATGCTTCTGAAGTAATATATATTTTATTTTCACTTTCAGAATTTAACGTCGCCATAAATATTCTTCCAGAGGGTATTTTTCCGTTTATAAAATCAATAACTTCTAAATCAATAACTGCGGTGTTTTTTTTATAAAATTCGCTGCAATGCATCAATGCATCCTCAATATTAACACCATAAGATACATTTTTCAAATACAGAAACGGAAACAATCTGTAGTTCGGCTGAGACTTTAAAGGCAGATCAGGATTAAATGTTGAGTGTATCGGAAAAAAATCTCTTAATTGCTGTGAAACCCTGTTAAGCATCAACGGATCATATAGCAATTGTATTGCATCTACTTCTTGAATTCCAGATTTTGTTTTTGGAAAAATTCCGAGGACATCTAATTTTGAAACAACTTCTGGTCTAGATGTAGCAGTCACTTTTAAATAAAATTTTTCCTTCAAGGAAACATCGACAAATTTTACAATTTTTTTAATATCAATATTGCTTCTTAAAAAAGAGTCTTTAGAAATGTTTCTCAATAATAAACCATATAAAGATTCTGCCTTTTTTTCAGACGAAAAAATTTCTGAAGCGTAAACATTTATTCTAAAAATATTTTTGTTTAGTCTCTTTAATGTCTTATAATCGCACAGAACCTCTATATTTGAAAAATTAAAGTTTATATCTTCAGAAGACACAGTGTTATTTAGATCTTCTATTATTTTTTCCAGTTCAGAAACTTCGCGAGTCTCATATGTTCTTGCACGATATCTTTTTTCAGGATTCCTGAAAAATATTTGTTTGCCACTGACAAAAAATTCCAGATTTTTTGCATCCTCTCGGTTTCCTTTGTGCCATATTATGAAAGAACTGTTTGAATCTTTAGGAAGATCAAATTCTTTATTATTATTTACTCTGCATTTACCATAAGGCATTGCTTGAAAAACATGTCCGGGATACTTCTCCGTGAGCTTCACAATTAATTCTTTCGGAGTAATGTTATGTTTCGAAGGAATTATCTCCCTTGTAACGGTTATTCTCCAAAAATCATCTATTTTTGTTCTTAAAACATAGTCTTCAGTATTGAAATACTCAACCAAAACTTTTTGTCCCTTAAGCCCTAAAGGTTTTATATTTAGTATGTAGTTTTCCATATGTCTTTGAGGTAATTTGTATATATTTAAAAAATTAACCGATAACTACTACAAAGTAACTTATTAGTAAAAAACGTAATAATATAATGACACATGGAAAACAAAATTTAAAAAACAACCCTTATTAAAGAATAAATAAAAATAAAAAAAGACAAAAATAAATACGATAAAAAAATAATAAACAAAAATTAAAAATGAAAGAAGTGTGGAATTTAAATGAATTGGTTAATAAAAAACCTGAAAATATATTAGAGGAAATAAAAAAAGATGTTGAATCATTCATAAGATATAAATCAATTATTCATAAAAACAATAAAGACATAATAGATACTGTATTTAAAATAATTCTTCTAAAAGAAAAAATGTATGAAAAACTGATGCTTCTTAATGGGTATTATTCCTTAAGATTTTATGAAAATACGAAAGACGAAGAGGCATCGGCAAAAATATCTATGCTAAAACAATTAGGCACTGAAATAAATAATAAAACGCTTTTCTTCTCACACTGGATAATGAAATTAGATGAAAAAACATATAAAAAAATAATAAACTCAGAAAAACTAAAATCATTTAAACATTATTTTGAAAAAACAAGAAATCTTAAAAAACATACACTATCAGAAGATAAAGAACAAATAATAAACCTAAAAAACATAGCCTCTTCGGGCTTTTTCGATATATATGAACATATAACAAGTTCTTTTACGTTTGATTTCGAAGGCAAAAAAATCACTGAGGAAGAATTAAAAACAAAATGCAGGTCTCCTGATCCCGAAGTCAGGGAAAAAGCATATATTCTTTTGTTATCTAAATATGAATCTCATAAATCAGAATTAACAGAAATATACAGAAATATAGTTCTTGACTGGTATAATGAAGACATACTAATAAGAAAATATAAACGACCAATAAGTTCAAGAAACATTAGTAATGACTTAAAAGATAAAACCATTGATTCATTAATCAATGTTATTAAAAAAAATAATCATGTATTTCAGGAATATTTTAAGGTAAAACATGAAATAATAAACAATAAGCTCCCAAAAAATAAAAGATATGAATTTTCAAGATTTCATCTTTATGCACCATATGTTTTTAAATCTAAAAAATACAGCTATGAGTTTAGCAAAAAGTATGTATTACAAAAATTTAAGGATTTCGACAAAAGATTCTACGATGCTGCAAATCTAATATTTAAAAATAAACACATACACAGTCACCCGCAAAAAAACAAAAGAAGCGGAGCATTCTGTAGTTTAATAACAAACAAGCATCTCCCATACATAATGCTTAATCATACTGACGATATAAGAGATTTGTTTACAATGGCACACGAACTTGGACACGGCATACATGATGTTTTAAGTATGAATCAACCAAATCTATTACAACATGCACCACTCCCATTATGTGAAACAGCATCTATATTCTCTGAAATGATATTAGCTGATGACATATTAAAAAAATCAGACAATATTGAAGAAAAAAAATACGTTTTAATGAACTTGTTAGATAATCAGTATGCATCAATAACCAGACAGGCATATTTTGTAATATTTGAAATATATGCACACGACAATATGCACAAGGGGATAACAATAAAAGATTTAGACGATATGTATTTAAAACTGTTAAAAGAACAATTCGGAAACATGAAAATTCCCGAAATATTCAAGAATGAATGGAATTATATACCGCACATTCATGAATATCCTTTTTATTGTTATTCATACGCTTTCGGGAATCTTATGGTTTTATCCTTATATGAGATTTACAGAAGAGAAGGCAAAAAATTCGTAGACAAATATGTAAATATTCTCAGCAAGGGTGGATCTCAAAATCCTGAGGAAATGTTTTTAGGAATAGGCATAGATATAACATCTGAAGATTTCTGGCAGAAGGGCTTTGAAATAATTAAAGAAGAAGTCAAAAAACTAAAAAACATGAATTAATAAAATATTTTTTTATAAGAAAAAGCATTCATTCTTGAATATAAACTTAACCAATTTAACAAATCATAATCTTTAGACATAGAATAATCTCTTTTAGATTTTATTCTTGATAAAATATTATTACACAAAGCAATATTATTGTTTAAAGAATTTTTAATAAGAGAAAAGTTATTATTAAAATAATCGCCCCTTATTATATAATTTTTTGCATCTTCTCCTAAAAATGACTCCAGCAAATATGAGTGCCAAACAGATATTTTAGTTTCAGGAGCAACCTTTAATAATTCACCATCATTATATATTTTTATGTTTGAATATAATGCACATTTTATCATCTCCCTAAAATCCATCTTATCTAAGACTGTTGACATCATATCAATTACAAAAGGAAAATCTTTAATAAATAAGAAATCCGATTTATAACTATCCAAATATTGTATTGCAGGTTTATGATAATAAAATCTTTCATCGTATAAA
Organism: Candidatus Woesearchaeota archaeon; assembly: GCA_038895475.1. GTDB lineage: Archaea > Nanobdellota > Nanobdellia > Woesearchaeales > UBA9642 > UBA9642. Next base: position 19,647 of record JAWANI010000003.1, read on the forward strand.
ACTATAGATTCAAGTAAATTTTTTTCCCTTTTTGATTCTTTTTTTGCGTTTAATCTATTACTCATAGCCCTATAAACACTTAAAGTGCTTAAAATATGCAAAATTTAGTGTCAACAATAATCAGAATATTATGGTGGAAATCATTTATAAAATTTATTATTCGAATATTATTATAATACGTTTATATTATTATATAATTATTATTTAATTAGTTATAAAAAATTTATTTAAAAGCCATTTTCTGCCCGTTTTTTAGCAAGAATACGTTTTTATTTTCCCTATAATTTAACTCTTCTGCAAGCTCTAAAAATTGTTCTGCAGTAGCTATCTCAGAATGTGCAGGTATAAGATTTTTTGGTTTAATCAAATTAATTAAATCTCTTGCATCCTCCCTTGCTCCATGACCTGAAACATGTATATCCCTAAATATGCGCACTTTCTTCTTTTTCAATTCAGACTCCATCAATTCCCTGTTTTTTATATTTTCCTCACCAGGAATTATGTTACATGAAAATATTACAATATCTTCTTTTTTAAAATGAAAGTAATTATTAAATATCATTCTTGCAAGCACTGATTTTGGTTCGCCTTGGTGTCCTGTGACTACAAAAACGTAATCTTCGGGATTCTTGCATTTTTTAAGAAAATTTTGCACCTGCTGGCGATACTTTATTACTTTTGAGCTTTTTGAAAAGGATATTGCCTTAATGTTTTCCCCTGCACGGATATATTTTTCTAAGCTTCTCCCTAAAAAAACAACTTTCCTGTTTAACTGTTTTGAAAACTCCATAATGCTTTTCAATCTTGCCAAATGGCTTGAAAATGTGCTCACTATAATTGCTTTTCCATTACTATTAGTAGATATCATTACCTCTCTTAGTAATTCTCTTGCAACTGATTCAGAAGGTGTTTTAATTGCCTTATTTGCATATAATGAATCCATTATCATTATCTTCACTTCTTTAAGCTGTGATAATCTTCCAAGATTTGATTTGCTCCCCAATGTCGGCTGATTGTCTATTTTAAAATCATTGGCATATACTAATTTTCCATATTTTGTATGAACAATAATTATTGCGGCATGTATAACCGAATGTGTTACACTTACAAATTCTATTTTAATATTTTCAGAAACCTTAAAAACACTGTTTATCTCATGAACCACTAATTTATTTGGGAGTTTAATGTTTTTGTCTTCTAAAATTACTTTTAAAACCTCTATTGTATAGGGTGTTCCGTGTATAGGACAATCAAATTCTTGTGCGAGAAATGGTGCTGCACCTACATGATCAAGGTGTGCATGACTTATACATATTGCTTTAACTTTAGGGATCCATTCTGTAATAATGCTTATATCAGGAATTGCTTCTATTTCAGTTAATGTTTCTAAAGAAACATCAGCATCATCATCCTGAGTATATTTTATATAATTTTGCAAATGCAGACCCATATCAAGAATTATTACTTCATCATCAACTTTTATAGCAGTACAATTTTTGCCTACTTCCCTATAACCGCCTATTGGCATTATCTCTATCATTTAACCGCCTTTAATGAAATAAAAAATTAATGTGCCAAAAAAAAATTGCAATAATAAAAAAATAAAATAAATATTAATAAGATAAATATTTTATTTAAAAATTTACTTATTATTAAATGCAGAAGTTACATAATCGAAACAGTCGTTTTTTGGTTTTCGATATCCGTTAGGTTTTTCAGTATATGATATTGGTTCTCTGCTGCCAAATATCTCTTCTTCTGAAATATTCTTATTAGTAACAGAACCTATGCTTGGAGCGATGTTTGTTAAAGCAAAAGGCACTGTTTTCTGTTTTGATATTGGTTTAAAACCATATCCCAAATAATTTTGTTCTAATAATGAATCTAAACTTTCAACATTTTTTTTATCAATGTCTGTTATGGATAAATAAAAGTTTGTTCCATGATTATTTAGTTTAATATATTCTTTTCGTCCTATTTTTTGTATATTATCTATATAATTGATTCCGCATGGTTCTTCTGAAATATTCTTAAATGATTTTTCTAAGAGTATTCCCAGATTTTCTTTTAACATTTTTTTCTTATTATTTATTTTTACAATTCTTCCGTCAGATAAAATTACTCCATCAATATTGTTTATTATTTCATTAACTTCTTTTGTAAAATAGTCCATTTTCTCCCTCCGATATGTTTATGTTTTTTATAAATTTCTTTTTAAGTTTCTTTTAGGATACTAAGTTATTTAAAAATTTTATCATCTCTAAAAAGTAGTAATTAAAAACAGAATGATGTTTAAATAATATTAAATTAAGATTAGAATATTTCTAATTTTTAATTGATAATATGCGGGGGGTAGGAAATTCGAGCAGTAAGCTTTTCGAACCCACGAAGGCACTAAGCCAACAGATATCTCAACTATTCATAACGAATAACGGATAGGCTCTGCCTCAGAGTGCTTGAGTCTGTCCCATTTGGCCACTCTGGAACCCCCGCATAAAAAAAAGAATAAAACAAGGATTTATAAAACTTATCTTAAATGCCATCATCTTAAAATCTTACCAAATTATTAAAATAATGAATCATCTTTACAATTAATTATCCTAATGCTATTAGTATTGCACCAGCAGTTATTAACGCAGCACCTATTCCTGTTTTCAAAGAAATATGTTCACCTAAAAATATAAATGCCAAAACTATTGCAAAAACAACGCTAAGCCTATCAATAGGAACAACTTTAGAAACTTCTCCAGACTTAATAGCTATAAAATAAAACAGCCAGGACAATGCACCTGCAACACCGCTCAAAACAATAAACAATAATGCTTTGCTGTTATTTAATATTGGAGAAATATCTTTAAGCTTTCCCTGAAAAATTATTACCCCTATTAAAAATAATGCCATAATAATAGCTCTTACCGCTGTAGCAGTATTAGAATCAATACCTTGTAGACCTATTTTTCCGAATATTGCAACTAAAGCAGCGAATACCGCTGAAAGCAATGCAAAAATCAACCACATGTAATCCATAAATAAAATAAAAATTTTCTAATTAATATATTTTTCGAAAATCCTTTTTTTCAAAATTTTCATTAAAGAATTTTTATTCTAAACTCTTTATTTTTTCTTCCAAAGCAGCCAATGCAGATTCTAACTTATGAAGTTCTGAATGTTCTTGAGTAACTGCTTCAGCCTTTTTAGATTCTTTTTTCTCTTTTTGCGTTTCTTTTTTTACAACATCCTTATGCGTACTTCTAAAAGAATTAAGTATCTCTGTATTATAATCAGGAAGCATTTGTGAAAGCTTATTATATAAGAATGAAAGCTCTTTTATTGATTGCCTTAAATCTTCTAAATGTTTTAGTTTTTCTTTTCTTATTAGAATCATTTTATGATAATTTTTTAATGAAATTATGCTTTTTTTCGTGCACTCCAATAATTGTCTTCTTGTTTCTAACGGGGATTTAATGGAAACATAGTATGATTCTTCATCCCTTGAAACTTTTTTTGTCATTTTAATTTTTTAATCGTTCTTTAATTATCAATTATTAAAAATATCAATCATTGTCAAAAAAAGCATTATCTATAAAAACCAATCTTTTGGCTATTTCATTAACATTTCTTTCCCATTCCTGCAATTCTGCATCTTCCTGTGCTTTAAGTTCTTTTACTTTTGCTAACTGTTGCTTAGTCTCCTTAAGCTTCTTTTTCATCACATCTATAATATCAAGCACTTCTTTATAATTATCAATTTTTACAAAAACCGGAGCATTTTGCATCATATCACCTTTTTTTCATTATCATTTTTTTTCAATTTTTTCAATTATACAAACACTTTTTTATCAATCAAAAGCATTCTCTTATATAATGATTCCATGTTTTCCTTAGATGTATTCAAAACAGACTCCTCTTTTTTAAAAGTCTCTATGACTTGGGATATTTTTTCATCCTGCACTGCAAGTGTTTTTTTAATAAAATTAATTTCATTAAATATCTTTCCATAATCGCTGCCTCTTATAAAAACATCGTATGGAACATCTTCAGGTATTGAATGTTCGGATAAATCTTCATCGGTTATTTCTGGTAAAGTATAATTCCTGGATTTTGACTCAAAAGACATGTTGTTTGAATCAATAGTTAATTCTTCTGCTGAAGGCAGTTTAAGATCACTGCCCGCCTTACCCAAAAAATCCTCTGCTCTCGGGGGTTCTATTTTTTCCTCATGATACGGCTCATAATCTTCATTATTCCTTGAACCTGACAGTAATAATTTGTTTTCAGAATATTTGTCATCATTTTTGTTCTCATTAAAACTTTCAAATGCAGTATTTTGAACAACATTTTGATCTGCAGCTTCTCTTAAATCATGCTCATCAACATACGAGTCGTTAAATGAAGGCAACTCATCAGAATAATTATTTTCGTTTATATCGTTTAATTTCTCAGCACCTTCTGAAAAAGCATTATCTGAAAGAGGAGTGTTAATGTTGTTATCATTAATATTGTTACCTGATGGAAAGGTTTCCTCTAGAGAAGGCAAGGAAAGATCGCCCCCAGATATTGAAGGCAGATCGGTATTTAAACTACTTAAATCGTTGCTAGAAACATCTTTTTCTTTCTTCTTAAAGAAGCTAAAAAAACCCATAAACACCCCTTTTTAAAATATAGAGAATACTACTTTGAGATAATATTAAAAGTTTTCTTATTATTTTAAAATAGTAAAGAAACAATTTTTACAAAAATTTCATAAAAAACAAATGTGAAATTATAAAAGGAAAAAAACATAAAATAAAGATAAAACAATCATAAAATTAAAATACATAATAATAAACAAAATAGTTTATGATTGAAGAAATAAACAATCAAAATTTCTATAAAATAAAAAATTTTTACAAGAAGGAAAAAGAAACAATAATATGTAATCTTTGCCCGCACAATTGTCGCATCAACAATAACAAAAAAGGCATTTGTGGTACAAGAATTAACATAAACGGACAATTCTATAGCATGGTTTACGGAAAAGTGAGTGCAATACATGTTGATCCTATAGAAAAAAAACCATTATACCATTTTTATCCCGGAGAAAAAATATTATCGATAGGAACAATAGGATGCAATTTATTTTGTAGGGGTTGTCAAAATTATGAAATAAGCAAAAACCACACCCCTATTTCTGAAATACAGTTTATTTCTCCAAAAGAAATTGTTGAAATAGCAATAAAAAACAATATACGAATGATTGCATATACATATAATGAACCGACAATTTTCTATGAATACATGGTTGATATAGCAAAATTGGCAAAAAAACACAATATAAAAAATGTTATGGTGAGCAATGGATATATTAACGAAAAACCATTAAAAAAATTACTTAAATACATAGATGCTGCAAATATAGACTTAAAAGGTTTTAATGAAAAATTTTATAGAGAATATGCCAATGCAAAATTAGAACCTGTGCTTAAAACAATAAAAATAATAAAAGAATCAAAAAAATGGCTTGAAATAACCAACCTCATAATACCTAAAACAAACGATGATTTAAAAGAAATTAAAAAAATGTGCATATGGATAAAAGAAAACGCCAATTCTCCTCTGCATTTTTCAAGATTTTTTCCATACTTTAAAGCGGCCGATAAAGAGATAACACCCAAAGAAACACTTTTTGAGGCAAAAAAAATTGCAATTAATACAGGAATAAAATATGTATATATTGGAAATATTGGCTTTTTAGACAATACATATTGTCCCAAATGCAATAATCTTTTAATAAAAAGAAACCCGTATATAGAAGTTTGCGGTATTTCAAAAGGAAAATGCAAAAAGTGCAACAACAAAATTCCGGGCTTTTTTAAATAATTTTTAATTATTTCATATTATTATGTATTTCTTATCAATTAGACCGAAAATCTTTCGATTAAAATACAGATTAAAATATTAATCTGAAAATAATTGCAAAAACATGCTTGTTAAAAATTTTTTTAGATTAAAAAAATTGTATAAATCTAAAATCAATTATTTGAATAAATTAAAAAAAATAATGTTCGCTTTCTTTTATATATTTTTAATTTTTTTAACAATAAAATCCGCATATTCTATAAAATTTAATGAAATAATGCCCAATCCATTAGGAAGCGATGTCGGAAGAGAGTGGATAGAGCTTTCAAACCCGTATTGTGAAGATGTTTCGAAAATAAAATTATTCGAAAACAACATAAACCACAACATAGTTCTGTACAGAAATGGAAGTTGTGATTATCCGATAATTTGTAATGATTGTTCAAAACTTGTTTCTGAATACAATATTTTCTCCCAACTATATGAAAGCTCATTCACTCTCAACAATAATGGGGAATATGTTGCATTAAAATATGGAGAAATAACACTGGACTGGATAAATTATAGCGTGGTTCCTGAAGGATATTCATTAACAAAATATGATGAATGGATAACTACGACACCTACACCAGGATATCATTTGGAATATGTGCTTCTGTTTAATATAACCAATGCAACACAAAATAGCACATACAACAACACATTAATATTGAATAATACAGAAACACAAAACAATACAGAAACATCAAATAATACATATATATTAAATAATACGGACTTTATGAATCAAACTGACATCTATAATATAACCAACAGCACACCTATTCCGGACACAATAAATGAAACAAATAATACACAAAATAAAACCATAAACATATCAGATGATGTAAAAATATGCAATATAAGCATCGGTATTAAACTTAAAGAAGAAAAACAAATATATGAAAACAAAGAATCTATTAAATTCTATAACACACTTAACATCACGCCATACTACAAATCCAATTTTTCAATAGAGTACTGGGTCGAGGATTTGTATGGGACTATTTTAAAAAGCAAAATTCAGACAACAAATCTTAATGAAAAAACCTTTACACCAAACATAAAAGAAAAAGTTTCTGCAATAATCATAAAAAATAATTTAATAAATATAGAAAGTAATTGTTCAGAAAATATACTTAATGATGGTGCAGAAAAAATATTAATAATAAAAAATCCGTACTATGAAGAAAAAAAGTGTGAGGTGGCAGAAACAAATGTTCAGGGCAAGGATGAAAGCAAAAATTCTTTAGAAACATCTTTTATTGATACGAAAATAGATGAAAAAAACATAATCGTAAATGCATATAGGGGAAATGATAGAAAGTACTCAGTAAATATTCAGATTAAAAACAATCAAAATAAAAAAACAACAGAAATAAAATTATATTTGGAAAAAAACTCTTTTACAGAATTGTTTTTCCCATTAAAAAATCTTGAATGTGGAAATTATACCATAACAACAGAAGGATTAGGCTATAAAACAACTGAATATTATAATGAACCATGTGCAGATACCGAAGTCACATCTAAAGGCAACTCTGCTAAAAATTTTACATTAAAACCCTCAAATAACTTAAACAGCACAAAATTCAACAGCACCGGATTAGATGCAAAATTTTATAATTCACCAATAACAGGCAAAACAGTCTATGCCTCAAGAAATGAACAAACAAAAAAATATAGTCTAATAGGCATAATTATAATTTTCTCATCCACTATAACTTATTTTTCATACAAATATTTATTCAAAAAATAAAAACCAAATAAACATTATAAGAAGATTCTACCAAAAGATTTATAAAAAAAATAGCTCTCATCAAAAATCATGAATGAAAAAGAGATTAAAGAATTAGTGGGTAAGGGATATGTTTTTTGTAGAATAATTTTTGAAATGGCAGGAAATCCTAAAGAATATGTGGAAGAATCACTAAAAAAATACATTTCTAAAATAAAAGAAGATCCTGAGTATATATTTATGAATGAATATTTTGCTCCGGCAGAAGAAAAAGATGGCATATGGAGCACTTTTTTTGAATCAGAATTATTGGTATCAAATTTAGAAAAATTAAATATTTTATGTTTCAATCTAGGGCCAGCAAGCGTAGAAATATTAGAACCAGAAAATTTCAGTTTTACACAAAAAGATTTAACCTATTGGTACAATGACATAATATCGAAGATACACGAAATATCTATTGAATTAAAAAACGCGGCATCAGAAAACAATTTACTTAAAGTAAATCTCAATAGGGCAATAAAAAACAGCATAATACTCTCTTTAAGCGAGCCTAGAACAATTGAAGAAATATCTTCTAGGGTAGGCATTGATAAAGAACAATTAAAACCATTCTTAGATTCATTAATAAAGGAAAAAAATTTAATTTTAGATGGAAATAGATATATAAAAAAATAAAATTAAAATACTGCAAAAAACATTATAATTCAAAGATGAAATCTTCTATAAAAAAATCTATGAACGAAGAAATCTCAGAAGATAAAAATAAGATAGAGGCATTGCTTTTTGCATACGGAAAATATATAGACCAAAAAACAATAGCAGAACTATGCGGCATAGAAAAAAATAAAACCAAAAAAATATTGAACGAACTAAAAGAAGACTATGAAAAAAGAAATTCTGCATTAGCAATATATCAAGAAGGTGAAAATTGGAAAATTAATGTTAGAGAAAAATATTTGTCCATAGTTAGAAAAATAGTTGCAGATACTGAATTGCCAAAATCAGTAATGGAAACCCTTGCAATAATTGCCTGGAAATCGCCGGTATTTCAGTCTGAAGTAGTAAAGATAAGGGGAAATAAGTGTTATGACCATATAGATTTATTAGAAGAAACAGGTTTTATACTAAAAGAAAAGAAAGGCAGAAGTTATATAATTAAAACAGCAGACAAATTCTATAATTATTTTGAAATAGACCATGGCAATCTTAAAAGCATTTTTGATGAGGTAAAAATACCTGTAAAAGAAGAACAAAAAACTTTGAAGGAGGAAATTCCTGAAGTGATTGAAATAGAAAAAAAAATAGAAATGATTGAGACTAAAAAAATGACAGAAACAGAGGAAGAAAAGGAACAGCAAAAAATTTTTTTAGAATCAATTGAGAATAAGATACTGGAAGTAAAAGAAAAAACAATGAAAATTGAAGAAGAGATACCTGTAAAAACCTTGAATGACGAAACAGTTCAAATAAAAGAAGAAACTGCTGCTGAAACATCCTCTCAGGAGAAAAAGCCGAAGTCTTTAACAAAAAAACAACTAGAAAAAAAATATAAGGAAGAACTCTTAAAAATTAGAGAAAAATTAAAAAACAATTAATGTTACAATATAATGAGATGATTATAGTAATGTGTCCTAAATGTTTTAAAAAACAAAAATACCTTCCACAAAAAGGATTGTTGTCTGAAAAATCAAAGAGATGTGTATACTGCGGACATACTTTTAAAATATATATCAATCCCTACAAAAACAGAATTTTAAAAATAGAAAAAAACTAAAATAAACTTTTTCTAAAAAATTTACTAAAAAAGCACTCTGAATACTTTGTTTTTAAGCATATTTTTCAACCAAAAAAGTTATAAACGAGGAACATTTCTAAAAACAGAGAATATGACAGAAAATATTGCTAAAAACGGGGAAAATGGTTCTTATAAAATAATTAATCAGCCTATTGAAGATGAGATGAAAAAATCCTACTTAGATTATGCAATGTCTGTAATAGTTGGGAGGGCTTTGCCTGATGTTAGGGACGGACTAAAACCTGTGCACAGAAGAATACTTTTTGCAATGAATGAACTTGGAAATACTTATAATAAGCCTTTTAAAAAATGTGCCAGAATAGTGGGAGAGGTTTTAGGTAAGTATCATCCTCATGGTGATGCAGCAGTATATGATTCCTTAGTTAGAATGGCACAAGATTTCTCATTGAGATATACACTAATACAAGGTCAGGGAAATTTTGGATCAATAGACGGTGATAATGCTGCAGCAATGAGGTATACTGAGGCGAGACTTTCAAAAATAAGCGATGAGCTTTTACAAGATATAGATAAAGAAACAGTAGAGTTTATACCGAATTTTGATGGTACTTTAAAAGAACCTGTTGTTCTACCTTCTAAATTTCCTAATTTATTGGTTAATGGGAGTTCAGGAATCGCTGTAGGAATGGCTACAAACATACCTCCACATAATTTGAAAGAATCTTGTGAAGCAGTTAAGGCATTAATAAATAATCCAGACATAAGTGTTGAAGAAATATTCGAAATATTAAAAGGTCCTGATTTTCCTACGGGTGCAGAAATATTAGGGAAAAAAGGAATTCTTGAAGCGTATAAAAATGGCAAAGGAATAATAAAAATAAGATCTGTAATAGATGTTGAGAAAAATAAAGATAAAACAAGACTTATAGTTAAAGAAATACCTTATCAAATAAATAAATCTAGTTTGGTAGAAAACATTGCAGAACTTGTTAGGGACAAAAAAATAAATGATATTTCTGATTTAAGAGATGAATCTGATAAAGAAGGCATAAGAATAGTAATAGAATTGAAAAAAGATGCAAATCCTGAAATTGTCAAAAATCTCCTATATACACATTCCAGACTACAAGATACTTTTGGAATAAACTTTGTTGCTTTAGTAAATAAGGAACCAAAATTACTGAATATAAAAGAATATCTTAACAGTTACTTAAATCACAGGCTGATTATTGTCAGAAAAAGAACAGAGTATGATTTAAAAAAAGCAGAGGAAAGAGCACATATTCTTGAAGGTTTAAAGATTGCTCTAGAAAATATTGATGATGTGGTTTTTAAGATAAAAAACAGCAAATCAGCTGAGGAAGCTAAAACTGTTTTAATAAAAAAATATTCTCTAACTGAGATTCAGGCTAATGCAATATTAGATATGAAACTTCAGAAACTTGCTGCACTAGAACAAGAAAAAATAAAGAATGAATATGAAGAAATTAATGTTAAAATAAAAGATTACAAAAACATATTATCTTCTGAAGAAAAAATTTTAAGCATTATAAAAAACGAAATGGATGAAATTATAGAAAAATATTCAAAAAATGATTCTAGAAAAACAAAAATAGTTGAAATCGATGATGATGAAGATTTTGATATAGAAGACTTAATACCTAATGAGCCTGTTGTTATAACAATAACTAATTCTGGATACATAAAAAGAATGCCTATTGAATATTATAAGACACAAAACAGAGGCGGAAAAGGGATAATTGCTTCAGACTTAAAAGATGGAGATTTTATAGAACAGGTTTTTGTTGCAGAAACGCATTCATATTTGCTTATTATAACTAATAAAGGTGTGTTGCATTGGCTTAAAGTATATAAAATACCTGATGCATCAAGACACTCATTAGGAAAAGCGATTGTAAATCTTTTAGAACTTGAAACTGATGAAAAAGTAAATGCAATAATTCCCATAAAAGATTTTGATGATAAACATTATCTTATTATGATAACTAAAAAAGGGATTATCAAAAAAACAAATTTGATAGAATTTAGCAATCCGAGAAAGGGCGGCATAATTGCAATAAATATGGATGCAGAAAACGGGGATAAATTGATTGGTGCAAAACTTACAGATGGGACAAAAAATATTTTAATTGCCACAAAAAACGGACAGGCGGCATTATTTGATGAACAAGATGTTAGACCGACAGGCAGACAATCACAAGGTGTAAGGGGTATAAAACTTGAAAATGATGATGAAGTTATAGGAATGATAATAGCTGAAAATGATAAACAAGTATTAACATTGACAGAAAACGGGTATGGAAAAAGAACACCAATATCCGAGTATAGATTAATCTCCAGGGGAGGTAAAGGTGTTAGAAATATAATTTGTTCAGAGAGAAACGGAAAAGTTGTTTCCATATTATCTGTAAAAGATGATGATGAAGTTTTGTTTATAAGCAAAAAAGGTTTAATTATAAGAACTGAATGTTCTCAAATAAGCTCTGTAGGGAGAAACACTCAAGGAGTAAGACTCATGAAACTTATTTCAGGGGATAAAGCTGTAAGCATGACTAAAATAATGAAATAATTTTACAATGAATAACACTCAAATAAAAAAAGAATTGAATAGATTAAAAGAAATTGATAAAGAAATAAGCATTCTTAACAGTGCTGCAAATTTATTATGGTGGGATAGGGCCACTTTGATGCCTGCAAAGGCTGCAGAAGAGAGAGCAGAACAAATATCATTCATTGCAGTACTAATACATGAAAAAACAACTTCTAAAGAGCTTAACAGAATAATTTTAAATTTGTCTAAAAACATTACAAAACTCAATAATATAGAAAAGGCAATTGTTACAAATTATTCGTGGAAATTGTCAAGAATAAACAAACTTCCTAAAAAATATGTATCAGAATTATTCAAGATAACTGGTTTGGCACAACATTATTGGGAGATTGCTAAAAAGAATAATGACTTCAAACTTTTTGAACCCTATCTAGAAAAAATATTTGAACTGAAAAAGAAAGAAGCCAAATATATTGATCCAAAAAAACACCCCTATGAAGTATTGCTTCAGGATTATGAGCGGGGAATAACACTGAAAATTCTTGATGAAACATTCAACAAATTAAAAAACGAACTCAAAATAATTATTGAAAAGGTAAAAAAATCGTCAAAATATGGCAAAGAATTCAATATAAATGCATTTACACTGCCTAAGGAAATACAAAAGATAACATGTCAAGAAATATCTACAATGATACTTGATGATAATGAAAGATTTCTTATAGCAGAATCTAGACATCCATTTATGACAAAGATAAGTCCTAATGATTTAAGAATAACAACTTCTTTCAGAAATCCTTTATTTTCATTTCTGTCTACAGCTCATGAGTCAGGACATGCCCTGTATGAATCACAATTCGGCAAAGAATTAAAATATACCATACTTTATGATGCCCCAAGTTTAGGGATACATGAATCCCAATCAAGACTTTGGGAGAATCAAATAGTTAGAAGCATAAATTTTTGGAGGTTTTACTATCCTAAATACAAAAAGTATTTTCCTCAACTGAAAAATGTTAGTTTAGAAAAATTTTATGAATCGATAAACATCGTCAGGCCTTCATTAATAAGGATAGAGTCTGATGAATTAACTTATAATATACACATAATAATAAGGTATGAGATAGAAAAAGAAGTTTTGGAAGGAAAATTAAAAGTAAAAGACATTCCTAAAGTATGGAATTTTAAGTATAAAGAGTATCTGGGTATAGAACCGAAAACATATTCAGAGGGTTTGCTACAAGATGTGCATTGGTCGCAAGGCAGCATAGCATATTTTCCTACATATAGCTTAGGCACAATATATTCTGCGATGATTTATGAACAAATGTTAAAGGAAAACACTAAATTAGAAAACGAGATAAGTAATGGAAATTTTAACTTCATAAAAAATTGGCTTAAAGAAAAAATCCATAAACATGGTTCAAAACTAACAACTCTAGAGATTATTAATGGAGCGTGCAAAAAAGATGTTGATATATTGCCTTTAATAAATTATTATAAGAAAAAATTTTATGGGATATATCTCTAAATATAAAAGATAATTCTTTGAAAGAACAAAATTTAGTGGCTTAAAAATTATTTAACAATTGCCGATATGGATGAATCATTATTGTCCCGTTCATAAAAATTCATCCTATAAGCAGTATTTACTCGTAAAAACTGTGGAAGGACGGTTTTTGAAATTGCTATTCACCTCAATTTCCCGAGTCGAAAATAACAAACAATTAGTTATATTTTAAATATTAAACATAATAATTTTCATAGCAATTTCAGTTCCCAATCCTATTATGCCCACTACCAAAGCGAGTTTACTACTTATTTTTCCTATACTGCACTGTTAGATGCAAAATATAGGTGGACTCATTTTTTGAACTAACTTTATTCTCTCCTTATGCACTTTTGTGCGGATTGAATTATGATTCACCTCCGAAATCCTCCATCGGCAATTGTTAATATGTATTCTTTGCCCTTTGTCACAATCCCCATTGACGTGACTATTAGTTTCCCTCTAAGCCAGGGGCTCAGAGGGGGAGTTAAGGATTGCGTTTGAGTATGATATTTTTAGATTTTTTACAAAGTTTTTGTTGAATTGTTATTAAACCCAACAAGATCAAACGATTGTTGATAGGATTTAAGATTATCTTTAAAGGAACTGCGTTTTGCTTCAAAGTTTAAATAAACCTTCCTCTTTTGTCCAAAAGTATTTGGACTTTGAAGGGTTGAAATCGTCTTAAATGTGCTTACATTTTACAACGATTTCTGCAATTCCTCAATAGTCCTATCCAAGTCTTCTAACTTCTCTCCAACAATCTTGTATAATTGGTCTTGAGGCGTTGTTTTTTCAAAATACTCTTTTAGTAGTTGATTAGATTTTTTTGCTTCTAAGATTGTTGTTGTTATTGACTCTTTTTTCCAACCTGTTTTTTTCTTGTTGAATTCTTTTAACAATTCAACAAACTTTGACAAGGAGTTATTTATGCTTGCTGTCAATAATGATAATTCCATTACTGACGTTTGGGGGTTATTTGTTTTTGTCTGATTTAATGATTTTAAGGAATTACCTATTAATAAGCTAAAATATTCAATATCCTCTGCATTTATTTTTTTGTAACCTTTTTCTGTTATTTGGTTTCTAAGTATGTACAGTTCTGTTATTGTTTTCTGTATTGTTTCTTCAAAATTTAGGGTATCTATTTTTTCTATAATTTCATCCTGTTTTATTGACACTATTTTACCTATTATTAATCCCAAAATAAATATGCTGATTGTTGCCTCAAATATTACAAGCACCTTTTCAGTTAGTGTTGTAAAGGCGCCATTTCCTAATGTTAGGGCAGTGGTAAAGCTTAAATAAAATGCGTTGATTATGTTTTCGATGAATGTTTTTTGTGTTGTTTGTAAAAAAAGATATATTATTCCAAAAACGGTTATGTTTAAAAGCCAACAAAGTGTTAGCTCTTTGAATGTGAGTTTTTCAAATACATGAATCTTCATTTTCGTTATGGATGTTTCGTATTAATAAAAAGTATTGGGTATAAAGGTATACGCTTTTGTATACCAATATCTAATTTAATGATATAACTTATATTTAAATATTTCGTTTTGTGCTCAAAATATATATAAAAAGAGTCATAAAGTTTAAAAAAAAGACCCATTTCTTAGAGAAAATGTTAAACAAATATGCTAGGGAAGAATTAGAAAGACAGCAATATAGAATAATAGGAGAACATTCAGCAGTAAAAACATGTGGCTGGACAAAAAACATGATAAAAGGCAAAGGTGGATGCTATAAACTAAAATTCTATGGAATAATGAGTAATCAATGCATGCAAATGACTACAAGCATAAGCTGTGCAAACAGGTGTACATTCTGCTGGAGAGGATATAAAGCACCAGTAAGCAAAGAATGGAAATGGAATGTTGATGAACCAAAAATGATATTTAAAGAAAGCATAAAAGCACATCATAAACTACTAGAAGGATATGGTGGAATGCCTGAGGCAAAAAAAAGTTATGAAAAATCAAAAACAGTAAAACATGTTGCATTATCATTAACGGGAGAACCAATAATATATCCAAGAATAAATGAATTATTAGAGGAATTTAATAAAAATAATATAAGTACATTCCTAGTGACAAATGCACAATACCCAGAAGCAATAAAAAACCTAAATCCAATAACACAATTATACATAAGCATAGATGCACCAAACAAAGAATTACTAAAAGAAGTAGATCTTCCATTATTTGAAGACTATTGGGAAAGACTCATAAAAAGCCTAGAATATTTATCAAAAAAAGAACAAAGAACATGTGTAAGATTGACAATAATAAAATCAATAAATGATAAACAACCGGAAAAATATGCAGAATTAATACATATTGGAAATCCTGATTTTATTGAAGTAAAAGCATACATGCATATAGGTGCAAGCAGATTAAGACTAAAAAGGGAAAACATGCCGACACATGAAGAAATTATTTACTTTACAAAAGAATTAAAAAAATTCCTTCCAGAATATGAAATAGTTTCAGATCACAAACCATCAAGAGTGGTAATGTTGGCTAAAAAGAAATTTAAAATAAATGGAAACTGGCATACCTGGATAGATTTTAAAAAATGGAATGAACTAATAAATTCTGAAAAAACACCAAAAACAATGGATTATATAAAGAAAAATCCTGAATACACACAAGCAGAAGAAAAACAAGAAGAAATAACGCTGGAATAAGAAATAATTAATCTCTATTTGCTATAATTATTCTGCAACAAGTTTGTCAATACAGCCTGTTTTTTCTGCCAAAAAATATAGGCTTTGAGTTCCAGGATATAAAGAATTGTTTATAATCCAGGTTGGATAACCTTCAATGCCTGCATTTATGCATTCATTCTTGTACTTGTCACAATCGATATATTTTATTAGTTTAAAAGAACTGCCAAATAATTGTTTTTGGTTTTTGCAATGGGGACACCATTCTGTTCCGTACATTTTTGCTCCTGAACTAGTAATACATGATGCTAATTCATCTAAATTTTTATTCTCCTCTACAGGAGTGCTGCATGCTGCTAAAAATAGCAATATAAATAATAAAAAGAGTGCTGATTTATTATTTAGTTTGTTAGATAAATTGTTTTTCATATTTTATTTTTTCTTCAAATGAGTGTTTTTCTTATAATTTTCTATTCCTTTTAATACTAGTTTTCTTGCTATTACGCTGTTTTTCATGTCTAATACTTTTACTTTTTTGTTTTGAAGCTGCTTATATGTTTCAAAGAAATGTTTTATTTCAGCAACCAAATGTTCAGGAACATCAGAAATATCCATATATTTAGAAAATCTTGGATCCCCTGCATGTACTGCAATTATCTTGTCATCTTGTTCATCATTGTCTATTACATGAATCACACCTATAGGTCTTGCCTTGACAATTGTTAAAGGATATACGGGATAATTTGATAATATTAATATATCTAACGGATCATTATCGCTCCAGTATGTTCTTGGAATAAAACCATAATCTCCGGGATAATGTACTGCACTATATAATACCCTGTCTAATTTTATTAATCCTGTTTTTTTGTCTAATTCATATTTTAATGTAGAATTTTTAGGAACTTCTATTATCGCATTAACCTCTTCCGGAGCATCTTCTCCATAATGAACATCATGCCAAGGATTCATAATACGGGAAAAAATAAGTAATATTTAATGTTTTTTATTTTAAGAATAACAATAAAACTTTTAAATAATTATATAATAACTTTAATATGAAAAATAAAGATATAAATGGCAGTGAATTTGATGACAAAAATGCCGCAAAAAAAGATATTGGTATAACTGTTGGCAAGAATGAAGATTTTAGTGAGTGGTATCAGCAAGCAATTTTAAAAGCTGAACTAATAGAATATGGCCCTGTTTCTGGCTGTATGATTATTAGACCTTATGCATATGCTATTTGGGAGAATATTCAAGAATATTTTAATGAAAAAATAAAAGCAATGGGCGTAAAAAATGCTTATTTTCCATTATTTATACCTGAAAGTTTATTTAGCAAGGAAAAAGAACATGTTGAGGGATTTTCCCCGGAAGTTGCATGGGTTACTCAGGGAGGTTCATCTGAACTGCCTGAAAAACTTGGCATAAGACCTACTTCTGAAACAATAATGTATGATGCATATTCCAAATGGATAAGATCCTGGAGGGATTTACCGTTAAAAATAAATCAGTGGTGCAATGTTGTTAGATGGGAATTCAAGCACCCTGTACCTTTTCTCAGAACAAGAGAATTTCTGTGGCAGGAGGGACATACTGTTTTTGAAACAAGAGAAGAGGCAGAAAAAGAGGTTTTAGACATTTTGTTCTTGTACAAAAAAATTTTCGAGGAGATTTATGCAGTTCCTGTTCTTGAGGGAATAAAATCTGAAAATGAAAAGTTTGCCGGTGCAGTTTATACTTTAAGTGTTGAAACTGTTTTTCCTAATGGAAAAGCAATACAGGGTGCAACATCACATTTTTTAGGACAAAACTTTTCAAAATCATTTAATATTTTTTTCTTAAATAAAAATGGCGAAAAAGAATTTGCCTGGCAAAATTCTTGGGGCATAAGCACCAGAAGCATAGGAATTATGCTT
This sequence comes from Candidatus Woesearchaeota archaeon, assembly GCA_038895475.1. GTDB lineage: Archaea > Nanobdellota > Nanobdellia > Woesearchaeales > UBA9642 > UBA9642. Next base: position 37,729 of record JAWANI010000003.1, read on the forward strand.
GCAATACATGGAGATGACAAAGGGATAATTATGCCTCCAAAAATTGCACCAATACATATAGTTATAGTTCCTATTTTATTTGATGACAATGAAGAAATTCTTTTGAAATGCGATGAATTGAAAAAAGAACTCTCCAAAATAACATTTAATGGAAAAAAACTAAACATTATTGTTGATGACAGAAACTACACTCCCGGATATAAGTATAATCACTGGGAACTCAGGGGTGTTCCGTTAAGGATAGAAATTGGACCAAAAGAATTGAAAAATAACAGCATATTTATTGTAAGAAGAGATACTGGAGAAAAAATTGTTTTAAATAAAAATATAGATGAAAACATTAAAAAAGTATTAGAGGACATACAATCAAAATTGTTTGAAAAAGCCAAAGAAAACCTTAACAATTCAATAATAACCACTGCAGATTTTGATGTTTTCAAAAAGAGTGTTGATGAGAAAAAAATTGTCTTTGCACCATTCTGCAATAATCCGGAATGTGAAAAAAACATTAAAGAAATAACTGGTGCAAAAACATTAAATGCCCCTATTGTTCAGGATTTCGAAAAAAGTAATTGTGTTGCTTGCGGAGCATATGCAGAAAAGTGGTTTTATTTCGGAAAAAGCTACTAATTACACTTAAAAGAATTATTCTTAACATGTATTATAAATATTGCAGTGAACATAAAAAGACCATACACACACGTAGGCATTCCTAATGAAAATCTTGTGTTTTGAGTAAAAAATAATTCTATTATAGCATAATATAAAGAAAATAAAATGCCTACGAATGATATTTTTAAAATTAAAAACTTGTTAAATAAATCATCTTTATAATAAAAGGCTATTGATGAAAGTAATAGTATGAAAAAAAGAATAAAACCATAAACACATACAGGATAACCCCATAAGTTTGCACAGCCCTCATTTATTGGACAGAAACCTAAAAATAATTTTGTATAAGTTAAATAGCCGGAAAATAGGCTTCCTATTAATGAAAGCAATACCAACAAACTTTTATGATTCATAATGATTGTTATAACTATAAATTTATAAACATTTCTATAAACTAGCGGCATTTCCATGAGATAGTAATTATTTTATCATAGAAAAAACCTGTCACTACGCAAAAATTTATAAATAAGTTCGTATAACATATATAAAGGGTGGTTTGATGAAGCGGTTTTTTAGAAAACTCTCAACAGCTTTAGGAAGTGCTGCTTTATTTTTTACAATATCAATCATATTGTTTGGAATAATAAAAGCAACATATTTACTTTTAAAAAAGGATTTGTTTATATCAAAATATACGATTGCTGGAACGATTTTTATATTTATAATTTTAGGAATAATATATGGCATAAAGAGTGCTTCAAAGAAAAACAAATATTCTAAAACAATAAGTATAAACAAGATTAATTTTTTAATGACATTGTTTGTTTCAATAACATTTACACTCGGAGCATATTTAATTATTTCAGAAGGTTTCAAAACCTATATTTCCTTAAAAACATTAATCGGTATATTCATAATATTAACGGTGTTAATGTATCCTTTTTGCGCAATTTTTTCACTCATAATATCTCAAAAGAAAACTGCAAAAAAAAATTATGTATTCTTAATACTTTTTAATCCCTTATTTATAGTAATGTTTTTCCTAATATTTACAACATTAATATATAATTCTATATATGTGCCCTGCGGAGTCATAATAAAAGGCATAGAAGAAAACAAAAATACAATAAACACAAAAAACCTAGAAATAAAATCTGGAGAAATACTGCAAAAGATTGATGATAAAGAAATAAAAAGCATATCTGAAGTAAAAAAATATCTTGAAAATATTGAGACAACAAAAGAAATACAAATAGAAACAGAAAAAAACATCTACTATATAAAAACATATGAGGAAAATAACAACAAAAAAACAGGATTAATACTATCACAGGCATATTGTGAGAGAAAATATTAAACATTAAAATTAAAACAATAAGTTTTATATATTTCTTAAATATTTTTAAATCGTGAAAGAAACAGAATTTGAACCCGTATATGAGTATATTGAAAAGGAAAAAGTCCAATTAATAGAAATAAAAATAAAAAAAATTAATCAATTGTTTAATTCCTTTGATCCCAGTCCGTTTCTAGAAAAAGATCTTGATGATGATGCATTTGAATATATTGTCAGTTCAGTAGAGGAACATCCTCTAAAAACTAAACAAAAAATAATAATACATTTACCAAAAAAAGAACTAAAAAAAATTTCTGAACAAGAAATAAGAAACGCGATACATCACCATTTCAATTACAGAAAAAAATTGGCTGAAAAAAACATCAAACATAAAATAAGTGAAGGACAATTAAGCTTCATAATAGGAATAACATTTCTTACATCCTGCTTAATAATCAGCAGATTAATATCCAAAAATTACGACACATTATTGTCTAATATACTTGTTGAAGGTTTAATAATAAGCGGATGGGTTGCAATGTGGAAGCCTATAAGCAACATATTGTATGATTGGTGGCCGATGAACAAACAGAAAAAAATATATGAAAAAATATCAAATATGGAAATCACTTTTAAAGAATATTAATTAACATATTATTTGTCGTTCTGATTTTTTCTTATAAAATAATAGTTTAAATGCCACAATATGTGGAATACAGAAATTATAATCATAATTAATCCTGTAATTATATGCCAATAAGAGGTATTTATAGGCAATCTTATTCCAAGAGAATATTCTGCATTTAATATCCATATAAGTGCAAAAAATGTTGTAAAAACGAAAAACACCAATAAAAGCCAATTCCATATTTTTCTATGTGCAATTAAAGAGATAATATTTTTCTTTGACAGAAAAAAAGTAAACAAATACAATGTGGTTGAAATAATGATAATATGCAAAAAATAGTACTTTGTTTTTTTGGAAGATATCTGTTTATATTCAGAAGCGATATTGAGATTGTTTTTAATTCTTGAGGCTACTTCCTTAACTTGTGACATTCCTAAACCGTTATTGTCATGCAATAATTGTAAAGAATCCTTCGGATAAACTTTTGCATTTATTATTTTTCCCAACTCTTCTGCAAACACGTTCTTGTCTATACTATATAATGCTGCAACTTCCTCAACAGTCATTTCTTTTAACTCTGCACCAGATAATTCTAAGCCATTTGGATTGTTACTGGTTGAATTTACACTGCAATTATGGGGTTCTGATAAATCGCATATTTCATTATAATTATTATCTATATATCTTGAACATTGTCCTGGAGCAGTATCATTAATTAACCCGAAAGGACATTCTGTTTCTACAGCATAAACAAATAAAGGCAAAAATATTATTAAAAAAATAATGTTTTCATAGTATATCATTATATTTTTCCCACTAATTCTTTTCCTGGTTTTAACGTTTTCTGCCCCGGCTTCCAATTCATAGGACACACTTCGCCATTATGCTCTTCAACAAATTTTGCGGCCTGTATCTTTCTCAATAATTCATCAACACTTCTACCTATACTATTGTCATGAAATTCATATGCTTTTAGTATCCCCTCAGGATCTATTAGAAAAGTTGCTCTTAAAGACAATCCTTCATCCGGCTTGCCATTTTCTATTAAAGTACCATATGCTGTGCATACTCTTTTTGTCGGGTCTGCAAGCATTGGAAACTTAACTTTTTTTATTGTTTCTGAAGTATCATGCCATGCTTTATGCACAAACCAGGTATCTGTAGAAACAGATATTATTTCTGCACCCAATTTTTTAAATTCATCATAATGTTTTGCCAATTCGCCCAATTCTGTGGGACATACAAATGTAAAATCTGCTGGATAAAAAAACAAAACAACCCATTTTCCCCTATAATCTTTTAAACTTATTTTTTTTACATCATTGTCTATGTATGCATCTTCTTTAAATTCCGGTGCCTTCTCGTTTATTTTTATCATTTTTCCTCCAATACTATTTTATTTTTAACAATTTTTCCATCGTATAAAAATTTATTAAAATCAACATCGTATATTTTCATATATCTTATGTTTCTATTATAAGCTATTATGATTTTATGACCGTCATAAATTCCGGCTACTTTAAAACTAAAAAGCACCTCTTGCTCTAATGATCCTTTTGTCAATAACGTGACTAAAGTATGTGTTTTTTTCATCTAAATCATCAATATATCTTGTTTTTAAAACTCTCCCTGTTATGTTAATGTTTTAGTTCATCTTGAGCGTAAATAGTCATAAGCGCCCAGGGCCGCAGTACATCCATCACCTGCAGATATTACCAATTGTTTGTATGGATTATTAACAACGTCTCCTGCAGCAAAAAATCCCGGGACATGGGTCATTTTTTTAGCATCTACCGAAACATATCCCAATGGATCTAAATTTACTAGATTTTTTATTGGTTCTGTTATAGGAGTATACCCCACATTAACTATTACCCCTTGTAATTGTATGTTTTTTTCTCCTTCAGGAGTTATGATTGTTATGCCACTAACTAATTTTTCACCATGTATTTCTTTTACTCTAGCATTATGTATTAGCTCTACTTTTTTATTATTTATTAGTTTTTCTGCAAGTATTGGATCCCCTTTTATTGTCGGGTTTTTATTTATTAAGTAGACCTTTTCTGCTATTTCTGACATATATATCGCTGATGTCAATCCGTTATTTCCTGCCCCCACCACTGCAACGGCTTTTCCCTTAAATAAAGGCCCGTCACATGTCGAACAATATGTTACTCCTCTTCCCTTGAATTTTTCTTCCCCGGGAACTTTTAATTCCCTGTATTTTGAACCTGTTGCCCAAATTACTGTTTTGGATTCAAAAGTTTTTTCATATGTTTTTACTATAAATTTTTCCCCCTCTTTTTTTACTTCAGTAACTATGTCTTCTACAATTTTTACATTTAAACTTTTCATATGTTCAAAATATTTTTGTGCTAACTCCATTCCTCCTATATGTTTTTCCCCTGGCCAGTTTTCAACATAAGGAGTATTAGCTATTTCTCCGCCAAATTCCGGGCTTATGATTATGAAGTTCATTTCTTTTCTTGCGGCATATATTGCTGCAGTTATTCCTGCAAGACCTCCTCCGACAATTATTAAATCATACATTTTTCCACCTTCAATCACTATTCTTAATTCTTAATTTATTAAGTTTGTTTTTATTTAATTTTATTTTATCTTTAATAGTTCTTTTATTCTTTCCCTGTCAAAACCTATTATTATTTCTCCATTTATGTCTATTACTGGAACGCCCATTTGGCCCGATTTTTCTATCATTTCCATTGCTCCTGCCCTGTCTCTACTTACATCTATGTCTTTAAAGGAAACATTATTTTGTTTTAAAAATTCTTTTGCCCTTATACACCAAGGACATGTTGGTGTCGAATAAACAGTTATCATTTTTACCTCCTGCACAAAATAACTAAATGTGCTATTTCTTACACTAGTGTAGAATTAAACACATATTTATAAATATAATGAAGGAGTGAAAAAAACAGCAAAGAAATGCACACACATATCAAAAAAAAACCAACACTCCCATCACTAGACAACCACCCATAGGATATTTAAATTAATCATAATCAAATTTAAATATGCCTGAAACATTACAAAAAGTGATAACAATAACTGATTTTACACCTAAACCGGAGCATAAGATGTATCTTAAAGATTTCCAGCCCAGGCTGTATCAAGAAGCAATATTTAATACATGCACTAAACATAATACATTAGTAATATTACCTACAGGAATTGGAAAAACAGCGATATTTCTTATGATGGCGGCATATAGGCTTAATTTATATCCGAAAAGCAAGATTCTACTTTTGGGACCTACAAGACCTTTAATTGAACAATATTATGCAGTATTTAAAAAATATTTTAACATAGAAGAAAACAAAATGAGCGTTTTTACAGGATTTGTAAGTCCTGAAAAAAGGCAGGAATTATGGAACAATTCACAAATAATCTTCTCAACACCGCAAGGATTAGAAAACGACATAATGTCAAATCGAATATCATTAAATGATGTTTCACTAATAGGTTTTGATGAATGCCATAGAAGCGTAGGCGATTACAGTTATAATTTTATCGCAAAACAATATATGAAAAAAGCAATTCATCCTAGAATAATAGGATTAACAGCAAGCCCCGGTTCAGACAACGAAAAAATACAAGAAGTATGTCAAAATTTATTCATAGAAAAAATAGAAATAAGAACAACAAAAGATAAAGATGTAATGCCTTACGTTCAGGAAGTTGTTACAGAAAAAATATTTGTAGAACTTCCAGATAAATTAAAAGAGATTAAAACATATTTTGATAATGCGACAAAATCAAGATTGAAAGAACTAAAAAATTATGGTCTAACAACAGAATCAATAATTAACTCTAAAAAAAATATTCTTGCTGCACAAGCATCATTACATGCAAAAATAGCAAAAGGCGAAAAGGATTTTGAAACACTAAAAAGTTTAAGTCTTATTGCGGAAATAATCAAAATATTACATGCACTTGAACTTTTAGAAACACAAGGGGTTTCTCCATTAAAAGAATATTTAGAAAAACTAAATCAAGAAGCAAATTCCGGAAAAACAAAAGCATCACAAAACATTGTTAAAGATATTAATTTCAAAGCAGCATATTATAAGTTAAAAGAAATTAATGAAATAGAACATCCAAAACTTGAAGAGTTAAAAAAAATAGTTAAAGAAGAACTTAAAGATTTAAACAAAAAGATAATAATATTCTCGCAATACAGGGATTCCGGGAATAAAATAACAGAAACAATAAACAATCTCGGATTTAAAGCAAAATTATTTGTTGGACAAGCAAAGAAAAAAGAAACAGGATTATCACAAAAAAAACAAAAAGAAATATTAGAACAATTCTCAAAATCCGAGTTTAATGTTTTAGTGTCAAGTTCTGTCGGAGAGGAAGGTTTGGATGTTCCACAGGTTGATTTAGTTATATTTTATGAGCCGATACCTAGTGCAATAAGAAAAATACAGAGAAGCGGAAGAACAGGCAGATTATCGAAAGGAAAAATAATCATGCTTATAACAAAAAATACTATGGACGAAGTATATTATCATGTTGCAAGAAACAAAGAAAGAAAAATGTATGATGCAATAAAAACGATAAAAAACACCCCTGCATTAAATAATTTCATGAACAATACAGAATATAATAAAGAAAATAATAAAATAAAAACATTAAATGATTATTCTCTAAACGATCATTCTTCAAATGAAAACAATTTAGAAAACACTTTAAAAATAGTTGCAGATTACAGGGAAAAAGGGTCTCCTGTATTAAAAGAATTAATAAATAAAAACATTACTTTAAATCTTGAGAAACTTTCAATAGGGGATTTTTTATTAAGCAGTAAAGTCGTCGTAGAATATAAAACAGTTTCTGATTTCGTTGATTCTATAATTGATGGAAGAATGCTTTCACAGCTAAAAGAACTGAAAAAATATGAAAAACCATTAATAATAATAGAAGGAACAGAAGATATTTATATGATGAGAAAGATACATCCTAATGCAATAAGAGGAATGCTTGTAACCATTACAATATCTTACGGAATTCCTTTAATTCAAACAAAAAACCACAAGGAAACGGCAGAATTATTATTGTTAATAGCAAAAAAAGAACAATTGGAAGAAAAATCCGATATAACATACCATTTTGCCAAGCCTTTAACATTAAAAGAACAACAAGAATACTTTATATCTGCATTACCAAACATAGGAATAGGTGGTGCAAGACCATTATTAAAACATTTCAAAACAATAAAAAACATAGTGAATGCTTCTGAAAAAGAGCTACAAGAAGTAGACTTAATTGGCCCGAAAAAAGCAAAAACATTGAAAGACCTATTTAATGAAAATTATGAAACATAAAATCGTATATTTTTTTATTAATAAAATTTAAATAAATCCTAAAAATACAAAATAATATGGGGGCAATTAAAAAAATATTTTTATTGACTGCAACAGCACTATTTATAAATAACATTAATATACAATTAAAGTATGAAAATAAGAAAACAGAATTATTCAATAATTTAGAGGAAAAAGATTATTTTGAAATATATGCTGCCGACAAATATGCTCAAATAATACCTGCAAATTCTTTGAAAAGAGATTTGAATATTTCAGATTTGGTTTTAAAATTAATACCTGGAGAAACAGCATACATTGATAATCCAGAGATAGATTTAACACCCACAATTACAAAAACCATTTATGGAAAAACTCTTAGATTGGAAAAACAAGTGCTTCTTCATAATCCTAGTGAACAAAATGAATATGTACTTATAAAAAAAGATCAAGATGGACAATTGGTTTTTCATATAAATAATAGTGCAGTATTCAATGGCCCGTTTGTAGCATATAAAGAAAATAATAAAATAAGAGTATCCTGTGCGTATGAACTTGGTGATGTGGTGCCATTAAAAGTTAAGTTAATGGATAAAAACGAAGAATCTATAATTTTTGTTTCTAAAAATAACCAGCCAGCATATTTTATTTCTGAGAATATGAAATATAAAAAATTAAATGGAGAAGATATAATAGAAATGCTTAAATCATACGATAACGCATATGGAGATTACTTCAATACAAGTCCCAAAACAATGGTGTGCACGGACCAATTAACATTGCCTTTCCTTACATCAGGAATAGATTTAGAACAAATAATAGAAAAACACAAAATATCCGGAAATGAATATAAGCACAGGAATATTAATGTAATTCTTAAATTGTTAGATATTTATAATGTTAAAAACAAATATATACATTATTTTCATAATGGGGACAAAAAAAAGATATACGCTGCAGAAGGATATAGTGCTTTAAATCCAGAAAGTTTTGGTATAAATAGTTTCAAAGCTGGGCAAGGCATAATATTTACAAGATATTATAATGACGGTCCATTAAAAGGACAGGAACAACGCACCAATGTGCACGTAGGAGTAATATCTGAGGTTAATGATGGGAAAATAATTAAGGTTTCTATGGTTACTTCCAGAGCAGAAAAACCACCTTATGATAAAAAAATAATGTCAACTACAGATGTAGATTTTTATCATTGGTATGAAAATTTAAGAAGAGAATATGTTGGATCTGATGAAACACCGCACACACTGACATATAGGGTGCTTGCAATTATAGATCTTCCCGAAATAATAAATCATTTCAAGAATGTATTATAAAAAAACATATCATAAAAATAGCAAAAATTGCTAATGTTTTATTATCTTTTTATATATTTCACTAAAATCTTTGTATATCTTTGAATTTTCTATTGGTCCTTTTATTTCCTCATCATTGTTTATTAAAAAATCTGCCTGTACTAAACACATTCCTACTTGCTGTCCGTTTAATGGTTCTCCAAATCCTCTGTCTCTTGCATCATCAATAACAAACCGGTCATGATTTAACAAATCAGAATCCCTGTTTCTTTTTTTAACCCTTTCCCATCTTATTTCTAACGGCGCATCTATTCCTATTAGATAAAATTTTGAGTTTTCTTTAAGATATTTTATCTCATCAAGATTTCTTATACCAATTATAACTAGTGGTGCCGAATAAGATTGAAATTTTTTTAAAGCCCTTTCTGCAAGCACATGCCCACCAAATTCCTTTCTTAATTGATTACCTAAATCCTGCTGGTTTTGTCTTGTTAATGGAATGCCTTTTTTAGATAATTCTTCTCTTATTATTTCTCCTAAACTTATAATCTGAAAACCTTTTTCTTTAAAGAAACCGGCAATTAAATCTTTTCCAGATGCAATCGTTCCTGTTATTCCAACAACTATTTTTTTGTCCATCATTTTATTGATGTATTCTATGATTTATTAATACCATGTTTTAATGCCAATTTAATGTCTTCTGCTTTTATTGTTTTCCTGCCTGCATGAATAGCAAATTTTGACGCAGTCTTCGCAATTTCCTCACCATATTCTTCCAGAACAATTCTTAATTCGTCTTTTGCTGGTTCACTAACTCTTATATCTGGGGACCCTTTTTTCAATATTCTTTCCATTGCAGCTAATGGCAGTATTTTATCAGTCATAACATCACCAATTAATCTAATTTTAAAAAATATATAAATTTTGTGGATATAATTAAAAATAATTTGTTAATTTTAAATTACATTTAGGTATTAATTTTTAAGAAAAAGAAAAAAAATAATAAAAGAACCAGTATTTATTTTTAAAAAGTTTTCATAAAACATATAAATAAAAAAAAATATCAGTTAAAGGTGATAATATGGTTAAAGCACAATTTGCAGGACAATTCTATGAGGAAAAAGATTATGCTCTCGAAAAACAAATAACCTCTTGTTTTGAGGACAAAAATGGTCCGGGAGATCTTCCTGTTAATGAAAGGAAAAATAAAATTAAAGCAATAATTGCACCGCATGCTGGTTACATGTATTCAGGACCGTGTGCTGCATGGGCATATAAGGAAATTGCTGAAGCAGAATTTGCAGATATCTACATAATAATAGGTCCTAATCATTCAGGTAATGGAAATTTTTTAGCTTTAAGCGGATATGAAACACCTTTTGGTCTTGCAAGAGCAGACAAAGAATTTGCAAGTATGCTCTTAGAAAAAAATGATGAATTAAAAGCAGACGACTCCGCATTTAAATATGAACATTCTGTAGAGGTTCAAATACCTTTCCTGCAATTTGTTACAAAAGACAAAATGCATCAATTAAAAATACTTCCAATAATACTTAGTTCAGAAATAGATATAGCAAAATTTGCCCTTGACTTAAAGGAAACAATAATTGAATCTGGGAAAAATGTTATAATAATTATAAGTTCTGATTTTACACATTACGGAAGAAATTATCATTATGTTCCTTTTAGTACAGATGTTAAAAATAAAATTTATGAAATGGATAGAAAAGCCATTGAGTTTATAGAAAAATTTGATGCTGACGGATGGTTGGAGTATGTTCAGAATAATTTTATGACTGTGTGCGGATTTATACCTATAGCTGTATTGCTTAAAACAATTAAACCATGTAAGGTTAGATTAGAACATTATTATACTTCAGCAGATCTTGATCCTGATTCAGATTATAAGAATTCTGTAAGTTATGCAGCAATAATATTTGAATAATATGCTTAAAGAAACAGATAAAAAAAATATAGAAAAGACAAAGAAATGTTCTATTAAAGACGGTGCTGCATGGAGTGTAATGTATGGTTTTGGGGAACAATACATTGTTCCTTTTGCTTTAAAATTGGGTGCTACTGCATCACAAATAGGAATATTAAGCTCTGTGCCTGCATTTATAGGGTCATTATTTCAAGTAGCCGGGGCAAAATTAACTGACAAATATAGTAGTAGAAAAAAAATTGTGACAATATTTGTATTTTTTCAAGCTTTATTGATGATTCCTTTATTTATTCTCCCTTTTATTACTAAAAATTTTTTGGTTTTAACACTGCTTTTTACAATATACTACATTTTTGCAAATATTGTCGGTCCTGCATGGTCTTCATGGATTTCTGATGTGGTTGATGAAAAAGAAAGATCACTATATTTCGGCAGAAGAAACAAAATCGTCATAATAAGCACAATGATAAGTGTTTTGATTGCTGGAATAATTCTTAATTACTTCGAAAAAATAAATATTTGGATTGGTTTCGGAGTATTGTTTAGTGTTGCATTTATTGGTAGATTAATATCCTGGTATTATTTGATTAAACAGTTTGAACCAAAATATACCTCACCAGAAAAAGAAACATTTCTATCTTTCATCAAAAATATGCAAAATACAAATTTTGGAAATTTCATAATATTCAGATCTTTAATGGCTTTTTCCATAATGATTGCAGGACCTTTCTTCGCTGTGTTCATGCTTAAAGAAGCAGGATTCAGTTATATACAATACACAATTCTTATTCTTGTTCCCATGGCTTCTAAAGCTTTAACAATGACATACTGGGGAAAGTATGCGAATAAGTATGGCACAAGAAACATACTTGTCATTTCCGGGGCAGGTGTTGCATTAATACCCTTATTTTGGTTTTTAGCAGGATACTTATTCAGTGATTATATATTATTTTATTTATTAATAATCATAGAGATTTTTTCTGGGTTTGCATGGGCCGGTTTTGAACTAACAACATTCAATTATGTTATAGAAACAGTCAGTCCGGAAAAACGTGCAAGAAGCTTCGCCTATTTTAATCTTATATTCGGAACGCTTGTTCTTTTGGGAGGATTATCAGGTTCTTTTTTAATAAATAAACTTCCAAATTGGGGATCTAAAATTCTTTTATTGTTTTTAATTTCGGCAATAATGAGACTAATAGTGATTACTGTTTTTTCATCTAAAATAAAAGAAGTCAAGGTTTCAAGAAGAATAAATGAAAACAAATTATTTTTTGAATTAATAATTGCCAAACCTGTTAATTATGCAATAACACATACATCAATAACTTTTCTTAATACTGAGAGAGATGTCAAAAATTTTGTTGACACAACAAAAGACAAATTACTGTATCATTCTAAACCCGCATTAAAAAAAATTGATAAAACCTTAGATAAACTAAACAGTATAAAAGAGAAAATCGAACCTGAAAAATTGAAGAAATATAGAAAAAAAGCATATCAAGAACTGACAGACACAAATATTAATAAGAAATTAGAAAAATTCTACAATAAGAAAAGAAAAAAATAAAAGAGAAAAAACAACATAATAAAAAAATAAAATAAAAAGAAAATTAAAATAAGCATTAACACATAAAAATTTTAGTAAAAATATTTTTTTTAATAACTATTTTTTTCTGTTTTTTTTAACTTTTTTTAAAGTTGATTTTTTTAACACGTTACTTGTTTTTTTATTGCTTTTTACTTTTTCTTTAATAACAACTCTCTGAACACTTGCTGTTTTTTCTTTTTCTTCTGAAAAATATATTGTGTTAAATAAATCTATTACATTTAATTCTATTACTGAAACAGGCATTTCTAAAGACCAATTCAACAATACCTGTGGGTGAATCTCCCCTATTGTTCCAATTTTTTTATTATTTAATATTATTCTGCCAACCCTTCCTTTGATAAAAGAAGTATGGTCTGTTTCATGCAATTCATATTTTAAACCCAATGAATCAAATATTGCATCCAAAGACTGCTTTGCTTTAGTAAAATTTGCATCATTACCGCAAAATGCAATGGCCATTTTTTCAATTTCTTGAACCTTCGTTTCAAAAGAATCGTTTCTCCTAAAAACAGTTCCTATTTCAAAAATATTCTGTGGATAATCATAATGTTTATTATCCTTCAAAACACCCAATAAACAAGGAACCAGCCAATATCTTAAAGAATCATATTCTTGATTCACAGAATTATTTAAACAGATGCTTTCTCCTGAAAAATTCATTAATTTAAACTGTTTTTCTGAATTTGTTAAATGATAATTCTTTACCTCTAACAATCCTTGACCTATAAGTATTTCCCTTAATTTATTTTTAAAGACCTCTAAATGATTCTCTGAAGCTGTTGTTGCTATTTGTATTATTTTACTTTCAAAAGAATCATAACCGTATGCTATTGCAATATCCTCTATTAAATCTATCTGATGTAAGATGTCTGCACGGTATGCGGGAATTATTGCTTTTTTTGCATTATAACCCATGCCCATCTTTTCCAACAAAAATTTAAGATCTTTTTCTTTTAACTCTAAACCAAGAATTTTATTTACATACTCCAGACTTATTTTCATTTCTCGTCCTTCAAGGTTTGGACATAATCTTTTTTTATCTGGATATATAACCTCTACACTATATATTTCTCCGCCCATATCTGCCATTGCAGTAACAATTATATTTAAACATGTATGTAAATAATCAAAATCAAAACCTGAACATTCTATAAAGACTTCCTTTGTCTGTGTAGTTACTTTTCCAACAGTATTGCTGTTTATTATTGGGGGCATGCTCATAATATTTAATTTGCTATCCATAAATACAGGAAATTTATCCAGTCCTTCAAGCAGATAACCATACTCCCTACCTGTTGGGTGTATTGCAAGTATTTGATAACCCGTCAAATCTTTATTCATATCTAGCGGTTTAAATTTTATTTCCTCTGGATGCAAGGCTTTATAATATACAGGTGGTTTTATGTATTCTAACGGATAAATTCCAATGGCTGCTTTTTTTCTGTTTCTACCATAGGTGATATGCAATTTTTCTTGTATTTGTATTATTGCCTTAATTTTTTCATCATTAAGTTTTAATCCTTTAACTATTGCACATGCAGTATATGGTCTTACATTTTTAACAGATTTATCAACAACAACTTTCACATTCGACTTTTTCACAGCATAATTTTTAAATCCTGGTTTTATACTTAAGAATGTTTTTAATGCTCTAGCAAGTCCTTGTTCTGACAAGAAATCAGGCCTGTTAGGAAATATTTCTATTGTTATTTCATCACCTTCTAATGATTCGACATTAGCACCAATATAGTTGATGCTATGCACTAATTGTTCATCAGATATTTTTCTTCCCAAAAACTCCAATAATAAACTTTTACTAAAATTTACAGTCGGCATTTTTTCTCCTTGTATACCTCATCAACTACTTTTTACTTCTCATGCTTTTAGCTTTTACTTCATTTGCTATATCCAATATTTCTTCTAATAAGCGCTCTTTTTTTATATTGCCTGATTTTATAGACTCAACAAGTGATGCCACTCTTACAGCAAGCAAATCAAACAACGTATTATTCATCATCTTAAGTTCATGTATTACACCTTGTAGTAATTCTACTGTTTTTTTATTATCATCTAAATTTTTTGTGGCGTTCATCAATAAATCTAATGCTTTCATTTTTATAACTCCTTTATTTTTTTTGATATGGTTTTCATTTTTTGGTCTATTGTCATTATTCCTATTAATCCCGTAAGTATTAACATTACACTTACAATGAATAGTGCAAAATCAAAGCTGTAAATATTTATGATATACAATATTATTCCCATTAACAACAATAATATCAATCCCGCTATGAATATTATTTGCTTAGTATATGCTAATTTTAATCTTGTAAGCTCGTATACTTTGCGATCATCCATTTTCTCCTGACCATTTATCAAAACATTATCTTGGCAATAATAACCATTTTTTCATGCTGCGAAGTTGTTTTATGTCGTTTTTATTAAAATCTCTTAAATCTTCAATGCCATAATAAGGCACTACAACTCTTCCCAAACCTAAACCCCATGCTAATACTGGACATTCAAAACCCATTAATGTTTTTGTAACTTCCGGCCTAAATATTCCTGCGCCACCTAATTCTATCCATTCTTTCCTTTGATTGTTATATACTAATATTTCAGCGGATGGCTCTGTATAAGGAAAATGTGATGGTCTTATCATTATTTTGTCATAATTCATTCTTCTGAAAAATTCTTCTAAATATCCTTTGAGATGACTAAAATTTGCATCAGGATCAACAACAATTCCTTCTACCTGATAAAATTCAAATAAATGTTTCCAATCAACTGCTTCATTTCTAAATACTTTACCTATTGAAAAGAATTTTGCAGGCAGATTTTCCTTTTTTAATCTTGAGATGGTTTGTGCTGATAAAACAGTTGTGTGCGTTCTTAATAATAGTTGTGATGCTTTTTCCTCACTCCAAGAACTTTTCCAACCCATACTGCCTGTATCTCCCCCGGTTTCATGAACCTCTTTTACCTTCTTTTTTAAATCTGAGGGAATGTCTCCTTTTGATGGATTTTTTAAATAAAAAGTATCTTGCATCTCTCTTGCAGGATGATCCTGTGGGACAAATAAACTGTCTAAATCCCAGAATGCTGTTTGCACAATGCTTCCACGCATTTCCTTAAAACCCATATTTAACCATACTGATTTCACATATTCTATTGATTCATTTTCGAAATGTTTTTTCCCGAACGATATCTTGGGTACTGCAGAATTCAAGTCATATCTCCTGAATTCTTTGTTTAACCAACTCTTATTTTTAATGGATTCTTGTGTTAATGAATCTATGACTTCTTTATCCAATTTATTGTCGCTGTTCAAAATTGATTTCCCTAATTCTGTTAAGAGTATTATCTTTGTTTTTTGCAGTTCTAACTTTAGAATGTCTTTCCTTTTTAATAACTCTCCCATAGCATATGATTCTTCTGGAGAAAGATTTTTTGGATCTAAAGGAAATGTTTTTTTCAAGAATTGTTCTTCCAATGATTCTTTTTTAAGCATATTTCTGCCTAAATCTGTCAGTGATACAAAAACTTCATTTCCCTTTTTTGAAATGTTTATTGCATTTTTCTTCTTCAATATCCCTAAACTTACAGACAACTCTTCTTTACTCAGTTTTGAAGAACGTTCTATTTCTTTTAAAGACATTTCACGGTTCAGACTTTCCAGAAATTTTCTCTCTGGAAGGCCCTGTTTTGAATATAATTTACCATTTTTTTCCAAAAATAATGTCTCTTTAGATTCTTCTTTTATCTCTATTAATTGCTTATTTTTAAGCCATTGAATCGCCCTAGAAACCTCTACTTCTTTTAAGCCTGAAATAACCAATAATTCTGAAAAAGAGTTTGTTTTTCTTAATAACGGCAATATTTTTCTTTCTAACGGGTGTAATTTATCTATAATAGTGTTGATATCCACCATAACCCCCTTGTTTTAACAATTTAAATCATAACAAATATATAAAACTATCTATTATTTTAAAAGTAAAAAAGACACTTATAAAGAGAATAAATTTAAAAATAATCTATTAATAAACCACTAAATAGTGGCTTCATATTTTTAAAAGTATTCTAAAAAACACATAAAAAAACTATTTAAAACAAATACAAAATATTCTTTACTCCCTTAGAAACAATAAATAAAAGAAACCATTTTATAAAAGTAAAAAACCGTAACATATTTAAAGTAGTATATCACACATATTATTTAACAGTAAAACAAAATATAAATTAGATTGAATATAAAGGTGTATAAAAAAAAGAGTATAAAAAGAAAGGGGTGAGTGCCGACAAAAAGATGTCGGAGGTTAAAATGATTGTTAAAGACGAATTTTTAAGCAAACTAAGAAGATATTTTGGATTAAATCTTTATGAAGTAAAAATATGGACTGCATTATTGTCCAGAGGAGTAAGCACCGCAGGAGAACTCTCGGATATTGCAAATGTTCCACGATCAAGAAGCTACGACATTCTAGAATCATTAGAAAAAAAAGGATTTGTGGTTATGAAAATTGGAAAACCAATAAAATATATTGCCGTATCTCCTAAAGAAATAGTTGATAGGGTTAAGAAAAACGTTAGAATGGAATCAGAAGAAAGATTAAAAAGATTAGAAGAACTTAAAGGAACAGATATTGTTGACGAATTAAACAATTTACATACACAAGGAATCGAGCTTGTTGAGCCTACAGAACTTTCAGGAGCATTAAAAGGCAGACATAATTTATATAATCATATGGAATTAACAATAAAAAACGCAGAAGAAACAGTAACTATAATGACAACTTCCCAAGGATTATTAAGAAAAATAGAGGGACTTAAACCGGTGTTTGAACAATTAAAAAAGAGAGGCGTTAAAATAAAAATATGCGCACCATTGACTAAAGAAGCGATACCTGCAATAAAAGATTTAGGAAATATTGCAGAAATAAAACATACTGATGCCAAAGCAAGATTTATTATTGTAGATAGAAAAGAATTGCTTTTCATGATTACGGATGATTCACAAGTACATCCAACATACGATGTAGGGATATGGGTAAACACACCTTTCTTTGCAAGTGCTTTAGAAGAATTATTTGAACTTGCATGGAAAGAGATGAAACCTGCAAAACAAGTTTTAAGATTATAATTTTTTATTATTCAGTTTCTTTTTCATTAAATTTGTTATTTATTTTTTTATTAAACTTTATCTATTTCTTTTTTATTAAATACAGTAATTCATTTTCTATAACGTGCTTTTCCCATTTCCAACCCAGTTTTCTCAATAAATTTTCTAACCATAACCTTCTGTATTCTTTTATCTCCCTTACACCAGACAATGATAATGTTGGAAAAGTTACTGCTAATATTTTTGCATTTATTGCATTAAATAATTTTTCTGTTATGTTTCTTTTAACTCTCTCCAAACCATCCAATGCTTTAAATATTAAACAAACATCGCAATTTATTCTTGATAATTTTTTAAAAGATTTTTCCTCTAACAAATCAAGGGGAAAAACCTCGCTTTCAAGGTTTGTCTTTGAAAAATATGTTTTTAAAAAATTACAATCTTCGGTGCTTATATCTGAGGCATAATATTTTTTTATTTTGTCTCTTACGAAAATATTTGATATTGGATTTAAACCGCAAGCAATATCCAAAACAACCACTTTTTCAGAAAATCCTGAAAATATTTTTTCGTATAATTCTTTATAATGACTTAAACGTTCATTAGTTGATTTGTGAAGTTTTAATAATTCAATGTGTTCTTCTAAATCGTTTTCTCCCTGCAGTTTTTTTAATATTATATTTCTTTTTTCATATTCTTTTAAAATAAATGCGCCATATACCTTTCTTAATTCTGCACGGATTTTTTTTAGCAGATATTTGTATTCCCTGCTTTTTTTAAACTGCACATAATCCTTGCTTTTTGATAATTTTTCAATAATTTTTTCTTTATACTGATAATCGCGTATATCTTCAAAGAAGTCATATATTTTTCTTTCTACAAAATCCTCATCTAAAGTTCGTAATTCTTTTTTAGACTTTATGTCAGATATTAATTCTGGCAGATATTTTATTTGAAACATTTTAAATTTTTAATTTGAATTTTAAATATTATTCAAGATAATGCTATTTAAGATGATGTTATTCTTTATATTTTTAGACAGTTTTAGTATTCTTCCTTCCATCTTAAAACACATGCAATTCCCGATAATCCGTCTAATTTTTTTAAGGCATCAGCCGAGCTTATTATCCTTACATCAGCATTAATGTTTTCTGCCTGCTGCATAATATAATCTATTTCTGAAGATTTTTTTTCAGAACGCATTTTTCTTATTAAGTTTTCAGAAATTAACAGCACAGAAACATTTCCAGCACTAATTTTTGATTGAACTTCTTTAAAACCATATGATGCTATTCCCTTGCTTATGGATTTGAGCAATTCATCAACTATAATTGTTTCATTAAAAGATTTGTCTTTTTCTAATACTGTTTTAAGTTCGGGTCTTTTTAATATTTCATTAATGGTGCTTGAATCTATGCTGGAACATGTTGCTAAAGTGATTTTTTTTCTTAATTCTTCATCATTTAACTCATTCAATAAGTATTCTTTCCAAAAAGCCGGACTTGCAAGAATTATGCTGTTAAAAGAAAACTTTTGATCATATTCTTTGATGGAAGATATTATCTTATTATAAAAATCTGATTTTTTTTCTTCGAAACCTTTTTTTGTTACCTCGCCCTTAATTTCAAGCAATATCTCATATCCGTTATTTTTCAGAACAGCAAATATAGCGTCTTCCCTGTCAAATGCCACAATTAAAATATTATTTCTCGTAATTGTTGATTGTTCTATTTTTTTTAGCTCATACACGGACCATTTTTCTTTTTCTATTGTCAATACTGTACCTATGCCTACATTAAAAGTATGATAGTCGCCTTTTGGAATGTCTTCTGGACCTTCAATTATGGGCCCTAATAATCTTAAAGTGTCATCAAAAGATATTTTTTCAACACGTATTTTTAAAAAAACATGCACCCTGGATATTTTAGATTTTTCATCTGAAGAGCCTATTCTTATTTTTCTTTCGGACATTCCACTAACAATATCGTTTTGTTGTATTATTTTCTCTAAATACCATAAATCTTCCTCGGATTCTGTTTTTAACTTTAATAGTCCGTGTTTTAAATCTTTTTGAAGTATCTTCATATATCGTGTATTGATTTGTGTTATTATAAATTTTGTTATAAACTTTTTTGCAAAATTAAAACTAAATATTTATTTTTAATATATACTTCTTAAGAAATATAAAAAACAGGAACTGGCTTAACAATGCAATAACAACAGGGATTATTGTTAAAGAGGAAAACAAACCTACAGATATTGCCAATGCTGTGCCCTCATTTTTTTGTGTTGCATACAATGTAAAATTAATTGCCTCGGCTTTTGTAAACAGTCTGTTTGTGATGAAATAAACTAAAAAGCCCCCTAAAAAGAATATTGACAAAATTAAAAAATATATTTTTATTGTGTCTGAATTGAATGTAAGAAAAAAGTTTCTGTTTAAAGATACGGCAATAAACAAAACTGCAGATAAACAAATATTGCTTATTATTTTTGAATAAGAAAACAAGCGGAATTTTTTTTCACTCAACAAATACGCTAAAATAAGCGGAACAATAATTATTTTAAGCATAATTGATAACAGTAAATAAATGTCTGCATATTTTTTAAAAGCAAAAAAAATAACTGATGGAATTATAAGTAAAGATAATGCGAAAGATAAAAATAAAGAATTGTCTGCTATTTCAGGTTCGCACTTGGTTGCATAACACAGCGGAACTATTGAAATTGCTGGAGGAACAATTGCTAGCAAAATAAATCCGACATAATAAGGCGATGATTTAAAAAATAAAGTTCCCACGATAATAAATAATCCTGATAAAAAAACATAATTAAAGAATATAGATAAAAATATTTTCTTATAATTGTTTTTTATGTCAAAATTTTTTCTAAAAAAAGGTCTTATTGAAAAGAACATCATTATTCCCAACAAATAATCTATTAAAAAACCTATCTTTATTTTTAAGCTGATTATTAATCCTAAAACAATGCTTATTAAAAGCATTACCTCGGTTTTGCTTAAAATTTCTTTAATATAGCTCATATAAAAAAAATATTTTATATTATTTATAAATTTTTACAAAAGGTTTTACAAAAAGGCAACACAGAAAATGATAATTAATGATAATTAAAATAAAGAATAAATAAAAAGAGCAATTTAAATAAAATAAACGCAGCAAAAACTGACAAAACAAACAATAACTAATAATAAAAACCAATAATAATATTTATAAATATTAACAACAGAGTAATAGTATAATATAGTGAATTATTAAAAAACACATACTAAAAAATATTTTTAATACAAAAATAAATACAAAAATATTTACAAAGGTGAAATTTATGCGTAAAGGACAATCTTCAAGTAGTGCTGCTGCATTTATAGCAATTCTTACTGTTCTAATAATATTGTATATATTGTTTTTACCTCCTGATATAAGAGAGGAACTGCTTAACGAAAAAAGTTCCGGAAGTGATTATTACGATAATACTCCTCAGACAAAAACCACAACGCTCTTAAGAGAAACCGTAGGAAGAATAACTTATTATAAAGATACTGAAAAATATTACGATATACCTACTGTAAGAATATCTACCCCTGTGTCCGGACAATTACTTAAAACAATACCTTCTTTTTTTATAAAAAACTCTTTATTTGATAAGGAACAGGCAAAATATATAACTACATTTACTGCAGACATAACCGCCACAGAAAATGTTGTTTTAAGCTTTAATGTTAAAGAACATACAGGTCCCTTAAAAATAACTCTCAATGGAAGGGAGATATTTAATGGAGAAGTAAACAATAACAAAATAATAACCCTGCAAAGATCTGATTTAAACAACAATAATGAATTAATATTTTCAGTTCCAAATCCGGGTGTTGCATTTTGGGTAGCTAACAAATACTTAATAGAAAATCTGCAAATAACAGGCGATGTTACTGATTATAGCAATAGTTATGCTATACAAAAATTTGTCCTGACAAAAACAGAGAAAGATTCCCTAAAAGAAGTATCTCTTTATTTTAGGCCTGTATGCAGTATTTCAGAGGTTGGAAACTTACAGATAAGCATTAATGGAGAAACAATTTATAATTCAGTTGCGGATTGCGGCACAAGAAGTTTTGTTGTTCTGGATAAAAACAATATATATTCGGGTGCAAATGAATTAAGATTCAGCACAAAAAAAGGCTCTTACCTATTAGATAATTTAAAAGTTAAAATTTCTCTTGAAAAACCATCATATAAAACATATTATTTTGATATTAACAAACAATACTTCTATTCAAATCCTGAAAAAGCCAAATGTGGAGAATATGACAATATTTGTCCTTCTGGTTGTGCTGATATAACAGATCCGGATTGTTGTTTTAAGAGAAATGGTAATTGGTGTGCATTACCAACAAGAAACCCTAATGACAGATGTGTTTATTATGTAGATCCTTCAGATTGTGAATTATGCCCTACGGGCTATTATAATAAAAATCGTGATGTTCCAGAAAACTGTGAAGGAAAATGTGGAGATAATACTGATGGAATTTGTCCTTCAGACTGTCCTTCCAATGCAAAATATTATGATGCTGATTGTTGTTGGAACGAAAATCCGGACTATTATTTTTGTCAGGAAGTCCCTATAACTGGAATAATGGATAGGTGCAGGGCCTCAATAACATATTCACAATGCGAATTATGTCCGTCTGACTATAAAAATGAGGATGGATCAAAACCTGGTTCCTGCTATGAACCTTCACAAACATATACTAATGAAGAAGAAATTTTAGATGACAAATATGATGTTGTACTAAAAATTAATTTTGTAAA
>JAWANI010000004.1:0-51500 GCA_038895475.1 Candidatus Woesearchaeota archaeon
AAAAATAAAATTAAAAATTAAATAACAAAATTTTGTTATAAAACAATAATTTATTTTACTCAAAAGTTTTAAAATTTTTTTAATTTGTGTATTAATCATATTTCTGCTCTTACTTTAAAATTAGTTATTGATATTCTAATTAATAAATTAGCTGAGTAAATAATGACTAAAATTTTTATTTTGTATTTATTTAATAAATAATTTTTTTAGTTCCGAGAATGTTCTTTTTTCTGATAAATATTCCTTATCCTTGTAGGATAATGTATTGTTTATAAATTTTTTAATTATATTGGCATAAACTTTTGCCGCGCCTTGTCTTGATTTTATAAAGGCTTCTGCTTTAATTCTTGATTTTTCTATCTCTTTTTTAGGAATATTTCTTTCAAGTTCTGCTTCCAAATTATAAGGATTTATTCTTCTTAGTAATCCGCTCTTTAATAATCCTATATATGCATCTTTATTCCATTCATGATAGTCAATGCCGCTAAGCATCGGTTTTCCGTAAAAGGCAGGTTCTAAAGGATTTTGACCATCATATGCATCTATTTTAAAGGTATTTCCTAATAATACTATGTCTGCTAAAGAGTATAATTTATCTAAGGTTCCTTGTTCTTCTATTACTAAACATTTTTTGTTGCCTTTTAATGAATAATTTGTTTCAAAATCTAAATATCTTGCTATGTCTTCTAAATGTCCTTCTGTATATGGAACAATTACTGCTTTTGAATCTTTATTTTTTAATAAATGATTTTTTATTGCTGGACAGATTATTTTGTATTCTGAAAAATGTGTTGCTCCTGCAAAAATAATTTTTTCTTTATTTCTTATTTTGTATCGCTCTTTTAATTCAAGAATTTCATCTATTGACAGTAATCTTCTTTTTTCAAATTTTAAAGGATCTATATGAAATGTTAGTTTTTGAACACCATTTATTGGAGAATTGTCATAATGTAAGCTTATTGATAAGGCATTTTTTAAATATTTTTTTTCTTTATATGTTATATTTGCATTTATATTATTGAACTCTAATTCTTTTAATAGTAAATTCGAATGAAAGGAACTTCCTGTTAATTCTATAATCTTTTTTGGTAATATGTTTGTTATTTCTCTGATTAATGGAACATATTGTTTTGCTGCAGCGATACTTTTAACTTCTAATCTTATACTTTCATGAGTTTTATATGCATCCATGGTGTTTATTATGTTCATTTTGTTTTAATAAAGATGTTATTTAAAAATTTTTTTATTTTTTTATCATTAAATAGTAATAAAATTGTTTTTTTAGTTTAATAAATATAATTTGGCATAATATTTTATTTCATGCACCCAAAGAACTCTCAACAATATTAAATAACTCTTCTAAATTAACTAATTCTTCTTTTCCAGTATGCATATTTTTTAATTTTATTTTTTGTTCTTTTAGCTCATTTTCACCTATAAAAGCCACAAAAGGTATCTTTAAAGAATTGGCATAATCTAAATTTTTAGAAACACCCTTATCCATTAAATCTATATCAACATTCAGTCCTGCCTCACGAAGCTTTGTTGCAATAATTAGTGATTCCTTAAATGTCTTTATGGGAATTATGTATAATTGTGTAACTGTTTTTTTCTGTTCCGGATTCAACATTTTTAACGCATCAGTTATTGGCTCAAGTCCAAAACTTATTCCTACAGCAGGATATTCCCTGGCGTTTTCTGCATACAATCCTATAAGACTATCATATCTTCCCCCGCCGCATATACTCGAAGTTATCTTAGAATTCCTTAAAAAACCCTCGAATACTGTTCCAGTATAATATGTCAATCCTCTGGCAAGAGATAAATTAATAATAACTTTCTCTGATGGAATAAAACCAATATATGAAAAAAGCTCATCCAATTCATTAACACCTTCCAACCCTAATTCTGAGGAAATTATTTGCCTTGCTGCATTAATTATTTCTTGATTTGTTCCTTTTATTTGAAATACTTCAATAATCTTTTTTATAGAATCAATAGTTAAACCTTTTTCCAATAATTCTTTTTTTACTGATTCAAAACCCTGTTTTTTAATTTTATCAATACTTATTATTACACTCTCACGCAGATCTCTAGGAATATTGCAGTAATCCATTATTCCAAACAACAATTTTCTATTATTTACCTCTATATATGCATCTAATCCTAAATTTTTAAATGCATCAAGTGCAAGCAGTATTAGTTCTGCCTCTGCTCTAACTGAAGAACAACCAGCAATATCTACATCGCACTGCCAAAATTCCCTATAACGACCAAGCTTTATAGGACCATCCCTAAAAACTCTGCCTATTTCGTAACGTTTAAAAGGCATTTTTAAATTTGGATTCATAGCAATAAATCTAGAAAAAGGAACAGTTAAATCAAATCTTAATCCTAAATCCCTATTGCCTTGATCTGTAAGTTTAAATATTTCTTTAACAGCATCACTATCCGTTCCTGCAGCAAATTTTGCAGTAAGAGTATCAAGTCTTTCTATAGACGGAGTTTCTAAAGGCGAATACCCGTATCTTTGAAAAATATTTGTTAATTTACTAATTAATTCTTCTCTCAAAATTTTATCTTCAGGAGAAAAATCCCTAACACCTTTAGCCATTTCAACAGTCATAGTAGAAGATATAAAAATATGTTTAAATAGTTGATGGAAAAAATAATAAATGAAAAACAATAACCTTTAAATATGATTTTTTTATCCTGAAAAACTATGGGAGTGTAGCGCAGCTTGGATAGCGCGGCAGCCTTCTATAATAATGATGAAAGCTGTAGGTCCGGGGTTCAAATCCTCGCACTCCCGTTACAAATTTAAAAATAAAATATAAAAACACATTTTTTTTAAGATGCGAATTTCATTAAAAAATTGGCTTACGGCAATATTTCTTATCTTAGGAATAAGTGCACTTTATATTATAATAAAAGAATATGGAATAAAAAACATACTTAATACATACAGAAGTTTTAATCCCTTAATATTATTTTTTTATGCAATAGCTGTCTTCACTATATTGTTGTTATTAAACTTAAGATGGGATATTATATTAAAGTCAAGAAACAAAAGCATACCTTTTAGAAAATTGTTTATCTACAGGATTATTGGGACAAGCATAAATTTCTTAACACCCGGACCTAGAGTCGGCGGAGAACCAACACAGGCAAGTTTATTGACAAAACATAATGTTGATTTTACAGAAGGATTATCAACAATAATGATAGATAAAATAATAGATATAACAACTTCAGGGATATTGTTCATAATAGGCGTTTCACTAGTAGGATTAAAATATAGTATAGCAGGAAGTTTTGGATGGATATTGTTTTTTATAGGTGTTGTTTTTATTATAATAACAGTAACTTTTTATTATAGAATGCTTAAGAGCAAACACTTTTTTTTAAAAATATTTCATATTCTAAGAATAGATAAAATAAAGAGCAAAACACTAAAAAATGTTGAAAATAAAATTGAAGAAATAGAATTAATGATGATAGATTTTTATAAGAATAATAAAAAAGCATTTATAAAAACAATAATTATAAGCATGCTTTCTTGGATAGCTATGTTTTTCGAATATAAATTTGCTGCAAAATTATTAGGCTTTAATTTAAACATTATAGAGATATTCTTTATAGTGTCTTTTATAGGAATGGCAATGTTATTTCCAATACCGATGGCTATTGGTGTTTTAGAGGCAGGACAAATATCTGCTTTTGCAATAATAGGTTTACCTGCAAGTGCAGGTGTAGCATTAGCATTTCTTGTAAGATTAAAAGATTTAACAATATCTTTTATAGGGATAATACTTCTTGCATTATATGGGTTTCATGTTCCAAAAGTTGTTAAGAAGAAATATATAAGCAAAAAAGAACCATTAAGTGAAGATTTAAAAATAAAAAAACCAATAAGTATCAAATTTAAAAAGATTAAAAAATAATAATTTAAAGTAAACAATAATATATTAGGCAATAGTATATTAAAAAATAATATTATAATAGCAATATGCTATTAAATAAATATTTTACAAACAATAACATGGTAAAAATAATATATTCTATAAATGGAGAAGGCATGGGTCATGCGACAAGAAGTTTGGCTTTAATAGAAGAATTAAAGAAAAAATATGAAATATTGGTTATTGCAGGCAGCTCAAGAATATATCCATATATTAAAAGTAAACATAATAAAACTTTAATGTATGAAGGAATAAGAATATCTTATAAAGAAGACAGGGTTAATGAATTTGAAACATTAAAAAGATACTTTAAATGGCTAACAAAAGAGAGTCCTCATAATATAAAAAAAATATATGGTATATTCAAAAAATATACTCCAGATATTCTATTAACAGATTTTGAGGGAACAACATCATACATTGCAAATATACTAAATATCCCTGTGGTATGTATATGCAATATTCATTCAATAACAAAAATGAAAAATAATATTCCTAAAAAGTATAAAAAAGAAGAGATTAAAACCAAAATTGTTGTTAATACAATATTCCCTAAAGCAGATTATCATTTAATAACAACTTTCTTTTATAATCCTGTAAAAAAAGACAATGTCTTCTTATTCCCGCCAATCTTAAGAAAGGAAATAAGTGAATTAAAACCAAGATCATTAGATTACATTATAGTTTATCAGACTGCTTCTACAAATCTTAAACTAATTCACGAACTTAAAAAAATTGATTATAAGTTTATAGTTTATGGTTTTGATATAGATAAAAAAGATGAAAACCTTACTTTTAGAAAATTCAATAATGATTTATGGCTTAAGGATTTAGAAAATTGTAAAGCAGTAATAACAAACGGGGGGTATAGTTTGATATCTGAAGCAATAAGCCTTCATAAACCAATACTTTCTATACCTATAAAAGGACAATTTGAACAAACACTCAATGCATATCATATTAAAAAATTAGGATACGGAGAAATGCATAAAAATTTAGACGCAAAAAAAATAAATAAGTTTATGCAAAATTTGAAAAAATATGAACAAAATCTTAAAAAAATTAAAAAGGAAGATAATTCTAAAATATTATCAAAAATAGAAGAAATAATAAGAAAAGAATGTTTGTAATACTTAAAGAAGGATTAAGAATCTTTAAGAGAAATATTAAAGTAAAGCTTTTTGGCTTAGAAAAATTTTCAGGAACCGATGAAGAGATATGCAGAAAAATTATAGATGCGTGTTGGAACGGAAAATATTTTTCTACAACACCTAAGGGAGGAAATTACGGATTTTATTCAAGAGATTTTGGATGGTGCATTCAATCATTAATAAATCTGGGATATAAAAATGAGGTTAATAAAACACTTGAATACGCACTAAAAATATTTGAAAAGAATAAAGGGATATATGTATCAATAAGTCCGTCAGGAATACCATTTAATTTTCCAAACATTTACAGTCCAGACAGCGTAGCATATATTTTCAGAAGCATAAGAATAAATAAAAACAAAAAAATTATAGAAAAATATCGTTCTTTTCTCAATTTTGAAGCAAAAAAGTTTAGAAATATATGTATAGATAATAAGGGCATTATAAATCAGAAACATTTTTCTGGAATGAGAGATTATGCAATAATAAAAGGTTCCTGTTATGATATGATAATGGCTTGCTTATTAGAAGATGAAATAAATAAAATAAATGAATATTTTGGAAGAGAAATACTAATTAATCCTTTCAAAAATATTGATTTAAAAAACAACCTAATTAATAATTTCTGGAATGGAAAATATTTTCAGGAATTAAATAAAAACATTCTATATGGGCATAATAATGTATACCCTTATTTTTTAGATATCGTAAAGGATAAAAAAATGTTGTTATCATCAATAACACATATAAAAAAGGCAAAATTAGACATGCCCATACCATTAAAATATGAGTCTAATATGGATAAATCGAATTATGGAGATAAATATTATAAAAATGATAAGACTAAATTTATATGGCAGGAGTTGTTTGTAAAAGATTGGGAAAAAAGAACTTCGTGGAGTATGTTGGGGATGGCATATATATACATTCTTGCACGAGTTGATAAAAAAAAGGCAAAAAAACATTTAAAAGAGTATAAGAGTTTGATCGAAAAATATGGTTTCGTAGAAGTTTATGATAATTTAAAGCCTTACCAATCATTTTTTTATACATCAGAAACCAGAATGCTTTGGGCATCTATGTACTTGGAATTAAAAAATTTAACATATTAAAAAAATGAAAATAATAATATTCACTGATTCCTTCCTACCTCTAAATAGCGGAGTTGTAACTTACACAATAAATATAGCAAATATATTAACTTCAAGAGGACACAAAATAATTTTATTCGTGCCAAAACCTAAGGAAAAAATATACCCTTATAAAAAACTAAATAGAAAAATAAAAATATATTATTTTAAAGGAATTCCTGCATTTTTTTATCCCACATTCAGAATAACAAACATATTGTCGTTTAAAGATATAAAAATAGTAAAAAAAATAAATCCTGATATATTATATTTTCAAACACCATTTACATTAGGATTAAAGGCAGTAATGTTATCGAAAATAACGAAAAAACCTTTAGTAGGAATATTTCATACACATTTAGCATCTGAAGAATATCTTTCAATTCTAGGAAATATATATAATAAAATAAATTTAAAAAAATTAAGTTGGAAGTATTTAAGATATTTTTACAACAATTGTTCTATCGTGATATCTCCATCTAAATATATGGCAAGAGAACTAAAAAAGAATAAAATAAAACGCAAAATAGTTATAATTAATAATTTTATATATAAAGATATTTTAGAAAATAAAAATAGTAAATTGAAAGTCAATAAAAATTCTTTTGTTTACATCGGTAGAATTTCAAAGGAGAAAAATATTAAACTATTAATAGATGCTTTCAGAAGAGTCATTTCTGTAAGAGATTCATATTTATATATAGTTGGCGATGGTCCCGAATATAAAAGCATTAAAAGTTATATTGCAAAAAATCATCTTACTGAAAGGATAATAATGACCGGAAATATTGATAATGATATACTTTTAAAAACAAATTTTTTAAGAAAGTTTAATGCATTTATAACGATGAGTAACAGTGAAGTTCAACCCATTAGCATCATAGAAGCAATGTCTAAGGGACTACCAATAATAGGGCCTAAATCTAGAGGAATAACAGAAATGATAACAACTAATGGCATTTTAATAAAAAGAAACTCTGTAAAAGAAATGAGTGATGCTATAATAAAAATAATAGACAAAAAAAACTTAAGAAAAAAAATGTCTGAAGAGTCTTTAAAAATATTTAATAAAAAGTATAATTCAGAAGAATCGATAAAAAAATTGGAAAAAATATTTTTTATGATAAAAAATATTCAAGGAAATAATTCAAAAACCTCATAGTTTTTATTCTTATGGAAAGACAAGGTTGTGAAATGTTAAATTCTTTTTAGCTGACTGAACCTAAAAAGTTTTTAATTCAAGAATTTAGAAAGTAAAATCTTAGAGTTTTTATAAAATTATCAAAGATTAATCGTAAAAATTACTTAGGTTATTGCCTAAACTTATTATTTTTTTGATAATTATATAATGTAACAAAAATTAAAGCCATACCATGTGGTGTTTTTTATTGGATTGACTATTCCTTTTTTTCTTTTCTTCATCAATATCAAATTTCTCTTTAAAACCTAAGCCTTCTTTTGTTGTAATTATTATTTTTCCTATCTGATTTTTCATATTCATAAAATTATTGTCTTATGAATTGTACTATAATATCTTTATTCCGTACTTCCGGATGGAATAATGTAGCATATATAGGCTTCTGCTTGTGCTTGATGGCTTGTATGTACTGGTTTCTTGCATAAATATCAAATAGGGTTCTTAAATTTTTGCTATTTTTTATTATAATATTATGCAGACAGTATGCTTGTATCTTTCCTTTTACACTTAAAAATTCTTTATCAAATTTTATCTCTTTAAGACCTATTTCTGTAGCTTTACCCAGACTACACTTGTATTCTTTACATATTATCTGCATGCCGGCACATATGCCTAAAATAGGTTTATTATATGCTCTAATCCAGGAGAAGTCTTGTTTTTCATAATCGAAATCCCTTAATGATGTGCCTGCTATTATTATTTTATCAGCATATCCTGGACATGTTATTATACTATTTCCCTTCACAATTAAATATTTTTGATTTTCGGCCTTCATTATTTCTTCTATAGGCTTTACGAATTCGTTATAGTGCAGCTCTTCTTTGCATATGTCAATTATGAGTATCATTTTATCAAATTTTTATTTTATCACACGGTTTATAAGGTTTTATATATAATATCTGTCTAATGCTTATTTGACTACTTGGTTATTGCCAGGGTATTTGATTTATGCTTCTCGAATATTATATTTGTGTAATAATCTCTTATATTTTCTGATAGTGCTTCTCGTATCTTGTTGAGATTGTTCCTGAACTCTCCTACATTCTTGCAGTACATGTTTATCTCAAAATTCCATTTACCAATCATTCTTACTATATAATTCACTCCTTCAATCATCGCTATTTTTGCTATGAGCCGCTTCTCTTCCTGTGCAGTTATATTTTGTAGCTGGAATTGTACTTGATACCAAGTAGTGCCGAGTTTTTCCCTGTCTAGTGATGTGCTGAATGAGTATATTATTCCGTCCTTATACAGTTTTTTTATTCTATCTCTTCTATAATTAATATTTTGCCGCCTTCTTTATCGGTTTTTATTGAGGATTTCTTTATCTTTAATGGTTTTTTGAAGTATGGCGCATTAAGAATGAAACTTTCGTATTCTCCACCTTCGCCTGCAGGGTTTATCTTAAGCTTCGAGTATATTGCGCGTATTTCTTCTATTGTTTCACTATTTATTTTTTTTCCTAATAGTTTATCTAATCCCTCGCCAAATACGCCTACTATCATTATCTCAAATTTATTATCTATCAATTCTTGTAATAATTCCCACTGGTCTTTCTGCCATAACGGGTTGAAACATTCTATCTTTAGCTTATTGGTTATTGTCTGTATTCTTGATGCTTGATATACTGATTCTATAGCTCCAGTAACCACGCCTTGTATTTGGTATTTTTTTACTGCATTCTTTATTGCTTTTTCTAAATCTTTTAATTCCTCTTCTTTTTTTCCTTTGGTTTTTTGAACCAATAAAGGCAGTCCTATGGATTCAGCCTGATTTTTTACCCATTTAATATTTGGTGTATGAAACATATAACTTTCACTATTTTCTGATATGATGTTTATTAAGCATTTTACATTAGTATGTTTTAATGCATACATTAATGCTAATCCTGAATCTTTGCCTCCTGAGAATAAGACTGCTGTGTTTTTTTTATTCATATTGTATTCAATTTATTTTTTTTATTTTTACGCCTTCTTTTGTATCATCTATAATAAAGCCTAAATTTTTTATTTTTTCTCTTAATTCGTCTGCCTTTTTATAATCTTTATTTTTTCTAGCAATTTCTCTTTCTTCTAAAATTTTTTTCACTTCTTCCGGAACTTCTATTTCTTCTTCAAAAACATTATTTAAGTCTAAACCAAACACCCTGTCAAATTTTAGTATTAATTTCAATTTTTCATTTTCTTTCAACTGTTTATCTTTTACAACAGACCATAATACTGATAAAGCTTTCGGCATGTTTAAATCATCATTTATTGCCTCTAAGAATTCTGATTCATAATTTTGTATTATTTGTATATTTAAAATATTATCTATTGGTTCATTTATTTTTTTGAATTCTATAATCTTGTTTTTTAGATTATTAAAACTTATCTTAGCATTATCAAGCGCTTCAAAAGAAAAAGTTAGTGGGGTCCTATAATGTGTGTTAAGACATAAATATCTATATTCTAAAGGATCATATTTTTTTTCTTTCAACGCATTTAATGTTAATATTTCTCCACTCGATTTTGACATTTTTCCTTTGTCTATTACAAGAAATTCTCCGTGCAACCAGAAATTTACCCATTTATGTCCTATGGCGCCTTCTGATTGTGCTATCTCATTGGTGTGGTGTACTGGGATATGGTCTATGCCTCCGCAGTGTATATCAAATCTTTCACCCAAGTATTTCATTGACATTGCAGAACACTCAATGTGCCAGCCAGGATATCCTAAGCCCCAAGGGCTTTCCCATTTCATTTCTTGTTCCTGAAATTTAGATTTAGTGAACCATAAAACAAAATCATAAGGATTTTTCTTGTTTTTATCAATCTCAACTCTTGCACCTGCCTGTAATTCATCAATATTGATTTTTGCCAAAACACCATAATGGGGGAATTTTGTTATATCATAATAAACATTACCATTAACAATGTATGTAAAACCTTTTTTTTCAAGTTTTTTTATTAATTCAATCATGTCATTTATATGTTCTGTGGCCCTGCACACTATATCTGGTTTTATTATGTTTAATTTTTCAATATCTTTCATAAATGCATCTTCATAAAATTTTGCTATCTCCCAAACAGTTTTTCCCTCTCTTCTTGCTCCTTTAAGCATTTTATCTTCGCCTTCATCAGCATCGCTTGTTAAGTGTCCCACATCAGTAATGTTCATGACATGCTTAACTTTAAAACCATTGTATAATAATACCCTCTTTAAAATATCTTCAAAAATATATGTTCTTAAATTTCCAATGTGTGCATAGAAATAAACTGTCGGTCCGCAGCAATACATTCCAACATAATCTTTATTTATTGGATGAAATTCTTCTTTCTTCCTAGATAAAGTATTAAATAAAGTAATCATAATTTGTAGAATAAAATAGTATTTTAAAAATGTTTTCTCTTATTTATTTTCTCTCATATTATTATGTTATATACTTTTATATTTGTCATATTATTTCTTTTTAACAACAAAAATTGCATGATCTTTCTCGTAAGGATCAAGTTCTCTATAATCTACTATTGTTAGTTCTTTTTCTAATTCCGTCCTTAATTTTTTAAATATATCTTTAGGATTTTTTGTAACATCAATGCTTCTCGCCTTTACTGCAAGCAATCCAAAACCCCCTTCTTTAAGATAAATCTTGCAGTTTTTTAAAAATATTTCAAGCTGATTCTTTTGTGCAATATCCATAAAAACAGCATCTACAATGCATAATTGAGATAAATATGTTTCTGGTTTGTTTGCATCTGCAAATATTGGTGCAATGTTTTTTCTTGATTCAGCTAAAAAAATCAGTTCCCTTAAAACTCTCGGTGCAAAGTCTAATGCAAAAACTAGCCCCTGCTCCCCTACAATGTCTGAAACATGGCTTACTGTTGTGCCTGTACTTGCACCCAAATATAAAACATAATCTCCTTCTTTAATGCCTATTTGGGATATCTCTTTTCTTAATGCAGCCCCCAGTTTTGATCTTTTAGGATTCCATTCTCTAAACTCTTTTTCACCCTCTCTTATTATGTTTTCCCCATAAACTTTTTGTCCCCTAACAAGGTTCTCAGTATATAACAATATGTCTTTTCCTTTATTCTTATAATATATCCCTTTGAAATTCCTATACTGTTTCATTTGCCACCATTTACTTTAAAATAATCTATCTTTGATGCAATACTTATTTTTGCAGCTAATTGTCTTGCAGCTTTACCCT
The DNA here is from genome assembly GCA_038895475.1 of Candidatus Woesearchaeota archaeon. Taxonomy (GTDB): domain Archaea; phylum Nanobdellota; class Nanobdellia; order Woesearchaeales; family UBA9642; genus UBA9642. The sequence goes on from JAWANI010000004.1 coordinate 11,637, forward strand.
TATTTTTTGAGTCTAAAACTGATGGATGATTTAGAATTATTCCATGTTTTGGAGGCCTTATATTTTTGTTTCTTAAATGTCTGAACAAAGATTTTTCTGCACCGAGCAATTGAATTGTTGAAGAGGGCATCAATGATAATTTTTTTAGGGAACCAGCTTTTTCAATAAGTCTTGCACCTATTATTGTCCCTGTTATCTTATGTAAATTTGGACAAATTTCTGTCATTAACTCTTCTAAATAATTTTTAAGAATCTCTCTTTCTTCAAACAACCTCTTTAAAATAAAAGCATAATTAATAATTGTTTCTATATCTTCTTTTTTTATAGTTTCTTCAATAATACCCATTGATTTTTGTATATTAAAATCTTTAATTAATTCTTTTTTATCTTTTTCAAGTATCATTCTTACAAATATTTCGTTATCTTCAATTTTATTGATGATTTCAGGAAGATAATATCCATACCATTCTCTTAATCTTTTAGACATGTTATTGCATATTTTATCGAGTTCTTCAATTGCATTTATTGTTTGCAAAATAAATTGTTCCCTTGTTATAGATTCTGAGATTGCTTGCTTTGCAATTATTATGTTATTATTAACTAATTCATCTCTATATTCTGGTTTTTTTAATTCTTTAAGGACATCAAGATTTAATGTGTTTGAATATTTTTTTTCTATATATTTTTTTAATGCCTCTTCAGGAGAATTTCTTTTAACACTCAATTCTTTTATGTTAATTGTGCCTATGCAATGTTCGTAAACCATATTAATGCAATAACCATAAATTTTATAAAGTTAATTAAAAAAGTTTTATAAAAACAAAAAATTATTTAAATAAAGAAAATGTTATTTTAATGTTTAGCTTATAAAATTTAAATACTACTTTATAAAAAGTAAAATACTTTAAAAAACACAAAAAAGGAAGAGGTTGAAATGTCATTAAACAATTTTATGTTTTATTTCGGTTTTTTCGCATTTTTCTTTGTTTTCGGAGGAATAGCAGGAAGTATGCTGTTTAAAGATGTTGAAAATATATTCTTAATAGCAGGTTTTTCTGTTTCTGTTTTAGGAATGTTTCTAGGAAGATTTCTGTTGAATTTAATGAGGGTATAATTATTTTAAATTAAACATTTTGGGACAAAAGGCATGTTCTTGAATCCCACTACTTTGCTTCGCTACGGGCGTGGGAGGATTTGAACCCCCGACCTAAGCATCTCTTCGATATCTTAGGAGTGCTTCGCGCTCTTTGGTGCAGAGCTGATGCTCACTTCACATCCAAGCTGCGCTACACGCCCATCATATAAAGTGTATTTTAGGTAATTTATTAATGTTGTTCTTTGAATTTTTTTGAAAAATTTTATATAATAGGTTTTTTTCTTTTTATTATGGTGAAATTATCTGAACATACAGTGATTGTTACGAATGTTGTAAAATGGGTTTTTTTATCTATTGTAATTGGTTTGATAGTTGGTTTTACAACTTTTTTGTTTATTAAGGTTTTAGATATTAGTGTTAATTATTCTTATAAAAATCATTTTTTCTTATTTTTCATACCAGTATTCTTTTTCATTAATGGATTATTGGTTTATTATTTATGGCCTAAAGATGATGTTGATAATACTGATAAAGTTATAGAACATATTCATAAAAATAAACAGATTTCATGGAAGTCCGGTTTAAAATCTTTTCTTTTGCCGATAATAACAATTGCAGGCGGAGGAAGTGCGGGCAAGGAAGCTCCGGCAGCAGATATTGGTGCATCATCAGGTTCAATACTGGGAAAATTGTTTAAACTAAATAATTCCGACAGAAGAAAGCTAATGATTTGCGGTGTTAGTGCGGGATTTGCATCTGTATTTGGAACACCCATAGCCGGTGCAATATTTGGTGTAGAGGTTTTGTTTGTAGGTAGCATATTATATGAGGTTCTGCTCCCTTCATTTATTGCGGGAATAGTATCTTATCAAGTAAGCAGTTCATTAGGCGTAAAATATTTTTCAAGATTGGAATTTATACCTGAATTCAGCAATAGTTTTTTTCTGAAAATAATATTGGCAGGAATAATTTTTGGTTTGCTGTCTTATTTTATTATTGAATTTTTTAAGTATTCAAAAGAATTTTCAAAAAGAATTAAGGTTTGGCTGCCATTAAAGGCATTTATTGCAGGATCAATTATTGCAATTCTTGCATTTTTATTTTCAAGGATTTATTTAGGGCTGGGTTTAGAATATGTTGAAGCAATACTTGAAGGAACAAAAATTGTTTGGTATGCTTTTTTATTAAAGATATTGTTTACTTCATTAACATTAAATTTTGGTGGGAGCGGAGGTTTAATAACTCCTATACTTTTTATTGGTTCATCTGCAGGAATGCTTTTAGGAATAATACTTGGGTTAGATACAGCAACATTTGCAGCCATAGGTTTAATTGCAGTACTGGCAGGTGTGGCTAATACTCCTATAGCCGCAAGTATAATGGCAATAGAGTTGTTTGGAATAGGTTTAGGAAAATATGCTGCCGTTGCTGCAGTTATCTCTTTTTTAGTTACGGGATACAGAAGTTTGTATCCTTCTCAAATATTGTCTATAAACAAATCTTCATCCATAAAAATTGTTAAGGGGAGAAAAATTTCAAATGTTAAGGTAGATGTTAATACAAAAAACAATAAATTATTAGGATATGTTGTTACAGCTTATAAGAAGAAAGAAAATATAGAAAAAAAGATTAGGAAAAAAAGGAAAAAATTAAAGGAAGAAATAATAAAAAATACTTAAAAAATTCTTAAAAATCATTATAAGTATATTCTTAAGTATATTTTTTTATAAGTTTCCTTTGTTTTATTCTCATGAATATTCTTCCATTGTTTTTCTCTATCTGTTTATGGATATAATTTCCTGATTCTATTTTTATATGATTATGTATTTCATAATCTTTATCTTTTATTGTTTTAATTATCTCCAATAAATCCACCCCCTATAAATTTTATGGTCGGGATGTATATAAACTTTTATATTATTTTACAAGTGAATAAAAAAATAAATTATATTGATATACTAATACCTATACTAATTCCGATAAATATTTAAATAATGTTCCCTTAATTGTTTTAGGGGTGGTTATGGGTATATTAGATGATACTGAATTTGATGAAGTTATGCGTTTACAGAAACAATTAGCTTCAACAATGATGAATGAGTATGAATTAGATGCAAAAATAAAACTATTGGTGATATTCAATGAAGTTATTGGCAAAAGAAAAAAAATACAGACAGAAGAATTAATAGTTGAAGCAGAAAATCAGGGAATGACAGAAATAGAAATAACAGCAACAATAGAAAAACTAAAAAAAGACGGAATTCTTTTTGAACCACAACCAGGATATCTACAAAAGCGATAAAAAAACATTTCTATATTTCAAATTATATTTTTATATTATATTTTTTTATATTATCTTTTATAATATGATTAATTTTTTATAATATAATTATGTCTTTTTAATACGCATTTTAAGTTAAACTAACTGCTAAAACCAGATAACATTGTCTGTTTAGAATTTTTTAATATTTCATCAAAAGTTTTATTATACACAGGCAGTATTGTGTCAGCAATAGGTTTAAGCTGCTTTTCAACATAATGTTCATAATCAGGTTTATGTTTAAGTTTTTCTATAGGTTCAGGACCGTTAACTGTCATTATATACTGTATTTGATTAGAAGTAAGTTTTTTCAATTGTCTGGCAGCTTTTACATGCGGTGGTGTTGTCTTAGTATATTCAGATAAAGGTTTGTTAATATTTTTTTTGTAAATTAATAAATCGTCATATTTTCCCTTGCGTAAATCTTCAACAAATTTTTTTATATATCCGGAAACCTCTTCCTTTCTGAAAACTTTTTCAAACAATTCCATTTGAAATTTTTTGCTTAAATCAGTCCAGTCTCCCCTAACAAATTCCATGCCCGTAAAACTCATTTCTTCCTTTCCATCCTTAATAAGGATTCCTGCATATCTTTTTTTTGCACCTTCATCAGAACCTCTCATTGTCGGTATTAGGAATACTTTAAACAATTTTTCAAACTGTATTTCAAAATAACTTTTTCTATAATATTCCCTTTTTATATATTCTTCATAAAAATCATTTATGTATTTTTCAATTTTTTTCCCTATACTTTGTGCATCATCAACATTTTTTGCTTTACTTACAACAAATACAGAATCTGTGTCTCCGTATATTACTTCATAGCCCAATTCTTCAACTTTTTTTGCAGTCATTTTAATTATTTTTTCTGCAGTATATGTTATTGCATTGCTTAATTCAGGATTGTAAAAACGGCATGAAGGATTTCCCAAAACGCCATAAAAGGAATTCATAATTATTTTTAAGGCATAAATCACATGTGCGGGTTTTTTCTGTTTTTTTGCATCATCTCTCTGTTTCCAAACATCTTGAATAATCATAGGCAATATTCCATCCTGGTTTTTGAATACAGCACCGTTTTCTGCAACGACATATTTTTTCTTGTCAATATTCTTCGGGGGATTTTTAACATAGGAATAAGGGTCTATATTTAATGTTCTAATAATAGAAGGATATAGGCTTTTAAAATCAAGAACAACAACATAATCATAAAGTCCCGGTTTAGGATTCATTACATATCCCCCTTTAAATGGTTCATCTTTCTCCGAAAATTTTGTACTATTAAGAACGATTTTATGTGCTTTAGCATATCTTAAGAATAAACTGTCAAGACTTGCAACACTTGCCTTAACCCTTTCAAGAGTCATTCCAGTAATCATTGCTCTTTGTATTGTTAATTGTATTGCAGAAGTTACATGAATTAATTTATAGACTAATTCTGCATCTTTTAAGTTATAATCTACAAGTTTTTGTTGATCATTTTTGTAAAGCATATCAATAATTTCTGCTTTATTTTCCTGTCCAACAAGTTTTTTTTCTCCTAAATATTCCTGTGCAGCAGTTTCTAGTTTATAATTTTCCAGTTTAATAAAACTCGTCCTTAAAAGCTGTATCCCGTCAAGAACCATTCTTCCGGGAAAATCTGCTGAAGAATCCCTCATAAAATCATTATTTATTTCTAATTTACAGGGCCACTCTGCTCTTCCTAAAGTAAAAGGTATTTTATATTTTTCAAACTTTTCTTTAATAATCTTCAGATCAAAATCTATTACATTCCATCCTGTTATTACATCAGGATCAATTTCTTTTATTAATTCTGAAAATTTCTCCAACAACTCTTTTTCGGTGTTTAGTGATAATGCATTATGTAATTTTTTTCCAATATTTTTTTCTGAAGCATGTATTAATACTTTTTTGTATTCCCCGATTTTTTTTAATCCCTCTGTGTATAGGGAAATACAGTAAATATTTTTGTTTTTGCTGTCTGTTTCTATATCTATTGACAATATTTTTAGTTCTGGAAACCAGTCTGAAGCAACAATTTCTGGTTCTTCATATATTCTGTCTACAAATTCTCCTTTTTTATAATTTCCAAAAATCTTCAGAGAGCCCTTTATATTATAATCTATCAAGAATCTTTGATAAAACCTGATATCTGCTTCATAGCATTCTGTTTTTAGTTCTTCTTCTAAGTATTTTCTTAACTTGGCAACATCTCCCGGAAGCCATAAAGTTATTTTGCTTACTTTTTCATCATCGAAATTTTTAAAATCCGTATCTTCTATATCCCCATTGAAATCTTTTATTATTTTTTTCAATTTTTCATTATTAGCATCTTTGGTTTTTATATAGAAATAAGGCCTGTAGTTTTTTATTATCAGAAAAGATTCACCATTTTCTAGTCTTCCAAAGAGATAAATCAGAGATCTTTTGTTTTTTCCATCATCTATAATTCTATATGTAGGATATATTATAAAGCCATTTATAGAATCTTTCATATTATTATTAGTCTTATTTAATTTATAATTTTTACTGTGTTAATAAATCATTTATTCTAATTTAGTAATTTTTATTGCACCAACAGGACATCCGTCAGCAGCCTCTTTATTACAACCAATGTTTTCAACTTCAGAAGTAACAACTTTTGCTTTATCGCCATCTGTAACAAAATTATCACACGCCACAGTACATGCACCGCAACCAATGCATGTGTTTCTATCCAATTCAATTTTATATTTGGCCATTAGAGAAAGTGAATATCGTTGTTTTATAAAATTTTTGTTTTTATTGCACAACCTCAGCTAGTCTTTCGTCTTCATGAATATCAGACGGGAATAACATCTTCACAGGTTGTGCAGTGATAAGGATTATTTTTAGAATTATAAATATATTGATAAAATTTAATGTATATTTTATGATTTAAATTATAATGCATGTTGGATTTTGTATGACTAATATTAATTTATTTTTTTGATTATTAAGAAAAGTAAAAAAATTGTATAAACATAGAAATTTTACAACAAAGGATTCTGTCCACCATATAGTGCTGCAAACCTTCCGTTTTTAAATTCTAGACTGAAAACATCGGTATTTACCTGTGTTGAACGCATTTTTACTACAGATATCTCCCTAACTACAGCTCTTCTGAATTGCGATAATCTTATATATATTATTCCATCTGAAAGGTAGTCTTCAACACCATATTCTGAATACTTGCTTCCGTCTAAAGGCATTTCTGATATTAAGAAAGACGTAATGTTTAAGTCCCTTAAAAATTCAAATATATAGAATAATTCTATTCTCGGATTTTCAAATTTTGCAAGAACATATAATGCAGATAAAGAATCCAAAACAAACAGATCTAATCCAAGGTCTGATTTTATTTTTTTAACAAGATTCTTTATAACATTAATCCATCCTGCATTTGCTGTAGTGTTTATTTTTGTGTCTTTTATTTCTTTTCTTATCGCTCCTAAATCTGCAAATATTATTGTTCCCCTTTTAGAATTTTTTAGTTGTAATAATTGGGAATTAATATTGGAGAGGTCATTTATTAACAATATATTTATTTTGCTTAAATCATAGCCCATATTTATAACATGATTTAATAATGAGATATAGCTTTGTTCCAATGAAATATACAAGGCGATTTTTCCCTTATTTACGGCTTCATTATATATTGCATTGAAGCATACTGATGATTTCATTGTTCCTGCTGTACCACAAACAAGCGTTACATATCCTTCAGGTATGCCGCCTTCTATGTTTTCATCAAGACCTTGTATATATAAGGGAACTCTTTTAAGTTCTTCTTTTTTAGTGATTATCCTCTCCATTTTTTGCTCACCTTTTTTTATTCTTTTTTATGCGCAATATTGTTTATTTTACCTGAATCAGTATTTACTATGATGTTTTTGGAATCTTCGATATATGCACAGCCGACAATAATTCCCTCTGCTTGATATTGCCATATTTTTTTTCCCTGAACTTTTCCGGGCTGTTTGGTTACTGCCTCTCCATAATTGCCTGTTTGAGTAACTATTCCTGAAACCCCAGGAACATAATCAAGCATATAACTACCTTCAGAATCTAGAACATAAATATTATGGTCATAAGATCCTGCTATTACTTCTAATCTTCCATCATTATCTAAATCAGTAACTATTGGTGTTGATACCACCCAAAAATCTGTTTCATAACTCCAAATTTTTCTTCCATTAAAATCTAATGCATATACATTGTTATCACATGAACCAAATAATATCTCTTTTCTCTCATCATTGTTTAAATCTGCAGTTGTTACTTTTGAACATATTGCACCACCTGTTTCATAACTCCAGATTAATTCCCCATTAATGTTAAGACAGTAAAGTATTCCATCAGTTGATCCTATAATTATTACTGGTTCAGAATTTTTTGTTAATGAGTCCAATGCTGCCTGTGCGAGTATTTTTCCTTTTGTTTTAAAAGTCCACAATGGTTTTCCTTTTATATCTAAAGCATAAAGTGTTCCGTTATTAGTCCCGAATAAAATCATTAATTGTTTATAGTTGATAAATGCAGGACAAGATTCTATCTCTGAGTCTGATTCAAAAGTCCATAATATATTTCCCTTGCTGTTTAGAAAATAAAGATTTTTATCTGCTGAGCCAAATAATATTCCTGTTTCATTATTGCTAAATTTTTGTATTGTTACAGCACCTTTTATTGCTCCTTTTGTAGTGAAAGTCCATAAAACACTTCCGTCATTTTTTAATGCATAAACCTTTCCTGATTCTGTTCCGAATATTATTTCTTTTCTTCCGTCCCAATTTATATCTTCAACAAAAGGCGTACTATTAATGCTGTCAGCTGTTTCTGCATCTAAGAACATTAGTTCTAAATCTGTATGTTGTTCCTGCGCATTAAACAACCATTTTAACTTTCCAGAGGAGTCTATTGCAATTATTTTTCCATCTTTTGTTCCGAATATTATCTCTTTTTTTCCGTCATTGTCTATATCTTCAACCATGGGACTGGACAATAATGTTGAGCCAGAATCATATTTCCATTGCTCTTCCAATCTTCCGGTTTTTTTATTTATAAGATTTTTAAATGCAAAAGTAATTTTATTCATATTAAAAACCTTATATTTATTGTATTTAAATCTTTTGAAAAATCTGTTTAAAAGAACATTGTTTTTTTAGTTCTTTTTATTTAAAAGAAACCATTTTAAAATGATAAAATCATCTTTTTTTGTTGAATTGTTATTTATTATATTTTTCCTGTTTTTAGATTTTTGTATGTTGTATTTTTCATGCATTTTAATAAATGCACCAATGTCTTAGTATATAATTTTGTGTCTTTAAGAAACATTTAAATATTTAATAATTTAGTTTTAGAAAAATGGGTCTTCGTGATGAAATAAAGAGGGAGTTAGAAAAAAATCATTCAATAGTGGAAATTAAGAATTCTCTTATAAGAAGAGGATATTTAGAAGAAGATGTAGATGAGATTCTAAATGAGAGCATAAAAAATAAGGGTGTTGAGAGAAGTAAAAATGACAAAATTTTTGCAATAAAAGAATTTTTAGACAGAATAGCTTATGGTTTTTCCAGTCAGCAGTTCATAAATATATTGTTTATGTTCGCAGGAGCATCACTTTTTTTGATAGGTTTTATCAATGCCCTAAAAAATGCTGTTGTAACATTATTGTCTGGAGCTATAAGGGAATATAGCAAGATTAAATATATTAGTAAAAGAACAATAAGCAGTTCTGGAATAATTTATGGTTTTAGTTTTTTTGGAATATCTATAGGGTTAGTGATAAAAAATCCTTATGTTTTTGCTTTTTCATTATTATTGGGTTCTTTAGGAATAATTGCTCACGGAGATCTTTTTCTGGAGTATAGTAAATTATTATTAAAACATGAAAAGCGTTCATTATTTTTAAAGTTTATATCTTATTTTGGGATAATTATAACTGCAGTTTCTCTTTTTTTGGCAGCTTTCTTTATGGATTTAGTGCCTGTAAATGGTATGCTGATAAATTTATCATTTTTAGGATTTCCTGATGTTGTTTTTAAAATATTTGGGTATCTTATTGTTTTTGAAATAACAGCAATACTTTTCATTATTTCAGGATATATACTTTCAATGATTAATGAAACTGAATTAGTTATGACTGGAAATTTTCATTTTGTATCTTTCTTAAAATCCTATGTTAAAAGCACCACTGAATCTTACAAGGTTTTTAGTAAAAATAAAAAAGTATATTTATTGACAATAGCCACAATATTGACAACTGTTTTGCAAATAGTGGGAAACAGCTATTATGGGATATTTATTTATGAAAGGTTTAAAACACAGTTTTTAGGCGGTTTCTTGAATGTGGCTGTTGTTTTTGTTTTTGCATTATTGGCATCATTTTTAGGAACAATTTTTACGAAAAGTTTTTCAAAATCATTGGGTGAGGCACCAATGCTTGTTTTTGGAACGTTGTTGATTGCATTAATGCCATTAACCCTATATTTTAACCCTAAACTTTATTCTATATCTTTGGCTGCAGCTTTATCTGTTATAGGCGGCGTTATAGTTGGTATTGCACAGAGTCTTCTTGCAGAAAGATTGCTTGATGAGTCTGAACTAAAAGTGTTTTTTTCAAGCTTAGGATTTGTTAGTATTATACCAATACTTGCAATAGGATTCTTGGGTTCTTTGATAGCACAGCTTCTTGGTCTGCAGCAGTTATTTCTTTATATAGGCATAGCTTTATCATTGGTTGTGATGCCAATATATTTTGTAATAGTGCTAATTGTTGATGCAGAGTACAGGGCTGAAAAATTAAATAAAAGAAGCTAAACATTAAATAATTAATATTTTTGAATATTTATTAAAATTTATAAATTTTAGTTTATTCTTTTTTCTAATGAGCAAAGATTTGATAAAAGGGCAGATTGTTTCTGGAAAGTTTGAGGAGATTATAGCAAGACAAAAATCGGATAGTGATTTTGAATTAGGGGAGATACTTGTTGCAGAAACGGATAAAGAAAAGTTTTTTTTACAGGTTTACGATTTAAAGTTTGGTTCTCAGATAAGTCAACAGAATCTTGAGCTAATATCTGGAATGTTTTTGGAGGAAGATTCAAAAATTGATTTAATAGACAAAAGTATGAGAAATTATAAGATGGCTTTTCTTAAACCATTATTGATATTAAGAGAAAACAGCATTTCTTTATCAAAATCCCTTCCCGAACCATTTACAAATCTTAGGGAGATAAATGCTGAGGATATGTCTTTTTTAATTAAACCCGAAAATCCTTTATTTATAGGGTATTTAAGGAGCGGTTCAAAAAAGTTAGATGTTCCTATTTTTTTGGATTCTAAAAGTGTATTAACACATCATGTTCTTGTTTCAGGCACAACAGGTAAAGGAAAAAGTGTTTTAATGAAGAACCTTTTGTGGGATCTTAATGGAAAAGCAGGTCTGTTGGTTCTTGATCCGCATGATGAGTATTATGGCAGAAATGATTTTGGATTAAAGGATAATCCTGATGGAAATGTTGTTTATTATACCTCTAGAAATGTCCCGAAAAATGGCAGAACATTAAAAATAAATATTTCTGTTTTGCGTCCAAATCATTTTGCCTGTTTAGATTTTTCTGATGCACAGGATCAGGCAATGAATGCTTATTATAGGGAGTATGGAGAAAAATGGATAGAATCAATAATCATTGACAAACCATTGGTATCTGTAAAATTTAATGATGCTACTGTTAATGTTCTTAAAAGAAGATTAATGTATTTATTGGATCTAGATTTTTATGATTCTCAGGTGTTTTGTAATGGTATATTTGATATTAATGCAGGTGATTCAACTATTAAAAATATTTGCAATGACTTAGAAAATTTAAAAACCGTCATTATTGATACATCAACTTTTTCTGGTCAGATAGAATTACTTATTGGTTCTTTAATTGCAACAGAAGTCTTTAATAGGTATAAATATTATAAAATGAACGGAATATTAAAAGATAAGCCTATAATCGGTGTTGTTTTAGAAGAGGCTCCTAGGGTGTTAGGGAAGGAGGTTTTAGAGAAAGGTGGCAATATTTTTTCATCTATAGCCCGTGAGGGTAGAAAGTTTAATGTTGGATTAATTGCAATAACACAACTTCCCAGTTTGATTCCGAGGGAAATTTTGGCAAACATGAATACTAAATTAATACTCGGTACTGAAATGCTTGCCGAAAGACAGGCTTTAATAGAGAGTGCAAGTCAGGATCTTTCATCTGATTCAAGAAATATTGCTGCATTGGATAAAGGGGAATGCATAGTTTCAAGTAATTTTTCAAGATTCGCTATACCTGTAAAGATTCCTTTTTTTAATGAGAAAAAAGTACAAAAGCATATTGTTGGTGTTGAAAATTCTTTTTTAGGATTAAAAGAATAAAATTAGTTATTACTTTATAATGACAAAAATAGTAAAATTTTTAAATAGGTATATATTTATATTATCCATGAAAAAAGAAATACTGAATTTAATAGAAAAAATAGACCCAGAAAAAAATAACACATATACACTATCAGAAATAATAGACAAAACAGGAAAAAAAATAATAGATTATAGGGCAAACATAGTGAAAAAATATTGTATTATAGATAACATATTAAATCCTTACTTAGAAATAAGTCTTTATAAAGAATTAGTAAGAGCAGCACATTATCTAGATTATAGTAAAATATATACAAACATATTAGCCAAACCATTAGGAGAAAAAGGCATAGAATTACAAAAATCATTCTTTAGCATAGGTTCAATCAGAAGACAAAATAAATTACAAACATTAGAAGACCTAGAAACTAAGCTTAAAGAAATAAAAAGTTATGAAGATGCAGGGGATGTATTTTCATGTTTTTTATACACTGTCGTTATAAATGAAAATAATCATGAACTAGAAAAATTTTTAGGATTATATAATTTAGACCAAAATGTCAGAACTGTTTTGTTAAATCTTGCAAGAACAGCAGACTGGAACATTATAACTAGAACGGAAGACAGATACAGATTTCCTGAAGGTATAACAGAAAGATATCTGATAAAAAAATTGAAAGAAAAAAAACTATATATTTATCTAAATTAAACGCAATAGGGTTAAAATATAATTAAAGATTAATCAATATAATAATCAACTTTATTAATCCTTTTTCTTTTCTTTTATTTATGAAGTTTGCACATATGGCCGATTGTCATGTAGGGAGTTGGAGAGATCAAAAGTTAAAGGAATTAAGCATAGAGTCTTTCAAGAAAGCAATATCCATATGTATAGATAAAAAGATAGATTTTTTATTAATAGCAGGAGACTTGTTTAATAATGCACTTCCCAACATAGAGAGCTTAAGGGTGGTTGTTAAAGAATTAAGAAGATTAAAACAAAAAAAAATAAATGTATATGTAATCCCCGGATCTCATGATTATTCTCCAAGCGGAAAAACAATGATTGACGTATTAGAAGAAGCAGAACTTTTGAAAAACGTATTCAAGGGAACAGTAAAAGACAATAAAATTTACCTCAGTTTTACTATTGATAATAATACTGGTGTTAAAATAACAGGCGTTCTTGGAAGAAGAGGCACTTTAGAAAAAAACTATTATGATGCATTGGATACTGAAAGTTTAGAAAAAGAGCCTGGAGAAAAAATATTTTTATTTCATTCAGCGATAACAGAATTAATGCCGAAAGAATTTTCACAAATTGAATCAATGCCATTAAGTATGCTTCCGAAAGGATTCATGTATTATGCAGGTGGGCATATACATATTGTTAAAAACCAGTCTTTTGAAAATTATACGAATGTTGTTTATTCTGGACCATTGTTTCCGGCAAATTTTTCTGAATTAGAAAGATTAAGCACAGGAGGATTTTTTATATTTGATAATGAGGCCGAAGAAAAAATTCAAAGAATAGAACTTAATATAAAAAATATTTATTTATTAGAAGTTAATGCAAACAATAAAAGTCCAGAACAGATAACTAGTGAGATACTGGAAAAAATAAAGAATAAAGAGTTTATAAACACCATTGTTTTGTTAAAAGTCTATGGAAAAATAAATACAGGAAAAATTTCAGATATAGATTTTAATAATATATTTGAAAAAATATATTCTCAGGGAGCATATTATGTCTTAAAAAACACCTATAAATTAATTTCAGAAGAATTCGAAGAGATAAAAATAGGCTTTGAAAATATAGAAGATGTTGAAGATTCATTAATAAAAGAACATCTTCAACAGTATAAAATATTTGATAAAGATAAGGAATATAGATTAATTAAAGATTTAATGAATTCTTTAAGTTCAGAAAAGCATGAAGGCGAAAAAGTCCACGAGTATGAGGAAAGGATAAGAAAAGAGGTAGAAAAGGTATTAGACTTATAAAGGTATTTATCCTATAGGGAATTATCCTATAATCTTCACCTTGAAATCCTCTATATACGGATGATTTATTCTTAGATTATTCATTATTATGTCAAGGTCCTTTGCCGTCTTTACGTCCACATTAAATACTATATCTTGTGCTCCCATCCGTTCTTCTATTTGTATTACATTCTTTTCCAATCTTAAAAGTTCCATCAATCGATGTTTTTTTTGCTGGTCGGATATCTGTATATTTATTTGATACCTGCTGTATCCTATCATAGATGTGTCTATTAACGGTACGGCTTTTCTGAGTATTTTTTCTGAGTACATCTTTTTTATTCTTGAAGTAGTTGTGGAAGGTGGCATACTAAGTTTTTTGGATATTTCTATGATTCCTGCAAGCGGTTCTTTTTCGATTAGTAAGAGTATCTGTTCTTCTTCCGGTGAAATATTCTTTGGCTGCAATATCTCCATCACTTCCTCTATCCTATTTTTATGTATGTATGCGTGTCCTAGGAATATCTTTCTTGATGTAACATATATGCTCTTGTCTTTGATATATCTATTATATTTTTCCATTATTTTTGAATATGTGGTTAATAATTCTTTCTGATTCTTTGTCCAGAATTTTACCTCCATATCTGTTGTGCCTTGTATGAATAAAATGGCTTCTGTTCTTGGCATATTGTTGAATTCCTTTACCATATCCGTTTTCGTGTTTTCTTCTATGTTATGGAGGTCTAATGATATAGTGTATTGATTGTATCCTAGTGCATAATAGTCTATTATTGTCTTGTATCCTTTTATGAATCCTTCTTCTTGCATACGTTTTATCCTATAGTTTGTTATTTCTTTACTTAAGCGGCAATTTTTTGCTATTTGTGAAATGGTTGCTCTAGAGTTCTTATCCAGTTCTGCGAGTATTTTTAGATCTTTTTCATAAAGGCGAAAATTATTCATAAAATGACTTATTATTCTCTTTATTTATAAATATATTGAATTTTGATTAATAATTTAATAAATAATTTTATATATTTACAATGACTAATTACCTTTAATAAGTAGTTACTAATGAGGTTGTTAAAATGAAATTAGCTTCGATACCAATAATACATATTTCAGAAGACGACAGCAGAGATACAATTTGTGAAACTGGAGAATCAGTGGTTGAATCAATGCTTGAATCAGTCAAGGCTAAGATCATAATTATAGATAAAGTCCTTGAAATACATGATAATAAAAAAACAATGACTATATTCAAAATCACCACAGAAAAGAACACATTAAATCAAATAATGAGGCGATTAAAATGATGATAACAATATTATCGAAAAGGAACAAAGCGCTCAAAGAAAGTATAGAAAAGTTAATAGCAGAAAGGGATGATCCTAATTTAAAGAAAAAGATAGAAACATCTAGATTACCCAGACCTACTCTGTATTTACGTGATGATCCGGTAGTAATACTTCTTGAAGGTACTCGCATAAGCAAGATATTTAGTAGAAAATTTTTTCAGAAAAGATATGATAAAATGATTAATATGCTTAAGCAGAAGATTGATGAAAATAATAAAGAGATTGCTGAACGCGAGTCCCAAATAGAACGAATTGTCAATATGGAAGATGATGAATATACGCTTTTAGAAAAAGAAATTAAAGATTCTATAAAGAATTATATCAAGAGAAGTAATTGTGGATGTACAAGAACCAGTGCTAGAGATATTTTGTCAGGTCTCTATGAATTTAACTCACTCATAGTATACGATTCATTAGAAAAGCATTTATTCTCTTATTGTGAAGTAACCAAAGGATTCCGCAGCTTTAACAATGATGAGGTATTAGAAAGTTTAATGGATGCATCATTGGTCGCGATCTCAAAAATGAAGAAGAAAAGTATAGCAACCGAAAAATTGCTAAATAACATTGAACTTATAGCAAGTAGTGCAGAATTTAATTTGGGAGAATATGATGCACGGTATCCTGAAAGATATGAGTTTGCAGATCGTGCATTCAAAATACTTAGCGAAGAGTGTGAAAAGGCATCGGCCGAAGGAAGAAATTATCACGCGTACAGAATAGCAAAAATAATTGAAGCGTTATCGTACAGTGAAGAGATGAAAGTTGTTTCAAAAGAGTTAAAGAATAAATATTGCAAGGACGCTTTAAAAGAGATATTATCTGACAAAAACATGGACTTAGAATCAAAAAAAAGATATATAAAAAATATTAGTTTATCAGATAAAGTTTCGAGAGAATTATATAGATTTGAAGAAATGACAAAAAAATTAGATTCCAGTCAAAAAATTAAGAACAAAATAGACTATACGATTGAAGAAATTGTGCACTCAAAGAATCGATTAATATCTGAAATTGAATGTAAAATATCTGAAGCCACAGGACACTTAAACAACGCCATAGAAAAACTCGAAGGGGAGAAGAAAAAATACGAACAAATAAAAGGAGGAAGTGTGATAGATGAAATTAAAGAAAAAGAGACTCAAAAGTTTGAAAAGCAAATCGAAGAAACATACTCAATCATTAATCAAGTAAAAAGAACTATAGAAGATAAGTATAATCCTCTCATAAAGAAACATTCTGAGTTTGAAGAATCCCTTAGACGTGCAATCCAGAAAATTAATGATAGAACAATGACAAGAGAAGAATATAAGAGGCTACAGCATGAACTCAGGCTTTACAAATAGTTTTTTTTATGTTTTTTATAGTTAAAAATTAGAATCATAGCTGAAAGTCTTCTTCTTTGAGAAGTTCTTTAATGTCGCTATTTAACACTTCAACTATCCTGTCTATGAGTGGTTTTTTTATAAATTCTTTTTGTATTCTTATCAAGTTTTCTAAAAACTTATTTTTTTCTTCACTGTTTAGTTTTTTAAGAGCATCTGTAACTCCTTTATTTTCATAATCATATTTTCCTTTTATGAATAGTACTTTATAATAGCGCCTATCAAAATCTTCTAGAATTTTTTTTGCTGAGCCACCTAAATTTTTATATTCATTCATTATATTTGCTATTTGACTATATAACCTCATTCGGCGTTGAGCCATCAATAAACATATTACTATTTGCAATTTTTATATTTGACTTGTCAAATGGTTGCTTTATCGTTTCATAGATATCTTGTGTATTTATGTATATTATTTGCTCATTCATTTGTTTCATCTATTCTTTTTTACGGTGTTACTCTCAACATTGTTCTCGGGAATGGTATTGCGTCTTTAATATTTTCAAGATGGCATATCCAGCTTATTAATCTTTCTACACCCATTCCAAATCCTCCATGAGGTACTGATCCATATCTTCTTGTGTCTAGGTAGAATTCGTACTTGCTCGGGTCTTCTCCTTGTTCTATTAATCTTTGTTTTATTTTCTCTAAATCACTCTCTCTTTCGCTTCCACCAATTATTTCTCCATAACCCTCTGGTGCTATAAAATCACATCCATGTACAACTTCAGGATTTTCATCATCTTCTTTCATATAGAATGCCTTGACTTTTTTAGGATAATTTGTTATTATTGTGAAATGTTCGTGAGCTTTACTTATTATATCTTCCTCTATTGTTCTTAAGTCTTCACCCCATTCAAATTCTATCTTGTGTTTTTCTTTTAATTCTTTTACTGCATCATCGTATGTCATTCTAATGAATGGTGTATCCCTAACCTTTTCCAATATTTTTGTATCCCTATTTAATATTTTTAGTTCTTCCTGATTTTTTTCTAGAACACGCTTTACACAATGTTTTATCAACGCTTCACCATAATCTTGAATGTCTTTAAATGTTGCCCATGCAACTTCCATTTCTGCATGCCAGTATTCTGTTAAATGTCTTGATGTTTTTGATTTTTCTGCCCTAAAACTTGGTGCAATAGTATATATCTTTTCAAGTGCAAAGATTGCGGGTTCAGCATAGAGTTGCCATGTTTGTGCTAAATAAACTGGTTTACCGAAATAATTCACAGAAAAAAGCGTAGAACCACCTTCGCACTGTGTTGCTTGAAATATTGGACTTTGATATTCATAGAAACCGTTACTTCTAAAATATTCATGTATTGCTTCAAATACAGTTGATCTTATTTTTAGTATTGAAGTCATGTATCTGCTTCTTAACCATAAATGTTTTAAGTCTGCAAGAAGTTCAGTTGATTGGTCTTTTTGGATAGGCCAACCTATGCTTTCTCCTATTAATTTTATTTCTTTAACTTTTATTTCATATCCTGTTGGGGCTCTTTTGTCTTCAACTATTTCTCCTGATAACTCCATTGATGCTTCAACATCTATCTTTAAAGCATCATTCCATGATTGTTCTGATACTTTATCTTTTTCTACAACGCATTGTATTATATCTGTTGAATCCCTAAGGACTATGAATCGTAATGCATTATTTCCTCTAGCCCTATAACACCATCCTCTAAGATGTACTAGTCCCTGACTTTTCTTCATTGCTTCTTTTATTGATATATATTTATTCATTATACTCATTGTTAAAATATTTTTTTCTTTCATTTAAAAACTTTTTTATATTTTTTGTTTAGTTAATTTATAGCTTTTTTTAACTAATTGTTTTAAATCGGCTTTCGTATGGTAACTCGTATGATTCTTGTTTTTTAGCAATAACATCTATTTTTACTATTTTAATTGCATCACTTTGTGTTTCGCTATATGATCCTATTACTAGTTTTCCTTCCTGTTCTTCTAAAATTTTAATGCATACAGGATATCCAGTTACGCTTTTTATTTTTTCTTCTGTTAATTTGATATCACTTCTTTTCATTCCAGTGATACTTGTTTCGTGTTTTTTTATGTCTAATGGTGGTGAAACAAATAAGGTTTCAAGAGTTTTATCTTTAATTACATAACATGTAGAACTTTGAATGTATTGCTTATCTTTGTCCATTATAAGTGATGCCGTTCTAAGTGCGTATACTTCATATAACTGACCTTTATCGTATCCTTTAAAGGAACATTTTTGTATTCGCAAGTATTGTTCTTGTTTTTTTATTATGTGTTCTAAGCCTTTTTCTATTGATTCTATTTTTTTTTCTTCTAAAAGTTTTTTTAGTTGTCCAAATTTTGGATCTATCTCTCTTTCAAATATTTGTTTATATTTTTTTTGATCTTCGGAAAGTTCCATTTTTTCTTTTATCATTTTAAACATCTCCTAATTTTCTTATGTTTTATTTCACTATTAAATAGTAATATAAGTTTATATATTTATTTCTTAAATTATGGTAAAAAATAATAAAAAATAATAAAATTTATATATAAAATGGAACAAATGTTCTATTATGGAAGAAAATATAAAACATATTGATGAGAAAGATTACAAAATAATTGAAATATTAAAGGATCATGCAGATTTCACAACAAGACAGATAGCAAAAAAAACATTATTACCCATAACCACTGTTCATAACAGAATAAAAAAACTACGTTCTTTAGGGGTAATAAAAAAATATACTGTTGAGTTAGATAATTATGTTATAGGAAAAAATTTTATGGCATATATATTAATTTCTGTAGATATTAAATTATTGAAAGAAAAAAGAAAAACTCAATATGACCTAATTAATGATTTAAAAAAATTTTATTTTATAGAAAGAGCAGATGTTGTGACAGGAGGCACAGACATAGTTGCAATTATGAGAGTTAGAGATGTGGAAGAATTTGATAAATGTTTATTAACTAAGTTGCAGTTGATTGAAGGTATAGAAAAAACTCAATCATTGATAGTAATACATAGTAAATAAATCACTATTTTATAAGATAATTATTTTTTCCTTTTAGATGTCTTTTTTGTAGTTTCTGTTTTTTTTGTTTTATTCACTTTACATGTGTTTATGCCTAATAATGAATATAATCCACACCAGCCTAGTAATGCTGTTATTAATGCTATTGCTGCAATTATAAACCACCATGGACTATATAAGAATCCTAAAATAATGAATATTATCGCTATGATAAATCTTATCATCCTATCAATCATTCCAACATTTTCATTCATGGGCATCACCAATTACTTTATAGTGATTAATATTTATAAAGTTGTTTATTTTTTAATAGTTTAATGTTTTTTAATTATTTTTTTAATCATATTTTTAAATTGTTTTGATTTTGCTTTTTTTATGTCTTTTAAGATAACAAAAAAAGATAAATATAGTAAAGCAAGAATTGGTAAGTTAATAACAAGGCATGGTTCTGTAGAAACACCTTATTTTATGGCCGTAGCTACAAAAGCAACCGGAAAGATTATCGGTTCTGATGATTATGAAGAGATTGCTGATGGAATAATATGTAATGCATTAGTTCTTAGTTTAAGACCTGGTGTTGATGTAATCAAACATTTTGGTACAGTTCATGATTTTATGAATTTTCATAAACCAATTTTTACTGATTGTGGCGGCTTTCAGATTTTGAGAGAGAGTTTTATTAATAACACTTCAAAAAAAGGAATTCATTTTAGGAATCCTTTTAATGGTCAAAATTTTGTTATTACGCCAAAAAAAATTATGGATATAGAAATGTCTATTGGGGCTGATTGTGTAATGATGCTCGATGATGTTGCACCATATGGTGCAAACAGGGAGAAGGTTGAGGAAAGCCTTGAGAATACTCGTCGTTGGGCTAAGGAATGTAAAAAATATCATGGTGATAAAAATCAGATGCTTTATGGTATTGTTCAAGGAGGTTTTTTTCCAGACTTGAGAAAAAAATCCGCACAATTTATTAATTCTCTAGATTTTGATGGAATAGCAATAGGAGGAATTGCAATAGGTGAAACAAGGGAAGAAATGTATATTGCAGTTAATTCTTCTATGCCTTTTCTAGATGAAGAAAAGCCTAAACATATTTTGGGTGTTGGTAGTCCTGATGATATAGTTGAATTGGTTGCATTAGGTGCTGATAGTTTTGATTCAGTATTTCCTACACAGAATGCAAGGCATGGGACATTATTTACTTTTAATGGTAAATTAGATATTTTAAAGTCTTTGTATACTAATGACTTATCACCTATAGAAAAAGGATGCGGCTGTTTTGTTTGTAAAAAATATTCTCGTGCTTACATACGGCATTTATTGAAGGTTAATGAGCCTATTGGTAAAAGATATTGTTCTGTTCATAATGTTTTTTTTATGAATGAATTAATGAGGAGAATTAGAAAAAGTATAAGGAATGGCGATTTTGAAAAATTAAGGAAGCACATAATTAAGGTTTATCGTAGGAATTTTAATGTGGGTGTAAATGTTAAACAATAGCAAGTTTTAACTATTGTGGAGTGGTTATTATTAGTAAAATTTTTAAATAGACTATATTTTCTTATATTTATGAATGAAAGAAAACTATACGCTTTGCCTAAAATAGACTTGTTAGAAGTAAAAAAATCAGAGTTAAAAAAAATAATAAGTACTAAAAAATCTTATAAAAATTCAGAAAGCATTACATTAGAGCATTATATAAAAATAGAGGATAAAGATTTTTTATTAGGAAATACAAAAGTAAATATTGATTCTTCTGAAAAATTTTTATACATCGATTTTGATCCTTTTTCTGAATTAATAGATGAACGGAAAGTAATAGATTATTTCATCGATGAGCAAAAAAAAGACAGGATATATTTAATGAATATTGCTGATTTAATAATTAAAAAATCCAAGGACAGAGAATTGTCTTCTTATAGATTTATATCTAAGGTAAAAAATCATGATTTAAATAAGGAAAGTGTTGTCAATGAATTAATTGATGCTGAGGCGATGATAAAGAATTATAGGGGGAGATTTGATATTGTGGCAAATATGCAATCATCTGAATATATTAGGGACACTTTTGGTTTTTCAGCAGATAAGTTTTTTGTAGAACAGGTAAATTTAGATCCTTACTGGAAAGAAACATTAAAAAAAATGAATATTAATTCTGGAAAATCATGGTATCCTTTTATGAAATCAGCAGGTTTTCATGTAACCGAATCCTTTTATCTTTATGAAAATAAAATATTAAAATATGCTAAAAATGAAGGTTTTTTATAAAATTATTTTTATTAATATGAGATTATTTTTTGATTATCTTTTTTAAAAATCCCATCAAGGCGTATGCTTCCCTTTTGCTAAGCATTGATTTTCCTATTATCTTTTTCCATAATATTTTTTGTGTTTCTCTTTTTTCTTCTGTTGAAAAATACATTTCGTTCAGAATTTCGTTTATCATTTTTTCTATCTGTTCTTTTTCTTTATTGCTTATAGGTTTAATATGACTTACAGAGGTTATTTTTTGTTTTTTAAATAGTTCATATAATATTATTGCTGTTGCATGACTTACATTCAATGTTCCGTATTTTTTTGATGCAGGTATTGTTATAGTAAAATCACACATTCTTATTTCTTCATTTTTTAAGCCTATGCCTTCTCTTCCTATAAGTATGCCTATTTTTGTTTTTTTACTGATTTTCGAAATTTTTTCAGAAAATTCTTCAGGAGTTATTGGTGTTCTTGAAATGTTATAGTCGCTTCCTGTTTTTGCCGTTGTAGCTATAATGTAATCAAATTGTTTTTTGAGTTTTTTTATGTCGTATTCTGTTTTTTTTATTTTTTTTATTAAGTCTTTTCCCCATTTGGCTCTTTTTTTTATTTCCTCTAAATTTTTGTTTATATCGAATTTCGGGTTTATAAGAATTATTGAATTAAAGTCAAAGTTTTTCATTATTCTTAATATTGCTCCAGTATTTCCAGGATTTTCTGGTTCCATCAGTATTATTGTTATCATTTTTTGGTTTGGTATTTGTTTTTTTGTTTAGTGTATGTTGTTTCGGTTTTCTTTATATTTTTTTATATTTATTATTTATATCATGAAGTATATTAAGTATGGTTAAAATTAGAAAAATTTATAAGGAGATATTTATTACTTTTAAGTAAATACATTTAAATATATGGATTTTAATTAAAAAATTTTATTGAATAAAATGAGCGAAGATTTATCAAGTCAAAAAATGCAGGCAGCATACGATTTCATAAAGAGTGTGCTAACAAAAAAATATCCTCATTATGATGTTCTTAAAGATTTATTTGGCACAAGAACAAAACATGTTTTAAATGCAATAGATTGGTTTTGGGAGGATAAAGAATTAGTTTTAGGAAAAGAACTCAGAAGAAAAGAGGATCCAGTACCTAGAGAAATAGCTTATGCAAGATATAAAATTGAGAAAGATGCATTAATTGATGAACTAGATTTTTATGTTCATACACAACAAAAACCCCCAACAGATTTAATGAAAATAATATATGAAGAATATGCAGAAAAAGTAATAAAAGTATATGATTATTATAACGAAGCAGGATTAATGAGGGAGAGCGGCATACCTGCATCAACACACCCCCATAATCTTTCTATAACGGCATATTCAATGGGTTTTGATGTTATAGGCAGAACGGGTTTGGTTTATCATGACGTTCCGGAAGATTTATTTGTGTTTTTAACAAAAAAATACAACATGAAAAACGATCTAGATGCATATGATGAATTTATACAAAGATTTATACCTGAAAAACTAACATTACATATTAATGCAATAACTAACAAATATGATACAATAATAAAAACATTGGAAGATAAACTAAAAAATGTAAATGTAAGTATGATTTCTGCTGGGGAAGGGCAATTAAAAGGTTTAAAGTTTAACAAAAAAAACGTTCTAGAAGTCTTAGGAACAATAAAAGTAAAAGGGGTATTGGAAAAATACGTATATAGAACTTCAGAGATAATAAATGAGTTAAATGATTCTGAAGATTTTTTAGAAAGATTAAAATGGGCCTGTTATAGAGATTATATAAAAGATATTGCAGATATTTGTATTGAAAATAAAAATTTCTTAGCCTTTGACATGAAAGGAATAGACTTACATTATAATAGTGTTGGCAGAGAAGCAGTTAAAATGAGCAGCAGAATAAAAAATGCATTAAAATGCATGACTTGGGTTAATAAAGGGTATGAAATACACACTAATTATCTGCCATTAAATAATCATATAATGGAAATTGCAGACAACACACTAACATATGCATATGATGTGGTATCAAGAGATTTAATAAAAAACATATATATTTCTTCATTTCTTTTCAGAGCATTTAGAAATTTAAAACAATTAACACCAATATTTTTCAATGACATAGATACAGATTATAAACTAAAACATTCAGAACAAATAATATAACTATAAAAGGATGTCTAAAAGGATATGTAAAAGGATGTGCAGTGTCTCTTCGGTAATATCTTAATCCAGTATTATTTTTTTAAATAAATATTTAAACTATTTAATATTACTTTCACTATGAGGTATACTGATGAGATTGTTTCTTTAAAAAAGAGCCCAAGGTATAAATATGCTAAATTGGTTTTAGATTCTTTATTAAGAAATAATATCCCTGATGAAAGAGTATTAAAAAAATTATATCGTAATTCTTATAAGAAGATAGAGTATTTATCTAAAAATTTTTTGATAGATAAAAATCCAGGCATTGTCAGGGAACATGATGTTGATGCACCTACAAGTATAAGTGATGCAAGATTAAGAGTTGCCAAAAATAAAAATTTTCAAAATATACAAAGCAGTCTTTTGGAGTTTAATGTTCCAGAGGGCAAATATTTAAAAAAATTTTTTGGAAAATATTCAGAAGCGGTATCTTTATCTTATGGGTTGTTTATTAAAGAGAAAAAACTTAGAAAATCAGGAATAAGTATGGCCTGTCATCATAACAGGGTTGCTTGCACATTTTACGAATTAAAAAAAGATTCTGGAGAAATAGAATTCTATTCCTCAATTGCTGCTTTGCACGATATAATAGAAGATTTAATGTACAGTTTAAAGGATGAGTATGGCAACAGGTATACTATAGAGAATTATCAAGAATTTGTTGATAAATTAATACCTAAAGAATTGCAGTCTTCCATTAAACTTCTTACAAATCATTATGATATGATCTTAAAATATGTGGATTATCATTTAGACAGAAGAGGAAAAAGATTTAATAAAGAAAATGTTTTAGAGTTTTTAAAACTTTTAGATTATCAGGCATATACTGATTTAAAAGAATATATAATAGAAATAATTCATACAATAGAATCAACCCCTTATGAAGAAAAATCCAGCAAGAATTATCTTGAAGATATGAAATGGAAATTTTATGTAGAAAAATACATACCAGAAATTGTTAAAAAAAGTTATTTAGATAATGCACACAGAATATTGCTTATAAAAATTGTTGATTTGTCAGACAATAATCATGGTTTAGATAGCATGGATCTGCCAAGTAAAATAAAAAATATAAGAAAATCTGTTATAACGGCAGATTTGGTAGAAACTTTAGACAAAAATAAAGACCTATACCATTATATTAGAGAAATAAGAGAAGATTCTTTGGTTAAAGCAGAGCATTTAGTTATTAAAGACTTAATGCATTTAGAATCTTGTCAGGATTTTTTTGTGGATGCATTATTAAAGATAAAAAATATGAATGATGTCTTCTATAAAAGTGAAATAATTTAAATTTTATAAAATTAAATTATAAGATTAAATTTATACTTTAAATATTATGGTTTTAATTATTGGTACGAACAACAGTATTAATAACGAGATTAATGTCAACCAACTTATAATTAACCATGCTTTTTTCCCTTTTTCTTCACCTTTTATGTTTGTTAATGCAGTATAAAGCATTCTTCCACCATCAACAGGTCCTAATGGAAGAAGATTTGCTAGACCTATTCCCAAACTTAATATGAATATCCATTCGAAAAGATTTGCAATTATAAATATTATTTCATAGGGTATTTTTAGTCTCTCATTTTTAACAGTATATTCTGTTTTTATTCCAGCAACTCCCAAATAACCTTTTTCTCCTCCGTTCGGATTTTTTCCTAAAATTATAGAAACACTCTTGTTTTCATTCGATAAAGTAATATTGTCTCCGGGAGATTTGCATGATAAAAAGTTCATTAAATCAGTTGTTTCCCTTAATTCTTTATCATTTATTTTGGTATATAATATATTTTTTTCCAATCCATATATTTCTGCTGGTTGTCCTGGCTGTATTGATGTAAAAGTTATGCCTTTTGGTTCAACCATGGAATATAATAATGGATTCAGTATTAAGATTAATATTAAGAATATTATTGCAGACAGTATTGCATTAAAAAACGGTCCGGATGCAAAAATGGATATTTGTTTTGCTGAATCTGATTTTTGTATTTTTTTCTCATCAGGTTCTACGAATGCACCGGGCAAGGGTCCAAAAAATACAAATCCAGTGGATTTTATAGGGATTCCATGTGCCCTAGCAACTATACCATGTCCAAACTCATGAATTAATATCACTATGAACAATGCAATTATACCATACCAAAATGGTACAAATATCGGGCTTCCAGGGATTTTAACTCCGGGTATAACAGGAGAAACAACCGGTGCAGCAGTAGGTATAAATATTAATTCATAAATACCTTTTATAAAAAAACTTATTATAATAAGCATGCCTATAAAACCGACACCTATGGCAGAATATCCTATTATTTTTACTAATTCCTTATTTTTTTCAGAAAACTTATCTATTGTTTTTATTCCCCATTTTGTCCTATAAATTAATATTATCTTGTTTTCTAACTGCCATTTTTTTCTGTTAATATATATTAGTATTGCAATAGAAAGATAAAACAGCAATACCCAAATATCAACATATTTTGCTATCCATTCAACAACCATTTTTTAGAACCATCAATATTGCTTTATAAATTTATTTTTTTCTGACAGGCCTTAATGCTTTGCTGTTACATTTTCTGCATTTAACTTTTTTTGCAAGAATTTTCATATTGTCAGATCTTATCTTGGTTTTACAATTTCTGCAAACAAATACGTTTTTGTATAATCTTACATTTGCTTCTGGAAACTTTACCATTTTTTATCACTCTGGCTTAACTTGTTTCATAACTTTATCATTCAATATTATCCAGTATAAAACATTAACGCCTTCTTTACAACTATCCTTTAATTCTTCAGGTATTTTTAAATCAAAGGTTTCAAAACTTTCTGAATCCATGACATTTGCAGTATCTCCATTAATACTTAAAACTTGAGCCGTCTTTTTTTCTATTATAGGAACATCTATATTGTCATGTCCAGGCATTACTACTTCTCTTTTTTTTCCATCTATTATTCCAACAGCCACAAGCCTTACTTTTGCATGTCCATGTTTTCCCGGTCTTGATGTTTGAGTATCAGTAACAACACATGCAGCACCATCTATGACTACATAGTTACCTTTTTGCAATGAACCGACAGACTTAGGTACTGTGTCACCCATCAATATCACCATTAATTTTTATAGTGATAGAAAAATCGGTCGATTTATAAATGTTTTGTGTTATAAACTTAGAAATATATCAATAATATTTTTTTATATATATGTATAATAAATAATTTTTATAATAAATATTTTAATTATGTTTTTAATTTTAATTATATTTTTATGCTTTTTATTCTGCCTTTAAATTCAGGGATTTTCTTTATTTTTTTAACTTCTTTTTTAATAATTTTTGGAAGTTTCTTATTTATACCTTTAGGATAACATTCGTTGTTTGATGAAAGATTTATAGTTAGAATATATTTTTCTCTACCAAAAAAATTCTTTTTAACATGGAAAGTTATAAATATTTTTGATGCAATTTCTTTTTTTTCAGGAGCAGATAAGTATATATTGAAAGTCCCGTTCTGTGCATCTATATCATCAATATATTTTAAACTTTTAAAGTTATTTTTTTCTTTAATTAATTTTTCATTAAGTACTTTTGTTAAATTGTCAAATAAAATGGACAATAATTCTATATTTGCATATAATGTGTTGTTGTGCTCTTCCAAGTATTTATTCATTTTTTAATACTTTTTTTGTTCAGTTTTTGATTTTATATTTTTTTAAACATTAAATTTAAAATTTATTTTTACATTTTCAGACCTTATTAAAGGGTCCTCTAGTAAAACAAGTCTACTTGCCATGATTTTGTTTTTTAAATCCTTTAGTCTGTATTTAAGTTCGTCATTGGTTATTGCATTTATTTCATCAGTAGTTATTATGCTTGTTACATCTAATCTGTTTCCTGAAAATAGTTTTTTTGTAAATTTAAGAAATATGTTTAAAACAATTTTTCCTTTACTATTAAAAACCTTGTATGTTTCTATTCCGTCTTCACTTAGTATTTCAGATCTTAATTTTTTATCTTTGGTGTTTTTTGCTAATTCATCGAATATTCCTGATTTATATATATAATATGCCATGTATGATTTGTCAGCGTATATTTCTCCATTATTATATTTTAGTTTTGCATTTTTTTCGGGCAGTATTTCTCCTGTTTCATTAACAGTATAAAAATCTCCTTTGTCTGTTATTCTTATTTTTCTTGCTTGAGGCCATTTTGTTTCAGTGCTCATTTTTTCACCATTTTAGTTATATTATAAATTAATTTTTAATTTATAATTAATCACCAGAAGCTCCATTTTTTAATTTTTTTCCTTTTTAACCAGTCATTTAATAGTTTTTCGGAATTTTCGCCGAATTTTTTTTCATCTTCCCTAAATGCTGTTGTATGTGCATGATGTTTTCCGTTTTTTATTCTGAATGAATGTTTTTTATGAAGCATTTCATGATACATTACATAATCCAGTATATGTGATTCTTCAGTCGGAATATTTTTGAATATTTTGCTTATATATATTGTGTCTGTAGTATAATCATAACTTCCCAGCTTAGAAAAAGATTCTGATGCAAATAACAAATTCGGTTCATCCATTAATCCGTTGAACATTTTTTGATTAACCCTTTGAAAACTTTCCCTAAGTTCATTTTCCTGAGTGTGTTTTTTTGCATACTTAGAAAGTCCTTTTATAAAATTTTCATATAGTTCAATTTCAGCAGTTTTTGCTTTAATTTTAAAGATTTTTACCAATAAACTTTGCAATAATCCTATTTGTATTTCATCATCAACAAGTTTCCATTCCTTGGAAAGTTTAAAGGTTATTTCTTTAGAATTATGCTTAGCATTTGCATTGTAATTTTTAAAATGTCCAGAATAAGACAGTTTATGTATTCTATTGTCTTGTATTCCTAATCCTTCGAATGCTTTTTCAATTAGGATATTCATATTTGAATGTATTATTTAATTTTATTTATTCGTTATGAACTTCATAGCGTAGTATTGCCGCAATTTTTCCTAATTCTTTTAACTGTACTCCTTCTCTTGTTTCTGTGCTTATTATGTAAATATTTGTAGACATTTTTTCTGCCTCTTCTGTAAATAAATCTATGGTTTCATCATCTAATGATTCAGAAAGCAACACTGTATCTACAGCACCCATTTTTATTTTGTTCATGACCTCTTCTTTTCCATATGCAGCCTTTCCGGGGTTTTTTCCAAGTATTTCAAGAAATTTATTCATTATTTTTTTTTCTTCTGAAATATCCTCATTTACAAGTATGTCTTCTGATTTTTCTACTAATTCCTGCAATCCAAAATCTCCGGTGTAGCTTAAATCTTTTATTGCTAATATTTTGTTTTTAACTTCTGTAGTTATAAAATTTCCATCTACAAATTCATATTTTGTGGGTCCGGGACCTCCTACCAGTATTCCTTTTAGTTCGCTCATGTTTAGAAATTGGTCTTTTGCCATTTCTCCTATTTTTTTATAAAAATCTTTTGCTGCTAACTCTCTGTTTTGTGCAAATCTCATTGCTGATTGCCCTCCTGCTTTAAATTTTCCTGGAACCATTGATTCCTCATTAACCAATGGTATGATTGATTTTCCTTTTAATAATGCAATATTTGCTTCTCTTCTGTCAATAACAATAAGTCCATAAACGGATTTGTCTTCAACCATTTCTCTTAATGGGTCTAATATAAATTCCTTATCACACCTGTATAATCTTACATTAATAGGATTTGGAGGTTCTATAGACCAAACTCTATAATCTTGAAATCCCTCTCTTTTAGCAACATTTCCAGAAAAAGCAGCTAAACCATTTGTTGGTGTTCTTTTAACAAGCTTTAAATGTTGTATCATTCTTTCCAATGCAGAAATTACTGCGTCTCTGTTTGTTTTAGATTTTATATTTGTTGCTGTACCTTGTTCTTGTTGTAAATGATTTATTATGGCATTCATATCATATCCTGCAGGAATATAAACTGATACTAATTCTGTATGTCTTCCCCTGATTGTTTCTAATTCTCTTATAAAATGCTTAAGTTTTTGTCTTTGCTGTTGACTTATCTTTTTTTGTTCTTCTTCATTAATATTTGTCATATTAAAAGAATTAAATGATGGTTTTTAAATGTTATTACAAAAGATATTTTGTAAGACTTATTTTTTTATGGGCGTTTTACAATAAATTTTTAAACATAGTATTATTCTTTTTTATTCTTGCGGGTATAGCCAAGCGGTAAGGCAGCCGCCTGCAGAGCGGCCATGCGGGGGTTCAAATCCCTCTACCCGCTTTGAAGCATATTGATATAGCCAGGGAATTTGGGAAGTATTGTTATAGTAAGAAGAATGATTATGATATAATTGATATTGTTCTTTTTGGTTCTGTCGCAAAAAAACATCTTAATCCCAAAGATATTGATATTATGTTAATACATGAAAATCCTGTTTTTGAAAAATTACAAAATCTTCATGGTAAAGATTATTTCAGCAATGATATACAAAGATTTCACTTGATTGATAAAATGCTTCAGGACCACAATTATCCTTCAATTAAGGAAGTTATGAAAAATAATGTTATTGCAGAAGCAATATCTAAAAACATTCTTAATCTTAGGTATCTTAATAAGAATTTTTTTCATGATAAAATATATTATGAGGAAGAGATATTGAGAAATATCGATCCAAAATTTTTTGATAACATTTTTGAATATGCTTTGCTTTGGAATCCAAATACCGAAAATTATGATATTCCTATAAAGAATAAATATAAATTACTAAAATAATGTGAAATTATGGGAGATTTAGAAATTAAAATAGGCGGAATTTATAAGCATTTCAAGGGTAATGAATATGAAGTTATCGCGTTGGCAAGGGATAGTGAAACATTGGAAGAGATGATTGTTTATAAAGGATTATATGAACACCCAGAATTTGGTTACGGTGCAGTATGGGTAAGGCCTTTAAAAATGTTTAATGCATATATAGAAAGAGCAGAATATAAGGGACCAAGATTTAAACTTATAAAGTAGATTTAAACTTATTCCATAAAATTATATTAGTAGTTTATATCGAATTTTATTTATTAAATATTATTATGTTAAATTTTATTATATTAACTTATAGCATATTATAATTAATAATATTTTTAAATTCTTTTTATGTCCGATCCTAAATGCGTGATGAAAAAGGCATTGAGAAACATATTTTCAAACTTCTTCCACCAAGCAATTGGTATGCAGACAATTGGCACAATGTTACTTTGGCAGATTATTTGGCTAACGTTAATGCACCAACAGCTTTAGATTTTTCACAATTTTTAAATCCGAACTTAAAAATTTTTAATGATGAATCCAATAAATATGATGATGGTCAAACATATTTTATAGTATATGGGTCTAGGGAGGAAGCGGAAAAGCACATGAAATATTTCTCAGAAAAATTTGAATCCTACTTAAAGAAATTTTCTAAAGATGGAGAATATAAATTAAATTATTTGTTAATAAAATAGATTTGTTGTCTTTTTTATATTATTTTTTTATATTAAATTCTATTATTATCTTTTTTAGATATTTCGTATATAAAATATATTATTATTACTGCTATCCCGCCTATTAAGAAATATGTTGCAGGTGTTAATTGGAATGTTGATATAGTAATATCTTGTGCAATCGGAGAGGCCATCAGTTTTGCACTTTCTGTTGTGGTTTGTTCCATAATTATTGATTCTGTACTCATTAATTTATTATTCTGTAATGTTAATGAATTTAATAATTGCATTATGAAAGCAACTATTGCAGTTATTATTGTTAAAGGCAATATTTTTTTTAGGGCTTCTAAAAATTTTGAATCTTGATTTAACGGGGCAATTATTATATATTTATTTGCTAAAGTGTAATGGTTTATTTCCTTTCCCTTTTTGCTGTAATGAAATTCTTCTACTACAACAAGACCTGCTTCCTGCAATTGTTTTATATTATAATGTATTGTCGATAATGGTATTTTGAGTTCTTTTGATAATTCTGATTCTGTAGCATCTTTTTTAGCAAGGTAATCTATTATTTTTCTTGAGGTATCATTATTTATTACTTCAGCAATTTTTTTTGCTTTCTTTTCCTCTAAAGATACCAGCAAAAAGTTTTTGTTCACAAAATCATCCTTCTCTTTGTTTAATTCGTTTTTAAATTCTTTAGTGTTATATCCCATAAAAAGAAATAATCTTTCCATATTTAAATATGTTTTTAAGTTTAAATGAAATTAAAGTCTAGATTAAGTTTTTATTCTGAAAACAAAGTTCCTGTGCATTTTCCTAATGCCCAATCACCATCGTAAGTGCATTCCCATTCACAGTTATTTGTATTTTGTATTATTGCGCAATTATTTTTTAGTTTGCACGAAATACTTCCAGAGAATGTTCCAGAGTTTGTTTTTTCTAAAAATATTTTAAGATTGTTGTTTTTTTCAAATATACATGTTCCTTCTTTGCCTATTGTTTCTTTAACATTGTTTTTGGATTCCTGTAATTGTATTGTTATTTCTTCCTGGGAAACACCATTAGAATATGCTTGGCTTAAGAGTTCTTCTGAGAATTCTACATCTGCATCTATAATGCCTATTTTTAATACACAATTGTTTTCCTGTTTGTTTATTTCATATTGCTGTATGGATTTTATAATCATTCCAAATAATTCTGTTTCCTGCTCAAAGATTGTTTTTGCAGAATCACAATTTGTTGATGATTTTATTAAACAATCCATGTTGCACTCATTGCTTGTGTCCTGCATATTTATATTGTTTAGACTAAAAAAATTTTTATCTATAATGTTTTTGGAATATCCTATTATTGGTTCTTGGAAAAAGTATGCTGTACTTAATAATCCTATTATAATAATAAAAGAGATTATCCATGTTTTTTTATGGCTTATTTTTATCTCTTTTGTTCCTTCATCCATTGCGTATATTGTCGCTTGTTTAATATCCTCATATGGTATTCCCTGATTTAATAATGATTGTTTTATTTCCTCCAAAGAATGTCCTTCGTGCAGATACTTTTTTATATATGGAACAAGCCTGTAATCCATGATAATGATTTATTTTGCATTAATAAAAATCTTTTGAACTATGATTAAATAGTTACTTTTTAGACTTTGCTGTTTTTTATAATATTCTAGATATTTTAAAAAAACTTTTTAAATAGTGTTTTTTTTTCATAGATTGTTGGGTGGCGCTTGGCAGTGGGTGAACAATTGTAAAATGTTGTTTGCTCAGGAAAGTCCGCTCACAGTAAAAAGGCCACACGTGAAAACGTGCTCGTTAATAGCGAGGGCAACAGCACAGAAACGGAACCTATCATCGATTGGGATGATTGGATATGCTCGAAGGCGACTTTGAGCTGATTCCATGAAGTGCGTTATTGCACTCAGGGGATTATTAAGAATTTCCTGCGTCTCGATGATTAAGGATGAAACGGCTAGTCCTGGCTTGTGCAACTCTTAAAGAGGCTTAGTTTAATGCCAAGAAAGCTCTTTCCATTAATGGAGGGCTTACAGAAAGCGGCTTACAACCACCCAACACTTTTTTATTCATTTAAAAAAGAGAATCTTTATTTCTTTTTTTACTTTTTTATATAAAAATATTTAAAGAATCAATTTTAATAACAAATCATATGAGTAAAGCAGTTGTGGATAAACACGAAACAAACAAAAGGGAGAGAACAAAATATTTCTTGGAGATTTTTCAAAAGGCTGAAAAAAAGTATAGTAAAAACAAAAAACGGCTTGCAGGAGAGGGATGGAAAGAAGATTGGATGACACTTATAGCAACTATTCTTAGTGCACAAACAAGAGATGAAACAACAATACCTGTCGCTGAGGCATTATTCAAGAAATATCCGAAAATTCATTTGCTTGCGAAAGCAAAACTACATGATGTTGAAAAAACAATAAAAAGAATCAATTTCTACAAGAACAAATCTAAGAACATTATTGGGGCGGCAAAATGGCTTATGGCAAACGGATATACAGACGGAAGCGTTCCTGACACCATAGAGGAATTAATAAAAATACCCGGTGTTGGTAGAAAAACAGCAAATCTTATTATAACGGAAGTTCATAAAAAAGACGGAATATGTGTTGATACTCATGTTCACAGAATATCCAATGTTTTCGGTTTTGTAAATACTAAAAACCCCAAAGAAACAGAATTTGCACTAATGGATATTGTTCCAAGAAAGTATTGGTCAAAAATCAACAGAATATTTGTGTTGTGGGGCAAAGAGGTTAAAGGGAGGGATAAAGAGAAATTCTTAAAAAAATTAAATTCTCCATAACATTTTTAAATTCTTCTTCATTTTCACTTAACTATGTCACAGGACAAGATTTCAATGCCTAGTAGTATGGCTGGATTAACCAGATATTTTGATGATTATAAGTCAAAGATAGAGCTTAAACCCGAACATGTAATAGTTTTAATAATCTTAGTTATAATATTAGAGATTATTTTGAATTGGCAAGGTTCTGCTTGGTTTGGCCTTCAGTGATTTTCTGAGGAGGGAGTTATGAAAATGATATTATTGTTTTTGTCTTCACATATTTTTGCTTTCATTTCATTTTTAATATCTGTTTTAAAATATTAAATATTTATAAATAATATTTATCTCAAATAATTAAGGTGATATTAAATTGATGCCGAACATTAATTCCAGGCAAATGCAGCAGATGATGCGCAGGATGGGCATTCAGCAGCAGGATGTTGATGCAGAAGAGGTAATTATAAAATGTTCAGATAAAATAATAAGAATAATTAATCCGTCTGTGCAAAAAGTAAATATGATGGGTCAAAAAACCTATCAAATATCTGGTGAAGAACAAATAGAAGAATTTAAAGAAAATAATAATATTTTATCTGAAATTTCAGATGAAGATATAAAAACAGTTATGGAACAAACAAACTGTTCCAAAGATGTAGCAATTGATATGTTAAAGCAAACTAATGGCGATATTGCCCAAGCAATACTTTTAATAAAAGAAAAACAACAGTAAGAACAACACCATAAATAATAATATAATAAGACTAATAATATTATTATAATAAGACTAATAATATTATAAAACTAGTTGAATAATAAAAAACATTATATACTCAAAATTATATAAAAACAAAATCAAAATAAATACTATATATTAAAATGGATTTTGAATCTGCTAAAATAAATACTGAGAAAAAATTGAAAGTAGCAGATCATCTTTTAGGAACAACATATTCTTTTGTAAAGGATCCAAAATTATTATTATCAGTTATAGATAACTTATTTCAAGCTTTAGATCTTGCAATAACAACCCTTGTAGATTTTGAGAAAAAAACAGATAATAGCATAGAAAAAATAGATTTTTTTAGGAGAAAAATAATTCCGAAATATTCTTTAGAAAGAGAAATTTTGGATTTTTATATTGAATTAAAAGATCTGCTCGAGTTTCATAAAAACTCAGGAATGGAATTTTCCGCAAAGGAAAAATTTATCATGGCAGATAATGACTATAATTTAAAATCCCTCAAATATGAGGATGTAAAAAATAAATATTTATTGACAAAAAAATATGTATATAAAATTTTTGATATATTAACTCACTTGATATAATTTTGATATAAAAAGTGCATAAAAAGAGGCATATTTATGTTTTAAAATTATAACGAATAACGTTAAAAGGTGATATTATGGATGAAGCTATAGAAAATGCTGTTGAAGAATTAAAAAGGGTCGACCATTCAATATTTGTAAGCTTAAAATATACAAGAACTGTCGATATTTTAGTCAATATACTTGCAAGGATGGTCGATTGTTATGAATATTTGTTTCTTGCACTTTTGAGATATGCAAAAGAAAACAAACTATGTTCTGATATTCCTTCTACACCTATGGAGCGTGTTAAATTAATAAAAGAGGTTTATAAGGAACAAGAGATACATGATAATGTTGAATTATATTTATTGTTAAAAGCAATGCTGAAATCAAATTTCACAAGGGAAAACGAATATAGAAGGCATGTTGCTATGCGTGCAATAATTGCAGGTAGAGAAGAAATAATAAATATAAACATAATAAGCAGGTATTATGAGCTTTTGACAAGTTTTTTCCATTTAGTGGATAATATAAGAAGAGGAACATATAAGCTGGGTAGTGGAAAACAAATAACAGATGTACATGATGCAGATGAAGAAAATCCTGTAAATCCTTATTGGGAAGAAATAAACAAGATGAAAGAAGATGCAGAAATAGAAATTGCCAGGGACAAGGAAATGAGGGAACGTTTAAGGTTAGAAAAACAGCAAAAAGAATTACAAAGACAAAAAGATCTAGAGAAAGCAATTAAAAAGACAGAGAAAAAAGTAAGAAGAATAACCAAGAGAAAACCTAAAATAAAACCTAAAAGGGTTATAAAAAACAAATCTTTTTTAAGTAAAAAATCCAAAAAATAAAAATGCAAGGAAAAAAAATAGGAATAATAAGCTTGATGCCTGACACAGGCAATACCACCATAGCTATAAATTTAGGTCTTGCTTTTCTTAAATTAGGAAAAAAGGTTGTTGTTGTAGATGCTGAAAAGAATAAAAACATAATCGAACACATGTCTATATCCGATATTAAGAATGTTGATTATCCTTTGGAGTATTATAATTTAGTTCATAATTCAGGATTAAAACTGGTTTATGATTTTAAAGAAAATTTTAATTTGAACACTTTGTCTGTTTTTCATGATTTGTTATTGATAGATATGCCTAAAAATGAATCTTTGGAAGAAATAATTCCTTTTATAGATGAAGCGATAATAATTCATACGCCCGAATATAGTTCTAAGGCAGTTGTTGACACAAAAAATATTCTTTTGAAAAATAAAAAAACTGTTTTAGGGGTAATATTAAATAAATCTCATGAGGATAGTGTAAATACGATTTTTAATGTTCCAGTATTATGCAAGATACCCGTTCATAAAAAAATAAGTTCTTCATATAATATTAAGAAGCCGTTATTACAAGTTTATCCTAATAGTTTTGTGTCAAAAAAATTCTTTAATATAGCAAAAAGATTTATATGAAATCAGGTGTTTTTATGTATGAAGTACTTGTTAAAATAAATAAAGGTTTTGAAAAATTAGAACCGGCTAAAGAGAAAATATTATCAGGAAATTATTGTTTTTTAATAAAAAATTTTAATACATTGGAAGGACTTTTCGAATATATATATTTTTCGCAATTATCTATAAATGTTAGTTTAATAGTGTGTCGTTCAAATGATATTTCTTCCATGAACATTCCAAGCAGAATAAAGGAATTATTGCCCAAAACTTACAGAATTAACTCTTCAAATAACTTGGAAAGGGTTGCCAAAATTTTTAATGAATATGTTGTTGATTTGAAGAATCCTGGATTCCTAGTGAATTTAGAGTTTTTAAACAATGAATTTTTTTTAACCATAGACCTTTCAGGAGATTTAAGTAAGAGGGACTACAAAATATTTAATACAGCAGTATCTATAAAAGGAACAACAGCTTTTGGCATATTAATGTTATCAAAATATGTCAAGGGAAAATCATTATTTAATCCTTTTTGTAATTCAGGAGTTATTGAAATAGAAGCAGCATTATATAATAATTGCATCTCCCCTAAAAAATATAATACTAATTTTCATTTCACAAATTTAAATACACACATAGATTTTAAAAATTTCTTTAAAAAATTAGAATTAAAATCAAAAAATAATAAAACAGAGATAGTTGCATCGGATCCTTTATTACGAAATATAACTGCAGCAAGAAAAAATGCAAAAATAGCTGGTGTAGAAAAATACATACAGTTCAGACGATTAGACATAGATTGGCTTGATTTTAAGAATAAAGAAGAAAATTATGATTACATAATAACATTCATAGCAGGAAGCAACAATAATGATTTAAAACTAAAAAAATTTTATGATGAACTATTTTATCAATTAGAATATATATTATCTGATAATGGAATTTTATCAATAGCATGTCTATCAAAAAATTTATTAATAGAATCATCAAATAAATATTTTAATTTAATTAATGAAGAACAAATCCAGACAGGAGAACAGAAAATCAGCATATTAATTTTTAAAAAATTAAAAACTTAAAATGGACTGTGAATTATGTGGACAAAAACCTGCAGTTTTAATATCTGAAATAGAGGGCACTATGATGAATGTTTGCAAGGACTGTGCAAAATTTGGTTCAATAAAAAATAAGAAAAACATAAAATTAGTTGTAATTGGGGAAAAACAAAAAAGTGTTGAACCAAATTATATTTTTGTAGAAAATTACGGATTAAAATTAAAGAAAGAAAGGGAAAAACTTGGATTGAAACAGGAAGAAATGGCTAAAAGACTAAACATTAGAAGCAGTTTATTACATCAAATAGAATCTCAGCACTTAAAACCGAGCATAGATTTAGCCAGAAAATTAGAGCGAGAATTAAAAATAAAAATACTAGAAGAAATAAAAAATGATATAAATGAAGATGATTTAGATATAAAGAAAAATTTAGGAAACAAAAAAGAAGGTTTAACACTAGGGGATTTTATAAAGAAAGGTTGATATTTCTAAGTCTTTATTTACTTTATTTTTGTATCTATTGTATGTATATTTTAATCTCTTTAAATTCATATGCTAATTTTTTATCAATGGAAATATATTTTTCTATTTTTTTCTTATATTCATTACATGCAAAGTAATAATTGTCTTTATCACATGGAAACCCTGAGGGATCGTATATTGCCGAATTAGGTTCGATGTTTTTTTCCCATGGATTAATATATAATTCATCAATTTCTTTTAAATAATAATGTTTATCCAACACATTGTACAGGGGTATTATTTTTTCGTTGGTGTAAATTACGTATGTAGGGTTTGTGCTTAATATCGGTCCTTTGATGTTATTTAGCTCTCTTATAAAATTATCATCATAATTGTTTTTTTGTTCAAAGACATCGTTGTAGAGATTTATGATGCTAAAAGCTGCTGTTATAAAGATTATAATATAAATAACTGAATTGAAAATTAATTTTTTTATTTCTAATCTTTTATGTACATATTCGTAAATTTGGTTTATGGTTTGTGATGAAATTACACAAATGAGAGGAAGGATCAAAAGTATAAAGCGTTCTTGTTTGTTGCTAATTATTGTTAAGTACAATAAAAAGATAATTATTGTTAATTTTATAATGTTATGTTTTTTATTCTTTACTATTATTATTCCAGGTAAGAAAAGCAACAACAGAATATTATTTTTAAATAATATAAAAAAATAAAAAAACATATATTGTACCGCAGAATAAAAATCAGTTATTATTATACTTTGAAAATAGTTGTTTTGGTGTACTGCTCCAGCGAGTATAGGCAAAAATGTTGCTTTTAAAAAAGACATATGTGTTCCGTACATTAAGTAATTGAAAAATAAAAAAGGGATAGAAACTGTAAAAATACCAAGAGAAAACAAAAGTATTTTATAGATATATTTATATGTTTTATAATATTTTTTTATGTTTTTGTTTTTGTCATGCTTTACTTCTTTTTCTTTAAAAATACTGTAAATTATTATTGTTATTGATACGATTCCGGATAATAACGAAGGAAATTTAAATAAAAAAGACAATCCCAATGAAAAACCGGACAAAAATAAAATTTTATTATTATATTTATATTTTATTAATAGATATATTCCTAATGTCATAAAAAGAGCTGAAGGTATTTCTGTAAGTATTTTAGAAGAATTATTAATAAATACCGGTGTTATT
>JAWANI010000005.1:0-45038 GCA_038895475.1 Candidatus Woesearchaeota archaeon
ATTAATAGCAAGTTTAGAACGCTCATGTTTTGTAAATTTTGAAGCCTAAAAACTATTAAAATTATGATAGAAAAAAAGATAAAATACAATAATCATAAGACAAAAAACTAAAAGTATAAAAGATTAAAATGATAAAAGAAAAATCTTGTGGGGCAGTAGTATATAAAAAAGATTCTGAAATAAAATACTTATTGGTGAAACAATTAAAAAAATATGGACATCACTGGGGCTTTCCAAAAGGAAAAGTCGAACCTGGGGAAACAGAGGAAGAAACAGCAATAAGAGAGGTTTTTGAAGAAACTGGCATAAAAATAATTATTCTGCCAGGATTTTATGAGTATATAGATTATTTAACAATAAACGGTACAGAAAAAAAAGTAATATTCTTCGTAGGAAAAGCAACAAACAACAAAATAATAATGGATAAAAGAGAAATTGAAGAAGCAGAATGGTTTACTTTTGATGAAGCCATGGAAAAAATAACTTTTAACAATTCAAAAGAAATACTTATAAAAGCCGAAGATTTTATAAAAAATAAATTGATTTCAAACTAAAATTCCTAATTGTAAAATTTCTTGTTAAAATTTTTTAAGTATGTCATATTTTTTCATCCTAAACTTTTATTTCCAGTTTACTATAACATCATCCGTTCTTTGGTATGGAAGAATTGTTGAATCTTCAAATTTAGTGATATTTCCGGCTTTAAACATTTTTATCCCCAAAACGCCAATCATAGCAGCATTATCTACTAAGAACTGATTTTCTGGAATAATGCATATAGCGTTTCTTTCTTTGCACATAATATTAGCCATTTCTTTTAATCGGGAGTTACATGCAACTCCTCCACCTAATACTAATTCTTTTTTTTCACAATGAGCCATTGCTCTTTCCGAAACTTCAAGAAGCATAGAAAAAACTGTTTCTTGAACAGAATAACATAAATCTTCCTTTAAATCTTCTCTCATATAACTTCCAGATTTTATCATATTTCTTAATAAAGTAAATAAACCAGAAAAAGAAACATCCATGCCTTTGACTGAATATGGTAATTCAATATACTTTGCACCTCTTTTTTTTGCTTTTGCAGCCATTTCATCAATTTTAGGTCCTGCGGGAAATCCTAATCCTAATTCTCTCCCAAAACTATCCAAAAAATTCCCTATACCCATATCAAGTGTTTCACCAAAAACCCTGTATTTTCCTCCATCATAAGCAATTATTTGAGTATTTGCACCTGAAGCATAAAGTAAAACAGGATCATTAGCATTATATATTGATGCCATTTCTAAATGTGCAACACAATGATTTACTCCAATTAAAGGAATGTTATTGTTTATACTTAATGATCTTACTATTGCTGCCCCAATTCTTAATGCATGCCCTATGCCTGGACCCTGAGAAAAAGCAATTAAATTAATATCTTTTAACGATTTTCCTGATTTTATTAATGCATCATTAATTACATTATCGAAACAATTTACATGATGCTCTGAAAGCTCAACAGGAATTATACCTCCTTTTTCATTTTTATACATGTCACGTATATTGCTCAATATATTAAATTTTCCTTTATTTAATTCTACAATAGAAGCACCAAAAGTATGGGCTGTAGATTCTATAGCTAGACAGGTTATATTCATATTTTATGGAAAAAGCGATAATTTAAAAGTATTACGATTAAAAATTTATTAAGATAAATGTATCTATTAGTTATTTTATTATAAATTAATTTATTGCCATATGAATTTTAAACATAAAATTAAATATTTAAAATTATAAAAATTTCCTAAAATATGCTAGAAAAAAAATTAGAAGAAATATGTATAAAATTAGATGAAGAAGCAGAACATGTAAGAAATCCAAATTGGATAAGTATGACACAGGAAACAATTTCTACATTAAATAACATAATAAAACAAGAGGAAAGATTAGGAAATATAAGAAAAGGACAAAAAGTTTTAGATTTAGGTTCAGGAAATGGAACGGCAGCATTCACATGGTCAAATAATAACTATAAAGTCATCGGAATAGAAATAGACATAAAATTATATAATATTGCAGTTAATGCACTCAAAAAATATCCTGAATTAAAGCAGTTAGATGTAAAATTCTTCAACGGAAGCTTTTACCCTTTGGAATATAAAAAGACCGATAAAACAATTAATCTCGAATCAAAACTATTAAAAGAATTAAGTTTAAGAAATGTCAGTAATAACTATACTCCATATTTTATACCATTTAAAGATACAATATATAATGATAACAATATAAACATAAAAGAAATTGATATATTCTATGCATATGTATGGTCATTTCAAATGCCTTCAATATTTGAAATGTTCGAGCAACTAGCAAGAAATGATGCAAAGCTAATAATTATAGGACCAAGCAGAGATTCTATACTAGAAAAATATAATAATTTGGAAAGAAAATATAATACGATAAGAAAAAAATAATTGTTATTGTAAAAAAAGTAAAAACCATGTATAGTCATTCTTGATTATAACGGGATTATTGGGGACTGCAGGCTGAACATCTCGCTTGCGCTTGATGCTTACACCCCAGTTCCATCAAACTCATCTTCTATGAGTATCCCTCATGTCTCTTTTCAAGGAGGGCTTCTGGCTTAGATGCTTTCAGCCATTATCCCTTATCGCGTAGCTGCCCAGCATACCTTGTAAGATAACTGGTAGACCAGAGGCGACGAACCATCGTTCCTCTCGTACTAAATGGTCCTTCCTTTCAGACATTGTGCACTCCCAGTAGTTATTAAACCAACTGCCTCACAGCGTTGTGAACCCAGCTAACATCCCTTTTAATGGGTGAACACCCCCACCCTTGGACGCTTCTGCACGCCCAGGATAGGAAGAGCCGACAACGATGTAGCAAGCCGCGCCGTCGATGTGAACTCTCGGGCGCGACAACCCTGTTATCCCCGGAG
Source organism: Candidatus Woesearchaeota archaeon (assembly GCA_038895475.1). Lineage (GTDB taxonomy): Archaea > Nanobdellota > Nanobdellia > Woesearchaeales > UBA9642 > UBA9642. The sequence continues at coordinate 2,942 of JAWANI010000005.1, forward strand.
TAACTTTTCGGTCAGCACGAAGCCCCATCAAGGAGCTATCGTGGTTCGCTAGGTCCAGGTTTCCCTACTGAAATCCATCTTGATAAGATCACAGTTAGGCTGGCTTTTGCCCTTGCACTCTACACCGGATTTCTGACCCGGTTGAGCCAACCTTTGAGCACCCATGATATGCTTTCATGGGTATGCCGCCCCAGCTAAACTGTCCACCTGCTACTGTTTCAATACAATTGATGATCGGCGTAAGCCTCAAAGAGTGGTGTTTCATCTTTCGACTAAACCTGACCTGGCAGCCAGGCCTCAAACGTCTTCCACTTACCCTACACATCAAGGCTCGCGTCGAAATAACAGGCTACAGTAAAGTTTCACGGGGTCTTCACGACCCACTGGGAGTCTTCGGCCTTCACACCGAAGAGAGTGTTCGGAAGGTTCTAGATAGGGACAGTGGACAACTCGTTACGCCATTCATGCACGTCGTCAATCAAACGACAAGGTATTTCGCTACCTTAAGAGAGTTATAGTTACCCCCGCTGTTTATCAGTCCTTAGCTCCCTTGAAAAGGAGTTTTAGATACTGACACTGAGCAGACGTCACCTACTATACAAGGCCTTACGGCTTAGCAGTAAGTTGTGTTTTTGTTAAACAGTCGGTTGTCCTTGGTTTTTGCACCCTGAAATCGCACACATACATGTACGAAACCAGGGACCCCTTATTCCGAAGGTACGGGGCCAATTTGCCGAGTTCCCTTACCTAGATTATCCTTTCACACTTTAGGCTTCTCACCTAGGGGCACCAGTGCTGGTTCTGGGTACGAGTTACCAAGATTTATTTTAGCTCTGTTTTCACGGGTTCCAGGCATCAGCCGAATACCACTTAAGTGATACTATTCTAGGCTTTAATCAAGTTCTCATCATAATGATACTCCCTTGATTTATACCTATTAACAATTTATCATTGTCGGCCTAGCCAAAAACGTCCAAAGCTAAACTTGTGTTGCCACGCATACTTGGTAAGTACAGGAATATTAACCTGTTTCCCTTTCCCGAACATACTCGATTTCCGAGCTCGGTTAGGATCGACTAACCCTTGGCTGATCTACATTGCCAAGGAACCCTTGCCCTTACAGTGGCAGATATTCTCAATCTGCTAAGATCCTACTACCGCCAGGATTTTTGTTACAGTCAGGTCCACATATTCTTGTGAATATGCTTCTACCCCAACAGTACACCGACCTACCAGATACATTGCTGTACTCCATGGTATCGGTAGCTAATTTAGCCCCGTCCATTTTGGATGCTTATAACCTTGACGAGTAAGCTGTTACGCACTTTTTAAAGGATTGCTGCTTCTAAGCAAACCTCCTCGCTGTCTTTGGTTACAAACGATCTTCAACCCATAACACTCAAATAGCATTTAGGGACCTTAACCATGGTCTGGGTTGTTTCCCTCGAGGAGAACGAGTTTACCCCGCTCCCCCGTCTCCAGAGATCTACGACGTATTACCATTCGGAGTTGGACAAGAGACCGAGCCTGTTAAGGCCCTAAATCCCTAATCCGTCTCTCTACCTGTAATACTATCTCCCTCCAGGCTTGACTGCGGCCAATTTCGATCGGAACCAGCTATCACCGGGTTCGATGGGCTTATCACCCCTAATCTCAAGTTAGAAAAACGCTTGCACGCAGAACTTCTTCGGGCCTCCACCCCTTTTTACGGGGGCTTCACCCTACCCAAGATTAGATCACCCGGTTTCGGGTCGTATCCATGTGACTACATGGCACTTTCATACCATCCACCTCATTACTTGCGTGGAAATCGGTTTCCCTTTGCATTCTCCCTTAACAGGATTATGCTCGCCACACAGATATACTCCCTGGCACGTTATTCAAAACGCACGATAGGCCTCCTAAGAGGACTATCCCACTATAACTATTAGGTTTCAAGGTCTTTTAACTCTCTGTCAAGAGTTCTTTTCAGCTTTCCCTCGCGGTACTTCTGCGCTATCGGTCTCGAGGAGTATTTAGGGTTGGAGGTTGATGGCCCCCAAATTCCTACCCCATATCCAAGGGATAGTATTCTGGATACATTCAAAGTCCATCAGTATTCATCTACGGGACTATCACCCTGTATTGTCCCTCTTTCCAGAGGAGTTCGATTTTACTGATTAGGATCAAAAGAATGTCCAAAACACCACATCTCTACTATATTACTATAGCAGATTCAGTTTGCCCTGTGCTGCTTTCTCTCGCTGATACTAACAGCATCTCAATTGATTTCTTTTCCTGCGGGTACTAAGATGTTTCCATCCCCCGCGTTTGCCATCCGTTAGGATTTATTGCGAAGTCGCATTCAGAAATCTTAGGTTCAAAGGTTACCTGCACCTCGCCTAAGCTTAATGCAGCTTGTCACATCCTTCTTCGCCTCTCGAGCCAAGCTATCCACCTAATAGCGGATCTTAATCAAGATAGACTATACATGGTTTCACTGAATATAATTTATTAAGGATATGAATTAGTCAATATCATTCATTAAAATGAATGAGTTTAAAATTCATATCATTATATTCTCGCCATCCACCCACAATTTTTTAGTTTGTGAGTTTCATCATTTTTAGTGAGCATGAATTTATAAAAATTGATTTTAAATCAAACAATATAATGTCATTATTGGACGAAATGTAAATGGACTGGTCGGGATTTGAACCCGAAGCCTTCCCCGTGCAAGGGGGACGTTATACCAGGTTTAACTACCAGCCCCCATATTTGCAAGGGTGCAAAAACATTTGAAACATATTATATATCATGATAAATATCATGATTTTGATATACAAAAACTGATTTTCATTTAAAAAATAAGTAAAAATATAGTGGTTTTGTAAAATTTTGGAGATGATAACTTTAATAATAAAAAAGGAGGTGATCCCACCGCAGGTTCCCCTACGGTGACCTTGTGACGACTTAACCCACCTTACTGAGCTTAGATTCGCCTTAATCAAGAAAATTAAAGCTCATCTAAACCCTGCTCGGTTGGCTTGACGGGCGGTGTGTGCAAGGAACAGGGACATATTCACCAGACGATGATGACGTCTGATTACTAGGAATTCCGTTGTCATGTGGGTGAGTTGCAACCCACAATCTAAACTACGATAAAGTTTCGAGGATTAGCTTCACCTTTCGGTGTTGCATCCCATTGTCTTTACCACTGTTGCGCGCGTGTAGCCTAGAAGATTCGGAGCATACAGACCTACCGTTGCCTGCACCTTCCTCCTCCTTACGAAGGCAGTCTCTATAATGGGCTCGGTCAATCCGTAGATCCCGTTAGCAATTATAGATACAGGTCTTGCTCGTTGCCAGACTTAACTGGACATCTTACGACACGAGCTGACGACGGCCATGCACTACCTCTCGGCTCGTCAGATAAGCCCTTCAGACTGATCTTCATTCTGCCGTCGCTTCTAGTAAGGTGCTCTGCGTTGAGTTAGATTAAACCGCACGCCGCACTCCTGGTGTATTCCCCCGCCAATTCCTTTAAGTTTCAGTCTTGCGACCGTACTTCCCAGGCGGCGAGCTTATCACCTTCGTTTCGACACTGCATATTCCCGTAGAATATGCAACACCTAGCTCGCAGTGTTTACAGCTAGGACTACTCGGGTATCTAATCCGGATCGCTCCCCTAGCTTTCATCCCTCACCGTCAGATCTGTTCTAGTTAGGCGCCTTCGCCACAGGTGGTCCTCCTAGGATTATCACATTTAACCGCTCCCCTAGGAATACCCCTAACTCCTCCCAGTCTCTAGCCTGAAAGTGTCTCCTGCACTCTGTTGCATTGAGTTCAACAATTTCACAAGAGATTTTTCAAGCCGGCTACGAATGCTTTAGGCCAAATACAAGAATGCCACTCGTGGCGCCGGGGTTACCGCGGCTGCTGGCACCGGTCTTACCCACCACTTATTCTCCAAGGTTTTTACCCTTGGCAAAAGCTTACAAAAAAATGTAAGCACTCGGGATCCCCCCATCACGCTTTCGCGCATTGTGGAGGTTTCGCGCCTGCTGCACTCCGTGGAGCTGGGACCAGTATTTCAGTGTCCCTCTCGGGGCTACCCCTCTCAGGGCCCCTACGGATCTAAGGTTTGGTGGTCCATTACACCGCCAACTGCCTAATCCGCCGCCGACTCATCCTAAGACCTTAATGTTTAACGAAAGATTCAATTCCAGAATTCTTTCGCTATTCAGTATTAGCCACAGTTTTCCGTGGGTATCCTGAATCTTAGGGCAGATTATCGACGTGTTACTGAGCCTGTCGCCGGCCATTGCTGACCTGACTTGCATGGCTTAGTCGAATCCCGATAGCAGCATTCCCCCGCAGGATCAACGGGAATTCAAATAACAGATCCTGTATTATCTTGTATTTTGGTCGCAAAACTTTGCTTAATAAGAATTTTACAAAACCACTATATCATACTTGAGCATTACATCAAGCATTCATGTAATAAATTTTCATATATGCCCTGCCATTTTGGACTTATGGACAATTAGAATGGAGGTGATATTAAGAATAGGGAATTTTGATTTATTTATAAAATTTTTGATTTTATATAATACAATCAAAGAATACGCTTATTTTATGTTTTTTGATCAAATACTTTTTAAGGTTATTTTAAATGTTTTTCAAATTCATCTATAAATCTACGCATATCTTTAATTAATACCGCCTTAGGATTACACCTCAACACCATACCATCCATATACATTAAACTCTTGATTATTGAAAACATCCCTTCTTCAAATTCCATTCCATTATTAACACCCAATTTTATTGTTTCCATCATTTTTTTTGTTAAACTAACTTCAGAAACAGTTTTATTCTTAAAATCACTATATAAAGTATTAAATTTCTCCTTAAATATACTGAATTTTTCCCCGCTAATTTTTTTGGAAGCCATCTCATTAAGCCAATACGCACATTTATCATAATCGTAAGCAGATAATGATTTAAAAAAATAAAACAATCCTGTTCGTAATCTTTTACTCACGTATCCTATTGCACCTGTATCTATAAAATATATTTTCCCATTATCTAATATTATATTTCCCGGATGAATGTCTCCATGAAAAGTTCCGATACAAAACATATAAAATCCATGTATACGAAACAATTCAATTAAAGTATTGTAAGATAATTTTCCTTCATTAAGCAATTCATCTATAGTCTTTCCAGCTATAAATTCTGAAACTAAAACATTCTCATTTGAGTATTCTAGATATATTTTTGCAAATCCTAATTTTTTTAAATCAAATAATTTCTTATTTTTATTATAAATATTCATCAATATGTTGTGTCCTTTTATTTCATTCAATAAATTTAATTCAGATAAAGTATATTCCTCTATATGGTCTATTATCCCTATTGGATTTGCAACTTTCGCTAATTTAGGATAAAAAAATATTATCAGTTTAAATAATCTTTTTAAACTTTTTACATCCTTAATAAATTGTTTTTTAAAATTTCCTTTTATTATTTTTATTGCTAACCTTTTTTTTGTACCTCTTAATTTGCCAACATAAACCTGCCCTACTGATGCAGATGCTATTGGGTTATAATCTTCTATAATAATATCTTTTGCAAACTTATCATTAACATAAGATTTTATAAGTAATTTACTATCTTCAACACCTATGCTTATTGTTTTTCTGTATAATTTAGATAAATGTCTACATTTTTTTTCTGAAAGAAAATCTATTCTTAAAGCATGAACTTGACCTATTTTTACTGCTAATAAACCAAGGTCTTGCATTCTTTTAAGGTCTGGGTACTCTTTTTTACCATATATTTCTTTTATTAACCATATAAAATTTAACCAATTCATTAGAAATACCTTATTAGACTTCTAGATTTTTTGTAAAAAACTTTATATTATATTTTTTTGATATCATGTTTGCAGTAATTCTACCAGATTCATATATTGTAGGTAATCCAGAACCTGGATGAGTTCCTCCACCTACCAGCCATAGATTTTTTATGTCTTCAAACCTGTTGTGCGGCCTTAAATATAGCATCTGATCTATTGTGTGTGCAAGATTGAATGTTGCACCATTGTATATATTGTTTTTTCCCCAATCTTGTGGAGTAATTATGATTTCTGTTTTAATATGTTTATCTATGTCTTTCATAATTGTTTTTTGTTTTATAGTATTTATAACTAATTCTCTAAATCTTTTTTTCTCTTTAGACCAGTTTATCTCACTATCAGTATTCGAAACCGGAACAAGAATATAAACTGCTGAATGGCCTTTTGGTGCAATTTTTTTATCATTTATTGATGCGTTGCGTATGTATATAGATACATCATCTGACAAACGTTTGTTTATAAATACATCATCAACGTTTTTCTTGTAATCTGAAGCAAAAACTATTGTGTGATGTGGCATATTATAGATTTTATCAACTCCTAAATAAATCATAAATGTGCTGCAAGAATATTTTTTGTCTTTTAATTTTTTAGGATTCCATCTTTTTATATAATGCCAATCTTTCCTATCTATAAGATTAGTTATTGCATAAGCAAAGTCAGCATTTATTATTATGTCATCTGCATATTCTTTTTTTCCATTTTCAAGTTCGACACCAATTGCTTTTCCATCGCTTATAATTATCTTTTTAATTGGAGAGGATAATTTTAAAGTTCCCTTATTGAATTTGAAAACTTTTTCCATTGCGCTTGATATCTCTGACAAACCGCCCTCAACATGATATATTCCGAAGGCATGCTCAATATATGGAATTATCATAAATTGGCCTGGACATGTCCATGGACTCATTCCCAAATATTTTGCTTGAAATGTAAAGCATATTTTTAGGTCTTCATTCTTAAAATAATTGTCTAGTATCTGCATCATACTTTTAGTAGTAAGTATATATGGCAGGGCTTTAATAAATACTGGTTTAAAATATTCAAATAAAGTAGAATAATCTTTCTGTAAACAAGGAAAAAATCTTTTAAAACGTTTAGATTCTATGTTAATAAATTTTTCAAAACCATTAACTTCATCAGGAAAAACTCTTTTTATTTCTGAAATCATCTTTTTTTTGTTGCTGGAAATATCCATACTAAAATCTTTGAATTGCAACCTATACATTGGATCTAATTTATATGCATTTATATGTTCTGAAACTTTTGAACCGGCCTCTTCAAATACTTCATCTAGAATAAATTTCATCATTAAAAAAGTTGGTCCAGTATCAAATACATAACCATCTTTTATTATTGGGGCGTTTCTTCCACCAACCATAGATGCTTTTTCATATATTGTTACATCAAAGCCTCTATGTGCAAGAATCATGCCTGCTGTTAGGCCTCCAGGACCAGCACCTATTATTATTATTTTTTTCATAAAAATCTTTGCGTTAAACTAATTTTTAATTATGATTTTATTTTTAAGCGAATAATAAAAGCGGACAATAATTTTCTAAATTTTTCGATGTTTATTAATATTGTTTTTTTAATATCATAAATTCGCAATTAATTCTTTTTTACATACCATTCTTTTGCAAATTCATTAAATTTAAAATAATCTATTAAAAGTTTTGTAGTTTTACTTAACCCTAATTTTGATGGTGTGGTTCCATCCTCTTCAAAGTCTTCTTTTGTCCATATTAAACCATCACTTCTTTTCTCATCTGAACTTGCCCACATATAAGGCCCCCAGACCAGTATTGGAGCTCTTACTAATCCTTTAGTGTAATCATAATTTAGTAAAATATCTCCATTTATTTGCGTATTTATCAGCCATCTTATAGAAAATGCGGTTTCATAAGCATATGGCTCTGGATTCCAATTTTTTAAGTCATAACCGCCATAAATTCTTGATGATAAATACGCGATTTTTAAATTAGGATATTCTTTTTTTAATCTCAAAACAATTTCTTTTAAATATTCTTGGTTTTCTCTTGCATTTTTTGGAAATTCGCCTTTTGGTTTTTCATCTGCAATCTTTATCCAGGCAACCTGTACTTGTTTATTTGTCAATCCAGATCTTTCTACTCTTTCAGAAAGAATTGCCCAAGCCAAACCGTCTGTAGCCCATAAATATATGTCTTTTCCATCTTGGGCACCATTAACAAAAACTATTGCAGGATTAATATCTTTATCTGAATTTTCTACATTCATAAAAGCATTAAATTCTATTTCGGTATTTCTCATACCTATTGCAATAAAACCAATTTTACCCTCTGGTGATGGACTGCCTTTGGCATCTAATGGCTTGATTTGTGATTCTGCAAGCAATATTGCTTCTCTAAATTTATCTGGAGGAATATTTTTACCTTTGCCATATAAGCCTCCTTCTTCACCTTTATAATAATCTTTTTCTGTCATATCCATTAATGGTTTAAGTTTAGTTTTACTAACAGGATTAGTATTGACAGATTGTTCATCTCTATTTTGTCCATTATCATATTCTGGTATTTCTGTTAATGATATATTTTTAGAATTATAATTATTATTATGATTATTAGTTTCAATCTTTTGCATACTACAACCAGAAAAAATCAATAACATAATAACCAAAAATATATATCCGAAAGATTTCAGAATATATCTCATAATTAACACCCCTCGTTTATTTTATAAATTAATCATCAACAGTAAATAATTTTGAATTATTAACTTTAAACAATCTTATTCTTGCACCGGCATCTAACCACCCATGTGCATAATTTAATGCTGCGAATGCTAAAACATAATTTCCATTTTTCTCGAAATATTTTGCATCGCTGTAATATCTTGATGCCATATCAAGAAAATCCTTTGCTTCATGTAATCTCTCATTATCAATAAATTTTCTGCACATTTCTAATGCTTCGCCGGTTATGCTAAAATACTTATCCAGCAGGTCTTTATTAATTTCTTTCATGAACTTCTCTCACATAAATGAATTTGATTCGAATGTTTTTAAATATTTTTCAGTTCCTTTTTAGTTAAATAATCGTTTATTGGAATCTCATCAACCTTTTCTTTAAGTAAATCATATTGTTCTTTTTTAAGCAAACCTTTTGAATCTAGTGAGATAATACTTAAATTAGTAATTAATTTTTTCAAAGAGATATTTGTTTCGTTGAAAATGTTTCTTAATTCGGTAATATCAAGATTTAATTTAGAGTAGAGATTTTCTTCATATGCTTTCAAGGCATCAATTCTCTTTTCAATAAACGGCAGGTCTTTCTCTAAATACATCAACCGTTTATCCAGATTAAATACAAAATCATACATTTCCTTAATATTGTCAGTCATGTTAATTAAAAAGTATTAATATTAAAAAAGTTATCGAAATTAGATATATATTAAAATATAACAGAGAAAAGTATATTAAAACAATCATATTAACAATTTATTTTAAGTAACAATAAACTAATCAATGCATCAAATAAATGATAATTAATTTATTTGAAAAATTACGGAAAATATAAATATCTAAAATACATTATTTAATATTCAAAAAGAAAAAACTAAATTAATTTTGTTTATTATCAACATAAAATGTATTTACTATTAAAATAAAACAAAAGATTTTTATATTACAACTGCTGACTATAATAAAAGGGGTGAGTTGAATTGAACATAGTTCCACCAGAAGTTCCTAAATTAGAATCAGAAAAAAAAGGTTTCTTTAAAAAATTGTTTTCTCTAAAAAAAGATTCTGATAAAAATATGCCTAAACTAAATGAAGATAAAATAAATACTCCAATGTCTTTTAATAAGGAAACAGCAGAAAATATAAACGAAAATTTTAAAGATAAAATTGCGACAAACAGCACTTTAGAAAATACTGTTTCAGGTTCTGAAAACAACAATCTTCCCGAACTCCCTGAACTTCCTCCTCTAGATGTTAAAGGAGATGTTGCTTTTAATGAAAAAACAAATATTGAACAAAAAACAATAAAAGCAAAAAAACAAAAAAATACATCCCAGAAAAAAGACAAAAACATAATTATATCTGGAGATGCTGACACAAACAGCATGGAACTATCAAAATTAAATTTTGACTGGTCATCGAGTATATCCCCACAAGAAAACATAATATTAGATAACAACAGAAATAATGAAGATATAAAAAACCTAATAACTGCATCAGACCAACACATACAGGATCAAAAAACAGTTCTTAATAATAAAGTCTTAACATTACCAGATAAAATTCCAGAAATAAATATTAAGACACCAATAGTTCCTGAGATTAAAACCGATGCTGTACCTATGGCTAAAAGTGAAAGACTATTTTTTAATAAAGTTGATAAGGAACATAAAAAATTAAGGGAAGAACTAAAAAAGAGCATGAAACATTACACAAAAGAAGGATTCATAAGATTACTAAAGCAGTATGATGATAAAATAGAATCCATTATTGAACAAAAGCAAATAGAATATAGTAATAAGGCAAATGAACTTTCAAAACTTAGCAAAGAACTAAATGAGAAGCAAAAAGAACTTATTGAATGGAATAAAAGATTAAAGAGTTTAGAAGAAAAATTAAAATTAAAAGAAAAGGAACTAGAAAAGACAGTCACTAAACATGTTGAAAAACAACTTATAAAAAGATCGAAAAAAGAACGGGAAATGCTTAAAAAAGAACTACAAAAAACAATAAGTATGAACAATTCTTTAAAGAAAAAAATCGAATCATTAGAAAAAGACAGGGAAAAATTAGAAAAAATAAAAAAAGATTTGATGGATGAATACAGAAAAAAAGAAATTACACTACAAAAAAATTATGAAAATAAATTTGAAGAATTAAAAAAAGAAAGAATGGAATTTGAAGAAAGAAGAAAAAAAGCCCTGGCATTGCTCCATAAAGCCGATTTAATCAGAAGAGAAAAGGAAAATCTTGATAGATTAAAAGAGATTATTGCAAAGAAAAGAGAATCACTAAAAGAAACAATAGAAGAAGATGTTGAACTAAAAAATGCCATAGAAGAATCAGAGAAAAAATTGGCAGAAGAAAGAGCCAATCTTGATAATATGATCTTCTCGAAATATATCAAATGGAAATTATCAGATGATAAAGAAAAAGAGGATATATCAGAAATATTAAAAAATCCGGAAGTCGATGAAATAAATAATTTAATTGTGGAATGCAGAACAAAACTTGTTAATAATGATTTTAAGGAGGCAAAAAGAATCTATAATATCATAAAAAATAAATTTGAAAATAGTAAGATAGACGATTACAATAAATCATTATTATTTAATTCAATAATGGAACTATTTAATGATATTAAGATAGCAATGCTTAAAGTATAAATGCATAATACTAAGATGGATTTATTATAATCATTATAAATGAAAACATTTAAAAAATAACCATATTTTCTGTTCTTATATCTTATAGGTGCTTTTTTATGGAACAATATACAGAAAAACAATCTTTATGGATTAAACTTAAAAGTTTTGTAAATGAATGTATTAGGGTATTAAAAATAACAAAAAAACCAACAAAGGAAGAGTTTAAAACAATAAGTAAAATATCCGGACTAGGAATATTGATAATTGGCTTGATTGGTTTTATAATCCATTTAATTGATGTATTATTATTTAAGTAGTTTTAAGTGTTTATTTACTTAATAAAAATATGAGTGATAATAATGTCAGAAGAAAATAAAATATATTGTTTAAGAACAACTGCAAACAGAGAAGACCAAGTAATGGATTTTGTAATAAGCAATGCAGAAAGAAAAGGCATAAATATATTATCAGTCATAAGACCTCATGGTTTAAGAGGTTATATATTTATTGAAGCTACAAATAAGAATGATGCAGAACAAGCATCTTTTGGAATACCCTATGCAAGAGGTATATTGCCTAATCCTATAGAATATAAAGAAATAGAACACATGCTTGATCAAGTAAAAAAAGAAATGAATATACAAAAGAACGATATTGCAGAAATAATTTCTGGAGCATTTAAAAGAGAAAAATGCAAGATAAAAAGAATAGATAAAATAAAAGAAGAAGCTGTTGTAGAATTATTGGATGCTGCTGTACCTATTCCAATAACATTAAAGTTAGATGCTTTAAAAGTTATAAGGAGAGAAGGTGGAGATACAGATACCGAATAAAAGGTGAAATAAATGGCAAAAAAGTCTGTTGATGCATTAGTAAATGGGGGTCAGGCGAGTGCTGCGCCACCATTAGGTCCTGCATTAGGCCCATTAGGCGTAAATATAGGTCAAGTTGTTGCTGAAATAAATAAAAAGACTTCTTCATTTAAGGGCATGCAGGTTCCAATAAAAGTAACTGTAGATACTGATACAAAAGAATTTGAGGTAACTGTTGGTACGCCGCCTGCTTCTGCATTATTATTGAAAGAGGCTGGAATAGAAAAAGGTTCAGGCAAACCAAATACTGAAAAAGTAGCTGATATAATGATTGAGCAGGTTATAAAAGTAGCAAAAATGAAAGAAGATAACCTTTTAGGAGTTTCGTTAAAACAAAGAGTTAAAGAAATAATAGGCACTGCTAATAGTTTAGGAATATTAGTAGAAGGTATGCCTGCAAAAGAGGCAATAAAACTTGTTGATCAGGGCAAATGGGATGCAGAAATAAAAGCAGAAAAAACAGAGTTAAGCGCAGAAGAATTAAAGAAATTACAAGAAGAAAAGAAGAAATTACAAGAGAGTCTAGAGAGAAGACATGCTGAACAACAGAAGAAGGCTCAAGAGATAATTGATGCAATGAAAGGAAAAGAAAAATCTGCTATTAAAGCTAAACTACATGAGGCAGGAATACCAGAAGATTTAATTAAAAAATTATTGCCTGCTGATGCATCTTCTGCAGGTGAAGCTAAAGGAAAAGGTAAAAAATAATTTTTCTTTTTATAATATTATTCATTTTAATATTTATTCTTAATATACTTTAAGTTTTCAAAATATTTATAAATACAAACATTCAAAGAATATTATATATTATTTTTTATTGTGTTTTTATAAAAATACTAATCTATTAAAGAGGTGTGTAATATGCATAAAAAAGGATCTATGGAATTAAGCGTTAATTCTATTGTAATTCTGGTTATTGCGGTAGTAATGATGGGATTGATTTTGGGTTTTATTAAAAGCAAATTTTCCGATATAAGCAAAGACATAATTAAAGATGAACCTGAAGCGCCTGATGCATCAAGTTCTGAACCTATAACTTTATCAAGGTATTCTATGGTTGTTTCTCCTGCAAAAAGAGAAGCTATAAAAATAAAATTCTTTAATACAAAAGCAGAGACTATTAATAAAGCAGCACCTGTTTTTCAATGTAAAGGCGGCTTAGCAATTACTGGAGATTTTTTTGAAAAAAATGTTGCATCAGCCACACAAGCATCATATGATGGGACCATAAAAGTTAATGCAGCCAATAAGGATACATATCTTTGTAAAGTATGTATAATAGGATACATAGGCAATACTGAACCTTCTTCAAGCAGACCAACAAATTGTGATGGCAGCAATGTGTGGTATGTAAGTGAATCAAAAGAATTCAGAGTAACACTTCAATAGGGGGTGAAATTTAATGAAAAAACATTTAACAAGACAGGAAGAGTTTGATATTCTAAAAATAGTTATAGATAAGTTTTTATTATTAGGCGTTTTCCTTTTAGGATATGGTCTGTATAGGATTATTGAATATACCCAAGAATTTACTATTGGATTGACAATAATCATTGGTGGAGTGTTGCTTCTAATAATATTAACAATAATATTAGTAAGAGAATATGAATTTATAAAATCATAATATAATAATAAATAACAGCATAAATAATATAATAAATAATACATAAAAAATATAAGATGAATAAAAAAGCAGCAATAGAATTTTCTGCAAATACAATACTGGTAATAGTTATATCAACAGTTATTCTAGGATTGGGATTAATGCTTTTTTTTAATTTAAAATCTCAGGCAGAAAAATATACTGATAGTATTGAACAGCAAACAGCCGAACAATTAAAAGCATTAATGCTTAATCAAAACTCAAAAATAGCAGTTTATCCTAATGATCTGACAATAAGTACCGGAAAAAATGCAATGACAACCATGGGGGTTAATAATATTCTTGATAACACACAAATATTTCAATCTGCAGCTGTTACAAATTGGAAAGTGACTTATTTTGAAAAACCAGAATCAAATGGTGTAGCTATAACACACAGAATAAATCCCACAAACAATTTAGAGGGAAACTTTAAAGAGATATTTATAACAGGATACAATACCGATTATGCAAATTTCGGAAGTATTAAACCAGGAGATCAGGCATTTAGAAATATATTAATAAAGATTCCTAAAAATTGGAAGAAAGGACAATATTTAGTAACAATAAATATATACAATAGCACAAGCACAAATTTTATAACCAACAGTCCCCCTTATGGTGTTACAAACCTCTATTTGTATGTAAATTAAAAAATATGTAAAAATTATAAAGTCTTTTTTCCTTTAAATTATTATGTTTCTTTTATTAATTCTTCTAAGAAATTTTTAGGGTCTTTTGCTTTAACAAAATGACTACTTAACAAAACACCTCTGCAACCTAATGATAGGGCTATTTTCAAATCTTCATTATTTTTTATACCTGCACCCGCCAAAACAGGTATTCCCATACAAGAATTAACAGCCTTCTTTATTATTTCTGGTTTTGCATCACTTACAGATACTTCCCCTCCAATTAACTCTGGTGGTTCCACTGCTATAAAATCAGGTCTTAAAGCAGATATTTTTTTTGCCTCAATGTTGTTTGATGCACAAACAATACTTTTTAAGCCAGAGTCTCTTAACCTGTTAATTGTTTCAGATATCACCTTTAAAGGTATTTTTTTTTCTGAATGATTTAAAATAGAACCTTTAATATTAGAAGACAAATTTTCTATTATTATTGATCCTGTACTTTTACCGGGCATAAATGGATCAACATGCTGTGCAAAAACAGGAATTGAAACGTTTGAAGATATTTCTTTTAAATCTATGGCCTGTACTGCAATAATGATGTTTAATGATGTTTTTAAAGAAACTTTCTCAGCTATCTTTGCTAATTTCAGGGCATTTATTCCAGAAGACTCAGTATATGTTTTAAAGTTTAAAACAATAATCGGCCTTGAAAAATCTATACTTTTTATCCTTTTTGAAAAAAACATCAACTCACCAATAAATCTAAAAACCTTAATACTTTTAAATTTTTTGAAATACCTCTTACAATTTTCATAATTATTTATATAGAACATACGAAAAATAGATATAAGGCAATAAAATTATATTATAATGGCCACATAAGATAATAAAAATATAATATAATTAATACAATAAAAAGATAATATGATTGATAATATAAAAATATAATATAATAAAAATGAAAACGAATTTTTAAAAAATATAACTTTTTAAAAAAGCATATAACTCTTTATTATATGGATGAATTTACACCTAATGAAGAACTTTTAGAAAAAAACAAAAATTCAAAAAAGTTTATTTGCACACAATGCGGAGAATGCTGTCATATTAGAGAAAAGAAAAATGTTAGTTTGGAAGAAGAAAAAAAGTATTTCAATTATATGTATTATTCTTTTGGAATAATATACCTTTCAAAATTACAAGATATAACAATAAATATTTGGCCTGAAGAAAAAGATTTATTGGAAAAAGAAGCAAAAAATTTAGGTATAAAAATTAAAATATTGCCCAAAAGATGTTTTTATAATTCAGAACAAGGAGAATTAGTTATTATTGACTATTATATTGATCATGATATTTGTCCCTTTTTCAAAAAAAACTTATGCATTATTTATGATAAAAGACCATTAATATGCAAGAGTTATCCCTTATTAACTGAAAACAACCTAGGAAAATGCATATATAAAAAGAACACTCCCGACGCACATGTTGATGAAATGCCTTTCGCAAAAAGAAACGATTATAGAATAAAAACTATAAAAAATAAATTAATTGAATTAAAAGAAAAAAAGATTATAGATACAAGCATTCCTATAGAGAAAATACTTCAAAAAAAATTAAAAATAAAAGAATTAAGAATTAACACAATATAGGACTAAATAGTCAACTAAATAGAAAAGAATGAATAAAATAGGGTATTAAAAATAAAGAATTAAAAATTAATCAGAATCAAAAAATCAAATAGAACCAAAAACTAGAAGTCAAATTTCTTTTTTGACAATTCTGCCCTGTGTTTTTCAACCATGTTAGGATCAAGAGTATGGTCTACATTCTTAACAGGCTGTCTCGGTCCTGTTTTTGTATTAACTTCCTGCATATTTGATTGGCTTAATTGCTGTTTTTTAGACCAACATTTATCACAATACTTTTTTCCGTTGGCAAACTCTATACACTCATCACAGATAGGTTTTCCGCACCAACCGCAATTATATAAACACTCTAATTGATGTTTTAAACATTTTGGTCCAGACACCGGTTTTATTGGCATAAATACCACCTCAGTTAAACAATAATATCAATTTAAAAGTAATTTAAAACACTTAATTCAGCATTTAAATAATATTTTAATAATTTATTTTATGTATCCAGTATTTATTAATTTTATTATTTTATCATTATACAATAAATATTTATAAGAAATGCCTACAAAACACCTATAAAAAAGTATTATAAAATATAAAAAGCGCATTTAAAAACCACACAAAAGATGCATGTCTTATAAAAAATATACATTAATACAAAAATAATATTGAAATTATTAGTTTTTTCTTTTACTATTTTTTCTGCTTATTTTATATAAAAAAATTATACCTACAATAAACATTAGTAAGGAAAACCATTGGCCTGTGCTTATGCCTAGAAAAAACTGATACTGAGGATCATCCCTGTAGAAGTTCACTAAAAAGCGAAAAAAACCATACAGTGAAATAAATAACCAAAATAATGTCCCTTTTTTATAATGTAATCTTGATTTCTCAGTTACATGATCATAATAATATAAAACAAAAAATGTTACTAAATTAGTTATTCCCTCATATATTTGGCTTGGATGCCTGCAAAAATTATCCACTCTCTTATAAACAACACACCAACTTGTTTTTAAAGAGTCTGCTATTTTACCATAATGTTCTGAGTTGATAAAATTAGCTATTCTCCCAAAAAATAATGCAAGAGAAGCAGGAATTACTAAGGAATCTGCTATATCATAAAAGTCTATTTCATTTTTTTTGCAAAAAATATATGTAACAATTATTGCACCAAACAATCCGCCATGAAAACTCAAGCCTCCATGCCATATCATAAGTATTTCAGCGGGATTTAACATATAATATTTTAAATTAAAGAATATTACCTCAAAAATTCTTGCCCCTAAAATTACTCCAATTATTAACCAGAAAAAGTATAAATCCAAAAGTTCATAGGTAAGTTTGGTTTTTTTTTGTTTTATTCTTGCTCTTAAAAAGAAATATCCTATTAAAAATCCTAATGCATAAATTATTCCATAATATCTTATTTCAAAGGGGCCAATAGCCGCCAATACAGGATTTATATCATTTATAAACATAAAACACCCTTATTTGCTTTTTAAAAACAGTGATACTATATAAAAAATCAATAATATAAAAATTAATAATATAAAAAAAATTGTTAATAATCGTAAAAATTTATGATAGGCTTTTATATTACAAATTATTATAACAACATTTTTTTGTCTATTGGTACATAAAGATCACAGACCTCTAAAAGTCTTGAACTGGTTGTTTTTTCAAAACCTACAATCTCAACTCTACAACCCATTCCTTTAAGATAAACTACAAGATCTGCAAAATCACCGTCTCCAGAAACCAATACGATAGTATCAACTTTGTTAGCTATTCTTATTGTATCCATTGCTATACCTACATCCCAATCTCCTTTCTTATGACCTCCATAAAATACCTGTAAATCTTTTGTTTTAACTTCGTAACCTATGCTGTTTAAAGCACCCCTGAAATTTTGTTCATCAGAAACATCTGCTTTTATCGCATATGCTATAGCCCTAACTAATCTCCTATTGCCTACAGCTTTTCTTAACAGCATAGCAAAATTAACTTTCTTTCCATAGAGATTTTTTGCAGAATAGTACATGTTTTGAACATCTACAAAAACTGCAACTCTTTGTTCCTTATGTCTAGTCATATAATCACCCTTTAATATAAAATATATTCATTATTTAAAAAATGTATGTATTATTTAAAATACATATAAAATTTATAACAAAAAACATATAAAAATACGATATAAAAATTATTTTAAATCACCATTCAATCATTTTACCAATATTATAATCAGTACACTAATATATGCATTTACACAATTTATAATTTTTATTATTCATGGCCTCTTCTACTGATTTGAACAAAAGCTTATTGTTTTTATTTATATTTTTTACAAAATTACAATTACTTTCATGCAAAATCTTTGAATTTTTGCTTGAAACATAATATTTATGATTTTTAATTTTTATTGATGTCTTTTCATCATTCAAAGCAATATGCTTTTTTGTTTCTAAAGATGTTTTTTTGTAAGGTAATTTTTTTTCTTCTATTAAAAAAGCATCTTTATCCTTAATATAATTTTTTACTATTTTTTTCTTTATAATCAGTTTAAGTCTTTCAGGATTATCTAAAAAAAGTTCTTCTTTTTTGAATAGTATATTACATTTTTTACAATAAAACAGGTATATATCATTGCCCTTCACATCTGATTTGCATATAGGGCATGATTTCTCTATAATTTGAACTTTTGAATAATCTATATCTTCTGAATCAGATATATCCTTTTTTTCAAAATTATCAAATCGCAGTTTTTTTTTAAAAAAATTCATAACCATAAGTGTTATATTTTCTTTTTATTATTTATATGTTTTGTTTTTAAAAACGAATGATTAAATAGTAAATTAAAAATGATTAAAAAAACAAAATTACAAAAACGAATATTATAAAGATAAATATTACAAATACAAATATACTGTTATACAAAATTAATGTTATAAACATAAATACAATAAAAACAGGTTTCACATTTATAATCTTAAAGTGAATATAATCTTATAATAAAATATTTAAATAATGATTAAGTTCGTTTTTAAATGCTTAAAAATTATGATTTTAAAACTACAGAACAGGAAATATTAAGTTTCTGGAAGGATAATGATATATATCCTAAAATCAAGAGAAAAAATCATGGAAATAAAAAATTTTACTTCTTACAAGGTCCACCATATACTTCTGGTAGATTACATTTAGGCCAGGCATGGAACCATACTTTAAAAGACATGATTCTAAGATATAAGAGAATGAACGGCTTCGATGTTTGGGATAGAGGCGGATACGATATGCATGGTTTGCCCACAGAAAATAAAGTCCAAAAAAAGTTTAATTTACTTACGAAAAAAGACATAATGAATTTTGGTATTGAAAAATTTTCCAAAGAATGTCTGATTTTTTCTGAAACTAACGCAAATATTATGAGTGAGGATTTGTGGAAACTAGGAGTCTGGCTTAACAATGAAAACGCGTATATGCCTATTCACAATTCTTTTATTGAAGGGGAATGGTTTTTGATAAAAAAAGCTTATGAAAAAAACAGGCTATATAAAGGTAAAAAAGTTATGACTTGGTGTAAAAGTTGTGAAACAGCTTTGGCAAAACATGAATTAGAATATAAAACTGTGGAGGACAATTCAATATTTGTAAAATTCAAAGTTTTAAATAATAGTGCTAAAGATAGTGTAAATGCAGATAATGAGTATTTAATCATATGGACCACTACTCCATGGACTATTCCATTTAATCTTGCTGTAATGGTTAATCCCGAATTAACTTATGTTAAAGCAAAAGTCTATACAGATAAAAAATCAGGAAAACACGAAATATGGATTGTTAGCAGTGCATTAAGTACAGCATTCATAAGTGGAGTTGCACAGAAAGAATTTGAAATAATAGAGGAATTCAAAGGTGAAAAACTAAAGGGACTGAATTATGAACATCCTTTTCATGATATACTTCCACATTATAAAGAATTAAAATCTAAGTATAAAAATGTTCATACAGTAATACTTTCTGAAGAGTTTGTAGATACATCAGCGGGGACAGGTCTTGTACATTGTGCTCCCGGCTGTGGTCCTGAAGATTTTGAAGTTGGAAAAGCAAACAATATACCGCCTTTTAACAATATAGATGAGTTAGGGGTATTTCCTGAAGATATGAAAAGATTTGCCGGAATGACAGCAAAAGACAACGATAACTTATTTATAGATATACTAAGAGAAAAGAGCTCACTTATAGAAACAAACTTTGTCGAACACGAATATGCACATTGCTGGAGATGCAAAAATCCGGTAATATTTAGACTTACAGAACAATGGTTCTTTAAAGTTGAAGATTTAAAAGATAGAATGATAGAATTTAATAAGGACATAAACTGGTATCCTGAAGCAGCCAAAAACGCATTTGATTCATGGTTGAAAAACCTTAAAGACAATTCCATAACAAGACAAAGATTTTGGGGAACACCCGTTCCGATTTGGCAATGCACAAACACTAAATGTAATAAATTTAAAGTTATAGGTTCTGTAGATGAGTTAAAAAAAGAGGCCATAACTCCTATACCTAATAATCTTCATAAACCATGGATAGACAATGTTAAATTAAAATGTGAATGCGGAAGTGAAATGATTATAGAGGGAGATGTCCTTGATGTATGGATAGATGCAGGAACAACCTCCTGGAATTGTTTGGATTATCCGAGAAATAAGGAATTATTTGAAAAATACTACCCTGCAGATTTCATAATTGAAGGAAAAGATCAAATAAGAGGATGGTTTAACTTGTTAATGGTTTCCTCTACACTTGCATTTGATAGACCTTCTTTTAAGAATGTGTGTATGCATGGATTCATAACAGACGTTGAAGGACAAAAAATGTCAAAGTCACTCGGAAATATTATAACACCTAACGAAATAACGGAAAAATATGGTGCAGATACATTAAGATATTATGTTACAGGCATTACTGCAGGCGAGGACATGAGTTTCTCCTGGGATGAAATAAAATTAAAGCACAAAAACCTTATAATTCTATGGAATATACATAATTTTATTGTTGATTTTTATACAAACAACAACATAAATATTAATAATTCAAAAACTTATAATCCAAAATTAGGCAAAGAAGAAGAATATATAATTTCAAGGTTACATTCAACATTAAAGGAAGTCACTGAATCACTTGAAAAATATTATTTTGATAAAATTTCTTATAAAATAGAGTCATTATATTTAGATTTATCAAGGATATACATACAATTAATAAGGGAAAAAGCAATAACTGGAACAGAAGAAGAAAAAGAAGCAATAATGTATGCTTTGCTTGAAGTTTATATTAATATACTTAAAATTTTCTCTATAATATGTCCTTTTATTACAGAAAGCATATATATAAATTTGAAAACAATATTCAATTTAGAAAAGGAATCAATACATGATTATGATTGGCCTAAGTATGATGAGAGTAAAATAAATCTGGAGATAGAAAAAGATATGAACATTGTACAGGACTTAATTCAGGCCATATTGTCCGGAAGAGATAAAATTAACAGGGGTTTAAGATGGCCTATTTCAGAAGTTATAATAGACACATCGAATAAAGAATTAATAAATTCTGTTCAAAACCTAAAAGAATTACTGTTACAACAAGTTAACTCCAAAAGTATAAAAATAACACCTGTTGAAGTAGAATTAAAAATAAAACCTAATTTTAAAAATATAGGAAAGGATTTTGGAAATAACACTTCAAAAGTTATAGATATAATAAATAATAATTCTTTAAAAATAGCCAATGAATTAAAAAACAAAAATTCTATCAAAATAGACACTTTTGAAATAACATCAGAACATATATTAATAGAAAAAATATGCCCCGAAAATTATGTTCTTTCAGAAATGAGCAATGCAACAATATATATTGATAAAAGATTAAGTATAGAATTGGAAGAAGAAGGTTTTGCAAGAGAAGTTATAAGGAGAATACAACAGCTGAGAAAGGATTCTGGATTAAATAAAAAAGACGTGATTAATTTGTTTATTGATGGAGAGATTGCTTTAGAAAAATTTGATTCAACTATTAAAGAAAAAGTTGGTGCAAAGAATGTGTTTTATGGAAAATTCGATGATAAGGAAAAAAGCATAGAAGAAAAAATAAAGGGAAAAATATTTAGAATAGGTTTTGAAATCCTTTAAAATATGTTATATAAAAAATATTCTATAAATATATTTTTTGCATGATTTTGTATATTTTTATAATTTTATATGTGTATAAAATTTTATATAATATAGATATAATTTTATTTATGTAGATAAAATTTATAATATATTTCTCTAAAAATTTTTTATCAATTTCAAATATTAATGAGCATTTTCAAAATATTTATATATTAGTTTATGCAAATCATAATTAGACTATAAAAACAATAAACGAAAAAACAAAAAGAACAACATAATATAAGAACATAATTTGTTACTGATTATATATAAATTTGTGGGGGATATGGAGTGAATAAAATAGTTGCAATTGATGCTCCGTTGGCTGAAATCACATTAAGAAAATATGAAAAGCCAGAAAATTTTAAAGATAGAGAATTAGTAAAAAAACTTTGTTTAAGCATAGGCTTACTGCAGCCTGGGGACTCAAGAGATATTATAGTAGACATATTATATATAATACTGATTGCAAAACAACCATTAAGTTCTCAAGAGATAGAAGAACAGGTTAAAGAATACAGAAAAAACAACAATCTCGCATTGCAGGGAATAGCTTCCTCTAATATAAGGAGACAATTATTACGATTAAGAGACATATTTTTGGTTGAAAAAATAAAAAATACTTACAGAATAAACGAAAACACAGAATTAAAACACCTATTTGCAGAGAAAATAGAAAAATATTATCTTAATTCTATTGTTGAAAGAGTGAAAGAATATGTTACGGAAATAGATAACAGATTTCCCAGACATAATTAGAATATATTAAAAAAGCAATATAAAAAACATGATAACGTACTATTGAACATATTATTAAACATATTATTAAAACAAACGCTAGTTTGATTAAAATGATTTATGAACCACAAGAAGATTCTTTTATGCTTGCTGAACAAGTAAAAAAACGTGCGTTCGGAAAAGTATTAGATTTAGGATGCGGTTCCGGAATACAGGGCATAACAGCATTAACCAAAAAAGAGGTAAAAGAAGTTTGGTTCTCAGACATTAATGAAGAATGCATTAACCATGTAAAAAATAAAATATTTGATTTTCGATCAAAATTCATTGTATCAGACTTATTCAGTAATTTAAATAAAAAAGAAAAGTTTGATACAATAATATTTAATCCACCATACCTTCCAGAAGACAAATACGATAAATCGCTTTTTAATGTAGGAGGAAAAAAAGGTTATGAAAAAATTTTGCTTTTTCTTGAACAAGCCAAAAACTATCTAAATGAAAATGGCATAATATTGCTTATTTTTAGCAGTATAAGTAAAAAAAGAGTTATAGATAAAAAAATAAAAGAACAATATGTATTTGAAAAAATAGCGGAAAAAAAAATTTTCATGGAAAAATTATATATCTATAAGATAGAAAAAAAGAAAATATTTACAGGACATAGAGGAATTGTCGAAACAATAAATTACAATTACAAAAAAAACAATATAATAGCAGTTAAAAAGTACTCAAAAACAAAATTTTATGATGCTGAAAAAGAAGCAAAAATATTAAGAATTCTAAACAAAAAAGGCATAGGACCTAAATTGTACAAATATGATAAAAAAAACAATTCATTAATAATGGAATACATAAACGGACAAAGGATATTTGAATTTATTAATGCTAATGAAAAAAATGAAATAATTGAAATCATAAAAAAAATATTGCACCAGCTTGAAGTTCTAGAAGATTTACATATAAACAAAAAAGAAATGACTAATCCATATAAACACATAATAATAAAATATGATCATATAAAAGGAAACAAAGAGCCTGTTCTAATCGATTTTGAAAGAGCTACACACTCTGAAAAAACAAAAAACATAACTCAATTCATACAATTCTTAATATCTGGAAAAATTAGATATGCATTAAAAAATAAAAAAATGTTAATAGATCATAGAAAAATGATAGAAATAGCTAAAACATATAAAAATACCAATAAAAAAGAGGTTGTAGAAAAAATAATAGAATGTATTATTTGAGAACAACACACCAAAATATCATATAAATTCCTTAAATCGATAAAATTTCTACGAAATTAAAATAGAAAAATATATAAAGACATTTTACATAGTCTATAATAATATAATTAATATAATATAAACAACATATAAAATCACACAACTACAACAGGTGATTGATATGCGTTTTTTAAAATGGTTTACAAGTTTTTTTACAATAGTTGCAACTGCCTATGTAATGAATACATATGCAATAAACAAACAATACAACAATATTAACAATATAAAAAAAAACACCCCAATAATCAAACAAATAAACACTAATTTTCCAACAACCTATTCTGCTGTTTTTCATAATGATTCCCTTTCAATAAAAAAAACAACAATAACTCCTAATGGAAATATAGAAACAGCAATTGAAATAGGCAAAGATTCCACAAAACTGCAGCATAAAAATAAAGTTACAGGAACAGATTACAATGCAAGCCTGGATAGTACATTAAAAGGCGGAAGCATAGGTTATTCTGATGATAATAAAATTTTTCAAAGCACAATAAAATATGATCCAAACAGAACAAATATGTTTAAAAAAACAGTAGAAAGTTTCGATTTTTTACATCAAAATTCGAACGGCTCAATATATTATTATGGTTATAAAAGATAATTTAAAAAATAATTTAGTTATAAAAGATAATTTTTAAGGTAATTACTTAAATAATATCTACAAAACAATATCTACTATGTATATGCTATGTATTTTACTAATAATTTCTCTTAAGAATTTCTGTTAAATGCTTGTTCTCATATATTATGACTTTATCATTCAACTGTATTTCATTATTCTCAACTAAATTTCTTATGACATCATTGTCTAACCTAATACATCCATGACTTGGACCTACTGAAAAATTCTCTTTATATAATCCTAAAGGATCTGGTTTTTTATATGATGGATCATATCTCCAGTTTTGTACTTTGACTGTGTCCGTACCATTTCCATGTATGCCTATTGAACCCAATATTCTTAAAAAATATGCACCATAAGCTTTTTTTCCTTCCCATAACTTATTATGTGCTTGCTCAATAGAATATATTTCAAAAACGCCTTCTGGAGTTTTTCCGTCACCTGCCCTTTGTTTTTTACCATATACTGCTGCTGTGCCGCAGTCATACTCTTTCATAAATTCATATTTGCCATTATTATTTTTAAAAAATAATGCTTTCTGAAAAGTCTTATCGACAACAATAATATTTTTATCATTATTATTTTTGTTATTATTTGTGTATTCTTTTATCTTGTTTGCGGCATTATTAATTCTTAATGCCTTATAAAAATCATTATCATTAAAATTATAATTATCAAAAAAACTTAAGTAAGAAACTATTGATTCTAAAGAATTAATATCTTTTTCTATATAATTTATACTTTTTGAAACCGAACTTATCAAATATTCTTTATCTCTAAAAAAATATATTTCTTTATTACTTTTTATATCTGCAGAACTATAAAAAAATAAACACCCTATTAATCCAATTTTAATTGTTTTAGTAAAATTATTAAAAAAATTTTTTGCAGCACTCATTTTCTAATCTCTAACCTCTACACGCGTATAATTGTTTAATTTACCCATCAAGTAATCCATATCTTCATTTAAAATCCTAAAACCATTTCTAGTTATGTTTTTAGATTCCAATATGGCGTCCCTGTAATCGTTATTGTCTCCGGCCCCAGATATGCCGACTACTCCTTCTAATGTTATAAAACCAGGATAAAGATCCCCTGACTTTTTTTTTATTTCTCTTACATTATAAATACCATTGAAAGGCTTATCTTTTTCCTTGTTAAAAATCATTAATCCTGATTTTATTAGTTTATTTTGGTCATATAGATAATACATTTGATCACTTTTATCAAAAACAAGCCATAAGTAAGGATTTTCAGAAGTTATACTTTCGGACTTAACTTTATCTTTGCTTATATTGTTTATGCTGCTTTTTAATTCATCCACTTTTCTATCAAGAGTGTTGATTTTTTCATTATTAGTTGAGGAAAATTTTAAAAGGTCATCAACACTTTTTTGGTATATCGATTCTATCTTGTTTTGTTTATTCTCTATTTTTTCTTCCAACTGTTTCTGCTTATTTTCCATCTCTTTTAATTTTAATGCTTCTTTTTCATAGCCTTTATCTATTTTTAAGACTTCTATTTTTGTATAATTGTCGTTTCTTTTTTCTAAATATCCTATAAATGATTTAGGAACATTAATTAAAAAATATGCTAATGCACTTGTAAAAATCACTGTTGGTATAAATCTTGAAAATAAACTTGTTTTTGGCCGCTCATTATTTTTTAAACCTAAATAATATCCTAAACCCCCAACACCACCATAGGATAATATTTTTTTAAGCGTTTCATTCATTTTTTTCACCTTCAAATCCAATATTAGAATTTTTTGATTCTAAATAAGAATCTTTTATTGCATTATATATTTTGAATCCATAAACCCCGAATTTGTCCTTAACATAAGAAACAACCTTGTTTGAATTTAATAATGAACGATCTTTTAACAACATTCCTGTGAGTATGCTGCTTAAAATAATTGATGATTCTTTTGATTGTATTATTTCTTTAATCTCTCTTTCTAAAGCAGATTCTTCTTCACTATGCATATATTCTTTACTATTTTCTTTTCCGGCCGTTTTTTTATTTTCCATTTTTATTGTCTTGTTCTTTATTTTTTTCTTCTTTACTACCAGAAGCCGAATAAGATTTTCCTAGATAGTAGGAAGCGGCATTTGAACCTACATTCACTAAAACTCTTGCCAAACTCCTATATCCGTCTTTTATGTTTGACAATATTACATTCTCTGTAACATATTCCAATAATGTTACTCCTGATATTGCAGTTGCATCTCTTACAAAGTCTTTTTCCCATATTTTTTTTATTTTTTCATCAAAGCTTACCATTTTATATCACCTGTTTAAATTAATGATCCTGCATTAATAAGCTTATCCGAGAAAAAAACGTAAATATTTCAAAATAGTATAGAAAATTTACAAAAAAAAAATAAAAAAAATTATTTTAATAGATACACTCTATTAAATCCATTGGGTTGAGATTGTATCTCTGCAAGAGTGTTTCTTGCCTCTTTTATATATGCTAATGCGTGCATTGTGTTGTTTGATTGTATATGTTGTTGTGCTTGCATTAGCATTACATCTATATCCAATATTGTCTCTATCTGTACATCCTCCTTCATATCATCCTCCTTCCTTTTTTCTTGTGCTTGCACTATATATTACAATGTATGGTATATATTACAATATATTATACCTTTATGTATGCTAGCACTTTAGCTATTGTTTTTTTTGCTATTCTTCTTGCTATATTCATATCTAATACCTCCTTTTTTTCTTTTTTTAATTATATAAAACGCTCTTGTTTTAGGTTTCTCTCCCCCGTTCGGTATGGATGTGTTTGTTAACTAATAAATTAATATACCATAATGTATACTAGAATATTAATAAGTATATTCATATATTTAAATGTTTCGATTTGTGCTCAAATAAGCACAAAAAACCGCCAAGTTATAAATAATCTAAAACAAAAAGAAATTAAAAACATAAAAAACTAATCATAAAAATCTATTTCATCATTTAAAAGAACACCCTTATACAACTTAACAGGTCTCCAATCATCAAGTATTAATTTAGCATCAAGCCATTCAGCCAACATTTTTGGGTTACCTATAGTTGCAGACAAAGCAATTATTTGCAATTCTTTCAATTCTTGTTTTAATATACTAATAATGATTTCCAAAGTAGGACCCCTAGAAGAATCATTAAGCAAATGCACCTCATCTATAATAACAAGTTTAATTTTTGAAATCCAATCAATCTTATGCCTTAACAAAGAATCAAATTTTTCTGAGGTAGTGATTATTAAATCATAATTAGCAAGATAAGAATCATCAGAATCAATATCGCCACTGCTTAAAGCTGTTTTAAAAGGATACATGTTTTTAAAATGTTCATATTTTTCAGAGGCTAAAGCTTTAAGAGGAACAATATATACGCATTTGCCTTTAGTATTGCCCTTATTATTAAAAATAATATTCATAATTGCTAGTTCTGCAACCAAAGTCTTTCCTGAAGCAGTAGGCGTGCATATCAACAAATTATTTTTCTTAAATAAACCTTCTTCAATAGCTTTATACTGTGCGGGCCTTAATTTTTTTATTCTACCTTCTAAAACAGAAAATATCTCTTCAGGTATTTTTGATTTATAATCTGAAAGGTTCATTGTTGTTTTAAAGACATAAAGCTTATCTTTACATTTCTTCTATTGGAACTATATTCAATATATTCATTCCAGACTTTAAAATATTTTGAACAGAATATATCAATAATAATCTTGCATTCATAAGTTCATGATTTTCTGAAATCACAGCATTATTATGATAAAACTCATTAAATTTTTGGGATAAATCAAGCAGATATCTGCATAACAATGATGGTTTCATCTCATTAGCAGCCTTATATAATATTTCAGGATATTTTGATAAAATCTTAACAAGTTCAAATTCAATATCTGTATTTAAAAATTCTATATGTTTATTCAAAAAGTGTACGGTGTTTGAAACAATTTTCCTTTCAAATTCAGATAAATTGTATCCTGCTTTTTTAAATATTGAATTTATTCTAGCATTACAATATTGTATGTATGGTCCTGTTTCACCCTCAAAACTTAAAGACTCGTTTATATTAAAAACAAAATTCTTTACAGGATCATATTTTAGGAAAAAGAATCTAATAGCTGATAATGCAATATTATAAGCCCTTTTGTTTAATTCATTCAAGTTTAATTCGGGATACCTTTTTTTTAATTCCTGCAATGCTAAAGAATTAACTTTCTCTATTAAATCATCAGTATCTATAACATTACCTTCTCTGGATTTCATTTTACCTTCTGGAAGCTCCACCATTCCATAACTAAAATGAAAACAATCACTATAAAAATTCCATCCTAAAATTTTAAAAACTTCAAATAGCACCTTAAAATGGTGTTCTTGCTCATTGCCTACAACATAATACATTTTATTAAACTTAAAATCATTATATCTCTTAAAAGCCAAATATATATCTTGAGTTATATATACAGAAGTTCCGTCCTTCCTTAGTAAAACTTTTTTCCCCAAACCGAGATGTTCCAAATCCACAATTATTCCTGTTTCATTTTCCCTGAATAAACCTTTTTTAAGACCATCATATATTATCTCTTTTCCTTTTAGATATATTTCTGATTCATAATACTCTTTGTCTATTGTAAAATCCAATTTTTTATATGTCTCATAAAAACCCTGCAATGCCCAATTATTCATTTTTCTCCACAAACTTACTGTTTCTTCATCATTAGCTTCCCATTTTCTAAGCATTTCCCTTACTTCTTCTTCAGCAGAAGGATCAGATTTTTCTAATTCAGAATATTTCACATAATATTTTCCCACAAAATGATCCGGTTTTAAATTTGAAACCTCCGGAGAATCATTACTGCCTAATTTTTTATATGCAAGCATAGATTTACAAATATGAACTCCCCTATCATTAATAATATTAACTATATACACTTCATATCCGTTAACCCTTAAAATGTTGGCTAAACTTTGTCCCAGCAAAATATTTCTTAAATGCCCCAAATGCAAAGGTTTATTTGTATTAGGTCCGGGAGATTCAATCAGAACAATTTGGTTGTTTTTTTCTTTTTTCCCAAAATCTTGTTTTTTATTAATTATTTCTTTTAGTATAGATTCCATGAAAAATTTTTTGTTAACAAAAAAATTAACATATGGACCATTATTAATTATTAATTCAAAATATTTATGGTCTTCTTCGATGTTTTTTTTTGTTAATTCGTCTTTTAAAGAAATAGCTATATTGCTTGGGCTTTGCTTTAATTTTTTTGACAGAACAAAACATGGAAATGCATAATCACCAAGTTTAGAATCCGGAGGTATTTCTATCAATGACTCAATGTCTTTTAATGATAAATCTGTAACCTCATGAATCTTCTTTGCAACATACTTTTTAAAGTCCATAAAAATATAATCATACCTGTAATTATAAAGTTTTTTATGTTAAAATATAATTAAAAAGATTTATAAAACTAAAAAAATACCTGAGAAAATGAACTATAAATTATATAAAAATAGAAAAATAAGACATTTCTTATCAGCACCAATAATATGGTCTATGATAATTCCATTAATAATACTTGATATTTTTCTAGAGATATACCATAGAACATGTTTTCCATTGTATGGTATAAAAATAATAAAAAGAAAAAATTATATTAAAATAGACAGGTATAAGCTTAAATATTTAAAATGGTATGACAGGATTAACTGTGCATACTGCGGATATGCCAATGGATTAATTAATTATGCACAAAAAATTGCTTCAGAAACAGAAAAATACTGGTGCGGAATAAAGCATGAAAAAACAAAAAATTTTGTTGAACCGCCGCATCATAAAGAATTCTTAGATTATGGAGATGAAAAATCATTTAAAAAGAAATATTGTAAATTGGAGAAATGATTATTTTAGAAATTTTAAGAGAATTTTATTAAGAATATTTAAAATATTATTTTGTATTTAATCAATATTAACAGCAAAAATCCTTTAAATTTATTCTTTTTCGGATTCTTTTTTCTCTGATTCTTCTTTTATAAGAGGTTCAGAACCATATTTTATAACCTTAACATTTACTTGTGATGTTTTATTATAAATGGTGTTTCCAGCAACAGTCCTTCTTAATCTCATGCCTTTTCTCTTATATCTATTACCAATACCTGTAGTTGTTAATATTGCTTTTCTTAATATTCCCTGAACATCTTTTCTCATCGGAAAACCACAATAATCAGAACCACCCGTTATTTCAAACTCATAACCGGGCATATCTATAATTTCTCCATGAAATTTATCCCCAATTTTTTTACCATAAAGCAAAGAAGCCTGTTCCTCTTTTAATTCCTTCTTAACAGTTTTTCCAGATTTATCAGCAATATTTATTTTTATATCCATTTTATCCTCCCAGAGTTCACAAAGTTTAAGAATAATTAAACTTCCAGAGTGAACTCAGTCGTTAATGAAACAAAAGAAATAATAATTGATTTATAAATTTGATTATTTAACTTCCTATTTAACTTTTAATCCCTTGTCGGCATATAGTCTCCTGTTTCTTCATGACTTTTTCCATTATATATCCTTTATTTCAAGCGAAAAATGTAGTTCCATAATGAAAATATGCTTATTTCATTAATAAATTTTTTGATTATTCTTCGGTTTGTCTGATTATCTTATTTAACTCTTCTATTACCATATCTATTTCTTCTTCTGACATTCCGTGTCCCATAAATCCTTCTTCTAATGTTTCAAACGAAGCAACACCACAACCTACACAATGAACACCATAATCCATAATATATTCCGCTAAATAGGGAAATTTTTCAACAACTTCAGAAATTATCATATCCTTACTAATTTTTTTATCCTTGCCTTCTTTTATTTTATCATGCTCTTCCATTTTTTAATCTCATTTTTTTAACTATATTTAATTTACATCTTTTAATTTTTTTTACTTATTTTTTGTTAATTTGTTCGTAAATATCTGGAATCCTATTTTCCACAATTTTGCCTCTTTCATCAATAATTTTACTACAAACTTGCTGGGAAAATCCCTGTCGTGCTCTGATAATATTTTTGCATTGTTTTCTTTTTGAAATACCTCTATTAATTCATTAGCCTGTTCTTCTTTCATATGATTAAGAAAATCCCTCATTTTTAAACTTATCCACAAATCTTTTCCAAGTTTTTCATTAAATCTTTTTTCATATGTTTCTTTGTTTTCTGCTAAATATTTTCCTGCTATTAATCCATAAATTATTCCGCCATATGTTGTTGCTTTAACCTGTGTAGCTGCATCGCCAATCAAAAAAATGTTTTCTTTTCTTAATTTTTGTTTAGGATTATATAATGGTATTAAACCAGATTGGTCTTCTATAATTTTTGATGTGCCTAATAATTTTTTGTAATCGTTTAATAATTTTTTATTTTTAACACCTAAAACACCCACCCTTGCTATATGTTTATCTTCCGGAACAATCCAGGAAAACTCCCCTAAATCAAGTCTTATTTCTGTTGTGCCTTCTTCCAATTTTGGAAATTTTGCTCTTGCCTGCCATCCCCAAATAAACTTTCTTTTACCATATAAACCTGCTGTTTTGGCTACAATGCTTTTTGGGCCGTCTGCTCCAACAATCATATCTGTTTCATATATGTTTTTTGAAGTTTTCAACAAATAATGATTACTTTTAATTTTATAACCAATAAATTTTTCTCCTAAATGGGCCTTTGCCCCTGAATCAACCGCCTTACTGAAAAGAAATTGATCAAATTTTGCCCTGTCAAGGACCATATTTTTTTTATTTAAATCGATATATATTGATTTTCCGTTAGGTGCAACAATCTTAAAGCGTTCAATATTGCTTACAATTAATTCTTTTGGGATTTTAAGTATAGAGTTAACACTGTCAGTAAGTATTCCTGTGCATGCGACAGGTTTTCCTACTAGTTTATGCTCTTCAAATATGTGTATATCAGAATCATTTATTATACGTTCATTTAATGCATAATGACTTCCTGCAGGTCCAGCACCGATTACACTAATCATTATACTAAAAAAAATTATCTATTAAAATATTTTATGAATTTAAAAAGTCATAAAAAGATTAAAAAACAATAAAATTAAAAACAATAAATAATTCATAAAAAACATGAATTTCCAGGAATTAAAAAAGATTGAGGATTATAAAACATACATTGATAGGGCATTTAAAGAATCAAAAGACAAAGGAAACAAAACATATTTAAAAAGCAATTTAGAAAAGACATCTAGGATAAGAACAGCAGAATATGACAGAATAAAAACTTTCGGAGAATATTTAAAAAAAATATTGGATGATATTATAAAAAACTTTCCAAGCATAGATTCTTTACCAGAATTCTATCAAGAATTGATAAGAAACAATTTGGACTATAATTATTTAAAAAAAAGTTTAGGAGCAATATCTTGGTGTTCCATAAAAATCAATGATATTAAAGAAGAATATTTAAGAAAGATTAAACATGCAAAAAACGAGGAAGATATAAAAAAAACATCTAGTGCATATTATGGAAGAACTATATCTATAATTAAACAAATAAAAGAAAATCTCTCGTATTTAGAAAGTTCTAGAAAAAAAATGAAAGAATTTCCGAGTATAAAAACTGATTTGTTTACAGTAGCAATAACTGGATTTCCAAATATAGGAAAATCAACTTTATTGTCTAAACTGACTCCGGCAAAACCGGAAATTAAAAATTATGCTTTCACAACAAAAGGGTTGAATTTAGGATATTTAAAAAAAGGCGCTTATAAAATACAGTTTATAGATACTCCAGGCGTGCTTTCAAGAGACAAAAAAAACAATATAGAAGAACAGGCATATCTAGTATTGAAATATGTTGCAAATTTAATAATCTATATAATAGACCTGACAGAACCATATGATATAAAATTACAGGAGAAACTTTTAAAAGAACTTAAAGAGTATGATAAAAAAATAATAGTATATTTAAGCAAAACAGACATTTTAGACAAAAATATTGTTGAGAGAGCAGCAAAAAAATATAAAGCAGTAACAAACATTGACATTTTAATGAAAAAAATTTTTAAAGAAACAGAAACTTACTACGGAAAATGAATATAGAACTATTATTGAATAATGCTGGAAAAAATATTACTGAGGATTTTTTGCTTTCTTTAGGGTTAAAAAAAAGCGATGATAATGATATAAAAAAAATAATGCATAATATACTAACAACCCGTGAACCATTAACTTCAAAAAATTTGTCAATAAATTCTGAAAAATATACGGGCATAACTATTGATGATATAATTATTTATAACAATGACAAATATGCATATGGATTCTTAAAAATAAAACCTTCAAGCACGAACTATTTTCTTAAAAAAGCATACAAAAAAGATGATAAAATAATTGAAGAAGATATTACACTGTTAGGATTTACAGGTTATAGAATCTTATTATAATTAAAGAAATATACATTAATTATAATTTAGGTATAACTTAAAAGAAATATTTGTGTTTTTACAAAAAAGGCATATAAAAAAACATTATACCAAAATAGTATATTAAAAATACTAAACATTATTATTAAATATTATTTTACTTTTTCTATAATTATTTGGCACTGGCATGGCAGTTTGTTTTTGCATCTTATTAAAGCATCTTTGGCAACGCCTACATTTTTGGAATCGACCTCGACAACAAATATAGGATCTCCTTTTTTTACCTGTGCAGCTAAACCTATGACCTTTCCAAAAGATGCGGCCATACCTGTACTCATTCTGTCTGCACCAGCACCAGAAGCTAAAACATTTTCTCTTAACATGTGATGGGGATATTTTCTTAATTGCATATGATACTCGGATTTTCCTGCTTTGCTCTCCAAAATTTTGTTGCCGGACTGTCTTGCAGCCTCTAATGCATTATGTCTAATCTGCAAAGATCTTTTGGCAGTCAATATCAATCTGTATTCAAATTTTTTCTTAACATTCCCCATTTCATATCTAACAACCTTACTATGTGGATTTGCTTTAATGAAATTCTTGTTTCTATACTTAGATTTTCTTGTGTATGGTCTCTTAATTTGTGAAGTTCTTGAATATGCACTTCCTCTTCTTAATCTTGCCATTATAACACCCTGATAAAGTTCAATAAATTTATTTCTGAGAAAAAACGATTTATTTATAAATATTGCCTTTTTTCTAATAATAAATAGCCCCGTGGTGTAGCGGCCAATCATACAGGCCTTTGGTGGCGAAATCATGGATTAAATCCTTATAAGGCCAAGGAAAGCCTGTGACCCCAGTTCGAATCTGGGCGGGGCTATTATATATCGCGATTATATATCATATATCTATTATTTATTATATATCATGGCTTTCAATTTAAAATCAAATATTTAAAAAAAACAACTATAAAAAACATTTTAATGAAAACTAAAAAATTTACATCGAATATTAAATCTTTTTTTGAAATTATATTTTCTATATCTGGATATGTTCCCAAACATGCAACAATTATCAGAACATTAGCTTTTTTGTTTTCTTTTTTTCTTGTTTTTTACCTAACAATATTTCATCCTAAAAATTCTGAAATTGCAATAATTTATTTTATAATATCGATAATACTATATTTCGGATTCATAACTTTTGTACTTAGAAAAAACGGGTATAGACTTTGGTTTATTAAGAAATGGGGTAAAGAAAGAGGATATTTAATTTATGAAGGGATACTTGGTTTTTTATTCTTTAATACTGGTGCAAGCATTAGTTATGTTTCTTTATCAACTTCAGGAAAACTATTCGGTTTTGTTGATGAAAATTTTTTGCTTTTTGTTGTTGTTTTTTTGTTCATTGCAGGTTTCGTGACTAAAATTTGGTCTACTGCAGTTACATCAATTGATACTTATTATTGGAGAGACATGTTTTTAAGAAAAAAAATTTGTAAGTTTACCACTAAAGGTCCTTACAAATATATCTCTAATCCTATGTATAGTGTTGGACAACTTCAAAGTTATGCTGTTGCAATTTATTATCAATCAGTATACGGGTTAATTGTCGCTGTTTTATATCAATTAGGGACATATTTATTTTATTACAATATAGAAAAAAGATTTCTAAAAGAAATTTATAGAATTTAAATAATAATAAAATCAGTATTAATTCAATTATTTAATTTAAAACAATTTTTATTTTATTTAATATATTTTTTATCTATAAATTTTTCATCTATAAATTTTTTATCTATAAATCGCCACTTTAAATGTTTGTCTTCTTTAATGCCTATTCTTTCAGTGGCAATAATTTTTGTTTTATATTCATCATCAAATAACTTAAATCTGTTTCCAATCTCTACGCCATTATCTTTTTTTGTAATTTTTAGTGTTTTACATACTTTTCCTGGACCATTACAATTAGGATAATTTAATGCTCTAATAAGAACTGCTCCTGGTTTTGTGTCTGTTGTAAAATTTAAGCAGTAATACATTCCATAAATAAGATATACATAAACATGACCATATGTGTCATACATTAATTCACTTCTCGGTGTTTTTTTGTAGGCATGGCTTGCTTTGTCTTGTTTGTATGCTTCAACTTCTATTATTCTTGCTTTAATGTTATCTACTTGAAGAATTTTTCCTATTAATTGTCTGGCAACTTTAACCGTGTCTTGTTTGAAAAAATCTTTACTTAATTTTTTCATAGATTTGAAAAAAATAAAAAGAAATTATTAATTTTATGGATTTATATTTTATTATTCATATTTTTATCATTTTTGCATATGCACCTATTATAGGTATTTCTTTTTCCTCTCCAGATAAAGAATATATTAATCCTATTACCCATAATATAAGCAATAATACCCATGCTATTGCAGATATAATCCAACCTATTAAGGGTATTATTGAAACAATCGCTGCTATTACACCTATTATAAATATTATTAATCCTTGTTTTGCATAGAACATTGCATATTTATCCTTTTTCTGCAGAGCATACACTATTATAAAGCCTATAACTGTTAGAAATATTCCTAGAAATGCATATAATTTACTGTCTTTACCCATTTTATCACCCAATTTTTATAAATAGAATATATATTTAAATTTATCTAAAATAAATGTGTTTAATTTATTTTCATATAGAGTTATATTTTATCTTCTATAAGTATCACTGATATAATTAGAATTTATGCTATCTGGATTTCTTATAAGCGTATAGAATTCTTGTCCTTCAATTTCTTCTGATAATATTATTTTGTTTTGTAATTCTTCTAAGGGTATGTCTTTTGGAAATACAGGATCGCAAATGTGCAATGCAACATAATCGTCCATTTTAATCACTCATGTCTTTAATTTTTTTTAATTTTTTATATTTTTTTAATTTCTTTTATCGTATATTTTCTTTTTGTATTCTAATATTATTTTTTTTATACTAGTATGGTTTTTTGTTATTAAAGAGAAACCAACACTTCCTACGGTTTTTTGGGTGGGGTGGTTTAGAATTTAGATATCGTAGGAAGCTGGGCCTCTTTTTTGGAATATTAGTATAAGGTTTTTATTCACAAATCACTTTTTTATTTCGCTTTTTTTACTTTTTTATTGTGAGTGTATGTGCTGCTGCTGGCTTTTTCATTTCCATTAGCCATAACATACCAATTCTCATCATGTTTTTATTGAATTTATCTGAAATTTTATATGTTTTTTTATACATGTCATAATCTATTAAGCCCATGCTTTTCATTGGCGTTAATATTCTATCATAAAATTGTCTTTTATTATAGCTTAATGTTACTTTCTTTTTTTGTCCAAACTGGTTTGTTTCTTCATCTATCAATTTTCCTTCATGTAATGCTGTTGCAAAAACAGACATTTCTGTTTTACCTATTTCTCCGCCATGTTGTTTCATTTCTTCTATTAATAGTTTGGCCACAACAACCTGTTGAGATGTTGCGAATATTATCTCATATATATTATCCGGAAGATTATATTGGTCAAATAGTATTGTCATAAAGATAAAGAATACTAACTAATATATAAATGTTACGAATTTGTATACTAGTTTACAATTTAATCTAAAATTATGCTCATTAATATATAAAAAAGTATACTAATATACTAAATAGGTAATAATCTCGTAAAATAATATAAATACTAAAAAAATGTATATTAAAAAATAAAAATGAAAAAAAATAAAGCAATTATAAACACAATATTAAAAAACATTTTTGTTAATTAAAAAAAACATTAACCATAAAAGTTTTTTATAACATCCTTATAAAGCAAACTAACTTTTAATGGCCAATACTGCGGAAAACATCTATAATAATTATTCCATGCATACCTCTCATCAAGAAAAACAATTATGCCTTTATCCTTCTCTGACCTTATGCACCTGCCTGCAGCTTGTATTGCTTTAGTGAATGCCGGAAACAAATAACCATAATCCCATCCCTTAGAAAATTTTTTATCATAATAATCAATAAGTGCTTTTGTTTCAAGATCAGGCTTTTGCAGTGGCAAACCAACAATTATAACCATTTTCAACACACCAGGAAGATCAATACCTTCTGCAAAACTTCCACTAATTACGGCGAGCAGCACAGCACCAGAATCTTTATACTTTACAAAATTATTCAGAAAGTCCTGTTTCTCTTTTTTGCTCATATCAGGGTGTTCATTAAAAATGGTTTTTTTTGTTAATGTCAAAAATTTCTTTGCAACTTCGTCTTTTAAGTAATAACTCGGAAAATAAACAGCAACAGATCCATGAACATCTTCAATTATGTCTGCCAAAGTTTCTGCTATAAACAAATACTGTATATTACTTCTAGATTCATATTTTGTAGTTGTTTTGGGTATTATAAGATTTAATCTATTTTCTGCAGGAAAAGGACTTTTTAATGTTAATTCTTCAGCATCAATACCGAGAAGTTCTTTATACATGTAAGTTGGCGTTAAAGTTCCGGACATTAATATTGTTGAATGTGCCTTTTTTATCAAGGGTGCAGATATAATGCTAGGATCTAAACACCTATAGCTTAAAGTTATAATAGGTTCGTCTTTGGTTTTTTTAAAAGATAAAATCCTTGTAAATCCCTCATCCTGTCCTTTCCAGTAATCCAAAAAATTAGCAACAGAACCAATATAAGAAATATTCTGAGTTTCCCTTATTGCATTTGATGCAAAAAACATTTCGGAAACAAATTCCTCATAATCATGAATTTCCAGAATTCTTAAAATATCTGAAATAAATTTTTCTTTAGAAATATACTTTTCAGAATTTTCAGATTTTTTATTATATGAAATGGCATCCTCAAAATCATATAAAACAGAATTTCCTTCTTCATAACCCTGCTTTAAACCAGAAGAATAATCCTCTAAAAGCTCTAAAATTTTTTTTAGATTATTTCCTATATTCTCATAGCTAAACTTTTTTGCCTCTGAAATTGCTCTTTTTAATTGTAGGGAAGAAAGAAATTCAGAGCTTAAATCTTTTATTCTTGAAGGCAAATTATGGGCTTCATCAACAATAAGTATGCAGTCCTTTAATTCTTTGTTTAGCTTCTTAAAAAATATTTCCCTAATAGAAGGATTGAAAATATATTGATAGTCAGCAATTATTACTTTTGCATCTTTTGCCAACAGTAAGGACACCTCATAAGGACAAACACTTCTAATGCTCGATTCAAATATTATGTCTTCTGCAGAAGTTACTTGTTTTTTTCTTAAACTAACAATTGCAGATTCAGTATCGACAGAAAGCATTCCTTTTGATTTTACATTGTTATAATAATCACATTTATTATTGTCCACTAATAGTCTGCAAAATTCTGCGAAATCCTTTGAAAACATTTTATTAACTGAAGGTTGTAAACATAAATGTTTTTTTCCAATTATTGAAGTGGAAGAAATATTAAGATTGAATTTTTCATTGATTTTATTTAATGTTTCTAAAACTATTTTATGCTGTGTATGTCTTGAAGTTAGGAA
Source organism: Candidatus Woesearchaeota archaeon (assembly GCA_038895475.1). GTDB lineage: Archaea > Nanobdellota > Nanobdellia > Woesearchaeales > UBA9642 > UBA9642. The sequence continues at coordinate 42,870 of JAWANI010000005.1, forward strand.
AAAAATTGTTAAAGTACTATTTTTTTTAACAGTATAAGTTAAAGCGGCGCTTAATGATGCAGCAGTTTTTCCTAAACCGGTAGGTGCATGAACTATTAAATTTTTATTATTAGAAACACATTCACTTATTTTTTTAATAAGAACATCTTGAATTTCCCTTATTCTAGGATGTGGAAACAATAATTCTTCAAACGCCTTAACATTTATATTATTTTTATCAGAATCTTTGCTCATAAAACATCAAATTTGTTGTATATTTAAATTTTTTATAAATATTGTTAATATATTTTAAACAACAAATATATGCTGTTTGTTAAACATAAATATAAATAAATATTTCGAACTGCGAAATAAACAAAAAAATACAAAAAACAACATATTTATAAATTAATTATTTTTTCCTCATATGAGTTTCGAGGAAATACAATTTTATAGTTTATTAGAATATAGTATTGAATTTAAAATTATGAGTTGCAGAATTGAGGTATTAATAAAATGATTTCAACTACTGAAAATCCGAGAGAGTATATTGAAAGATTGGCTGAGGAATTGAAAAAAATAATTAAACAGCCAGAATGGACTCCTTATGTTAAGACAGGAATGCATAAAGAAAGACCTCCAATGAATAAGGACTGGTTCTATGTTAGAACAGCATCCATATTAAGGACTGTGGCCTTAAAAGGACCTATAGGAGTACAAAAACTAAGGATAAAATATGGCGGCAGAAAAAACAGGGGTGTAAAAGAAGAACACTTCTATAAAGGTTCAGGTAACATAATTAGAAAGGCACTTCAAGAATTAGATAAGGCAGGATTGACAAAATATGCAGAAAAAAACAAACATAAGGGAAGAATAATAACACCCAAAGGACAATCATTATTAGATAAGGTAATGAAAAAAAATGGCAAGAACAAAACATCCGAATAAAAAAAACAGGTTAGCAAAAGCCAATAAACAAACAAGATGGGCCCCGTTTTGGACTGTTCCGAAGAAATACGGCAAAACAAGAAGGGTTCATCCAGGAAGACATACAGCAATAAAAAGAAGTTGGCGCAGAACAAAATTAAAAGCATGAGGATAAAATGATAGAAAGAACCTATAATGTTCCGTTAAGATCTGGATTTAGAAACACTGCTAAATATAAAAAAACAAAAAAAGCGATAACAACATTAAAAGAGTTTCTATCAAGACATATGAAGTCAGATAAAATATTGATTGGTAAAAATTTAAACCAGTATTTATGGAAAAACGGAATTAAAAATCCGCCACACCATGTTAAAATAACCGTAATTAAAGAAGATGATGGGACAGTTAAGGCAGAACTTCTTGGATTCAAGTATGAACATATGAAGAAAGCAGAAAGAGAAGCGTTGAAAGAAAAGAAGAAAGAAAAAAATAAAGAAGAAACTAAAGCAGAAGATGCAAAAAATGAAGAAACAATTAAAGAAGAACAAAAAACAGAAATAATAGAAGCAAAAGAGAAAAAAAACAAGACGAAAAAACCTGCACCAAAAAAGAAATCTGTTAAAAAAAATTAATACAACATTTAGTTGTTATTCACATATTATTTTATCAGATTATTTATTTTAATAAATAAAAAATATAAAGATATTAAAATCGTTTATCTATAAATTTATTTTCTATTATGACTCGTTACTTCTGCAAGAACTTTTTTTAAAGCAGAATCTAAAGCTATAAATAGATTTTTATCTGTGACTTCGGAAGTAAAAACATGACCATCATCGATTACTTTTACATTTATTTCATTTTTTGCATTTGAATCAACTTTATGTATTTCTTTTAATCTAACAGTTATGCCCTGAAAATTTTTGCTATTCTCTTGTATTTTCCTTGTATAACTGCCAACCAATTTTTTAACAACAACAACTTCTGACATACTTACTTGTTTAAAACCTATTAATTCTATATTACCCCCTAAAGAAAGTTTTTCATTGACTTTATCAACAGTCTCTGCCATAATTACCACCTTTTCAAATAGAAATTTAGTTTGTTTAAATAATTTATGGAAAAAATAAAATTCTTTTTAATGCAAAAACAAATTAAAATATTGATTATTTATTAGTGGTTACAAATAGTAAAATTTATAAATGTAAACAAAATAATATACACATATGAAAATAAAAAATAAACTAACAGATAAAATAAAAA
>JAWANI010000006.1:0-41777 GCA_038895475.1 Candidatus Woesearchaeota archaeon
TACAATTTATTTATATTTTTATATCTCCTTGAAAATAATAAATAACATTTATATAAGAATCCACTATTTTTATAATTATGTTCAAGGGTATATTTAAAAAAAATAACAACATGGAGCATGCAAAAGATAATTATACTATTAGCAATGATAATATTAATTACACTATAAAGGACATAATTCTTAATCTTGCAAATCAGATTAGTGAATCTTATAATGCAAATTATAATATAAAAATAAATAACACAATTAATAAAATAATATTTTGTGGAATGGGAGGTTCAGGAATTTCAGGAGAAATACTTAAATCGTATACGGAGTATATTGGAATAAAAATTCCTGTTTTTTGCATTAATAATTATAATGTTCCGAATTATGCTGATAAAGATACGTTATTTATAATAAGTTCCTACTCTGGAAACACTGAAGAAACAATATCGTTCTTTAGAGAAGCAAAAAAGATAAGCAACAATATTATTGTTATAACTTCCGGAGGCAAATTGATGGGTTATGCTGAAAAAGACATGATTCCTTTAATAATGGTGCCTAAAGGAATGCAACCGAGAAATGCAATAGCATACTTATTTTTTCCAATTATAAAAATTCTAGAAAGTAACAAGGTAATTCCTGAACAAAATATAAATGTAAAGAAACTCGTTGAATCCTTAAATAAGAATAATCAAAAACATGATTCTCAAGCAGAAATTCTTGCTTCTAAGATTTATAACAAAATCCCACTCATATACTCTTCAAAGTCAATATATCCTGTTGCATATAGATGGAAAACACAGTTCAATGAAAACTCTAAAATCCCTTCATATTGTCATTTTTTCCCGGAACTAGATCATAATGAAATTAATGGTTTTAAAAATAATAAGTGGCCAATTCATATAATAATTTTAAAAGACGAAGACGATCATAGAAGAATATTAAAAAGAATGAACATAACTGAAAAACTTATTAAAAGCGAATTAGTTACTTTTAGTGAAATAGCCATTAAAGGAAATGATTTTTTAACAAGAGTTTTTTCCACAATACAATTGGGTGATTTAACATCATATTATTTAGCTCTGCTTTATAAAACAGATCCAGTGAATGTAGAAGTAATTGAAAAACTTAAAAAAGAGTTAGGCACATTTTTATAATACTATTAACTGAGCATACGTGAGATATAAAAATTAATCGAAATAAATAAAATGTCTTTTTTTAACAATAAATACTTATTGGGAGATATTGGAGGAACTAATACAAGACTTGCAATAGTTAAAGGAAAAAACAACACATTTGATTTTATAAAAAAGGCATATTATAAGAATAGTGATTTAACTGATATAACAGAAACAATAAAAGAATTTGTTTATAATAATAAAATTAAACTTGCATGTTTTGCAGTTGCAGGTCCTTTAAATTCTGATAGAACAAAAGTAAAATTAACAAATAACAATTGGTTGATAGACTCAAACTATATATCTAAAATAACTTCTTGTAAAGTTATTCTTTTAAATGATTTTGAAGCATTAGGATTTTCTATCAATACTCTAAAAAAAGAACAATATATTGAATTAACAACAAAAGGTATAGATTTATCTGGCACAATATCTATAATAGGAGCAGGCACAGGATTAGGGATGTCAATATTATACCCTTATGGAGGAAAATACTATCCTATACCCACAGAGGGAGGTCATTCAAGTATTTTTTTCAATCCAAAAAGCAAGTTTGAGATGGATTTGTATGCATTTATGTCTAAAAGAAAAATAATCATAGAAGCGGAATCCCTTGTTTCTGGGAGAGGCATTGAGCTTATTTATAACTTTCTTTTAACAAAAGGATTCAAGCATAATAAAAAAGTAATTAAAGAAATACAAAACAGCACTAATAAACCAGAATTAATAACAAAGTATGCTTTGCAAGACAAAGACCCGTTATGCATTAAGACAATAGAGCTATTTATAATTTTTTATTCAAGAGTTGCTAGGGATTTGGCTTTAAAAACATTGTGCACTTCATTAGTAATAGCAGGAGGCATAGCCCCTAAAATATTACCCTTTATGAAAGATATGTTTTTAGAAGCATTTATAGAACATGAACATATAGAAGCGAGAAAAATGCTTGAAGAGATGTCTATAATAGTGCTTACAGATCAAGACATTGCATTTTATGGATGTTATAATGCTATAAAATCGTAAATTTTAAATACTTACAAAATAGAAATATTTATATATAGCATATATACCATTTATTATGTTTAATGCTAATTTAAAATGGAGGAGATGAAAAATGGTTGGATTTTTCTCAAAAATAAAAAAATCAATAAAAAAGGATTCTTATGATGAAGATGACTTTCAGGAGGATTCCCAAGAATATGTGGAATTAGACACTTCAAGAAGTACTGATTCTGGTCAAAAAGTAATTGTTAAACCATTTGTACTTGAAGACTTTACAGACATCAAACAAATATTAGATGCATTAAGAGAAGGAAATACTATTTGTTTAATAAACATAAGACCCCTAAAGGAAAAAGACCTTATAGAATTAAAAAGGGCAATTAATAAACTTAAAAAGACCTGTGATGCAATAGAAGGGGATATTGCAGGATTTTCAGATGATTATATTGTTATAACTCCAAGTTTTGCAGAAATATACAGAAGCAAGGGTTCTACGGCAGAAATAAAAGAATCATCTGAGGACGATTAGTTATTATTTATCATATTTTTATTTGAATTATTTATTCTGTTTTCTTTTAAATTCTTAAAAAAACATAATATATTTAAATCAGCTGTTATATTAATATCGATATGAATAAACCAGAAGAAATTTTAACAGGAGAAACATGTCCATTTTGTCATCAGAAAACATTAACATTAATGGATACAAAAAAGGAAATTCCATATTTTGGAATGTGTTACATATTTTCTATGGATTGTTCTAACTGTGGATATCACAAAGCTGATGTTGAAACAGAAAAAGAACAAGAACCAAGCAAATACACTATAGATATAGATTCTGATAAGGATATGAGTATAAGAGTGGTTAAATCAAGTAATGCAACAATAAAACTGCCACACATAGGCAATATAGAGCCAGGTCCTGCAAGCAATGGTTATATTACTAATATAGAAGGAATACTCAACAGAATGATTAAACAGCTTGAATTCATACAAAACAATGAAGAAGAGGAAGAGGAAGCAAGAAAAAAAGCAAAAAATATGATAAAAAAATTAAGAAGGGTAATATGGGGTCAGGAAAAACAAAAATTAATAATAGAGGATCCGACTGGAAACTCTGCAATAATTTCTCCTAAAGCCATCAAAGAAAAATTAAAAGTAAAAAATCAGTAAAGTATATTTGTAAGTATATATTATTTAAAGTTATGACTTATAAAAAATTTTGGTCATTTAAAACACTATCTATAACCTCTTATTTTAAGATTTCTCTTAGACCATGCATTAATTATGCCTCTCTCTGTTTCAACAAGAGTCACTATACCAGCTATCGATGCATCATATAAGCTTATTTTATCCCTGCTTTTTCTTGCTTTTCTTGTTGTTTCCTCTATACTTTTTATAATATATGTAAGGCCGTTTCTTTCAGGAGAGGTATGCGGATTGTCTGTTTGCATTATATCTCCGTTTATATATACCTCTCCATCACTGTTTCTATCCATCATTATCTTAGAAAACTTTATTTCTGTATTTTCCCATTCTTCTCCTATTAGTATACTATTTGGGCCCACTGTTACGCCCCTGATTGTTCCAAAAGGCAAAATCTGTATAAGACCATCTTCTTCTTTCAATGCATCACTAAATTTTATTGAATAAGAATCTTTTATTGATTTATTATAATCACTAAATGCCTTCATTATTTTATTATAATTATTTTCCACACCTTCATATGTTGATTTATTTTTATCAATAATGTCTCCTGGCAAATATCCATATTCTTCTAAAAAAGAAGATCTTCTTATTATCAACACTTTGGCATCTTCTTTATTATGTTTTCTTCTTTCTATGGTTTTGTATAATGCAACTAATAGTTGCAAAAATGATTTTCCCGTACCTGCTTCTGCACTCACTACCTTTATATGTATATTATTATTTAACAATAAATCAATAAGTAACATTTGCTCTAAATTTCTCGCTTTAAAACCATAAAGAGGAGTATTTTTATATTCTATAGGCACTAAAGAATCAGATAAGATGTCGTATCTTTTTATAAATCGTGGTTCTACTGAAAAAGGTTCATTATCATTTTTATTTCTTGTCTTTTTTATTTTTTTTGAAACTTCTTCATTAGGAAATATTACATATTCATTAGCAATTAATTCTTCAGTCCAGGATTCATTAATGTCTTTTAACGGAATTATTAAGTCAGGATTTCTAACTATGTCGTTTAGTAATGATTTAGGAATATTTTCTATTATTCTATAACCTTTACTTAATTTTTCAGGATTAGCACTGTCTTTTTTTAGATATTCTGCCTCAATTTTGTTTAGTCTTGCAACTAAAATAAGATTTTTATCATTAGAAACAATTTTAACTTCTTTTTTAGGATGTTCTTCTTTAATTTTTTTTGCAAGACTTATTATTTGTAAATCATTTTTTCCTATATCTGTTTTATAGACAAGATTTTCTAAAGAGTATTTGTTGCTAATAAAAAACTTTCCTCCCTCTGTTTTTTCTTCTTCTAAAAATATATTAATACCTTCAGTATCATTATAACCTTTGCTTGTAAGTTTATACAAATAATTAGAGAATAACCTTGCTTCTAATCCTACCTCTGAACTCTTTTTGAGTTTGTCTATTTCCGCTATTACGACGTCTGGTATAACAACAGCATTTTCTTTATCTTTTAAAAAATCTTTCATAAAGTATGTATCATCAATGGCTATATTTGTATCAGGCACAAATATTTTTTTTATATTTTCTAGATTCATTTTATTGCTACTATGTTTTTATTTTTTGGTATAATTCATTTACTATTCTCGTATAAAACTCGAACTCTGATCTCAAATATTTTTTTATATTTCTTGGCATATCACTATCAGATACATAGCCTTTGTTTTTATAGAATTTTTTAAATCTTTTTTCTACCTGATTTCCTAAGTTACAACAAAAAATACTTAATTGACTTTCTAAATCAATTTTGCTTATTAGTTTAATTGATATTAAATAAAGATTTTCATGTGCATTTCTTATTTTTTCTGGAAATTTAGGCGTATTCTTTATAATATGTATATTGTTATTTATTATGTCTGTTATTTCTTCTGTGTTTTTGTTTAAACTATTGTACAGATTACTTTTTATTTTATCTGATACCCTGAATTTATATGTTGGGTCATTGTAGTATTCCAAATTTTCTATTAACAATAAATTCATGTTTAAAGGAGTAGATATTATTGTTGTTCCCTCCAACAGACCTCTTATTTCTTTATCTTGTATATTTTTTTTAAGAAGCTCTATTACGTCATAATTTGTTAATTTGTTAATATCCACAGCAATCCCCCAATATTTATATCTTAATAAAATAACGTATATCTTTAATTTTATAAATGTTTCTATTATAAAATAGTTAAAGGGTGTTTTCCTTAAATGAATAAATATTAAATGATGGCGATATTAACTTATTCTAAAATTAAAATTTATAGTGATAATCTTTTTTTTATAGAAGAAATTTTTCCGAAATCATAAATTTTATCTTCTACTATATATACTTTAAATTGTTCTATTTCTTTTATATAAGGACTTAATGTTTTATCTTTTAATATGTCTGTTCCTTCCACTAACATATTGCATGATGGCATTATAACTAAATTTTTATTAAGATATTTTCCTTTTAAAAAACATTTATATTTTTCTTGTCTATAGCCAGAAGATATTGTTATAGATGGATGCTCATGACCTATTACTATTGTTTTTATATTTTTATCAGATGATTTTTTATTAATGATATCTCCGTGAGTTATTAGTATGTTTTTTATGACATACTCATCATGTATTTTTTCTTTTACAATATATTTTAAGATTTTATCATGATTCCCTTTTATAATTATTAATTCATCAAATGTATCTTTTAAAAATTTTAAAAAACTATATATTGCTTTTTTTTCTGTACTGCTTATCTTCCCAAAACTATGTACTATATCTCCGTTCAAAATTATTTTGTTTATATTTTTATTAGAAGTAACCATCTTTATTTTTTTTTTAATTTCATAAGTATTAGAAATAGGCAATAAGAAACCATTTTTATTAAGTGATTCTTCATATCCGATGTGTATATCGGATAACACAATGAAATCTTCTATTACTAAAAATAAGTCTTCTGCATTTATTTTTTCGAGAATTTTCATGTTTTTAAGGATAGATACTATTTTTATTTATGCACACATTGAGTTATGCTCCTAATTCTTTTATTCTTTGTTTTATTGATTCTATGGTTCTCGTATTGTCTTGTTCATTCATTAATTCTCCACATTCAGGGCATTTAAAATTAAAATCCATGGCTTTTTCAAAGTCCATCCTTGTGCATGCATTTTTACACATGTAAAAAGTAGATGTTGATTCCTTTTCAAGTCTTTCTTTTAATTTTTCTAATTTGGATTTTTTGATTTTATCATATAAGAAAGGGATGCTTTTTTCATTAAAATCCCAATAACAGATATACCATCCTTTTATTTTGTCTTTTTTTCTTATAAAAGATAGAATATTATTTTCAAATAATTTATACAATAAGTTTCTGGCTTTATGTATTTCCATATTAAGGTCATTGGCTATTATAAATTCTGAAACCTTTGTTTTTCCTATTAAATATAAAACTATGCTTATTGCTTCTTCCCCTACTAATTCTCTTACTACTGTTTCTATTTTTTCCTTTTTTTCATCAGATATTTTTTGAAATTTTATAGGTATATCTCTCTTTTCTGTCTTTTTTTCTTTTTTCTTTTCTTTTTCCTTACTTGTTTTAGACTTTTTCATTTAGCTCTTAATTTATCATATTTTTTGCAACCCCATTAAGAACCTTTAGAGTTCTTATAACCCCCTATAAAAACTTGGTATTAATGATTTATAAATCTTTCGTTTTTTTTGCACTTTTTAAAAAAACTTAACTACTTATAAGAAGTTATAAAATAGTTTTAATATTATTATCTATAAAAAAAGCACAAATTATTCTTTTTTCTTTTTTTTACTTTTCTTAATTTCTTTTTCTAGGTCAAGTTCATCAAGCAACTCTTTATATCTGTTTCTGATAGTTACCTCTGTAACACCAGCAACATCAGCTACTTCTCTCTGAGTTCTTTTTTCTCCATTCATTAAAGCTGCAACATATAAAGCTGCAGCAGCAATTCCTGTAGGACCTCTTCCAGAAGTTAGTTCGATGCCTTGTGCTGATTCTATAATTTCAACAGCCTTGCTTTGTGTTTCAGGTCCCAACTTTAATGTTGATGCAAATCTAGCAATATAATCTGAAGGATTGCTAGGTAATATTGTTATACCTAATTCTCTGGTTATAAATCTATATGTTCTCCCTATTTCTTTTTTTTCTATGTTAGACGCTTCAGACAATTCATCTAAAGTCCTAGGAACATCATGACGTCTGCATGCAGCATATAGTGCTCCTGCAACAACAGATTCCATTGATCTGCCCCTTACCAGTCCTTTTCTTACAGCTAATGTATATATTCTTGAGCCTTCTTCCTCAACAGACTGAGGTAATTTTAAGAAAGAAGATACTCTTTTTAATTCTGCTAATGCTAATTTTAAGTTTCTCTCTATTGCAGTACTTATTCTGTTTTGCCATTTTCTTAATCTAAAAAATTTATTTTTACCAACATCGTCTAATTGATATAAATCTGCTTTTCTTCCGACATCAGTTCCCAAACCTTGATCAAATTGAGTGTAAGACATCGGAGCTCCTGTTCTTCTTTTTCTTGCAGCAGCCTCACTGTCAACCTCTCTCCATTCTTGATCAAAATCAACCATCTTCTCTTCTACGACCAATCCACAGTCTCTGCAAGAAATCTCCCCCTTATTTTTGTTCCAGGATAAATTAGTGCCTCCGCATTCAGGACATTTTTTTACATACATTTTAATCCTCCAAGCAAAAAGTATGCTTTCCCCCCAACAATATAAATTAAAGATTGTAAATTAAAGATCGTGATTTTTAGGCATTTTTTTAGATAATTTTTTAAAATATTTATTTTTTGATTTATAAATTTTTCCTTTTTTTAAGGATATTTTTATAAATTTTTTCAAAATCGATTTTTTAATTTTTCTGTTTTTCAAATAAAAATTCAAATTTAAAAAATATATTTATTGAATGTAAAACTATAAAATAAAAATAAAAAAATTAGTAGAAAATTAGTAAAGTTTTTATATTAGTTTTATTAGTTTACTTTAATGATGAAAAAAAGAGGTATAGGCCAATCTTGGTCTTTAGATATTATCTTGGCAATTGTTATATTTATGTTAATAATAGGGATATTCTATGCATTATTGAATAATAATAAAAAATCAAACATATACGATATACAAATTGAGGCAAACATTATTGCAAATTCATTAGACTCCGGCTCTGGAACACAGAGTGATTTAACAATAATAAATAATGGTATAATAGATAATACAAAATTAGAAGAGTTGTATGGAAAATCTTATGACGAAATAAAGAAAAAATTCGGATTAAAAGGAGACTTTTGCATTTATATTGTAGATCAATATGGCAATATTATTAGTGTTAATTCTGGTGGAAAGTTAAAAAATGCCTTTGGAAGCCAAGATCTTAAAATAAATGATTTGCCATGTGGGAGTATTATACAATAAAATTGGGTGTCCATTTAAAAAATTTGTTCTCTAAATACTACTTCTTGTAAAAATTTTTAAATCAATAATTATTTTTTGATGTATGAACGAATTTTTAAAAGAATTATCTTTGATTTTAATTCTTAGTTTAAGTTTCCTTTTTGGGCATATAATAAATAAAAGCTCATATGAAGAACTTAAGGAACTAAAAAAATATATATGCTTTTTTTATATTCTGAGTTTTTCTTTTTCAATAGCAATGTTCTTTTATAATCTTAGTTTTTACAATGGTCTTAATTTTTACCTGGCTGTCTTCTCCTTTTTTATTTCCTTTTTTACATCTTATAAATATATATCTTATAAAGATGTATCATATAAAGATATTTATCTAAAAAATCTTAAAAAAAATAGACAGAACATAACTAAGAACACAGCATATAAAAATATAATAAAAAAACAACACATAAAATATGTAAGTAGTGATATACATTATAAGATATTTATGTTGATTTTAGGCGTTTTATTCGGAATAATTATTTTTATAGACGCACCTTTATTTTTATATTCCTCTTTTTTATTCATTAATTTCATTCTTCTAACATCATTAAATTATGAATATAAAATTTTAAAAATATATAACATATTTATTTATTTTTTATTGCCAACAATTATTTTTTTACTTTTGAAATATTTTGTTTATTTATTTCAATAAATATTCGATGTCTTTGAGGGTGTAGTATAATGGATAGTATACAGGTTTGCGGAACCTGTGATCTGGGTTCGATCCCCAGCACCCTCATCGATTTTTTTAATACAATAATCAATTTTTACCAAAATAACTAAAATAATTTTCCACTAGAATATATTAACATAATTTATTATTATGGTATTTACTTTCATTATTTGATTTAACTAAAACACAATCAAAAAATATATAAATAAGCTGTAATATAACTTATAACATTTGAAATATATATTCGGAAACTATTTTTCAAAAATAAACTTTTTAGTATAAAACTTATTTTTCATGGGGGAAAATGGCAAAAAACAAAAAAATTTTTGACGTTTTTATAAGAGAAAAACCTGCAATGATGCTAGTTAACATGTTGAATTCTAATTCTGAAATGTATGGTTCTACATTGGCAAAGAGTGTTGATTGCACATATTCGCATGTTGTTAAGATATTACAGGAAATGGAAGATGCAGGATTAGTAAATTTTGAAAAAACAGGCAGATTAAAAATTCTTAAACTAACAAAAAAAGGAGAAGAAGTTGCAAAACATATAGATGCAATAAAAAATATTTTATAAACAAAAACATATATAAAATTCTTTAGTTGTTTTTAAAAACAATAATTTTTTAAATATTGTATTGTTTCATTACTTAATTTAATTAGTTTGTATGGGCTCATAGTCTAGTGGCTATGACGTCTCCCTTACACGGAGAAGGTCGCCAGTTCGAATCTGGCTGGGCCCATAGAGTGCGATCTTAGTTAAATGGTATAATACGGCCTTGCCAAAATATTATTTTTAATATTGCAATGAGGCTGTGTTGCGGGTTCGATTCCCGCAGATCGCATAAAATATTTTAAAAATCACATAAACACTTTCAACAAAGATAACAAAAACAATATTAAAAAAATAAACATTTTTAAATCATTTATTAATTCTTATAAAAAAATATGAGCCCGTAGCTCAGCCTGGTTAGAGTGCTGGTCTTATATGGCCTTTATCCGTTTATGGATAAATCTAAGCAAGCCAGTGGTCCCGAGTTCAAATATTGGACAATATTTTTGTCAATCTGGAAGTCTCGGCGGGCTCATATAAACTATTACTTTATTATTACAATTAAAATATATTTGGATAATTTGCTCCGGTGGTGTAGTCCGGCCAATCATCTCGGATTTTCGAGTTTTTAGTTCGAATATCTATTGGTGTTGCGGACATTCAAAAAAATCCGATGACCCGGGTTCAAATCCCGGCCGGAGCATATATCTTAATCAATTTTCAACTTTTAGGAGGGATTGAATGAAAAGAAGTTCGAGAAGATGGAAGAAAAAAAATCAAATGAGATGGAAGTGGCAAAGAAAGAGAATGAAAAAAGAAAAGAGAAAGAGAAATGCAAGAAAATAAACTAAAATGTAATTCTTCTTATTTTAAATTAAAAATATTTAAAAACCTGATAACCTGTAAAAATAAAATTAAAACTAATATCAGTATATACATTATTATTATAATATGATTTATATATTAATATGCTATTAAATATTATTATTGTAATATGATTTATAAAATGCACATATGATAAAATGCACATATGGTAAATACTTGTGATATAGTATAAATATAAAGTGGGATAATGAGAAAAAAGTTAAGCAAGGAAGAAAAATTAGAGATTATTAAAAAAAAGGAGACTTTAGAAAAGACTAATGATAAAATTTTCAGCATAATATTTGTAGAAGACGAATTATCCTGGAAAGATTTGATTTATAAATTAATAAATGAAGAACAAATGGATCCTTGGAATATTGATATATCTATTTTAGCACAGAAATTTCTTGAAATGCTAAAAAAACTTAAAGAACTTGATTTTAGAATATCTGGAAAGATGATATTGGCTTCTGCAATACTTCTAAAGATGAAATCAGAGATATTAATAGAACAAGATATTCCTAGATTGGATGGAATGATAAATAATGAAGAAAACATTTTGGAGGATGAAAATTATGATAATTCAAAACCTCTTAATCCAGCTGAACTTCCTAAAATCTATCCTAGAACACCCCAGCCTAGAAAAAGAAAGGTTTCGGTATATGATTTAGTTAATGCTTTGGAAAAAGCTTTGGAGGTAGAATCTAGAAGAAAAAAGTATGTTGCTGAAGCAAAAAAAATAACATTAATTCTGCCTGAAAAAAAGTTTGATTTAGGTAAAGCAATGCTGATGATATATAAAAACATAGAAAAACATTATTCTAAAAATAATGATTTTTTAACATTTGATAAACTGGTTCCAAGTGATTCAAAAATTGATAAAGTAACCACTTTTGTTCCGTTGCTTCATCTCGATACACAAAGAAAAATTGATTTGGAACAAAAGAAACATTTTGATACAATATATATTAAGATACCTAATAAAAATAATAATTAATTATAAGGAGTTATAAAATCAGATTAAATAATGATATGGGATTAAATTAATTATAAAAATATAAGATTAAAAAAATATAACGGGAATTTAATTATAGTTTAAATTTTATTATAGCAAAAAAATATATATTAAAACTAAGCAAAAATTTATAAAAAACACATCATTCTTAATCTTATGAAAAGAGAACATATACTAATAACCAATTTTAATGGAAACCCTAATGTTGGTTTGTATGGTTTCGCGAACGATAAATACTGTTTAATTGGTAGGGAAGTTCCGGAAAAATTATATAAAAAAATAGAGGAAATTCTTGATGTTAAAGTAATACCCATAACTATAGCCGGAACTTCATTAATAGGTGTTTTTTTAAACGGGAATAATAAAACACTATTAGTCCCCAACATTATATTTGAAAATGAAATAGAAATACTTAGAAAAAATAAAATAAAATATAATATTATGAATACAAAATATACTTGTTTAGGCAATAATATGGTAATTAACGATAATGGTGCGATAATAAGTCCTGATTACGGATCAAGAGAAATTAATCAAATAAATGATTCTCTGGGAGTTAATATGATATCTTCTAAAATTGCAAATCATAAAACAGTGGGAAGTTTAATAGCACATAATAAAAAAGGCTTATTATGTCATAATGATTTAAATGAAAATGATGCAAAAACATTAAAAAAAATTTTAAGATTAAAAATAACTACAGGAACAATAAACATGGGTAATCCCTTTATAAGGTCTGGCATTCTGTGCAATAGTAAAGGGATGATTATTGGAGATTTCAGCGGCGGTCCTGAGATTATGAATGCGGAAGAGGCGTTGTTCAAATGAATAAAGAAGAAAACAAAGAAAAACTTAAAAATAATAAAATTGAATTAGAATATCAGATAGAACAATTGCAAAAAATAATAGAAAAGTTAGATGAGCAATTATTAGAAGTAATGAATGCCAAGGAATCTTTAGAAGATATTAAGAATTTATCCGATAACGAAGAAGCGTTATTTCCAATACAGAACGGTATTTTTGTAAAGGGAAAAATTTTAGACAATAAAAAAATTTTTTTAAATGTTGGAAGCAATGTTGTTGCAGAAAAAGACATAGTTTATGCGATAGATTTGATGAAAAAACAATATGATGAAATACAAAATTACAAACATGAATTAATAAAACAATTAGAACTATTAATTAATGATTTAAATCAATAATATTTATTTGGTGGTAATATGTTTGGTTTTTTGAAGGATAAATTAAAAAAAGCAGTTAGTAAATTTTCAAAAGAAGTGGAATCTTCATCCCAGGAAAAAGAAGAAATAATTGATAAGAATGCCGAAAATATTCAAAAACCAGAAAATCAAAAAGGTTTTTTCAAAAAAATATTTGGAAAAAAAGATTCTCATGAAAATATTGATTTAAAAGAGGATAAAAAAGAAAAAGACACTAAAATCGCTCAAGATATAAAGATTTCAGATAATATAAAATCAGAGTTTGAAGAAATAAAACCAGAAAAAAAAACAGAAATATTCCAAAAAAAAGAAAAAGAAGAAACAAAAATATTAGAAGCTCCACATATAGAAAAAGATATAAAAGAAAAAAAGGAATTGGAGATTGAGAAAAAACAGGAGCATAAAGAAGAACTTTCAAAAACACCTACAAATAAAGTTGAAAAAGGGAATATAGATGAGAAGAGAACAGAAATAAGATCTTTAAAAAAAGAATTACCAAAAGACAGTTCTGAAAAAAATTTTTTTAGCAAAATAACAGACACATTTACAAAAGTACAATTGACAGAAGAGAAATTTGAGGAGCTTTTTTGGGACCTGGAGTTGGTTTTGCTTGAAAACAATGTTGCTGTTGAAGTCATAGAAAAAATAAAAAACGATATGAAAAAAGAATTGCTTTCAGAAAAAATATCTAGAAAATCAGTTAATGAACTTATTTTAACATCATTAAAGAATTCAATAATTGACTTGTTTGATATAGATACTATAGATTTAATAAAAAGTATAAAAGAAAAAAAGAAAAAACCATACATAATAACAATTATCGGTGTCAATGGTTCTGGAAAAACAACATCGATAGCTAAATTAACTAATTTATTTCAAAAGAACGGCTTAAAAGTAGTTTTGGCCGCTTCTGACACATTTAGAGCTGCAGCAATACAACAACTTGAGGAGCATGCGAGCAAATTAAATGTAAAATTAATAAAACATGATTATAATAGTGATCCTGCTGCAGTAGCTTTTGATGCCATAAAGTATGCTGAAGCAAAAGATATTGATGTTGTAATAATAGATACTGCAGGAAGACTTCACAGCAATACAAATTTAATGCGTGAATTAGAAAAAGTTGTAAGGGTGTGTAAGCCTGATATTAAAATTTTTGTGGGAGAATCTATAACGGGCAATGATTGTATTGAGCAGGCTAAAGAATTTGACAAAGTTGTAGGAATTGATGCAATAATTTTGGCAAAGGCAGATGTTGATGAAAAAGGTGGTGCAGCAATTTCAGTATCGTATGTAACAAAAAAACCAATATTATATTTGGGAACCGGACAATCATATGATGATTTGAAAGAATTTGATCCTAAAATAATAATTGAAAGTTTAGAATTATAAAATTTAAATTAATAATTTATTTTTTATGACTATGGAATGGAATAATATTGAAAAAAAATTGTTTAGAAAAATAAATACTCCTGCTAAAATACAGGATTTTTTGGATAAAATAGAATATGATGAAATGTTAGGAACAGCATCGCCTAGATATGTAATACTAGAAGAAAGAGCTAATTGTTTTGAGGGTGCAATTTTTGCCGCTGCAGCATTAGAGTATAACGGTTATGAACCTTTGATTGTTGATATGATTGCAGAAAATGATGATGATCATGTTATTGCAGTTTATAAGTGGCATAACCATTGGGGTGCTGTTGCAAAATCTAACACTACTGTATTAAAATATAGAGAGCCTGTTTATTTGAATGTTCGTGAATTAGTAATGAGCTATTTTGATTTTTATATGAATACCGCGGGTGAAAAGACACTAAGAAAATATTCTAATCCTGTAAATCTTAGAAAATTTGACAAAAAAAATTGGCGCATCACTTCTGAAGATTTAGAATTCATATCTGATTACCTTTATTCTATAAAACACCACAATATTCTAAAAAATTATATGATAAAAAATTTGAAAAAAGAGAATCAAGACTCATTATTATTAAAAGCAACTCTTTTGGGTTCAAAAAAGAGCGGACTCTATAAACCAAAATAATTTTTAAGTAATATTTTTGTGTAATATTGATATGTTTTTTCTTTTAAATTTCAAAAAACGATACATTTAAAAAAATAATTGTTTCATATTTTTTTAAGGTGATAAAATGTATCATATAAATATTGAGAAAGAGACTTTAAAAAATAAATATTTTAGAAAAGTATTATTTACTGGGAAAAATATGCAGTTGGTAGTCATGTCGTTAAAAAAAGGAGAAGAAATAGGAAAAGAGATACATAAACATGTTGATCAATTTTTTAGAATAGAGTATGGGACTGCAAAATTTATAGTTAATAAAAAAACAATTATTGCAAAAGAGGATGAAGTAGTTATAGTTCCAGCAGGATCTGAACATAATGTTACAAATTTTGGTAATAAAGAATTAAAGCTTTACACAATATATGCCCCTCCAAATCATCCACCTAAAACGGTGCATAAAAATAAAAAAGAAGCAGATGAATACGAAAAAAATCATCATTAAAATATATAAAAATTAAAATAAAAACAAATAATTATTTAAAAACACATAATTATTTAAATTCACAAACAGGAACACATTGCAATGTACACATTTGTGCACCAGGATTGTTCCTGCATGCTGAAGCACATTCATTAAATGTTCCTCCGATTTCTTGGCATTTTTCATAATCTATATTTTCACAATCATAACCGGTCCACTTACCGCCTATATTTATGCACTGCTCTTTATTTTTTCCTGATAAAACTGTGTCATTCACAGAATTTTCTTCACAAGCACCTTCTGTATAAGATATTGTTAGTTTATTGGAACATGCCTCACATTTATTTCCGAAAGTTTGCTTTATTGGTTCACATGGTGCTCTTATGCATTGTACTTGAACTAATCCACACACAGGCATATATTCCTTTGTGCAAAATTCTGGTCTTGGTTCTGTACAATCATAAATTTTAACTTCTTTTATAGGCTTGCATCCACAGCCGCTCTCATCAAAAAAAGCTTCTTTATCTTCTGAACAAATAAATTTAATTCGCATGCATTCTTCTTTATCTTTACTTATATAAATTGGTTCGTCTGAACATAATGGAAACTCACAATTTTTAGCTGGATCTCTTGATAAAGAAGTTCCATCAGCACATATCTTAACATCCTGTGTGCATATTATATCACTATTTATATTGCTGTTTGTTTTTGAACATGCAGAAAGTGTTAAAAAAGATATTACTACCACAAATAAAAAGATTATAACATTTTTATATTTCATTTATATCACCTTTAGCACATAATATACAAATCATATTATAAAATATATTTTAAATATAAATATTTACTGATCACTTCAATAATATTTAAAGTTATTAAAATAAAACCTAAACTAATACAAAGTTTCACAAGACATTCCTACATAACATATTTAAAGAAAATCTTTTTCTTTAAATTTTATAATGAATATTTTATAATAACAACAAACATTATGTTAAATACAAACGATATATTGCATTTATTTATATTGAATTTATTTATAATGTAAAAAAAGGTGTTTAAATGTCCATAGAATATATGACTAAACCATATTCTGATGATGAAACATTTGAAGTACTTACCCCAATAGTCAAGGAATGGTTTATTAATAAGTTTAAAAATTTCTCTCCTCCACAAACTTATTCTATAATGAGTATCCACAACAAACAAAACATTCTTATAAGCAGTCCAACGGGTTCAGGTAAAACCCTCTCTGCATTTATGACTGTTTTAAATGAATTAATCCGGTTGTCTGGAAAAAATAAGCTTGAAAATAAGGTTTATGCTATATATATAAGTCCTTTAAAAGCATTGGCTAATGATATTGAAAAGAATCTTAATGAACCATTAAAAGAAATTAAAGAATTGGCAGATAAAAAAATGCCCGGAATATCTAAGAGTTTGGATGTACGCATAGCTATAAGAACCGGGGATACTTCGACTTCAGAAAAATCAACAATGCTTAATAAAACACCACATATTTTAATCACAACACCGGAAAGTTTTGCAATAATACTAACTTCACCTAAATTAAGGGAAAAATTAACAACTGTTGAATGGCTTATAGTTGATGAAATTCATGCATTAGCATCCAGTAAAAGAGGCTCACAGCTTTCTATTTGCATGGAGAGACTCGAATATTTAAATAATAAAAACAATAATTCTCCTACAAGAATTGGTCTTTCTGCTACGGTTTCTCCATTAGATAAAATTGCACAATTTTTAGTTGGAATGGAAGATTATAATCTCGAAAAACCTAGAAGATGTAAAATTATCGATGTTCAAAACATAAAAAAGCTCGATTTAAAAGTTCTCAGTCCTGTGCCTAATCTTATAGAGTCTGATTTTAAAAAAACGCATGATGAGACATATAAATTAATAGATAAATTAATACAGGATCATAAAACAACATTGATATTCACTAACACCAGATCTGCAACTGAAAGAGTTGTTCATCATTTAAAAGATAAATTCCCTAAAAATTATATAAAATTGAATGAAGAAGATAAAAAATTTGATAATTCAGATTATATTCAAGATTTCAAAGATTTGGAATCTAAATCATATATTGGTGCACATCATTCAAGTTTAAGCAAAGAACACCGCTTAAATATTGAAAACCGTTTAAAAGAAGGTAAACTTAAATGTGTTGTTTCTTCCACAAGTTTAGAGTTAGGCATAGATATAGGTTATATTGACTTAGTTATATTATTGGGCAGCCCAAAAAGCGTTGCAAGAGCATTGCAGCGTATAGGACGTTCCGGTCATAAACTTCATGATATAAGCAAAGGAAGGATAATAGTTCAAGACAGAGATGATTTGGTAGAATGTTCTGTACTGCTTAAATCCGCAATTGAAAAAAAAATAGATAAGATTGATATTCCTGAAAATCCTCTTGATGTTCTTGCTCAGGAAATATTTGGTATGTCCATTGAAGAATCAAGACATATTGAAATAATTTTTGATATAGTGCGTAAGGCATATCCTTTTAGAAATCTCAAAAAAAATGATTTTATAGAAATTGTCAGATACTTAAACGGCCAATTTGTTTCTCTGGAAGACAGAAATGTTTATGCCAAGATATGGTTTGATGAGGAAACAGGTATGATAGGAAAAAAAGGCAAACTTGCAAGAGTTATTTATATGACTAATGTTGGAACAATTCCTGATGAATCCTTTATTAAAGTAAAACTTCAAGGTTCAAAAAACGATAATGAAAAAGGAACATATATAGGCAAGATAGATGAAAACTTCTTGGAAAGATTAAAAAGAGGTGATGTTTTTGTTTTAGGGGGTAATACTTATGAATTTTTATATTCGCAGGGTATGACTGCTTTTGTAAAGGCATCAGTTAATAGGCCCCCTACTGTTCCAAGCTGGGTTTCAGAAACTCTTCCATTATCTTTTGATCTGAGTTTAGAAATTCAAAAATTTAGGAGGTATATGAATGAATATTTTGAAAATAACAAAAGTAAAAGTGAAATTATTGATTTTATAAATAAATATTTATATGTGGATTCTTATGGTGCTAATGCAATATATGAATATTTTAGAGAACAATTTTATTTTAGTAAGATTCCTCATGATAAAAAAATTGTTATAGAACATTTTAAAGATGAAAAAAATAAATATATATTATTTCATACTTTGTTTGGTAGAAGGGTTAATGATGTTCTATCAAGAGTTTTAGGATATATTATAAGCAAAATTCAGCATAAAGATGTAGAAATAAATATTAATGATAATGGTTTTTATATATTAACAGATCAAAATATACAAGCAATCAAAGCTTTCAAATTGATAAAATCTTCTGATTTGAGAAAAATCGCTGAATTAAGTCTTGATAAAACTGAAGTTTTAGGAAGAAGATTTAGACATTGTGCTACAAGATCTTTGATGATACTAAGAACATATATGGGTAAAAGAAAAACAGCTGGCAGACAACAATTATCCTCAAGATTATTGATTAATAGTGTTAAAAGGATTTCTGAAGATTTTCCTATATTAAAAGAAGCTAAAAGAGAGGTGTTGGAAGACTTAATGGATATTAAAAATGCAGAAATAATATTAAAACAAATTGAATCCGGCAGAATAAAAATTGAAGAATACAATACAGAAATGCCCAGCCCTTTTGCCTTTAACATTATCACTATGGGTTATTCTGACATTATGAAAATGGAAGATAAAATTCAGTTTTTGAAGAGAATGCATAATATGGTCCGTTTAAAGATTTCTCTTAATGAAAAAAATGATATTAAAATAAATAATAATTTAAAGGATAATGATGATTTAAAATTTGATTATAATGAATTCTGGAAAGAACAAGATTCTAAAAATAAAGAACAAAAAGATGAATATATTGCTTCTCTTAAACTTCAAGCATGGAATCTTAAAAAAGTTCCTTTCCCTATTAGGGAACACATAGTTGAAATTATTGATGGTTCAAAAAATATTAAACAGGACTTTATAGATGCAATAAAGACATATAAGAATGAAATAAGGGAAAATTGGCCCAAAGAATTGAGAGAATTTATAATAAAAAGACTTATTGAACTGAATGAATTGCCAAAAGATTATGAAATTTAAATTTTTAGTATCATTAAGGGACATATGTGCATAATTGCAATATAAAGTTCGAAAGATAGTATTTTATTCGTCAGTGTACTATAATTTATAATACGAATTGTTAAGAACCATCTATTTGCTTTAATGAATTTTCATACCAAACCCTTAAAGATTCCTTAATATGTTTTTTAACATCTGATTTGTTTTTGATAGTGTAATTATATATATAACCGCCTTTCTCCAGATTCTGCTGAAATCTTTGAATTAAACCCTTTTTTGTTAATGACATTAAAATTTTTTGTATTGTTGTTCTGTCTAGTTTTAGTTGCTTAGAAATTTCTTGTATTGTTAAATTATCCTTGCTTTTTAGCAGCAATTCAAATATTCGGTATTCTGATTTCTTTAAAGACAAGCTACAAGCAATGACATCTTCTATATCTAATTTACCACAAGTTATATCCATTTTACGCTTTTATATTAATATAAAAATATTATAAAATATTATTAAAAGATTTTATAAATTAAATAATTATATGAATTAAATGATTATATCGATTCCAGTATTGATTTAATTTTTGTTTTCATTACTGGTTTTGGTGCAAAACCCACTATTCTATTAACTTCTTTTCCATCTTTAAATAATATTAAGCATGGTATTCCTGATACAGAGTTTTCTTCTGCAAGCTCAGGATATTCTTCTGTTGAAACTTTTGCAAAATCTAATTTTCCTTTAAAATCAGCATCATTGCTTAATTCTTCAAGAACAGGACTTAGCATTCTGCATGGTCCGCACCAATCTGCATAAAAATCAACTAATATAGGTCCTTTTTTTATAGATTCTTTAAATTCTTTATCAGTTAATGCCTTCATTTTTAACCTCCTTAAATTAATTATCAAATAATTTTAAATCACACAAAAAAACTAAAGTGTATATATTAACACTAGTGATAAAAATATCACGTATATAAACTTTTTGAAAAAGTGAAATTTAAACACAAAAATTTCACTATACCATAAGAATTATAACTATTTAAACAAAAACATCCTCCTCAAACTCATCGTCATCTTCTGTCTTTTCTTTCTTTCTTTGAAAAATTCTTACATCCCTCTTTGCAGGTATAGGCTCTTCATCAATAAAATCATCATCCATATCTTCTTCGATTTCGCGCATAATATTCTATGAAAAAACCTATTTAAAAAGTTTTTTAAAGAAATAGAATTTTTACTTTAAATTCTTTAAAATATCTATCTCAACCTCTTCCCTATCAATTTCTGACTCATCATCTTCTTTTAAATCTTCTATAATAGAACGAGCCTCTTTTATCCTTAAATTAGCCTTTTTAAAATCCTTTTGCTGCAAAAACAATTCTGCTTCTTCCAGTATCTTATCAAGTTCTAAAACAAAATCTATTACTTCTTCTTCATTCATAAAAAAATTATTTCTTGGCAAGGCCAAGAATTTTATACATGCCAGTTCCGCATTTCTTACATTTACCCTTTATAGCTTTTCTACCATTTTTCATAGTGGTTTCTTTTGCGTCAACCATTTCAACTTTTGTCTTACATTTTACACAATATCCCTCTACCATTTTAAATCACCTTTCTATTTTTTACCAAAATAAAACATTTTATCTATTGCAACATCTTCACTCTTATAATGACCTATTCTCTGGTTCTCATGTTCACCAGATTTATCCTCTGAAACATCTTTAACTTTATTTTCTTCTACATACTTTTCTTTTTTAGGTTCTTCTTTATATACTTTAGTCTCTTTATCTGGCGTATTATCTGTATATAAATTTTTTTCTAACTGTTTTTTTGTTAATTGATTAATTCTTGAATCAAGATCGTTGATTGCTTTTATTATTTCATTCATTTTATCAGTTAATATATCTATGTTGTCTTGTAGCTTTTTAAATTTTCTATCAATATCAATTTCACTCATTTTCTCCCCATCCTTAATATTTTCCTCAGAAAGTTTATCGCTTTTACTCTGTATTAAACCATGTTTAACTTCATGCGTTATTGAATCTTCACCATATATTTGAGTAGCTTGTTTTATTGCTTCAATGGATGAATCGGCAAAACCATGTTTTTTTAAATCCTTGGCCAATTCATTCATTTTACGCATTTTTTCATAATCATTCATTAAGACACCTCTGATTTAAAAACCACTAAAATAAAAAAACCCAAATATAACAAAACAATATTTTACGCGTATTTCTATTTATAAAATTTACTATTATTAATTACTTTTAGGAATGATTCTTAATAAAACAATTTCGCTTCTTGAACCTATTCTTATTGGCGGCCCCCAAGTCCCAGCACCACTGGAAACGTATAAAATAGCATTATTTTCCTTATAAAGTCCATAAATATATTTGTTTTCCAACCATGTCAATATTGAGAAAGGGAATATCTGCCCGGCATGTGTATGTCCAGAAAGCATTAGATCAATTTTTCCAGATACATCTTTATATCCTATGGGTCTATGGTATAACAATATTTTATATTTGTCTTTCTCAAAATTCATTTTTGATATTACTTTATAAACCTGTTTTCTATCTTCTGAATCATCTATGCCTATAATTTGTAAATTGTTGTCTATTATTGATTCATTACGTAGTATTCTAATCCCCAAATCTTCTATTAGATGTATACTGTAATCTATTCCTGCATACGTTTCATGGTTTCCTATGATGAAATATTTTTTCCCTGGCAACTCTTTAAGTATATTGAAATCTTTTTTAAAATAATTATAACGACCATCTATTAGGTCTCCTGTTATAAAAACATAATCAGGATTGATTTTTTTTGTCATATATACTATCTTTTTTAGAAAATTCTTGTCATTAATGGGTCCTATGTGTAAATCTGAAATCTGAACAATTTTTATCTCTGAATTAATTTTTTGCGTATAGATGCTTAGTCTTTTTAAAACAATAAACTTTGTATTTATAAAACCAATTATACATATTACCAAAGTAATCAACAATATTGAAACCGCTACTTGAAATTTAGGAATTTCAATAAATAGTAAGATAATCTTAAACAATAAAAGCATAATAAATGATAAAAATATAAATCCCAACCAAAAAGAAGATAAAAAATACAATGTTTTTGTTATTATATTTCCATATGCAGATTCAAGTATGGAAGACAGAACAAAAGAAAAAGAAAAAAATATCAATAATATGTAAAATAAGATATTTTTTTGTATATCAAAAAAATAAAAAAATTGTGTAAATACAAAATAATTTAATGCAAAATATAAAGACAAAAATATGGATATAAAAATAATTAATTGTATTTTTTCTTTCATTAATATCACTAATCGCTTATTTTAAAATAAATTCTTCTGCGTTCTTTTCCTTTATTTTCTAGCGCATATATCTCTATAGTTCCTATTTCTGAAGTGTTTTTTAAATGTGTCCCGCCGCATGCTTGGTGGTCAAAATCCCCTATATCAACTATTCTTATTTCTTTTATGTTTTCAGGAAGCTGTTTTCTTAATTTTACCAGGCTAGGTATCTTAAATGCTTCTTCTCTTTCAAGAATTCTAAAACTTACAGGCAAATTTCTTTTTATAA
This sequence comes from Candidatus Woesearchaeota archaeon, assembly GCA_038895475.1. Lineage (GTDB taxonomy): Archaea > Nanobdellota > Nanobdellia > Woesearchaeales > UBA9642 > UBA9642. Next base: position 23,379 of record JAWANI010000006.1, read on the forward strand.
TTTCATTTGTTTTTTCCTCAAAACTTTTCATCAATTCTCTATCAAAATTTTCCAAAGAAAAATCCACTCTTGCTTTATTTGTATATAATTGATTTCCGGTTATTTCAGCGCCTGTTTCATTATGTATTATTGTACTTAATATATGCGATGCAGTATGATATCTCATTAATTTGTATCTTTTTTCCCAATCAATAATGCCTTTAACAGTTAATTCTTTTTTAAGTCCGATTTTATTAACTTTATGTAATATTTTACCGTCTTTTTTTATTACATCTTCAACAACATACTTATCATTCTCAAATAGGATAAAACCTGTATCATTTGGCTGCCCCCCAGATGTTGGATAAAAGTATGTTTCTTCTAGTTCAATCCATAAACCATCATCACTCACATTTATTATTTTAGATTCGAATTCTTTTTTATAACAGTCTAATAAATAAGATGCTTGCATATTATCACCCAAATGTGCTAAATCTGATACTATTAAATGTGAATTTATTAAAATATATTACAAAAACAAAATAAAAAAACATACACTATAAAAATATTTATTAAAAGCGGTTGATATTTATTTAAATATGAATCCGGTACGCATAGACCAAAGCAGCAAATCTAATTCATCAACATCAATATTTAGTTTTTTTGCAAAATTCTTTATTTTTAATTCCATATCAAGATACTCCTTAGTATTTTTCGGGGGAATTTTACTTTTAAAAACTTTTGCTTCATTCATTAAATTAATTACATGCCTATCTATAATACATAAATTCCTATAACCGATGTTCCTCAAAAAATGGGATGCTTCTTTATATCCTAAACCTTTTATATTTTTAACAAGCCATTCTCTTGCTTCAATTGTATCACTCTGCAAAAATGATATGTGTTTTATGTGTTTTCTGGCCGAAATTATATATTTTGCCTTGTTTTTATGAAATCGTGTTTTTGTTCTTAATTTTTCTTCCAAATCTTTTTGGGAACTGCTTATTAAAAAATCAAAGTTTTCTAAATTTATTATTTCTGCAACTTTTTTTGCCTGACTCTGAGGCGTGCATATGCAAAAGCATAACTCTATAAATCTTTCTTTTTCACTGTTTTTTTCAGAAAATTCTTTAAGTCTGTTTTTTATATCGTTTTTCTTTTTGTCATACTCGGAAAGCAATTTTTTATGAAAAGAAACAGCCTTAGAATTTTTCATAAATCCACCCAGTTAATCTTTTAAATAAATAATTATGTTTCCTCTGCCTTTTTTTATTTTTTTTATTTTTCCCTCATTCTCAAGTTGTGTTAATATTAAGCTTATTTTGGCTTCAGAGTATGGAATGCTTTTTCTTATATCTTTTTGCGTCATTCTTTCATTATCTTTTATCAAATTTAAAATCCTTGATACTAAATCCGTATCTTCTTTTTTTTCATTTTCAGATACACCGCTGAAGACATTGTTCTTATTTGAAAAACCATCTTTATAACTTTTAGTGTTTTTTATATCCTGTTCTTTATTCATATTTTTAATTAATTTATTGTTAATTGCTTTTTTATTCTTTTCAGAAAACTTTTCCTTAGAAAAATTATTAATATCTAACTTTAATGTACTTTTAATAAAAAATATCACTAAGAACAAAAGCATTACAAAAAGAATTATGCCTAAAATTTTTAAATTTGCATTAAAATCAAAAAAGCTTTTTCTTGAATTTTCTTTTGTTTCAATAAAATAATCATAATCCTTTTCTGATAATTCCTTTTCATCAATAATCATAGGTTCATCAATATTTAAGCCTACAACAATATCCAATTGGTATTCGCCGTCATCTATTATTTCTATTTCTTCAGCAGAATAGCCATTATATGTTTTCACAAACATTATATATTTTCCATGATTTGCTTTTATTTCATACTCTCCGTTTACCGCCACAATAAATTGTTTGGGGGTTGTATTTATTTCTATAAATGCATTTATAGGTTCTAAAGACAAATCATATATTGTCCCTTTTATTGTTGCAGCAAAAGAACAAGGCATTAATATTGATGTTAAAACAAACCCTAATAAAATAATAAAATTGTGCGATAAGTTTTTTCTTGACTTTTCTTTAAAAGTTTTTTTAAAATGTTTTTCTTTAAACATCAATAACATGATTTTATACCAATTTAAATATTTTATCAGAAATGACATTGCAATAAAGATAATATACACAAAAACAATTAATTCAAAACACCATTTTTAATTTAATCATAATCGTTATTTAGAGATATAAAATATGTTTATTATGCGCATATATAAAATAATAACAATAAAACAAAAATAAAAAATATAAAAAGAAAAATAAGAGATTTATTAGCAAAAATAAAGCATTATAAAGAATATTTTTAAAAAATAAAGCATTATTAACCTTAAAATTTGTTTTTGTTGTTTTATACAAAAAGTATTTTTATAAATAAAATAGGCATACACAATATAAAAGACATATACAATATAAACATAATTCAAATTAAATAGGAGGTAAAAATGAATAAAACAAATTTTTTAACAAACAAAAACATAAAAAACAACAAATATAACATATACATGATATTAATGATGTTTTTCGCAGCAATGTTATTATTTACTAATTTAGTTTATGCAGACTCTAGTATCGATGACTTAAATGATAATTTGAATAATTCTGATAACATTACAAAAATATATGATGTTGATTATTACAAAAACAGATCATTAGATATAAGATATGAGAATTTAATATGCAAAATAGACTTTGTTATTGGTCAGATAGATATAATATATAAGTATACAAATAATTCTAATATTTCTGATAACATAATAGTTAACCTACTAAATGATAAACAAATACTGATAGAAGATAAAGAGGATTTAAAGGACATTTATGAAGAAAAAAACTTAACATTATTTAATAATTTCATAAGAGACGTTCTTAGCCCTGATTTTAATAAAACAAAATATGATTTAGCAAAATTTAAAGAAAACTATAAAATATATATACCACAAGAAAACATATCCTCTTTCAGGAATGAACTTAAAATTCTTAAAGATAATTATGATTCATGTAAAAATTCTAAATATAAGGATATGTCGAAATTAATGAATAATTATTACAAGCATAACGCAAAGATGTGGGATCAAATAATAAAAAGCATGAAGCAAAGAAACTTAACAACCAACGAAATAGAAGAAGTTAGAGAAACATTATTAGTAAGACTTAAATCTCTTGAAGATGCAATAAATTCCGGAAATCAAACGGCAATAGCAGAACAATTAAAATTAATGAATGAAGAACATTTTAGATTATGGGCCAAATTTCATTCAGGATTATTAAACAGTTATCTAAACAGGATTGAACCTGCAGCAAATAAATACGGAAAAAGTGATGATATAAAAAGGCTACGAAATGAACTAAAAAGGTATGATGACCTAAAAGACGATGATAAATACAAGGTAAAATATGAATTAAAAAAGAATGCCGATGAAATGAAAAATATTAGCAAGGAAATATTAAAAGAAAGTAAGAAATCAGACAATAAAAATAATGGCAAAGAAAAAAGGAGATAAAAATGAAACATAACAAAATAAGAAGCAACACTATAATCAGTACTTTACTTCTTTTATTTTTAACTTTTTCTTTAATATTTCTGATTTTTGGTTGCACAAAAAACGACAAAAAAACATCTGATCAAATAATTCAACCAGATAACCTGGAAAATGAAGCCAGCAATATAAACAATGATACGATTGCCCCGGAATTAGATTTAATTATTGTTGAACCGGATGAAAATATTGGTGTATTGGATGATTTAGCCATAGATGAAAGCATACCTAATTAACATTTAAGAAAGTTTTATTTGTAGTTTAGTATTATTTTAAATGTTGCTATCACATACACTTAAATTATAATTAATATTCATTAATTTTTTATATTAAATATTATTCTTTAATAGATGATTGATTTGAAAAAAGTTTTAAATGTAATTTTAAAAAAATTTAAAAAAATTTTTGATATAGATAAATATTATTTTAAAAATATAATTATAGAACAAATAGTTATTGATAACATTATTGAATTTGCCAAAGCGAACCATCCTAATGAGTTTGTTGCTTTTTTTGAAGGAAAAATACAAAAAAAATCTCTAATAATCACGGGATTAATTTATAATGAATACTTATCTAATGAAAATTCAGCAACCCCGATATTTCATTTTCCGAACAAAAGTTTTTATGGATCAGTTCACAGCCATCCGTCCGGAAATAATAAACCTTCAAAAGCTGATAGAGAATTTTTTAGAAAAACAGGCATAATAAATGCAATAATATCCTATCCATATAAAAAAAACAACATAAGTTTTTACAATCATGAAGGGGTAGAAATATATGTTGAAACCAGAAAAAAACAACTTAAAAGGCAGAATTATGAAAAATAACAACAATTTAATCAACATACCTAAAAAGGAAGCACCTAAACTGCTTGCTCCTGCCGGAGATTTCATTGCTTTAAGATCTGCCATAGATGCTGGTGCAGATGAAATATATTTTGGCATTAAAGGATTTAATATGCGTGCTGGGGCAAAAAATTTTCAAAAAAAAGATTTACAAAAAATAATATCAATATGTCATGAAAAAAACGTTAAAGCGTATCTTGCACTAAATACTATTGTTTATGAAAACGAAATTAATAAAATAAATTCTATAATAAGGAAAGCTAAAGAATACAAAATAGATGCAATAATATGCTGGGATTTTTCAGTAATAGAGTTATGCGAAAAATATGATGTAAAAGTGCATATAAGCACTCAGGCATCTATATCCAATTATGAAGCAATAAAATCGTTAAAAAAAAGATATCCCCATATTGAAAGAATAGTTTTGGCCAGAGAATGCAGTTTAAAAGATATAAAAAATATTATAAAAAAAATAAAGAAAGATAATTTAGAAGTGGAAATAGAAGTGTTTATACATGGAGCAATGTGTGTTTCTGAGTCAGGAAGATGCTTCATGTCCCATGAAATTTTCGGAAAATCAGCAAACAGAGGTGAATGTTTACAACCTTGCAGAAGAAAATATGAAGTATATATAAAAGATACTGAAGAAAAACATGAATTATTGCTGGGAAAAGATTATGTTATGAGCCCAAAGGATTTATGTGCTATGCCTATAATTGATAAAATTATAGATTCTGGTGCAAATGCGTTGAAAATAGAGGGAAGAAATAAAAATCCTGAATATGTATATACTGTTGTTTCTTCTTACAGAAAAATTATTGATGAATATTTAAAGAACAATAAAAAAGAGCATATAGATGAATTAAAAAACAACCTTATTAACAATTTAAGTAAAGTTTATAACAGGGGTTTTAGCACAGGCTTTTATTTAGGAAAACCGATAAATGAATGGACTCATGATTACGGATCATCTTCTAAAGAAACAAAAACATATGTTGGAAAAGTTGTTAATTATTACTCTAAAAACGAGGTTGCGGAAATATTAATAGAATCAACACCTTTAAACGAGGGAGATGAAATACTGATTCAAGGAATAACAACCGGTTTATTAAGACAAAAAGCAGAAAATATTTTGTTTGATAACGTAAATGTTTCTAAATCAGATAAAAAAACAGTTACATTGAAAGTTTTAAAAAAAGTTAGAAGAAATGACAAAGTCTATAAAATTATTCAACGAGAAAACAAAGAAAGTTTTAATTGATATATTCTTAATAACTTATTCAATATTAATAATTTAACAAAATATTAATAACTTAATTCCTAATCATACATTCTTTCTTCTTTCCACTTCAAATTGATATCCTTTTATGACTAAAAATGTTTCCTCTTTTATTATCATTAATTCTTCTAAGTCATTTATTATTAAATCATTACCTTCTAAATAGTATGATATGTTCAAGCCTTTTATTCTTATTTTTTCTATATTTGTAAATTCGTATGTTAAAAATGGGAATAAACCTTTTTTGTGAGGATTATTTTCCGTATAAAAACCAATCACCGCAGTTTTAAACTCGTTCTCGTTTTCCTGTGGTTTCCTGCTCACTATTGCACATGTTGCTTCTACCTTCAACTTGTCGCTTTGCGGATTTCTTATTATTTTCATTTTGTCCTTTTTCAGTTTATCTTTTAATTTATTAATAATCCTCTTCATAATTTGTATATATCATTTACTTTTATATATTTTATGATTATTTTATCTGCTTTTTTATCTATTTTTTATCTTAACAACAGAAATGACAAAACATTATCAAAAAATAAAAAATCACTATTAAAAAATTACCGGAAAATATAAAATCTACTTAAAAACATATAAATCCGTATTATCAAATCTTATTTTCGGTCTTGGATTATCATTTGCATAACCTACAGGGCATAATACTGTCGGTACAAGATTTTCAGGCAAACACAATATTTTTGAATATTCCTCTGGGATAAAACCTTCCATTGGACAAGAATCAAAGCCGAGACTTTTTGCTCCGTTTATCGCATTTCCCAATGCAATATAAACTTGTTTCTGTGCCCAAACCAGTTTTTTATCTTCAGACATTTGCTGTTCAAATCCGCGAATCATTTCTACATATTTTTTTACTGAATCATTCTCCTTATTGTTTTTTAATAATAATTTTTCATATTTATCTACTCTGCTTTTTATATCCGTATCTGCACAAAATATCAATAAATGAGAACAAGTGGTTATTTGCGGTTGATTCCATGATGCTGGTAAAAGTTTTTCTTTAGTCTCTTTGTCCTTAACGACTATTATTTTATATGGTTGCAAACCAAAGGAAGAGGCAGAATATCTTATCAATTCTAATAGTTCTTTAATTTTTTCATCCGGCAGTTTTCTGCCATCAAAGCTTTTTGTTGCATACCTATTCATTACAATATCTTTAAAGTTCATTTTTAACACCACTCATACTTGTAATTATTATATTATTCTTATAAATAACATTAAAACAACTATATTTTTGAAACTTAGTATCTCCTTTTAAATATTATGAAAGATAACTAAGAAATTAAACTAAAACTATACCCAAATAGTATGCAAACAACAACACAACAGCAAATCTTATTGTTCTGGGAACTGCCACAAAAATAATTGTGTCTATAAAAGAAAAACGCCATAAACCCGCAAGATAAGGAATATATGGTATTGGAGTTAATGCTCCTATAAACATAAACCATTTGGATCCGGTTTCATATTTTTGTAAACTAAAAAAAACTTTTTTGCCAACAATTTTTTCTATGCCTGCTGAACCTATTGTTTTACCTATATAATATGCAGAAAGCAAAGCAACATAACTCCCTAATAAAACAAAAACCAAAACAATCCAGGGATTAAGCCCAGCAAATACACCAAAAACCAGAGGCAAATCAGGACCTATCGGCTGAACGAGCAAATCAGTTATAAAAGAAACAATAAAAATACCCAAATAACCAAAATCAGAAATAAATAAAGCAATTATTTGCTTTACATAAACTGCAAATAACAATACTGAAAAAAATATTAATAACATCAAAATCCAAAAACCTAATCCTGCATCATAAAATCTAGAATAATCTATGTTTTTTATTTTATCACCTGTTTCCCTTATTCTTTTAGATGTTTCCTTGAGTTTATTGCGGGTTTTAGAAACAAAAGCTTTCATTTTATTTATACAAGAAATGAACCAGCAATATAAATTTTATGCAAAAAACAATAGCCCCGCCCAGACTTTCGTGACTTGATTTTTTTAATGTCTTTCGAACTGGGGTCAGAGGATATCTTCGACATACCGAAGATTTTCAAAAATCTCCGATTCTTGCCACCAGAGTCCCCTATGATTGACCGCTACACCACGGGGCTATGTTTAAAAAATATAGTTTTAATGAATACCTTTCAGTTATAAATCATTTCTTATTATATCAGATATTTCTTTAAAATTTTTTTCCTCTAAAATTTTCAATATTTTTTCTTTAGAAGATATTTTTTCTGAATCTTTCTTGTTATATGTTGTTCTTAATTTGGAAGTGCTATAATGAAACCCTTCAGAAACTGGTATAATATGGCCTCTCCATATTGTTTTTGGAAGATAAACATCATCTAATCTATGAACTGGTTTTCTGGGGGATATATGAAGTATGTTTGTTAAAGTAATACTTTCTGGTGTTTCTAAATATTTTTCTCCTAAAACAATGCATGAATCATATAGCAACATTATTACATTTTCCATGGTTATTGTGTTTATACATTATTTTTAAATTTTATGTAAAAGATGATTAAAAAATATAAAAGACGATTAAAAGAACATATATTTGCACAAATAAGCATACAAATAATTAACAATATAAATATAAATATTATCCTAAAAGTATGTTTATAAAAGCAATTCACTTAAAGAATATACGGTCATATACAAAACAATCTATATTTTTTTCTAAAGGATCAACATTGTTATTAGGGGATATTGGTTCAGGAAAAACAACTATACTTTTAGCCATTGAATTTGCGCTTTTTGGAATAATAAAAGGGGATATTAATGGAAATAATCTTTTAAGAAACGGCGCAACGGAAGGAAGCGTAGAATTAGAATTTGAATTAAACAACAACAACATAAAAATAATGAGAAAACTAAAAAGAAAAAAAGACATTATTACACAAGATTCCGGTCATATTATAATAAATAATATTAAAAGCGAACTGACACCTACAGAACTTAAATCTAAAATTTTAGAACTTTTGGGTTATCCGGAAGATCTTCTAAACAAAAGCACTTCATTAATATATCGATATACTATTTATACACCTCAAGAGGAAATGAAAAAAATACTTTTTGAATCTAAAGAGGAAAGATTAGATATATTAAGAAGAATATTCAATATTGACAAGTATAAAAGAATCAGAGAAAATACATTAATTTACATCAAGGATTTAAAAATAAATAAAAAAATTTTAGAATCAAAAATAGTGGATAATAGCATAATAGAATCTGCCATAAAAGAAAATTCTGAATTATTAACTAAAAACAAGAACGAATTAGACAAAATAAATACATGGATAAATGACAACAAAAACAGTTTAAACAAACTAACAGAAGAAATAAATTCTATAAAAGAAAAAATTGAAGATATGAATAATTTAAAAACAGAAATTGCAGTTCTAGAATCCAAAAACAATATTAAGAAAAATGATTGTGAGAGGATTGAAAAAGAAATAAATATTATTAATTATAGAATAACTGAATATGACAATAAATTAAAAGAAATAGGTGCAGTGGATCAAGATGAAGAAAAAATAAAAGAAACCCTAAGAAGCACAGAAGAAAAATTAAATCTTATAAGATCTCAGAAAGAATTGCTGGCAGAAAGATTAAAAGTCAAACAAAACGATTTAAAAAACATAATTATAGAAGATAGTGTTTCTTTAAAATTAAAGTATGAAAAACTAAAAAACAACATTAAAAACATTGATGAAAAAATAAAATCTTTAGAGGAAAAAAAGACAGCCTTCAATAACTTAATTATAGAAATTAACAACATAAATCTAATAATTATCAATTCTAAAAAAATTATTGATAATATCAAAGACCTGAACACTTGCCCGGTTTGTTTGCAAACTGTTGATTTTAATCATAAAATTAACATAACAGACAGAGAAAATTTAACAATTTTTACAAACGAAAAAAAATTAGAAAAATTAAGAGAAAAAAAGGAAGAATTACTTAAAGACATACAATCATTAAACAATGAAATAGAATCTATGAGAAGAGATGCTCTAGAACTTAAAACGGTTGAAGCTAAAATAGAAAACATTTCTAATTTAGCAGAAAAAAAGAATGAATTACAAAAGGAAATTGAAGAAATAATAAAAAAGAAAGAGAAACTTGATTCTGTCAATATTGACATTTTAATAGAAACGATAAGCAAAAACAGAAAGATTCTAAATAACATAAATTTAAGAAATCAATTAATAGAAAATATAGAAACCCGGAAAAATGATAAAAAAAGACTAGAAGAACAATTATCCGGTTTTAAAGAAGAATTAATTAAAATCACAAATCTCTTAGAAATAAAAAAATCGGAAATAAAATCATTTTTGGAAGTTGAAACAGAATTCAATAAAAAAAATAAAGAGAAAGAAACAATAACAAACACTATAAAAGATTTAGAAATAAAAAAATCTTTACTTGAAAAAGAAAATGAAACCATTCTTAATACAATAAAAAAATTGGAAGAAGATAAAAAAAATAACGACAATATAAAGAATAAACTTTTATATATAGAAAATCTTATAAATTGGTTAAATGAATATTTTATAAACTTAAATTCAATTATAGAAAAAAATATAATGCACAAAATAAGAATAGAGTTTGAAGAACTTTTCAAAGAATGGTTTAATATGATAGTTCAGGATGAAGATTTCGATATAGGCATAGACGAATATTTTTCTCCGACCATAAAACAAAATAATTATCAAACACTCATTGAAAACCTTTCAGGAGGTGAAAAAACAGCAATTGCATTAGCATACAGGCTTGCATTAAATAAAGTAATAAATGATTTTATTAATAACATAAAAACCAAAGACATAATTATTCTTGATGAACCTACAGATGGTTTTTCTTCAGAACAATTAGATCGAATGAGGGAAGTTATTGATGCCCTGAATGTTAAACAATTAATAATGGTAAGTCATGAAGCAAAAATGGAAAGTTATGTAGAAAATATAATAAGAATTAACAAACATAACCATATTAGCGGCATTATATAATGGGGCTGTGGGGTAGCTTGGCTATCCTTTGCGGTTAGGGACCGTAAGACCTGAGTTCGAATCTCAGCAGCCCCATATGTCTTTAAATATCTGAAAAAAATTAATCTAAATATTAATTGAATTAATTTATAAGAACAATTTAAAGGGGTTGTAGTATAACTTGGCTAGAATACCGGGTTCGGGACCTGGTGATCGGGGTTCAAATCCTCGCAACCCCAATAAAAAAATAAAAATTTTAATGAGTAAAAAAATCAATTAGTAAAATTTGATAAATAAAATCTTAATAAATAACTTTATAAATACCTCTTTTATCCTGTAATTATTTTTAGAGGTTAAAATGGTTGAGACAGCAAAGCATATAAAAGCTATTGGTAGATTTGGAACAAGGTATGGTAGAAGAAACAGAATAAAGGTTGCTATGCTAGAATCAGAGCATAAAAAGAAGCATAAATGTCCTAAATGTGGATATGTTGCTGTTAAAAGAAAATCTGTGGGTATATGGTATTGCGAAAAATGCAATGCAAAATTTACTTCAAAAGCATATACTGTCTCAAAACCGCAAGCAATAAAGTCTTTAGAATGAGGTAAAAATGGTAGATTATAAATGCTTTTCTTGTAGCAAAACCATTGCTGATTCATATATAAAGAAAAAGGTTAGATGTCCGTATTGTGGTTCTAGATTAATTTTCAAGCCAAGAACATCTATAACACATGTTAAAGCAAGGTAAAATGCATTGTTCATTAATTATTGATAAAGACATTGATAGTATAGAAAAACTATTAAGTGTTGAAGAAAAAGATCTAGGTAGGGCTTCATTCTCTTATTATAAGAAGAATAATAAATTGTTTATTGAAATGAATGCTGAAGATGCTGTGGCTTTAAAAACAGTGATGAATACTATTGCTAAAGTGTTAATTGTTTGGGAAAAATCCAAAAAAATAAAATAATAAACAATATAAAAGATAATTGAAAGGCATAAAAACATAATAACGGATATAGAGAAAATAAAAATGGAAAAAGCAACTAATGAAAAGATAAACGAAATACAAATAATACAGCAAAACATTCAGAATCTTGCAATGCAAAGACAACAATTTCAGATTCAAGAAACTGAAATAGAATCTGCGCTAAGTGAAATTGAAAATTCAGACACTACTTATAAAATAATTGGGAGCATAATGGTAAAAACAGATAAAGAATCTTTGAAAAAACAATTAACTGAAAAACATGAAATGCTCAAAATTAGGATATCCTCTATTGAAAAACAAGAAGAGAAGCTTCATAAAGCATTCGAATCTTTGCAAAAAGAAGTTTTAGAAGAAATAGAAAATGACAAGAAACAAGGCAAAAATACAGGAAAGCATCAATGAAGTGCTGTCTATAATAAATTTTTTGAAGGAAGATGACACTGTTCCGAAAAATGTAAAAAGCAAGTTAGATATTATTGTAAGTAATTTAAATGAAGAATGTGAATTGAGCTTAAAAGTAAGTAAATGCTTACATATTCTTGATGAAATATCAGAAGATTTAAATCTTCAGCCCTTTATTAGAACATATATTTGGAATATTAGCAGTATTCTAGAAAAATTGAACAGTTAATCTTTTATTATTTATAAAGTATTTATTTATACAAATAGCTTATTTAGTTATACATCTTGTTTTTTGAATTAAGATCCTTATCAATTTTTTTCATGTCGTTTTTTTTCATCTTTGTAACTATGCTTCTAGCTAATAATGTATTAGGTATTATTAATTCTTCTCTTTCTGTTTTTATCTTTATTTCTAACATCGTTATATCGCTTATTGTCCCGATTATTAATCTGTTCTTTTGCCTTATCTTTATTCTATCACCTACAGAAATGGTTTTTTTCATTCTGAATAATACCCCGGAAAAAAAGTTTGCAATAATATCGTTTAATCCGAATATAAAAAATAATGTTAAAAAAACTATTAATATTATTATAATTGTTGTTATTATTGTTGTTGCTAAATTTATTTTTATTAAAACCAAAATTATGGTTATTAGATAAATGATTATTTCAACAATTTTGGATAAAATATAGCTTGCTCTTTTTATCTTAAATTTATTCCTTAAAAATGCATCTAAATCTGCAAACTCAAATATTCTTAGTATTACGCTTCTTAAAATTCTCCCTATTATAAATCCCAAAAAAAGTATTACTAATGCATTAAGCACATTCAGAAAAATAGGGTTCACTAATGAAACAGTCTCTGTTATCTCAGCTGAAGATACTATTGAATTATTAACCATGTTTTCAGTAAATTAAGCACATTTATATTTTTATTCATATTTTATAGATGATGTTTATCATATTTTATAAATAAAAGATGTTTTTATATTCAATATCTTATATTTTAATATTTTAATTTTAATATTTTATATTTACGGGCATAGTTTTTAAGTGATATTTTTAAAGAAAACATTTATAAATGATTATTTATTTCTTGATTTAATGGGAAGAATCAAAACACAGCTTGTAAAGAGAACAACAGAAGAAATTTATGAAAAATACGCTGATAGCGTTAGTAAGGAATTTGAAGACAACAAAAGATTGTTAGATTCAAAAATGAATATTAAATCTAAAAAAATGAGGAACGTAATAGCAGGATATTTAACTAGATTAAAGAAGAAAGAAATGTAGGTGATAACATGGACAAAGACAATCAAGTTTTCGTTGGGACAAAACCATTCATGAATTATGTAACAAGTTTAGTCATGCAGTTCACAACAAAAGGCGCAGATGAAGTCTTACTTAAAGCCAGAGGAAAGTTCATAAGTAAAGCAGTTGATATAGTGGAAGTCACTACAAAACGCTTTTTAAAAGATCAAATTGCTATAAAAAACATAAAAATCGATTCTGAAGATTTTAAAAATAAAGACGGTAAAGATGTAAGAGTTTCAACAATAGAGATAACTCTTATAAAAAAATAATTTTTCTACAATTGTTTCTTTAATCTTATAATTTATATTTTTATTATTATTGGATCCATTTTCTTTTCAGAATAAGATTTAGGAAAAATATATATCTCTTTTGTATTAATAGTTACAGCTACGGTCCTTGTTCTAAATTCTGGGTATATTACTGGAATTTCTATTATTTTTTCTATATTATCATAATTTAAGGAATCCATAACCTGCTCGCTTGACCAACATCCGCCTATTCTATAAATATGATATGCTATTACTTTATTATCTCCAAATATTTCCTTTATTGTTTTTATTTTTCTTAAATTGTTTTTTGTAAACTGTAGAATACTGCTTACATATCCTTTCATTAAAAGTTCTGGACTTGTTGCCTTGCTTATATGTGCTAATGCTGCATTCTCATTATCAGTAAATACTATTGCATTGCATATAGAATAATTTCTAGAATACAATATTTTTCCATCTTTCATATCATTAATTAATACTTCTATTCCATTTTTTGTAAAATATTTTTCATCTAACATATTTCTATTCAGCATAATCTTTAAAAAAACAACACCATTTATATATTTTATTATTATAAAGTGATTACAAAATTATTATTTGTTTTTTAAATATTAGAATACCTTTTTAAGTAATATAATAATTTAATTAATAAGAATATAATTGATAAACATATATGAATATATAAATAGTGATGCCATCACACTTAAAACCAAGGGTCTGTAGCATAATGGATAGTGCGCCCGGCTTCGGACCGGATGATCGGGGTTCAATTCCTCGCAGACCCATAAAATAAAAAACCAAATAAGTATAACAAAAAATAATAATATTAAATCAAACTATAAAAATATAACAAAAACTCATAAACATACAATAAAAATATTATAAAAAATAACAAATTATTAAGATTTACTTTAACAATTTTTCATAAATAAATTTTTTAACATTAAATATTCCGTATGCAATCACTGTTGAAGTAACAACTGCTTCTAAAACATTTTTACAATATTTTGAGGAAACAAAATTTCCTAATGCAATAGCATCAAAATAATTTGCCAAATCATAAATATCATTTGAATTAGGATATAATAACTCTTTCAAATAATCTTTCGCAGGCTTACCATTGACAGTAACACCATGAAAAAAATTTCCTGGATTAAGCTGCTGTCCTTGGGATTGGCTTTGACCCTGAACAATATTTCCAGAATTACTTGAACTGTTGCTGGAATAGGTCTTGCTATATGTTTTATTATTTTGTGAATAAGTTTTTCTTCTTCTAACAGTATAGGTATCAGGGTCAAAGTCTATTTTTGGAATATTTGGGATATAAACATCCTCTATTTCCTGCTGTGTATCATCATACATTGAATAATACTTATTTATTTGATTCTCGTCCATTTTTATCACCACCAATATTTCTTAATGATTTAGAATAAGCGATTAATTTGGAATAATTTGATGATTTAGAATAATTTTTGTAACATTCACCTATCACGATTTTAGGAATCTCTGTTATGTCTTTAACATAATATATGTTTATTTCTGGTGTTTTTGAAAAAAAATTACTGATCTCTCTAGCATAATCTTCATTAATTATGGCATCACCAAACATAAACAACGCTATTCTGTTAGTTTTTCGCAAATTTTTCAAATATTCAATAGTTTGACCTAAATTAAATATTTCCATATCACTTATTAATATTATGTCTGTTTTGTTTCTTGCAGAATCGACCAATTTTTTCATTGAATCCAAACCAAAGAATGTTCCGCTTTTTTGATATAAACATAAATTCGAGTATATTAAATTTTTATCATTACTAAAATCTGTAATATATATATTATCGCTAAAATTATATGTTGCTACCAAACTATTTCTTTCCAAGTAATATCTTGCTGCACAAAATGCACCAATAACTGCTGAAGAGTTTACTAATGAAGGATCGGGCATGCTCATGCTGGAATCTATTGCGATTATCAAATCAGGGATTAAAACAGGATTATTATTTTCAGAATTATTATTGTTTTTCCAAGATTGAGAAAAACCCGGCATGAATTTTCCGTAACTATTAAAAATATCAACAGAGGAATAACTGTCTGATATTTCATATTTTTTATGCTCGCAGTTCTGAAAATCTGCTCCTGATTGTTTACCCTTAACTTTGATCAAAAACTTTTTTGATTGCTGCTCATAAAAAGAAACTATCGGAGAATAAGGCAAATATATTCTTTCATTATCAACAATTTCTTTAAAATCTAAAATAGCCAATTCTTTAGATGCATCCAGTATTCCTTTTTCAATTTCACTAGCATTATAATTTTTGAAATCCCATACATCTAATGGATTTAAATTATCTATATTTTCTTCCGATAATAAATCTTTAATTATTTCAGCAAATTTTCTTGAAGATTTTCTCCATTTTCTTTTATTAAGATAATCTATTTTGCATAAGGAATCTAGTTTACTCAATAATAATTCATCAGTTATTTTAACATTAAGATTTTCCTTTGTCTTTTTCTGAAGAAATGCAACATTTAATAAATCCAGTGGATGATTCATTAAAAGATTTTTATAAACACACAATAATTCTGTTCTTTTTTTTCTTTTTACAATATCCAAATTTACAACAAAATCAAAAAAATAATTTGCAACAACTTGATAATATTCCTTTGTTATTTTTTTTACTTCATTTTGCAAAATAATCATATTGCTAACATCAGATGGACAAAGAATGTAATGGTTTACTTCATGTTGTAATATGCCTTTTAATATGGTTGTATAATCAACAGGGTTCTTATTTAAAATAGAAACATTACAGACAAATTCTACAAATTTTTCATTTACCCATATTTTATTGCTCAGCATATCAATTGCAGCAGTATCTAAAGTATTAGAAAAAACAGGTCTTCTCAAAGGGGGATAACAAAACAGTTTCTTAGTATCCTCCCATGCTTTATCCAGACATGATTCTAAATTATCCATTTTAACATATATACCATGTTTATTATTATATAGCAAAATAACATATTATAAATACAAATATTCCCTTATTACTGGATGATCTGTATTTTCAGCAATTTTTTTAGCTGTTTCAAAATCTTTTTTTATCAATGACTTTATCATTTCCTCTTGCACACTTTTTAAATCTACAAACCTTTTTCTCATTGTTTCAACCGATTGTTTTGCAACAAACAACGGCAACGGGTCTTTTCTTTCTAAAACAGAAAATTCATCTAAATATTCCTCTTTAAACTTAATTTTATGCCACAAATTATATGGTAAAACTGCACTTAAATGTTCTACTGTGATCTCTTTTTTCCCAAAAAGCCAGGATAATGCTGCAGAATAATTTTTTATAGAAGAGTCCGTTCTTACTGAGATACAATTAGTGATTTTATTGCACATATAAGCACTATATTGGCAGCCTTCCTTGCAATTTTCATTGCTTCTTTTCTGTCCAAAAACTTGGCAAGTTGTTAATTCTGAAGTAAACAAGTCATAGAATAAATTTGCATCCCTGCTCAAACGCATATTACTTATTATTTCTCTTATTTCAGCATATTCTTCAATGTTTAATAATTCTATATTTGTTCTTTCTCTTAATTTTGACAAATATTCATTTCTTAAAATTTTTATTTTATCATTTAAGTTATGATAATCTTTTTCCTGTGATAATAATTCAAATATTTTATCTGAAATTTCTTTGTCGTACAAAAGATCTGCTTTTGGCAAACATCTTCTTAAACGCAGATTGTTTATGCCTGGATGTTTGCTCTCCACTGCTATATCAAACCTGTCAAGTAAAGGAGGTATTATGTCTGTATTTCCTGAATCTTTATAATTACTGGTGCTGTATATTGCTAATGAATCATTTTTTAACAATTCATTTAAATATTTCCATATTCCCCTGTCTGTTCCTTCAAGCAATATGTTTTGTTTACTTGCCGGCATTCTATTTAATTCATCAATTATTTTTGGGCCTATTAAAACAAAATCTGACCAAATAACATTTTCTATGCCTTTGTTTAAATCGCCAAGATGTGGTCTTGCGATCATTTTTTCTTCTGTTTGTTCCGGATTTCCTTTAATGGACGATGCCAAAACCACCTCTTTAGGAAAACCATATAACATACATATTATATTTTCAGAACTAGTTGTTTTTCCTAAACCATATTCTCCATAAATTAGTTGTTTTCCATTGACTAAACTTGTCAATATTCCGAACAATAATGTGCTGTTTAATGAATAATCTGAAACAATAATGTCTGGTCTGCATAAGTAAATATTTTCCTTTATATATGAATAGATATTCCATACCTTTTCCTGAAGATTCATAATATTTTTATTCACATTATTTTAATAATTTTAATTATTGTTTTCCCGTAAAAAATTCGATTAATTTCGGAAACAAAAAACTTATGAAGAATAAAACATTATAAAAATAATATAAAATAACTTTTATTTAGAGCGGTATTTTATCTGTGTTTCTATCGGTAAAAATCTTTCAAGAACATACTTTAATGTTGAAAATGAACCCTCTTTCTTATATAAATCTAATGCATTAATCCCTGACAATATTATGCTGCCTATGCTTTTTCTTTTTTTCTCTAATTCTTCCAAAGCATCTTTATCTATAAGTTTTATTCTCTCACTTTCAGCCAATTGCAGTGTCCTAGAATCAAAATATGAATTTGTTA
>JAWANI010000007.1:0-32594 GCA_038895475.1 Candidatus Woesearchaeota archaeon
TGTATTATACTTGTTCTTTACAGCCTTTATTAATGGCAGGGTGTTAACTGAATCTCCTAATGCCCAGAGCTTAATAAATAAAATATTTTGAATTTTTTTAGGTTTGTTATTTCTTCTGGGAAATAGGTATATTATTATATTAAGAATATTTTTATCCACGAATTTTATTATTTCATACATATTAGTATTAGTGTAGGGGTTTTTATAAATATTGTTAAATATTTTTCTTAAAATTATTTTGTTTAAAGTTGTTTTATTTTATTGTCTTATGTTTGAATAACTTTATAAATCTGTTATATGATTAAGTATTATGGGTGAAAATTTTCCTCGAATAGATTTCAGGAATCTTTCCTGGGAGGAATATGCATTATTATCTGCAATACTTCTTTCCTTAATAGCCTATGGATTACATATTTCACAATTTAAACAATTGCCTTCGCCAATCTTTGGAGGCGATATATATAGGGACAGGGGTTTTGTCAAGAATATTGTGGCAGGGAATCCCGTATGGTCTGATGGGTTCTATGCAAATGAGATACAGTATTATCCTTATTTGGTGTTTGCAATCCAAGCATTAATGGTTAAGATAACTGGTGCAAGCGTGGATGCGATTGTTCTATGGTTCCCATTAATAACATTATGCATTTCAGCCATAGCATGGTATTTGTTAGGATTAAGGATTTTTAAGAATAAAAAATTTGCATTGTTATTGTCATTAGCTTTTATTGGCTTAATACATTGGTATTTTCCGAAATCAGCAGGAGTGGCATTATTTTTTACTGTTCCTATGTTTTTGTATTTCTTGCTGAAGTATGAACAAGAGAATAAAATCACGGATGCAGTATATGCGGGATTATTCTTAGGATTAACATCATTAGTATGGGGAGGGATTTTTTTAGGTATTTCTTTCACTGCGGTCTTGGTTGTTGTTTATTTCTTAATTATGCAACTATTGGAAAATCGGAAGCATCATAATTCTTTAAGATTTTTTAGTACAATACGGAATTTCATGAGAAAATATTATTTAATAATAGTTATCGCATTAATAATTTCTATGATATTCTTTTTGCCTTTAATCATCAAATATCATCTCAAGGAGTATAACTTCGTCACAAAATGGGGCGATGAGAAGATTGAAAATTTAGGACCTAAGTGGATACTGACAAACTTAAGATATATGTTTTTTGACACAACTAACATTATAACTTTAATATATACATTGATTGCTCTTGTCGGGATTTTAGGATTGATAGTCTCTAAAAAAAAGTCTGAGGCAAAATTTGTGTTGGCGTTTTTCTTTGCTAATATAATAGTTTTGCAGCACCATTTACTGACAAGACCATTATTGAATTGGTCGTTTTTGCCACAAAAAATGGTTTATCTAAATTATTTTCTGCCAGTATTCTTTGTGTATGGTATAATTGTTATATACTCCTTTTTGAAGTCAGAAAATACAAAGAAAGCAGTATTTGTTTTAGCAATATTGATTATAGTACTAGCCTTTATTTACAGATATAATAATATGCTGGACGATCAATGGGATAAAGTCGGCAGAAGTAATAATTCCTATGTATCTGCACTTTATGAACTGGGAGACTTTATTGAGAATAATATCAAAGATGAAACAATATTGAGTAATGATGAGTCAGGATTTATGTTGGCAGTTGTTTCAGGAAGGAAAGTCATGCTGACGAGAAGAACCCATGCGAGCTATTATGTTGATATAGACAGAAGGATTGCTGATGCGGCAGTTGCGATGTACGGAAATAATATAACATTAACCAAAGAAATCCTCTCAAAATATAATGTAAAATATTTTTATTTGGACCAAAATATATTTCAGAATTATATGAGAGTAAGGCCTGATCTAAAGCAATATCTTACTGATAATAACATATCATTTATAGAGGCTTATGATAGGTATGATATAGCTGTTCCCCCAGAAGATGCAAATATGCAAAATCTTTTATTGATACCACCTCAAAATTTAAGCAACGAGTTTATATCCTTGTGGGTTCCTATATATACTGTTATGGTGCAAGGCCAAACTGTTGGACAGTTGTATAGGTTAAAAGAATAATTATATTTGTTTATAATCTTTTTTCATAATATCTTTATTTCTTGTTTTTATTAATATAAATTAATGTATCTTTCTTTGTTGTTGCTGTTATTGTTTACAACAATGGATAAAGAATATATTTTTTTCAACAATTTCCTATCAATTTTTTTCCAGCTTCATCATTTCCGATAATGCCGATTAATGTTACTTTGCCTTCTAAAGATTGTATATTATTAGCAACATTTGCTGCTCCGCCTGCAGTAAACTTTTCTTTTTTTATATGAACTACCGGTACTGGTGCTTCTGGGCTTATTCTTTCTACTTCTCCAATTAAATATTTATCAAGCATTACATCTCCAATAACGAGTATATTTCTATCTTTAAAGTATTCTAATTTACTATCTATTATTTCCCCCATCCGTTAGAAAATAACCAAAATATTTATAAATATTATTATTTTTCCCACTATTGAACGGTCATAGCGGACTGGTCACACCCGATCCCATTTCGAACTCGGAAGTTAAGCAGTCCCACGTTCCAGTTTGTACTGTACTTATGTACGGGAAGACTGGTTCGCTGTTCACCTTCTTTTTTATATTTTTTAATTTTTAGTTATTATTTGTATTTTAAAAACTATAAAAATATAATGAATATAATATTTATTTTTAAATTATCGTTCTTTTAGGTATTCTCTTCCTTCTTTTAATATTTTGTCTATTTGTTCATCTGTTAATTCTTCTTCTGTTACTTTTACTGTATTGTTTAATATTGCCCTATAATAATCTATTGGCATTATATGTGTTATTATTGTTCTGTGTATAAGGAATCTTCCGTTTTTGCTTGTTGTTATTTTGCTTTCTATTATCGGCATTTTTTTTAAGTGTTCTTCCCTTTTGTTTGTTAATCCCATTTTTATCCCTCTCAATTTGTATATAATTTTTATATTTATAGATTATATTTCTTAATATTATTTTCCTAGAAAAAACCGCAAAATATTCGATATTTTTAATTTGAAATTTATTTAGTTTTTCTTAGTTTAGCTATATAGAATCCTTCTGTTCCTGTTTTTTCTGGCCAGAATCTTTTTGTTTTTCTTATTTCTGTATTTAATTTTTTCCCAAATATATTTGTTAATCCAGGATCTCCGATGTTTATAGTTATTTCTTCTATTTTCATTTCAGGATATTTTTTTATTAACCAGTCTATGTTCATTTCATTTTCCTCTGGTTCAAGGCTGCATGTACTATAAACTAGAATTCCATGTTTTTTTAGTACGTTGACTGCTGCTTTTAATAATTCTTTTTGTATTCTTGCTCTTTCTAATATTCCGTAAATGTTTTTTGTTTTAAGAAAATTTTCTTCTATTACATAATTTCCAGAACATGGGGCGTCTAACAATATTTTATCAAATTCTATCCCAAAGTCTGTTATGAAACGGGCATCTTTTTTGTATAATATTGTGTTTTTTACTCCGCATCTTTCCAAATTATTTCTTAATGATAATAATCTCCTAGAATCATTGTCTATGGCTATTATTGTTCCTTTATTGTTCATTATTGCTGCCAGGTGTGTTGTCTTACTTCCGGGACTTGCTGCCATGTCTAAAATAATATCTTTTTCTTCCGGATTTAGTATTTGTGCAGGCAATTGTGATGCTGCTTCTTGTATATAAATATATCCCTGTAAGTATTCTGTTGTTGATGCCAATGAGAATTTTGATTCATAGAAATAACCTGTATCTGTGAAGGGTATTTTTTTTAGCTTTACATTTATTTTTTTTAATCTTTCTACTAATTCTTTTTCTGTTATTTTTAGGGTGTTTATTCTTAATGAATCTTTTAGTTTTATGTTTTTGCAATTGCAGCCTAATTTTTTGTATCTTTTTACTAATTCGTTTTCTATCATTTTTTTAATTCATCTATGTTTATGGTTACTGTTTGTTCATCTATGTCTTTTATTATTTTTGAGAACTTTTCATCTTTTTTTATTCTTTCTTTTATTTCTTTTGTTGAATATTTTTTCTTTGCTTCTTTTATTATTTTAATTATTTCTTCTAATTCCTTGTAATTTTCATATATTGCTTCGCCCTTTTTTTGATTATCGTTTATTTCTTCCTCGATCTGTTTTTGCAGTTTTGTTTGTTCATCTATTATTTTTTTTATTTTGTTTTTTTTATCTTCTATTTTCTTGTTTTCCGAATCTGTTACTTCTATATTTTCAAGTATCGCCTGATTAAATGTTTCATAATATTTTTCTGGTTTAATTGTTTTTAGTTCTATTGGAAATATTTTTTTTTGAAAAGAATTAGGTTTTGGTTCTTTATTTAATATTTCTTTCAGGCCTTTCAATATTTTTTTTGAATCGGCATTTTTTGAATTCTTATCAATGTTTATTATTGAACATAATTCCTCTGCATATACTCCGCCTAATCCAAAATCTATCGCTAATGTCTTGACTATGTTTTCCTTGTTTGTTTTTTTCAGTATTTCTGATATTTCTTCTTCGTTTGTTTCTAAAATGTTTTTTGATATTGGTTCTTGATATTTTTGTTTTTTCTTTATTTCCCTGTCTTTCCATTTCTTTTCAGTTAAACAATTTAATACTATATCATTTTCATCACAAAATATTATGTTTCCCTTGTCGAATAATTCTATTATTAAAGAATTATTATTGTTGAATATTATTTTTATTATTCTTTCAAATTTTAATTGTAAAATTTTATTTATAATTTTTCCTTCTAAATTTTTTCTTAGCATCATGCATAATCCTGTTGCTGTTCCTTGTTCCTCTTTTTTGTAATCTATAAATATTAAGCTTGGAAGAATTATTCTAATGATGTGCTTTCCTTTTCCTGTGACATGAACAACAATTAACAATTCATCAGGCTTTTCTGTTGTATGGTATATTTTATCAACTTTTGAGTTTTCTAATTGTTTAAGCTCTTTTAAAAAATAATAAATGTCCACGGCCGATAATTCTTTAACCATTTTATCAATATTTTTAATGCCTTTGCTTTTTAATGTTTTTATAATTCAGGCTAATTATACAATATTACTATATTTCTTTTTTGTTGTTTTGCTTCTTCCAGACAAACATCAAATATTTCGCTCTCAATATTTTCCCTGATTTTTTTTATGCTATATTTTCTTTTTTTTAGTCTTTCACTTATTTTTTTTATGTCTGATTTAACAACTATGCATAAATCCGATTTTAAGTAATGGCTTAAATGACTATCAATTATGATGTTTCTTGTTTTTTTCTTGTTTTTTAATTCTTTTATTAGTTTTTGCAGTGTGGTTTTTTTAGGTTGAGAATCATCTGTTATTTTAGAATTTTTTTTATCCAAATATTCATTTAATTTTTTATCAATTATTTTTAGTTTTTTCACTTCGACATCATATGTTTTTGCTTTTTTGTCATATCTTTCATATAGTTTTTCTTTTTTTATGATTTTATTTAAATTTAGGTATCTAAAGTTTGTTTTTTCTGCTACTTTTTTGGCAATATATGTTTTTCCTGTGCCAGGTGTTCCTGTAATTGTTATTATCATTTTTTTATTTAGATTTTTTTTAATATTTTCATTCCTGGAAATGATATTATTGCAACGATTATAATTATTATCCACATTATTGTTGAATTATAAATTTTGAATGCAAAAAGAAAAAGATTAAGGATTAATACTATAATTAAAAATACGGATAGTATTTTTATAAATATGTCTTTTTTTCTTGAGTTATTTGCTGTCTTGCTTGATTGATTATTTGATTTTTTTTTAATCATATTGCTGATAATTAGGATTAGTTTTAATATTTAACTATTAGTATTAATGTTTTAACTATTAATATCTTATTTCAACTGTTTTTATATATTTTTGGAGAATTTCCTTAAATTTATTTAGCTCTAAATAAGTATATGTTTTTTCATTCTTAAAAGAATCATCAACCAATGAATCTTGTTTATGAAATTGTTGTAAGAAATATTTTTTAGCTCCAATCAACATTTCCCCTATACCCGTTATTTCTTTTTCTGAAATATATTTTGGAAGTATTGTTGTCCTAAATTCATAATCTATAATGTTTTTATTTCCGGCTTCAATTATTATTTTTATGCTTTTTTTTATATTTTCTGTATTTACATGCATATTCGCTGTTTCTTCATATTTTGACAAAATATTTTTTATGTCCATAGAAACAAAATCAACAACTTTTTGTTCAATGGCCTTTTCTATTATCGTAGGATTTGTGCCGTTAGTGTCAAGTTTTACAAGTAATCCTTTATCTTTTATCATCTTCATGAATTCTAATAATCCTGAATGAAGTGTAGGTTCTCCTCCGGTTATGCATACGCCATCAATCCATTTCTTTTTTTTATCAAGAAATTCCATGAATTCTTCAACAGTTATGTCTGGAAATTCTCCTCCTGAATCATTGCTAAAAACCAATTCAGGATTATGACAATAAGGACAACGCATATTACATTTATTCAAGAAGACAACACTAGAAATCTTTCCAGGATAATCTATCAATGAAACTTTTTGAACCCCTTTAATATGAATATCCATTTTTTTAATCGGTTTTTCATTCAACAAATTTCAGCCGATAATCTTGTTTAACTCTTCAACACTTGGAACTTTTCCTAGAAATTCTCCAAGAACATTTTTTTTATGGTCAATAATTATTATTGAAGGAGTGGCCATAACGTTATATTCCAAAGCTTCAGCCAATCCATCTTCAGTTTTAATATCATATTGTTCAACTTTTACTTTATGCTCAATTTGTTTTACAACAGCTTTTGCTGCAGGACATTTTGGACAATTTGGCTGAGTGAATAATTTAAGTATCATGTCGTATCACCTTTTTTAATGGTTTTTTAGTAATCTAATTTATTATTATTTTCTTCCTGTGCTTCCAAAACCACCTTCCCCTCTTTCTGTTTCTGACAATTCATCAACTTCAACTAGTTCGGCTGTTTCAAACTTGTTAAAAACAATCTGTGCTATTCTGTCCCCTTTTTTAACTTCAAAATCTTCTTTGCTATGATTTATAAGTATTACACCAAGAATTCCTCTGTACTGAAAATCTAGAGTTCCAGGACTATTAAGAACGGTTATACCATATTTTGCAGCTAATCCAGACCTTGGCCTAACCTGCAATTCATAACCTTCAGGAATCTCAAATTTTAATCCTGTACTGAATATTTTTCTTTCACCAGGCTTTAATATATAATCTTCTGCACTATAAACATCCATCCCTGCATCACCATAATGTGCATATTTAGGTGTGGGAAGCTCTTTGTCTACCTTTAATATTTTGACTTTAATCATAAATGTCCCCCTTACTATTCATGTGTACACTCTTTTATTGTGTAATCTCCTTTTTGTCTTGCTTTAAATTCTGCAAAACTTTTGGGAAAAGTTTTATCAAAAATGATGGCTGCTTTCAGCAGCATTTTTCTTCTTTTATTGTGTAATCTCCTTTTTGTCTTGCTTTAAATTCTGCTTGTTTGCTCTTATTCCAATTGTTTATTCTTGAAAAGTATCCAACAACTCTGCTCATTCCATATACATTTGTGCTTCCGCAATATGGACATTTTGCCATGCTTTCACCTCAATTGTCTTTGATTATAATCATTATTTTTTTACCAATTAATTCCGACTTTACTATTTAATGAGGATTAATATTTTTATCATCACATGAATCAAATATCTGATTAAAACATCGATTGTGACTTTTTGTTTTGTTGTGGTTAGTTCAACGCCATTATTTGAAATATTTGCTTTTTTTATTGTTGCCTCGAATAAGTATGGTTTAATTTTAATCACCTTATGAGTATTATTTTGATTATTTTTCGTGTTTGGAAACCGTCCTGCTAGAGTTATCACTCCATTTGATGTCACATTTTCAATAAATCGTTTCAATACGTTCATTTTAATCCCTATCATATCCTCTTGATACTTGATTGCAATCATTGCAAACAGTAAATTCCGGACTTATTGTGATTTGTGCTGAAAGAGTGTTTTCCCACGTTTTTTTGATTAAGGAAAATATTGCTTCGGCACCAGGTTTTTGTTCCCCAACAAATACATGTGTTATTGCACCCGCTTCTATTATAGGATTAAATTTTGCTTGTTTCTCTATTCTTTCCATTATGTCAACTGGTGCATCAGCTTCTAAATGTATGCTATTAGTATAATATACTTCTCCTTTCTCTATATTTCCTTTAACATATTCTTTTGCTTCCGGATATTCTTGTAGGTCTATTTTTGCCATCCTTAAGCTTGCTGATTCCGCAGGACTTTCTTCAAGCACAACTTTTAATCCATGCAATTGTTCTAATTCTTTTGCTTTTAGATACATTGCTGAAGCAATTTTTAATCCTAACTTGTAGGATTCATCAGATTCGTGTAATGCTTTTCCTGTTAAGTACCTAACACACTCATTAAGTCCTATCATTCCAATAATATATGTGGCTTCATTAAGATCAACATATGGCCTTCCATCCATAGCTTTCATGCCTATCTGCCATAGTGGTGTTCCAGGAGCATTGGATATTTTTGTTATAAATGCTTTTTTTTGCAGATGCGCTTTCATTGCCAAATCCATTGTTTTCTTTATCTCATTAATTGTTTCTTCAACAGTTTTTCCCCTGTAAGCTGCTTGTGGAAGATTTATAGTTACATTTTGGAATCCGCAAAATCTCAAACTTTCAGGATGATTAATAACATATTTGTCTCTTATTTGTGTTCTTAACCTGCAGCAAGCACTTAATGTTACTTCATCCCTGTCAAAAACAAAATATGGAGAACCATTGTCTGAAGATATTTGACATGCATATTTTACTAATTTTAATTGTTCAGGATCATTAAAGGAATCCTGGTTTATATGTAAATCCATTTTTGGGAATGCAAAAACTTTTCCCTGACTATCCCCTTCATGCCATACTTCCATCAATGCTTTACAGAATGCTTGTGCTTCTTTTTCAAAATCCTTATATGTTAAAAATCTTCCTTCTTTACCAATACTTTCTGGTTGTATTAATTCATCATTTTCATTTCTAAACTCTTTAGGTATTTCTTTATAATATTCTATGCTTCCATCGTTCTTTTTAAGCATATATTTTCCGCCAGGACCTATTGCGGGAATATTTTCAAAATATTTAGGAATGCCTGTATGTATATTAAAATCTATAAACAACGTTTGTCCACCCCTGCTGAATGCATTCTGACTGCAGGAAAAAATAAGATATTGTGCTTCCTGCTTTAATTCCTTATGTGTTTTTCCAACTAGTAATGGAGCATAAAAAATATTTAGATATGCTAAACCTAATGCTCCAGCATAATATGCCTGCATGCTTGCAAGAAAAGTGTTTAAGTGTCCTGTTAATGTTTGTGCATGTTTTGCAGGACTTGATTCTGAATTAAGATTTATAAGCTTTAAACCATATTTTTTTAGATATTCTAAACTATGTGCTGAACAATAAACCCTTACTATATATCCTAAATCATGCAAATGTATTGTACCTTTTAAATGTGCCTCTGCAACATCTTTACTAAAAACTTCTTTAAGAGCATAACTCTTTAATACTTGTTCAGCTATTGCTAAATTAACAGCTTCAGGATTATTGCTTATAACATTGCTATTTTCATTGTTCTTTGAAAATATTATTTGATTAAGATTATAAACACTTATTCCTAAGATTTCTTGTTTTTCAAGCTTCTTAGTCATTCCTCTTTCAAATAATTCATTGTTTACAAGCTCTCTTAAAAGTGAAGTAGATATAATTTTTACGCCTGAACGTAAAACTTTTTTTTCAACAGCTTTAGCTATATCTTCAGCATCATTTCTTCCTAACTTAATTTCTTTTTCCAATGCCTCTACTATTCTTTCTCTATTCCATCCTGAAATGGTGCCTTTAGAAGGTGTAGATACCAATAGGTTTAAATCAGTGGTGTCTATATTTTTATCTTCTTTATCTCTGCTTATTACTTTAAGATTTGACAATTCATTTTCGAATTGTTCTAAATCTTTAAACTCCCTATATACCGATGCAAATCTTATATATGCTATTTCATCAATTTTTTTTAAATGTTTTATAACTATTTCACCTATTTCTGTACTTTTTATTTCCTGTTTGTCTGAATTTAATATTTCAGATTCAATATCATCAACTGTTGCTTGTATTGTTTGTTCACTTATGGGTCTTTTTTCGCAAGCTCTAAGAATTCCTTTTAATATCTTATCCCTATTGAATGGTTCTCTGCGGCCATCTTTTTTTATAACTTTTATTTCAATCATTTCTACTCTTTCATATGTAGTGAAGCGTTTACCACATTTTAAGCATTCTCTTCTACGCCTGTTTGTTTCTTCATCACTTACTCTTTTATCTATAACTTTCAGTTCAGAACTTCCACAGAATGGACATTTCATAATAAAACACCTCAATCCCAACACATATTAAAATAATAACCTTTGATTAACTTCAATATATTGTATTTTTCTATATTTAGTGCCTTTTTTTATACTAAATATTGTGTTATGGGTTCTTATTTATACAAGTTATATATAAAGATTGTTGTATTTTAATTGCATATTTCTAATGGACATATTCAAAAATGCATATTTCAGCATAAAAATATTTAAATATAAGTTAAATACAAAAAACAAAAACAAAAATACTACATCTTGTGTTCTGTTGTTTTTTTGACCACAAAATGTAGGATTTTTGTTGAAATTTACAGTATCATTTTTATACTATGAATATGCTATGGTATCTGGAGAGGATTGCAATGAAAGAACAAATGATTAAAAAACATGAATTGCATGAAAAATTACTTAAACTGAACGTGATTAAGAGAGACGGATCAATAGTTAAATTCGACAGGGAAAAAATCGCCATAGCCATATATAAAGCAATGACCGCACAAAAACACGGGGTAAGAACAGATGCAGAAAAAGTTACAGATAAGGTTATTACATTAATACAAAAGAATTATGTTGAGAAGATCTATGAAAAGGAAAGAAACAATGAGATAATCTCAAAAGAGGATTATCCTACAGTTGAGAAGATACAGGATTATGTTGAAGAGTCATTGATGACAGAAGAATACTATGATGTGGCAAGGGCATATATACTATACCGTAATGAGCATGCAAAACTTCGGCAGAGAGACATATTCAAGAAAAGAATCCCTCTTAAACCTTATGAGTATCCAGAACTTTATGAGTACGTAACTTCAATAAGACATTCATACTGGATACATACAGAATTCAATTACACAAGCGACATACAGGATTTCAAAGTCAACGTTTCTGATGTAGAGCGTAATGCAATACGAAACGCGATGTTAGCAATAGCACAGATAGAGGTTGCTGTAAAGACATTCTGGGGAGACATATATAAGAAACTTCCAAAGCCGGAGATAGGTGCAGTAGGATTTACTTTTGCTGAAAGCGAAGTACGTCATATGGATGCATATTCACACTTGCTTGAGATACTTGGATTGAACGATGAATTCTCAAGAGTCAAAGAGATACCTGTAATCTCTAAAAGGATCACATACTTAGAAAAGGCAATACAAAACTCTAGGAGTGATGAGCCTAAAGAGTACGCACAATCAATACTATTATTCTCATTGTTCATAGAGCACGTATCATTGTTTTCGCAATTCCTCATAATAATGTCGTTCAATAAGTATAAGGCATTATTCAAGGGAGTGTCAAACGCTATAGAAGCAACATCAAAGGAGGAACAAATCCATGGATTGTTCGGGATTGATGTTATAAACATAATCAAGAAAGAGCATCCTGAATGGTTCGATGAGGAATATGAGAAGGCAATAATCGATTTATGTAATCTTGCATTTGAGACAGAGAAGGAAGTAGTCGATTGGATACTTGAAGCGGGAGAGTTAAGCTTCCTTCCTAAGAAGACAATAATCGAATTCATCAAGAACAGGTTCAATAACTCGCTTGTAAGCATAGGAATGAAGAAACTTTTCGAGGTTGATGCACAACTTGTTAAAGATACAGAATGGTTCGATGATGAGATACTTGCTACAAAACATGGGGATTTCTTTGTGAAGAGATCTATAAATTATAGCAAGAGAATACAAAGCTTAACAGGTGATGATTTATTCTAGGGGATGTTAAAATGAATACTTTAATGGAAAAAACAGATAAGATTGAATGGCTAAACGATTATAGTAGAGCATTCCTTGCCAGAGGTTATCTCTTAAAAGATGTTACTGTGGAAGAAAGAATAAGACAAATTGCTAAACATGCTGAAACGCTTCTTAGAAAAAAAGGATTTGCAGATAAATTCTATAAGTATATGTCTAAAGGATATTATTCATTGGCATCGCCTATATGGTCGAATTTTGGATTATCTAAAGGACTTCCAATAAGTTGTTATTCATCATATATAGGGGACGATATGGGACAAATATTATTTACTCAAGCAGAAGTAGGGATGATGAGCAAGTATGGCGGTGGTACTTCTGCATACTTTGGAGATTTAAGACCCAGAGGGGCACCAATAAAGGATAATGGTTATTCTTCAGGAGCAGTGCATTTTATGCAATTATTCGATAAGCTTGTAAATGTTGTAAGTCAAGGATCAATAAGGAGGGGAAATTTTGCTGCATATTTGCCAATTGAGCATCCTGATATTGAAGAATTCCTAAATATTGGCAAAGAAGGTAATCCAATACAAGGAATAACTTATGGAGTTACTGTTAAGGATAAATGGCTTCAGGAAATGATTGATGGTGATTCAAAAAAAAGAGCAATATGGGCTAAAGTTCTTGAAACGAGAAGCCAAATAGGATATCCATATATAATGTTTTACGATACTGTAAACAGGGAAACTGTTGATGTATATAAGGATAAAGGATTAACAATAAAATCAAGCAATTTATGCTCAGAGATACTTTTGCCTACTAATGAGAAGTGGTCATTTGTATGTGATTTATCATCAATGAATCTATTGTATTATGATGAATGGAAGGATACTGATGCAGTTGAGACACTTGTTTATTTTCTTGATGCCGTAATGAGTGATTTTATAATAAAACTTGAAGAAATGAGAGATAGTGGTGATTCAATAAAGAGACAATCATTCTTATTTATGGAACGTGCATATAATTTCGCTAAGGACAATAGAGCGCTTGGTCTAGGAGTTCTTGGGTGGCATTCATTTCTTCAAAGCAAAATGATTCCTTTAGAGAGCAAAGAAGCAGCAAGATTGAATACACAAATATTTAAGCTCATAAAAGAAAAAGCGTATGCTACCTCAGTAAATCTAGCAAAAGAATATGGTGAACCAGAAATACTTAAAGGGTATGGTAGGAGAAACACCACATTAATGGCAGTTGCTCCAACAACATCTAGTGCATTTATCTTAGGACAGGTTTCTCAAAGTATTGAGCCCGTATGGTCTAATTGTTATGTGAAAGATATTGATAAGATGAAAGTTACTATAAAAAACAAGTATTTGATGAAACTGCTCGAAGAGAAAGGGAAAAACACTCCTGAAGTTTGGACTAGCATAAGAGATAATGATGGTTCAGTACAACATCTGGATTTTTTAACGGATAAAGAAAAAAGTGTTTTTAAGACATTCCAAGAGATAGACCAAAAAGTTTTAATAGATCTTGCAGGAACAAGACAAGCGTATATAGACCAAGGACAATCACTTAATCTTACTATAAATCCAAAAACTCCCGCAAGGGAAATAAATGCATTATACTTATACGCATGGAAGATGGGTATAAAAACATTATACTATCAGCATAGCGTTAATGCAGCACAACAATTTGGTAGGAAAAAAGCACTGGAAGCATGTGCAACTTGTCAAGCTTAAATTGTTATGATAGCATAAATTGTTTGGATTTATTGAAACGTAATTATTTGAGGTTTTAATATAGGGGTTGTGTTGAGAATATGTTATTGAATGCTGAAGCTAAAGTGTTAGCAACTTATAGTTATGAAAATCTTAATGTAATACCTGTATCTACTTTAAAAATTGTTGATGATAAAATATTGCTCGTAAATTAGTTTATGGAAAAGATAGTCAAAAATGTTCTTAAGAATAATTTAGTGGCATTTGCATTCTGGAAGAATATGAAAGTATTCCATATAAAGGGTAGATGTGATTATTACATCAGACACATATTTTGATGATATAATAGAATGGATAAAGATACATACTCCTGAAAGAACTATAAAAGGGATTCTGCTTATAATGCACTTAGAAATACATGATGTTGCTCCTGATAAAAGGGATAGAGAATCTAATTTTTATTCTTATAAATAACCTTATACTCATTAAATAATGGATTCCTGAAATCATAATATGCTGTTATGCTTATCACTTCTATTTTATCCCTAATTTTTTCAAACTCTCTTTGAGCTCTATATTTAACAAACAATCCTTTCTTTATAATTTCATATGTTTTAATTTTATCACATAAATCTTCATTCATTTTAGACTCCATACTAATTTAATACTTTAACCATATAAGGTCCTTCTTGTTTATACCCTAATTTTCTGTAATAACCCCTTACTCCTACACCCGAAATGACTATAATTTTGTTTTTACCATTAATTTTCGCTATTTCCTCTGCTTTATCCATTAATCTCCTACCATAACCTTTATGTTGTGTTTTATCGTTTTCACTTGAACCTATTTTTACTGCCTGACCATATACATGCAATTCTCTGATTAATGCCGATTTTGGCGTAATTACCGGATGCAATTCTCTTGGAGGAAATCTTAAGCGAACAAATCCTAATAGTTTATCATCTGCTTCTATTGATATGAAAAATTCTTTTCCTTTAGATGCCTCATATTCCCTAACAATAATTTCCGGTTCTGATTTAAAATCATTAAATTTAATCTCTCTGCATCTTATACATCTGCATTTAACATTATGTTTTTTTGCTAATTCATCAACATATTGTCTTAAATTTGTTCTTTCAACACCTGCAGTTGTTGCATAAGTAGGAATATCCCTTTGAATTCTCATAATCCTGCAATATTCAGGAACAATCTTTTTCATTTCTAAAATTATCTCTGCAGCCTCTTCAGTTGATAATGGTTTAAAGATTCCTTGTTTGTATTTTTTCTCCAATTCTGTTCCAGGCATAACCATGCATGGATAGACTTTTAACATGTCAGGCCTATACTCTGGGTTAGAAAAAATTTCTTTCAAACTCTCAATATCTTTTTCTTTAGATATTCTTTTTCCATCAATATCAGGCAACCCTGGCATCATGTGAAAATTTAATTTAAAACCTAAATCACGCAAATCTGCTATTGCTCTTTTTGCATCTTCTACACCATGTCCCCTGTTGATATAATGCAAAATTTCATCATAGATTGTTTGTATTCCTAATTCAACTCTTGTAGTTCCTAAATTTAATAATTCTATACCTTTATCAGCAAACGCCCAATCAGGCTTAGTTTCAATAGTTAATCCTATGCATCTAACATTTGATTCCTCGTTTACTTTATGCTCTTCTTCAAGTGTTTTTATATTATTATTTTTTAATTCCAATATTTTTGCTTTAATTCTTTCTTTTCTCTCATTGTCATTTATATCTCCTGGCAGTTCGAAGAATTCCTTGAATTTATCAATATCTAAATCTCCATCTTTAAAGAATAATTTTGAGAAATCATTATATGCCTTGAAAGAATAATAAATATATTCATACTGGTATTTTTTTGGGAAAGCAGTAAAAGTTCCGCCCATAACTATTTGATCAACCTTATCAGGATTTTGACCAATAACAATATACTGTTCAAGCCTATTAAAAATAATTCTGTAGGGATCATAATCATTTCTTATACCCCTCATTGTTGAAGGCTCTTTTCCAGTATATGATTTAGGAACATTACCAAAAAAACTTCCTACACCGCCTGGACAATAAATACATGAACCATGCGGACAATTAATAGGCTTAGTCATAGTTGCAATGACAGCAACACCTGATCCTGTTCTTGTTGGTTTTGTTTGTAAATATTTACGAATTATGTTAGCATCTTCCTTAGATGCGTGAAGATAAATATTAATATCTGTAGGCATTTCTATACTATACTTTTTAGATAATTCACGCTTTTTCTTAGACAAAGACAACTTGTCAGGTTTATTCTCCTTAATCCACGAGATTATTTCTTGATAAAAATTCATTTTCTTTTCCTATAACAATTTGTTAAATGATCATTTATTATTCCTATGGCTTGCATATATGAATATGCTATTGTTGAACCCATGAATTTAAATCCTCTTTTCTTTAAATCCATGCTTATTTTATCTGATAATTTTGTTCTTGCAGGTAATTCTTTCAATGTTTTGAATTTATTTATTATTGGTTTATTTTTTACAAAACTCCAAATATACTTATCGAATGTACCGAATTCTTTTTGTACTTCAATAAATCTTTGAGCATTATTTATAGTTGCTAAAATTTTTAATCTGTTTCTTATTATTCCTGCATTATTCATTAACTTTTCAACATCTCTAGATGTGAATTTTGCAATTTTGTTGAAATCAAAATCAGCAAATGCTTTCTTGTATTCTTCTCGAATATATAATATTGTCCTCCATGATAAACCTGCCTGTGCTGATTCTAATATTATGAATTCGAACAATTTTTTATCATCATGTATGGGTTTTCCCCATTCTTCATCATGATATTTAATCATTAATTTATCATTATTTGTCCAGGGGCATCTCTGTTTTTTTATACTCATATTTCACCACATATTTTACATTTAGGATTTTTTTTAGTATTTATTTTAATCATTTCATTATTCTTCAAGTTTATTCTTATTATTTTATCTTCAGATTTTCCCTCGATTAAGTATTGCAGTGCAATATTTACTGTCCATGCCCCTATGATTGTTACTATTGAATTCATTACACCTATTTCACATGATGTTTCTCCATCTTTATTTTGATTGATGCATTCAAAACACGCATTGTCTTTTATAAGGTAAATTGTTCCGATTTCGCCGACTGCTCCCGAATATATCCAAGAAATATTGTTTTTGACACAGTATTTATTTATAATCTTTCTTGTTTCTATATTGTCTGTGCAATCAATAACTAAATCAGGATTTTCAATTATTTCTTTTATGTTTTTTTCATTTAATCTTTTGTCAATTGCATTTATTGTAGAGAATTCTTTTAGTTTTTCCTTTATTACATTGACTTTTTTCTTCAATAAATCATTTTTATTGAACAGTATCTGTCTTTCAAGATTCGTGTCATCAACAATATCATCGTCGACAATTGTAAATCTTATATTCATCCTCGCAAGGAGCCCAGCAACTGTACATCCTAAACCTCCTGCACCTATTATGATTATTTTTTTATCTTTTATTTTTTCAAAATTCTTGTATATTTTTTTTATTGTCATTTTATTTATCGGTATTTTTTCATTAATTTTTAGTTTATTAATTCTTCTTCTAATTTACATGCATTGCATATTTCGTTTGCCGACGGGTCTCCGCATTTAATGCATGTTTTAAATGGTTTGTTGTTCTTGTAATGCTGTTTTAATAAAGGCAGTATTTCCAGAAATGCATTAACTATGCTGTTTTTTGCTCCTGGCAGTTTGCTTTCTATATTGTTTAGTTCATCTCTTACAACAGCTCTGAATGATTGATCAATATTAGGGCATTCATTGAATGATACTTTAAATCCTTTGATTAATGCAAAAAGCCTTGTTTCTTTTTCCAGCATAAAGTATAATGGTTTAACTCTTGGGATAAATTTATCATTAAGATTAAGGCCTGTTATTGGTCCCAATGCTGCATTATGGGACATGTTTCCAAGCAATAAATTCATTAAATATGATTGTGCTTCATCATCAAGATTATGTCCGGTAACAAGTTTTGTTGCTTTAAATTCTCTTGCAGCCCTGTTTAATGCTGTTCTTCTGAATATCCCGCACACTGTGCATGGTTTCTTGTTTTTTTCTGTTAATGCTTTATCCCTGATGTTATCTAAAGTGTCGCCAAATCTTTCTTTAAATGAAACAACATGTAATTTTATATGATATTTTTGGCAGAATTCTTTTAGATCCTCAATCGTATGGTCTCTATAACCTTTTATGCCTTCATCTATTGCGAGTGCAAAAAATTTAATATCGTATTTTTTGCAGTAAAGCATTGTAATGTATAATACGGTTAATGAATCTTTTCCACCGGATGTTGCAACACACACATTATCATTTTTTTCAATTAGATTATACTTTTTTATTGTTTTAAAGACTTTATTCTCAAAATAATTAATAAAATGGTTTTTGCAAAAATATTGTCCTTGCCCTTGATATACTGCTTTTTCCTCGCATTTAGTGCATTTCATTTTTTCTAATTCATTTTTTTAATACTACTTTATTGTAATTTATCCTCCACTAATTACGGAAAGTATTTTTATTTCATCTTTATCATTTAATTGTTCGTCTTCTAATATTATTTCATTGTTCTTTACAATAATAACTGTTGAAGGATTTATTTTTAACAATTCAAGAAGTTGTTTTCCAGTACTTGCATTTACATCTAAATACTTATTTTCTTTTTCTATATAAACTTTCATTTTAACCTCCTGAGACTAGTACCCAGCAGTTCTAATAAGAATTTTTTAGGTTTTATAAAGGTTTATGCTGATTTTGTTTATAACGGTTTTTTATAAATTTATAGTAACATTTTTATATCTTTAATATTCACTTATATTAATGGCAAAAAAGAGGTTTAGTGTAATTCCTAAAAGTATTAAAGCAAAATATTCTTGGGGAGATAAGGTCCCTGCTTCCGGAATTTATGAGTGTTCTGTATGTGGTAATTATGAGGCATTTAAGAAGGGAGAATTTTTTTCACAGTGCCAGGACTGTATAAATAGTCATAGGGAAGAGGAAAATAAATGGTATGTTACTAATGAATTCTTATATTTTATATCAAAAAATATGAATATAGAGTTTGACAGAATTGCTTCTTTTCATGTAAAAGTTGCTGATAAAATCACGGAATGGGCAGGTTCCATGGGTTTTGTTTATTTTCACATATTATGGTTCGCTTGGTGGATACTGGCCAATGAGGGCTTTTTTGGTCAAAAATATATTTTTGATCCGTTTCCTTACGGTTTACTGACAATGATTGTTTCTTTAGAGGCAATATTTCTTGCAACATTTATAATGATCAGCCAGAATATTTCCAGTAAAAAATCTGAATTAAGGGCAGAACACGAATATCAGGTTAATTTGGAGACTGAAAAAAATGTTGCTGAACTGCTTGCAATAGTAAAAGAAATGCGTAAAGAGTCAGAATTGAAGCATGAAACTATAGAAGATATAAAGGAAACTGTTGAAGAGATTGCAGAACATACAGAAGAAGATATCAGGGAGGAGCCAAAGAGTGATTTGGAAGAAAAAACAGAGGAAATACTTGATGAAGCAGGAATAGATGTTATAGAGACTGTTTCGGAATCTGATGCAGATGTTGAAGAGAAAAAAGTTAAATTTAAAGCAAAAAAGAAATATGGAGCAAAGAAATATAAAGCAGAAAATAAAACAAAGAAAAAGCATTATAACAGATACAAGAAAAACAGGAAAAATGCAAAGAAAAAAGGAAAATAATGTTTGCTTAAAAACTTGTTCTGGTTTTCATCAACTATACTTCAACATTCATTATATAATTGCATTTAATACATAATGATTATTTTGAATATATAATGATTATTTTATAAGCAGAATATGGCTTATAATTGTTTTTTAGAAATTATTTTTAGTTTCGAGTCAAAAGTGTATTCAATAGGTATTCCAGTGGGTATTTCATAATTGGGGATATCTTTTTCGGATATTTTTTCTAAATATTTTACAATTGCTCTTAAACTGTTTCCGTGTGCAACAATTAAAATTGTTTTATTGTTTATTAAATCCTTTTTTATTTTTTTATTCCAGTAAGGAATAACCCTCTTTAGTGTATCCTCTAAACTTTCTCCTCCCGGCGGTTTGATTTTATATGATCTCCTCCATAAATGAACTTTTTCTTTTCCATATTTTTTTGCTGTTTCCTCCTTGTTAAGCCCTTGTAATTTTCCGTAATGTCTTTCTGCTAATGCTTTTGTCTGATATATTATAAGTTCATTTTTTTCTTTATATGATTCTTTTGATTTTATTTCTTTATCATCTTCATGTTTGATTACTGCTGTTCTTTTATCTTTTATGTTTTCTAGAATTAAATTAAGGGTTTGTACAGCTCTTATTAAATGTGAAACATATATTTTGTCAAAAAAATAGTTTTCGAGCTTCTTTCCGGCAGTAATTGCTTCCTGTTTTCCTTTTTCTGATAAACCAATATCAACCCAGCCAGTAAATCTATTCTCTTTATTCCATATAGATTCGCCATGCCTTAAAAGTATTAATTTAGACATGAAATTATTCTTTCCTAATTGCTATATAAATTTTTTGACTTTATACTTGTTTTAATATATGTGTTGATTAAATATGGTACTGATTAATATATGTGTTGATTGATACATATGATATTTCAATAAAAATATAAATACCATGATATTATTTTTTTTGATGGCAAAGAAAAGTTCTAAATTATTAAGTTTTGTTTTATACCCTTTTAAGATTGTTTTTGTTTTATTATCATATATATTTAAGGGCATGATAATTGGGACTGAAAAAGTAATACTTCTTTTTAAGAATAATAATTATAATATTAAAAAAAAGTTAAAGCCTTCACCTAAAGATTATGTGCCTTTCAGAATTATAGAAGCAATAAACGGTAATTTTAATAAGTTTGAATCATTTATTTCAAACAACCCTTCTACAATAGGTTTAATTCTTGGTGCAAGAGGCACAGGAAAAAGTGCCATAGGTCTTAAAATTCTGGAGAATTTGCATGTTGTTTCTAAAAAAAATTTTTATGCAATAGGTTTTAAAAAAGAGGATATGCCTGAATATGTTAATGTTGTTGAAAATATAATGGATATAAAACCCTATTCATTTGTTATAATAGATGAGGGCGGTGTTTTGTTTAGTTCTAGAAAAAGCTTTTCTGATGCCAATAAAATTCTTTCAGAATTGTTGCTTATTGCACGACATAATGATTTGTCAATATTGTTTATATCGCAGAATTCTGCAAATTTAGAGATAAATGTTATAAGGCAGGCCGATTATCTTATACTTAAACCTTCTTCTTTGTTGCAGAGGGATTTTGAGAGGAAAAAAATAAAGGAAATATATGATGAAGTTTCCGATAAATTTCAGAAATACAAAAACATTAAAGGCTTAACATATATTTATTCTGAACATTTTAAGGGTTTTGTAAGCAACCCATTGCCTACATTTTGGAATCAGAATATTAGTAAAAGTTTTAGGAAGAAAATTTAACCATTAGTTAAAATTTGATTAAATTATAAGTAATTATTAAAATTAAACTCATTGAATTGTTAAATAATTCATTAAATTATTAAATATATTCTTACATTATTATTGTTTATGGTAACTCCGGGGTTGGTTGTCAGGATTTTTGGAAAAAACAAAGAACAGGTAGAGGTACAATTTAGTGATAAAATAGTTCATGCCAGAAACTTTATTAAGAATCTTCAGATAGGGGATTATGTTATTTTAAAGGATGATTTAGTGATTGAGAGAATTTCTAAAAAGAACTAAAATCATTATTATGTTGTTAAAAAGCAAGCATAAAATTTATTTTTAAGAGTTCATGGTATAATTTAATGACTCAACGAGTCTTAATAATACATAAAGCATACATAAAATATACATAAAGAATACAATATTGTTTTTCTTATTAATTCTTTAATTTTGAAGTATATTTTCATATAGTGTCATACTTTTTTCTGCTTTTATGATTAAAAAACAATATTACTAATGGTATTTTGAATAAGAAAATTTTAAATTTTTGCCAGAAATATCAAAAAACCGAATTAAAAATCACTCATAATTATTTATCTTTCTTTTTTTAAAACAAAAACTTTATAAATAAAGATGACATTTGATATATATAAAATATACATTAAGAATACAAAAAGTATATTAAGATAGAGTCTTAGACAGCATTAAATCATAAAACCGATAATAAATCATATTGAATAAAAAGAAAAGATTGCAAAAAAGGGATACATCCGTAACGCTCAAGAACCGCTGCCAAACTCCATATCCGTAATCCTCAATCCGAAAACGCAGCGGTTCTAAAAAATATGCAAGAAACAACAGAAAAGACAGAAATAGTAAATGTAAGACTTACTTCTGAATTAATTGATTTAATAGATTCATACATAGAAAAAGGCTTATACAGTTCTAGGGCAGAATTCATAAGAGAAATGTGCAGAAACTATGTTCTGGAGGAACGTTACAAAAATGAGTAATTATCAAAAAGCCAATATTTCAAAGAACGATTCTGTTTCTGACACATCATTAAATTCAAAATCATCGAATAAATCTCAAAAAAGCCAAAAAGACGTTATTGTAGCAGTAAGAATGCCAAAAGGATTGGTTGATGAATTAAGAGACCTGCAAAAAGTAAATCATTTCATGGATTTAAGCGATGAAATAAGATATATAATCAGAAAAAATATACTATACGTAAATAAAAAACCCGACATTTCAAGAAAAAAAGAGCAAATAATCAATGAATTAAGCAGCATAATAGATGAATTGAAAAAAAACGATTAAGTGATATTATATGAATAAAAACAGTAAAACAAAAAATATGGAATTAAAAAATATTAAAGCAAAAGAATATATACAAGATAATAAGAAATCACTTTCTGTAATTATTAATATGTTTGTCTTAATATTTTTATTAGTGTTGTTTTCAGATATTGCTTATTCACAAGAAATACTCACTGAAAATTCAAACACTTATATCAACAATATTACAATATTACTTAATAGTACATATTTAAATCTAAAAAACACCACAACTTATAATTATTCTGAAAATGATACAAACTACACTATAATAGATAATATAGAGAATGTTGTGGATTATTACTGTGAATTAAACGGATTGCAACAAAAAATCATATTTTCTAATACTCTTAATGCCTCAGAATTAATTGTTTTAAATATAACATTATTTAATGGGTCAATAACAGACGGAATATATGCATTATTGTTAAATTGCACCTATAATATTGCTGAACATCATAATCTTATTAATATCACATACAATATCTTGAATCAGACAACAACGGAACAAAATTTTACCGTTAATCTAACAAAAAATATATTGACAAATAAAACAATAATTGTCGACACATTAAAACCTGTAATA
Organism: Candidatus Woesearchaeota archaeon; assembly: GCA_038895475.1. GTDB lineage: Archaea > Nanobdellota > Nanobdellia > Woesearchaeales > UBA9642 > UBA9642. The sequence goes on from JAWANI010000007.1 coordinate 23,373, forward strand.
AATTATGATTTGAATAATCTTACAATAAACATATCAGTTACCGATTTGTCTAATACTTCATGCAGATTATATTATAACATTACAGAGAGTAGCGTTGCTCCGCAACAATTATTTTATAATGAAACAATATTGTTTAATAAAAACCTTCAGTATTTATTAGATTTCAATAATAAGACAAATCTTACATTAAACCAATCACTAAATCAAACATCAGGCATTTATTCAATAAATATTTTGATAACATGTTTTGATGAACTACAAAACTTGGAAAAAATTAATTTTACCATAAGTTATATCGTGAATAATACTCTGCTTCCCGAACCATTCTTGAACATTTCAATCAATAAACAAAATATTCCATTAGGAGAAATTGCATATATAACAATAAATGCACTTAATAGTTCAAATGTCAGCATTACAATATGTCCTATTGCCCAAGGATGGGTTGAATGCTATATGACTCCAATATTTATCAATGAAACCTATCCAAAGATACAGATAATGCCTTACTCTAATAAAACAGGAAATTACATTATAGAAGCATATATGCATCACGGAAACATATCAATTTATAAAAATTTAACATTCAGTATTGTTAACAATATTAATGCCGTTATTAATTACAAAAAAACAGCTGCTGTAAACGAAATAATAACATTTAATGTTACTTCCACAGGCGGTATTGGGAACCATAATTATTTATGGTTAATGCATGACGGGCAAAAATTTTATGGTCCTGCAGCATACAAAAATTTCACATCTCCAGGAAGATTTACTGAGAAATTGTTTATAAATGATAGCCAGGGCAATACTTACAATACAAGTGTAGATGTTGATATAAAACAAAAATATCAATTAATAGTGATAGTTAATGATGAAAAAGGAATAAGAGTGAAAGATGCACTTGTAGAGGCAGGGTCTTTTAATGCTACGACTAACTCTGCAGGGGAAGCCAGGTTTTTATTAATGGAGTCAAAATATGATGTTTACGTAAGCAAAGAAGGTTATGGTGCTGTTGTTGAGGACATAAATTTGGATTCAAATTTAACAGTTAATATAAATATAAGTGTTGAAGATTATTTAGCACCGAACGTAATATTGTTAACTGATGACAAAAGTGTTTTCTCAGATATAGTAAAATTAAAGTTTAAAGCTGAAGATATAACAAAATTAAGATGTGAGCTCTATATTGCAGGTTATAATGAAAGTTGGTTCAGGTTAGAGGATTATGGTGACAATCTTTTAAACAATACAGAATACACATTTGAACTTAATTCATTAAAACCAGGAAAGTATAAATGGAAGATTGATTGCATAGATGAAAAGGGCAACAAGGGCGAAAGTTCTGAATATTATTTTACTATCGAAGACAAATCCATATCATTAAGTTTGGAACAAAATGACAGGCAAAATTCAGACATAAATAAGGCACTTGACAGAATGAATTCTTACGCAGGACCTGCAGCAACAATAATAGAATCATTAGGAATAAAAAAATCATTGAAAGAACTTCTTGAAAAAAGCAATAATCTGGAAAGGGACCTTCATAACGTCGATTACCGCAGGGATTTAGACGAAAAAGGAAAACAGGAATTAAGAGATAAATTAGTCAATGATATCACGGTTTTAAGAAATTCAATACCTGAAGACATAAAAGTAACCGGTTCAAAAACCTTCATAAAATATGTTAAAGAACAACAATTAAAAGACTTGCTAAAAGAATATGTTCAATTAAAGAGTATGAATGTAAATTTAAATTCTTTCTTAGAATCAACGAAAAGGGCTCAAAACAAAATAATAGTTAGTACAAATGTGATAACAGCAACATTATTTTATCCTGACGGAAATTCAAGAGATATTACTTTAATAAAAAAAGACATTTCATTATCAAATCCTTCATATGAGGGAGATTTGAAAAGCACAACTGCAAGCATTGTGGAGATTATACCTAAAAATGTTGCTGCAGATGTGAATTTATTAAATATATTAAATAAAGAATATACTGTCTTGAAAAAAGATCCAATATTAGAGTTTTTACCTTCAACAAGATCAATAATATATTATATAAATGATACTTTGGATATTGAAATAGTAGAAGAAACAGACACTGTGCTTATAGACAAAAATATAAAAGTTGTTTCTACAACCGGATTTTCAATAGTGAATGTTGAATCGATTAAAAATATGGATATAAAAATAGTATTAATAATACTAATCTTTGTATTAATTGTAATATATGTTTTTACAAGTTTTGAAGTATTCCCAAAAATATTTTCCAGAATATTGTGGTTTAATTATAAGAAAAAAATATCATATATAAGAGTATTGGTTAATGATTCTTTAGATTATTTAGCAGCAAACGATTATGATAATGCGGCATTAGTTTATAGGGAAATAAGATTGGCATATGAATCTTCACCAGAATCAGTTAAAAACGAAGTATACCAGGAATGTTATGATTTATGCAATTCTCTCGATTCATATTATTTTAATGAATTAAATGAAGAATTTGAAAGATATATTAATTTAGGATTAAAGGAAAAAGCCTTTTCATTATATCAAAAAATGGAAAAAGTTTATGATAAGATGGATGAGAAAATAAAAAAGGATTATAGGACAATATTAGATAACGCATACAAAAAATTAGGCGCTTAAGAATAAAATGAACAGACGCATTGAAGATATTGGAAAAAAACAGAAAAATAATAATTTATTTTATTTATTAATAGTTTTATTTTTATTATTATCAGTTATTGGTTTAGTTTTCTTATCAACATATATAGGAAAAGTATATCAAAATTATCTTGCAGGGCAGGCAGGATATGTATATCAATTAGTTTTAGAGTATAGAGAGTGTGCATATAATTGGGCCGGAATATTTGGAGCAGCAGTAATGGTTCAGGGGTATAATAATCAGCAGTCTTTAACAGTTTCAAGTTGCGGAATGTATGACACTAATTTATTGTTTAACTGTCTTCAACCAAATATTGCTCATGAAGTAATGGCCTCTCAAGTGCCCCCCACTGATATTGATTGGAGTTCATTACAGCCGGCAACAACTGCAGATGTAGATGCGTATATTGCAAATACAGCAACAACACTAATGTCAGCAAATAGAACATTCACGCGGGCAATAACATACCAAATAGGAAATCAGTATTATACTGTTCCAGGAACATACACTAACAAGTATGGCGAGGTTAATTCAACAGTATTTGATATGGGGATATTAAAAGATGGAAATGGAAACTTGATATATATTACTCACGCATTAAATAATTTCACGAGAGGATTTAATAATAAAGTATATAATTATCAAATGATATTGCCGGTAAGAAATGGCACGAGTCCAACATATTATTTCTTTACAGATCCTACAGATATTTGTCCACAGGGAGAAGGTGAATTGCCAAATCCAGGTTATGTAGAAGGTAATGCTACTACAAGTACGGGTCAACCATTAGAGGGTGTAATAGTTGATGTTGCAGGTTATACTACTTTAACAGATATAAACGGATATTATAATTTAACAGTTCCAGCAGGAAACTATTATATTTTCGGCATAAGAACAGGTTATCAAGCATATGTTGGTAATGTTTCGATACAATCAGGAAATACTACTTATCATAATATGATATTAGTTGTTGAAGCAGTTCCTAATCCAAATACTGGACAGGGAATTGGTCCGGGAACTGATTTTGGAAAAGATGTTGGTCCTGATTTTGGAAAAGATGTTGGTCCTGGTGAAGCTCCAAGAGTGCCTATAATTGAGCAACCGAGAAGAATAGAAGGTATAGATTATGTTATAAGTATAGCAAGAATAAACAGGAAATTAGTAATTGGAAATTTCTTGCAGGAAGTAATATCATTTTATAGTTATAAGCAAAATGTTGCAAATTTAAGATTTAAGATTGATGGTGAAGAAATAAGCAAGATGATAAAGTTGGATAAGCAAACAATGTCTATTGCTCCAAACACTAATGAACAATTAACATTAACAATATTCGGTGAGGGAAAACCTGGAATATATAATGGAACATTGATAATCGAAGGGGATTTACAACAAGAGATACCTATAACAATTGAATTATTAGATAAAGAAAGATTGCCTGTAGAATCATTGCTTTTAATGTTAGATATATTTAATAGAGAAATATTTTCAAATCAAAAATTAAAATTCAAAACAGACCTGTATAATTTGCTATCAGACCAAACATATCCCGTAAGTTTACAGTATACAATACAAAACGCCAATGGTGAAACAATATGGACTGATAATGCAAATGTATATTTGCAAACATCTTTTTCGTTATTAAAAACAGCGTCCTTACCTGAAAATTTGCCTACAGGAGATTATGTCTTAAGGGTAACAGCAACATATTTAGGTTTAAGCAGTGGTGCAAGCTCTGCATTTAGTGTTGTGCTTCCATTTTATGAAAAAATAATATGGGGTTTAAAGGTTTGGATGTGGATTGCAATATTATTATTTTTAATAACTGCATTTTTAGCATACTGGTTTATTAAGAGATATATAGAAAGTAAGAAAAGATATCATAATAAAGTAGAACTTTCCGAACTTCCAAAACCAGGACCAAGAGCAGCATTTGTAGGCAAGATTGCAGAAACAGAACATAAGGCATATTTTGATTTAGAACAATTTAAGGTACACACAATAGTTGCAGGAGCCACAGGAGGAGGTAAATCCGTTGCAGCACAAGTGATTGTTGAAGAAGCATTATTAAAAAATGTTGCAGTAATAGTATTTGATCCTACGGCACAATGGTCTGGAATGTTAAGAAAAGGAACTGACAAAAATATGTTAAAACTTTATCCTAACTTTGGAATGAAACCAAATCAAGCCAGAGCATTTAATGGTAATGTTAGACAAATAACAAATGCTTTAGAGGTTATAGATATTAAAAAATATATAAGACCTGGTGAGATACAGATATTGGCATTAAATAAATTGGATCCTAAGGATATAGATATATTTGTGGCAAATTCTGTTAGGGAGGTATTCCATGCAAATTTTCCTGAAACTCCTGAGATAAAATTATTATTAGTATATGATGAGGTTCATAGATTATTGCCTAAATTCGGCGGTTCAGGAGAAGGCTTTTTGCAGATAGAAAGAGGATGCAGAGAATTTAGAAAGTGGGGAATAGGTATATTAATGATATCCCAAGTACTTGCAGATTTTGTTGGACAGATTAAAGCAAACATAAATACAGAAATTCAAATGAGAACAAGGGACGAAGGAGATCTCGACAGGATTAAAACGAAATATGGTCCTGATGTATTGCAGGGTCTTGTAAAAGCATCTGTTGGAACTGGAATGGTTGAAAATCCTGCATATAATAGGGGTAGACCTTACTTTGTTTCATTTAGGCCTTTGCTACACAATACTCAAAGATTATCAGATGAGGAATTAGAAAAGTATAATAAATATAATGAACAAATAGAAGATTTACAATATCAACTCGAACAATTAGAAGAATTGAAACAGGATGTTTTTGATTTAAAACTTCAATTAAAGCTTTCTCTTGATAAAGTTAAACAGGGCAATTTTAATATGGTCGAAATATATTTACAAGAATTGATTCCTAGAGTTGAAAAGATGTGGGTAAAGCTAGGAAAAACCCCTAAGAAAAGAGAAATAAAGCTTATTGATGTAAATGCATTAAAAGAAGAAATGAAAAAAGCAGAAGAATCAAGAAAAGAATTTGAAAAAAATAATCCTCAACAAACACAATCTGAGAAGAAAGAAGAAAAGAAAATATTAAAATATGAAAAGGTTGTTGACTTTAATAAATCTTTAAATTTTAACAATGGTGTTTCCGTTACAAGTTTACAAGAATTGTTAGATGTAATGCCAAACATAACCGGCCCAACATTCAAGCACCATGTTAATAATGAAAAAAACGATATTGCTGACTGGGTTGAAAAGAATTTTGATAAAGAGCTAGCAGACAAATTAAGAACTGCAAAAAACAATGATGAATATGTTAAAATACTTGAAGAGGATAAAGCAAAGAATAATAAGCCAATAGATGATAAACCTCCAGAGTCTAATAATAATTCTAATAATGCTGAAAAGAATAACGGCGTTGTCAATGATAAAAACAACGAAAGCAATAAAAACAATAATGAAAAAACAAACAATTCAGAATCAAATATTGTTCAACAAACAAAAGATGATGCTTTAGACTGGAATTCTTTGAAATCATCTTTAAAGGACATCCCTATTAATGAAAAGATAGAATTATTAGAAAAGTCCCAGAAAAAGTATCCTAATGATTTAAACATATTGTTCAGTCTTGGGCTGTTATATCATAAGATAAAGAAGGATGATTTATCAGAAGCAGCATATAAGAAAATATTGTCTTTAGATCCTAATAATGCCAAAGCATTATATTATCTTGCCGGGCTGTATAAATCACAAAAAAGAATCCCAGAAGCAGTAGATTATTTTAAGAAGTATTTACAATATAATGATGATGATAAAATAAAAGCTTTAGTAGAAAAGATGGCTTCAACAGCATAAAACATATTTAAAATTATGGATTTAAAATGAATGAATATGTCGCTCCGCCGGACAAGTATTTTTATACAGTAGATAAAAAAGTATTAACTAATCTTTATCAATTAGTGCTTTACCTTAAAGAGTGTTCTAATGAAAGTTTTAATTATCATGTCAATTCTCAAAAGAATGATTTTTATAATTGGGTTAAGAATGTTTTTAACTTGAATATTTCTGATAAGTTACTTAATGTTAAGGATAAAGTTGAATTTTCAAATATTATTAAGAATTTTTTGGAAGAAGATACTATGCTAGATAAAGATAAGAATGGTAGTATGTATGATAATAATGGTAATAAGGATAATAGCAAAGATGGAAGTAAATATAATGGCAGTGATAATCAAAATTCAGTCAATGAACAAAGTGGTGCTAGTGGCGGGGGAAAAAATTTAGATTCTGTCAGTTCGGATAATAATAATTCTAGAGTTGAAAAATTCCATGAATTTTCGGATGAGGAACTTGAAAAATTTACAAAATTTAGTTCAAAGGAAAAGGAAGTTACTTTCGATGAAAAAGTAGATTACTTAAAAACTGAATATAATGAAATACGGAATATGATTAAGGATTTAAGAAAATCAGGCAAAGACTTATTAATTGCAGATTTATTGCTTAGAGTTGTAGAACCAAAAATATCTTATTATGCTCAGAGTAAAAATCCTGATGATTATAAGAAAGTTATAAATATAATGAATGATATAAAGAGAGAAATAGAATATGCAAGCCAACAGACAGAGGTTACATTGGCTGATGAGATAATTAAGCAATTAGAATTGCAAAGTTTAACATTAAAGAAGGATTTCGAACCGAAAAGGCAGTCAAATATTTTAGGAAAAATATTTAAAAAGTCAAATCAAGAAGTAAATATTTGATATATATTTGGTAATTTTTTGATTGTGTTGTAATTTTATAAAAGAGTAGTGGAAAAAGAGGTGTTTATGTTTTGGTTTAAAAAGAAAAAAGAGGAAACTGAAAATTCTGAGCAGGAAAAAGATTCTGATGAAAATACAGAAGAGAAAAAGCAGCCGGAAATATCTGGAAATATAGAAGTTGAACTGACTAAAATTAAAAGTCAACTTGAAGCCTTAAACGAAGTTAGAAAAGCTAATGCAGAGCAATTTACAAGGATTAGCGAGCAGATAGGGGAGTTAAGGGGAGCATTAATGGATTCTAATAAAGCTATAAGCGTTATAGAGGTGGCTTCTACGAAAGCTATTGATTTAGTTAATTCTGTTCAGCCTGATAAATTAATGATTGAGGTAAGGAAGACTGATGGCAAGGTTGAAGCTTTAAGGGCCAATATAGAGGCTAACGAGTCTATAATGCGCGATATTATGAAAGAACTCAAGGATATGAGAGCACAAATGAGTTTTTATAAGGGTATAGATCAGGTTGTAAAGATGAATAATGAAATAAAGCAGGAATTGATAGATATAAAGAAGATGGAGGGTAATATTGGAAAGCATGCTGATAGGGTTGAAACAATATTTGTTGAGGTTGAGAAGAAATTTTATGATTTTGAAAAGTTTAATGAAGCAGTAAAGGAACTAGATAGGGCTTTTAAAAGAATATCTACTGATTTTGATAAGATGAGAGTAGCTATAGAAGAAAAGGCTGATAAAAAGGAATTAGTTAAATTAATGGATAAGTTTTCAGATTTCGAGAAACACACAACCAGTATATTAAAACTTTTAGAACAAAGAGAAAAAAACATTATATCAGATTTAAATATGCAGTTTTCCAAGTTGAAATCACAATTAGAAAAGAAGTATGATACGAAATTAGATGTAGGCGAAATAGGTGTTGATTCTAAGAAGGAAGATAAAAAAGAAGAAACCGATAAGAAAAATGACGGTAATAAAAATGCGGACTCCGAAAAGAATGATTCTAATACTTCAAGCCAGGCCAATACTCAAAATTCTGTCACTGAAAAGAAAGGTCTTTTTGGATTTTTGAAAGGTGGTAGCAAATGAATCCTGGAGACTATTTGAAAGATGTGTCTGAGAATAATTATTTTAGATTATCTGATGGCAGGATAATTAGGAATATTGAAGAGCTTTTGAGTATATTAAAAAGTTCTGATGATGCTTTATTTTATCAGCATGTTAATCAGTATAGAAATGATTTTGCAGAATGGATAAAACATTGTATTAATTATATTGATCTGTATAATAAATTAGTAATAATTAAGGATAAAAATTCTTTTGTTAATATTTTAGAACAAGAGATTGCTTTTTTAAAGAACCCAAAGATATCTGAGACCATGAAGTTTTTTTCTGAGGATTACTCTAATGGCACTACGCAAACAGGTTTTGAAAAAAACAGCCCTGGTGTTTCTGAGGAAAAAAAAGTAATGAATAATCTTTCGACAGGCAATGTTGTATATAATAATGTTTCTAATTCTGATAATAATTTAGGTGGTGGTAAAAGTATGAATAATTCTGTTGATTCAAATATTTCAGATGTTATTCTTGATTTTGAGTCATTTTTGGGTGATGTTGTTAAGGAGATTAATGAAGAAATATTTTTCTTATAATGGATTTTCTTAACTCTATTCTTTTTTATACTTTTTATTTCTTATTTTATTAGTAAACAAATTATATCTAAAAAAGTATAATAATATACTTTTTAATATATAAATATTT
>JAWANI010000008.1:0-30456 GCA_038895475.1 Candidatus Woesearchaeota archaeon
AGAATTATTTATTTTATAATTATTTATTTAGACATTTATATAGAATTATTTATTTAGACATTTATATAGAATTATTTATTTAGAAAAGTATTTAGAATTTATTATGGTAAGCCTCTGGCGAGAATTGCACTCGCGACCTGCTGCTTACTAGGCAGCCGCAATAGCTACTATGCTACAGAGGCGTTTTTAAGAGCAATATATCTTGAATTAGTATAATGTTTTTAAAGTTTTTCTTTGACAGCAAAATCTTTTATTCAAGAAGTATTTTTTAAAATATTTTTAAAGCATTTTTTTAAATTTTTTTTATTTTTAATTTTTTTGAATACAAGAAATTAAATAATTCTGAATATAAAATTATGCGGAGGAAGGGATTCGAACCCTCGAACCCACTAAGGGACAGGATATCTCAACACACCTGTTGAGTGTCTCTACCGTGAGTGCTTAAGTCCTGCGCATTTGACCAGGCTTTGCTACCTCCGCATATTTCTCATGAAATAACTGTTCATTTATAAATTTTTTTAGATAGAAAAATTAATAAACAGGTATAATAACCATATGTAATAGATATATATGTAGTAAACACATAATTTAATGAGTAGTGTGGGTGTTTTTATGATTGAAGAATTGATAAGGTCTTTTATTGCATTGTTTATAATTGTTGATCCTTTTGTTAGTGTGGCATTTTTTTTAAGTTATTCAAAAAATCTTGATGAAAAACAAAAAAATAAAGCAATAAATATTGCAATAATTGTTGCCGCAGTGTTATTGTTTATATTCTTAATTTCTGGATTGTTGTTGCTGAAAATATTAGGCATAACTTTTAATAGTTTTAAAATTGCCGGCGGAATAATATTGCTGATAATGGGTATAACAACTGTTTTATCAATAAATATTGGTTCCGTAAGCGAAAACATAAGTTCTGGAGCAATATTAATAGGCACTCCTTTATTGTCAGGTCCAGGAGCATTAACTACAATAATAATATTAAGCAAAGAATATGGTTTACTTATACCTTCATTGGCTGCTTTGGCAGTTTTAATAATTTCATATTTAATGTTAAAATTCTCTAAACTGTTACAAAAAATATTGGGTTTAGAAGTTATAGAAATATTTTCAAAAGTTTTAGGATTACTGCTTGCAGCATTAGCTGTTGATTTTATATATTCAGGAATTATGGGATTTATAATACAATAATTATTAATAATTATTACAAGATTTATTTATTAGATAGTATGTAATGGAGGTTAAAATGGTTAAACTTATAGAACCGAAAAGCATGGAAGAATGCGTATATTTTACGAATAGGGTTATAGGTGAAAAGTTAAACGGAAGTGTAAGATGCTGGGTTTTTAAAGAAAAATGTCCCAAATGCGGAAAAGCTTTAATGGGCAAGCCTGTGGAGAATGGAAAAATAAAAATAAGGGCCACAGAATATGTATGTTCTAATTGTGGTTATTCGGAAGAAAAAAAGTCCTATGAAGAAAAGTTGACTGCAAATATTGATTATGTGTGTCCTAAGTGCAATTATCACGGGCAGAAACAGATACCCTTTAAAAGAAAAGTGATAATGGGTGTAAAGACCTTAAGATTTAATTGTGAAAAATGTAATGAAACAATTGATATAACAAAAAAGATGAAAGAAATAAAAAAGAAAAACAAATATGATGCAGAAGATTTTGATGACGATTAATTTTTTTATATATTATTAATTTCTTATATATTATTATTTTATATCTCTTATATGGTATTATTTGATTGTTTTTTATAATTTAATTATTTTTTTATGGCTTCTGAATAATTCATTATAATTTTATCATACAAATTTTTTATTTCCGCGTATACTTGTGATTTATCTTCGTTGCTTAGAGTGTTGTAAATTTTTGTTATTTCTGAATATGTTTTTTTAACTTCATCATTCATATTAAATAATAAATAATTTTCACATATAGAAATAAGTTCTTTTATTTCTTCTATACTGTTTTTTGCAATTTTTTTTGTTGTTTTATCCGTGCTTTTTTGGTGTTTTTTATCTTTTGTTTTTTTATATGTGTTTATATCGTAATTTTTTTTAATTAATTGGTTAGTTAGTTTTTTATACTCTTCAAGTTCTTTTTGTAATTTTTTTATTTCTTCAAAGTATTTTGTGTTTTTATTTTCAATCTCTAGAATTTTTGAAGATATCTTGTTGTCTGCAGCCAGTTTTATTTCATTTAAAATTTTGTTTTTCTCATTTAAAAGATTATTTTTTTCATTATAAATACTTTGCATTATACTTTTTATTTTGTTCAATTCTTTTTCTATCATGCTGTTTTTCTTCTCAATTATAGACTGAAGTTTTATGTCTGTTTTTCGTAGTATATTTTCTGCGATTTTTTCACCTTTAACTTCCACTGCTTTATAGAATTTATCTTCTAAATCTTTTTGAAGAGAATTTATTTTTTCTATTTCCGTGTCAAAATTTTTCTCGTGTTTATCTATGATTTCATTAAATCCTTCTTTGTGTTCCTCTATTAAGGATTTAACATTTTCTTCCACTGCTTGTGTTACTGCTTCTTCAATTATTTTCTGCAATTCCTCCTGCTTTAAAGTTAAGTGTTCTTCATGTTCTTTTTGTTTTTGCTCTATAAAATCTAATATTTTGTTTTTTTCTTCTTCAATCTTGCTTTTATGTTTTTCAATTGTTTTTCCCATCTTTTTGTCTAGTGCTTCTGAAACAAGCTGCTCGGCAAGTGACGCTATTTCATGCGTTTTGTGCTGTATCTTATTTTCTATTTCTTTTGCGATGTTTTGTACATTGCTTAAAGAATTTTTTATCTCGCTATTAAGTGATTGTTTGTGTTCATCAATAATATTTTTTGTGTGTTCATTAACCTGTTTTTTTATCTCACTTTCAATAAATTCTTTTTGTTCAGCAAAATATTTTACAACATTTGTTCTTATTTTTTCCGTAGCCTCATTTATTATCTCTGGGTGTATCTGCAATATTCTTTTTTCATAATCATCTTTTATATCATTCATGCTTTGTATTATTTTAGAATAAGTTTTGTCGAGTTCTTTTTGATAATTAATAACCTGTTTTCTGACCTGGTTTTCTGCTTCATTACTTATCTTTTCGTTTAATTTTCTGTCCTTTTCTTTAATTTCATCCTCGAATTTTTCCAGAAAATATTTGTTTGATTTTAATGTTTTTGCAAGTTCATTATCTAATATTTCTCTGTGCTTTGAAAGATTTTCTGAGAATTCTTTTTTTAAATTTTGGTTTAATTCATTTATAAGTTTTTCTTGTGTTTTCTTAATTTCATCTGAAACAGATTTTTCCAGTTCAGCATATTTTTTTAATGAAATATCAAGCCGAGATTTTATATTTTTTTCTATGTTGTTTTTTTCGTTTTCCAATATTTTATTTAATTCTTTGCTTATTGTGTTTTTTATTTCTTCTGTTGTTTCAGATTTTTTTTCTGTAAGTAAATTTTCAAATTCTTGCTTCTTTTCTTCAATTAACAGTGATAATATTTTTTGTGCATATTCATTTGTTTTAGCGTCTATAATTTTATTTAATTGTTCTTCTTTTTCTTTAACAAATGCTTCGTATTTTTTGTTTAATTCTTCAATCGTTGCAGAGGTTTTTTCTATTTCTTTTTTTAGTTCTGCTTTTTGTTTTGATAAATATTTATTTACATAATCGTCTGCCGATTTTAGAATTATTTTGTCAAGTTCTTTTTGTCTTTCAGATATTTTTTTTTCGAATTCCTTTAATAATCCATGAACTTCATTTAATTTCTTTTTGTTGTTTTCAATCCATAGCCGCGAAACTTTTACAACATGTTGTCTTGCCTGTGCTTCTAATTCTTTGTGATGTATTGCTTTTTCTAATATTCTTATGTATTTTTTTTGATCCTTGACTTTGCTTAGGATATTACCAATCATGCTATTGTGCAGAGAGTTGCTTATCCATAATGCAAAATCATCTTTTTCTGAATTACAATGATAAGAAAAATTTTCTGGAGAAATTCTTTTTAATGCATCAACAAGTTCATATATATTTTTAATAGTCTCCCCTGTTTTCAGATGAAACTCTGTTCCTGGTTCTACATCGCTTAAAAATAAACTATCGTACATCACTCACCCCTTTTTATTCCCATCCAAATATTAAATTTATTATGAATTTAAAATTGTTAAATAAGTTAATTTTTTTATATAAACTTTAATATATAAACTTTTATATGCTTTTTATATTTAAATTTTTCTCAATTTAATATTTGTGCTTCAAATATACTATACGATATATATAATATGGACATATAATATATACATAACACATAATATATAAATAATATATACATAATACAGAACATATAATATATAAATATTTATAAATACCTGTTTTATTCTTATGTTATATTCATTATTGTATTTATTACTATACTTAAGTATTATAATGGTGATGTTTTAGGTATTTTATGTTTGTAATTTTTTTATGTTTTATTTAAAAATTGTTTATGGGTGTTTTTATGGTTCAAGAAAAAAATATTGTTAGTACCAGAAGTAAAGAAAATATCGTTATTACAAATGCATTAATATATGCAAACGGACCAGCACATATAGGTCATATGTTAGAATATATTCAAGCAGACACAATAAGCAGGGCATTAAAAATATTAGGTTATAATGTTATGTTTTGCGGTGCAGAGGATACTCATGGAACACCTATAGAAATTAAGGCCTTGCAGTCTGGTTTAAAACCCGAAGAGTTAATTAAAAAAATGGAGGAATTACACTTAAAAGATTTTAAAGATTATTCGATTCAGTATGATTCTTATTATACAACAAACAGTCCTGAAAATAGATTATTGGCAGAATCTATATTCTTAAAATTAAAAGAAAAAAATTTAATTTATAAGAAAAGCATGGAGTTGACATATTGCGAAAATGATAAGAGATTTTTGCCTGACAGATATGTTAAAGGTGTATGTCCTAAATGCGGTGCTGAAGATCAGTATGGAGATCAATGCGAAAAATGCGGAACAGCATATAGTCCTGTTGATTTAATAAAACCATACTGTATATTGTGTAAAAATTCTCCAACAAGAAAAAACTCAGAACATTATTTCTTTAAATTAAGTGAATTTTCCGAAAAGTTAAGGGAGTGGTTGATAAGCAATAGGGAGTTACAGCCTGAAATAAGGAATCAAGTATTATCATGGATTGATAAAGGTTTAGAGGATTGGTGTATTTCAAGAGACGGCCCTTATTTCGGGTTTAAAATCCCCGGTGAGGAAAATAAATATTTTTATGTATGGTTAGATGCGCCAATAGGTTATATAAGCAGTTTATCACATGGTGTAGGTTCTGTCAATGAGGGCATTGATTATTGGAATAATTCAAGAATAATACATATTATTGGTAAGGATATTGTTTATTTTCATTTGTTGTTTTGGCCGGCAGTTTTAATGGGTGCAGATTTAAAATTGCCAGAAATTGTTTTAGTACACGGTTTTTTAAATGTTAATAATGAAAAAATGTCAAAATCCCGAGGAACATTTTTGAATGCTGAAGAACTTTCCTCAATTGTTAAACCAGAATATTTTAGGTATTATATTGTTTCAAATCTTTCCAGAACAATGTCCGATGTAAATCTAGATTTAGAGGATTTCAAGGAAAGAATAAACAATGAACTTATAGGAAATATTGCAAATTTCATTTATAGGGTATTATCTTTTGCTAATAAAAATTTTGATTCAAAAATAACTTCTGGGACAGATGAAAAAATATTATTAGAGAGTAAAGCAATTGCTTTGGAAGCTTTAAACTATTATGAAAAATATGAGTTAAGACTTGCATCACAGGCAATTTCTAGGCTTTCAGCATTAGGCAATAAATATTTTCAGGAAAATGAACCATGGAAGTTAATTAAGACAGATAAAGATAAAGCACAAACAATAATAAATACCGCTGTTAACATATTAAAAGATTTGGTTATTGTATTAAAGCCGATGCTACCAGAATATTCTAAAAATATAGAATTACAGCTTAATGTTAAAGATTTGACTTTGAAAGATTTAGAATTAAGAATATTTAATCACACAATAGGTAATGCAAAAATAATATTCGAAAAGATAGACAATATTGATATGAGCAAAAATATGTATGGTGTGAATAAAGATGAATTAGATAATGAATCATCAAAAAATGCTTTTAATAATTTACAAATTAGAGTGGCAAAAATATTAAAAGCAGAGAAACATCCAAAGGCAGAAAAATTATATATTGAAGAAATAGATTTAGGAGATGAAAAAAGAACAATTGTTTCTGGATTAGTGCCTTATTACACTGCGGAGGAATTATTAAATAAAAAGATATTGGTTGTAACTAATCTTCAGGCTGCAGTATTAAGAGGTGTAAAAAGCGAGGGTATGTTGCTTGCAGCAGAGGACAAATCAATTGTTGGTTTATTATTAACAAATGCAGAAATTGGTGATTATGTTTATACAGGTTCTTTTAGTGAAGAGAAACTTAATAGAATAAAAAGTCTTCCTTTAATATCAATAGAGGATTTTGGAAAGGTTAATATCTTCGCAAAAGACGGAAAAGTATATGCCGATGGTTTGGAATTAAAAATTAATTCTGGAGAGATATTTATAGATAAAATTTCTAGTGGAAGAGTAAGATAATATGTATTTTTGAAATCCATGTTTTTGTGATACTTTTTGTATATTTTTCTCGCTGTTTTTTTCGGTATTTTTTATTTATTTTTTAATAAAAAAAGAAATATTTATAAAGTGCATTTCTAATAATTTACTAAAATTATTAGTGTTATCATAATTTATTTAAAATCAAAAAAACTTTGTATGATTTGTAATTTTAAATGAACTTAAATTAGAGGGTGTGGGTGTGATTTTTAATATTTTTAAGATAAATAATAAATCTTTAATGCTTTTGTTATTCTTATGTATTTTCTTGGCAATAGATAATGTATATGCTTCATTATATGTTTCTGGTGTTTATGGGTCTAATGGATTAAAAGATTTTAGAAAGGTTAATGATACAGTTGCATTTAATATTACTTCAACTTCGAACATAACATTGATAAATAATGTTCAGCCGACATGTATAAAAGAATCTATGCATTATTATTGTGTACTAACAGACATTCAAAATCAGGCAGTGGCTTCTTATAACATAATTAATCAGGAAGGAAACTCTATAACAGCAAGTATTAATGTTGATAATTCAATAGGAAGCATTGATTATAGTTTGGTCAATAACAATGGAAGTATTGTTTTAAACTATAATATTATTGATACTGGTTTTAATGGAAATAATGTATGTAGTGGCATAAGGAGCATAGATATTTGGTGGAAAAATTCTAATGTTGGAACTATAACTTCTGGTAATGCAAATAACCCAAATAACAATGGATGTGTTGTTTCAGGAACTATAAATTTGAGCATAACAGAATCTGGATCTGGAGAATTTTATATTGAAGTAATGGATAATGTTGACAACAAGAAAACATATTTTGAAAATATAACAATAGATATAACTGAACCGGAAATAAGTGGTTTAGAAATATTAAACAACAATATTCCGTTAAATACAATAGCTTTAAACACCGATTTTGATGTGGATATATTATTTGATATTGTAGAAGAAAATTTAACAAGCATAATTGTTGACATAAGCGATATAACAACTAATCCTGCTCTTAAACCGGTATATAAAAACATAGCGGTTCCATTGTCTTCCTGTAAAATAAATAATACAGATGAAGGAAAAAAGCATTCTTGTATAATACCATTAAAGAATTTGAGAACAGCAAAAAGTTCTGTTTATATAGAAATAACAGCTAACGATGGCAGCGGTAATTATAAGAAAGAAAGATTAGAGAAAACATTCAATATAGATAATATAATTCCTGCAGTAACAGCAGAAACGGATTATTGTGATGAAAAAGATTGTTATGTAAAAAATGGTATGAATAAGATAATATTTAAGTTGACAAAAAATAATTTCGGAAAAAAACTATTGTTTTATGATATTAATGGAGTAACGAACAGGGTTTTAAATTGTACAGAAAATGAATGTTTTGGTAATGCCGTTATAGATTGTAATGGTCCTGTTCAATTAAGAATATTAAACACTCTTCCTTACATAAGTCAGGACGATTCAGGCAATAGATTGCCATTTTATTCAAGAACTTTTAAGTGCGATAATTCTTTGCCTTCAATAATTAATACAAGTTGGATGTCAAATAATAATTTAGGACAAAACCTTTTAGTTACAGGTTCATCATTATCTTTATTAGTTACTGTTTATGAGCCTGATTCAAAAGTAAAAGCAACAGCATATTTTGATTTAATAAAAAACGAAACTATTGAAGCCAAATGTAACAAATTGAATTTAAGCAACATATTTAATTGTACATGGAGTGTTTCTCCAATAAATGATGGTTATTATGATGCAAATGTTATAATAACTGTTTCAGACATTGTAAATAATACCATTCAAAAAACTGAAAAAGTCAGAATATTGGGTTTTAAGTCAGATAATTTAACACCTTCAAATTTAAAAGCAGTATATTCTAAAACTGTGCCCTCAAGTTTAAACAGGGCTGTATTGAAATTGGCAGAATTCAACAATATACCAATAAATGCGTATGCATATTATTCTGTAAGTGTTAAACAAGGTATTGATGTACAATTATTATCTCAAGAATTATCAATAGATGATTGTGTCTTGAGGGAAAAAGATGGCGATACAATAGAAGCATCAATATTATTCAGTGAAATTAAATTAGCTGATAAATATAAAGGCATAGGCAATAATCATAGAATAGATTTCACTTTTGGACAATCTGCAGGGAGTTATAACAAGTTCAGTGATGATACTAAAGTTGTTTGCAATATATCTGCATATGTTAGGGAGGGAAAGTATGTATATAAGAAACCTCAAATATTGCCTTTAGAAATTACTTTTAATTTAAGAAACAGTCAATTAGATGCTCCTGGAGAGGAATATGTTAATAAAATAAAATCACTAGAGAAATCCACTGAGAATGATTATTCTAAATTAATAAAAACATTAGATGATGCTATGGTTAAATTGCAAAACATATGCACAATTAAGGAAAAATTGGACTATGCAGGAATGTCTGGCGTTGTAATACAATTAGCAGGTTTTGCTTTACCCGGTTTCGGTAATGGTTTGAAGGAAACAGGCGGAAATATAATTGAATTAGTCAGACAGGCGAATAGTATAGTATATGAACCGGAATTAGATAAGGATTTTTATTCTAAAGAAGAAACCAAAGAATTACCATTGATGGGTTTTATAGGACAAGCATGTACTTTTATGAGTTGTAATTTGGAAATAAATAAGCCATTACAATTAGACCGGGATTTTGCTAACAATATACAGGAATTAAGTAGTAAAGTGCCTTTTGTTGGAGAAGATTTAGGGACAAATCTTTTAGCCTCTGATTTAAAAAATAGTATGGTTATGTCTGCATTAAAATTATGTGTTCCAGGAATAGTTTATAATTTAAACAAATATAGACAAATAGACTGTGAATATTTGGAATGTTTAAAGGTTTATAGTGCATCAGGATTGGATGTGAGCCAGTGTGAGGTAATGAAATCATCAAAGGTTTGTTCAATAATAGTTGGTGAAGCTTTTGAACTGCCATATATAAGGGTTTTTAAGAATATTTTTTCAAATGCAGCAGATGTTTTAAGACTATCATTCGGCAAAGGATTTGTTGCTATTTTAAAAAAAATAAGTGAAAGTGACATATGCAAAGACGTTAGCAGTGATGGGGCTATATTTTCATGTAATATACCATATGCTTTAGAACAATATTTATCAACACAACAAAAATCAAGAACATCAGAATTGTTTTATTATAAGCAGACAAGAGATTTCTGTAAATCAGCCGGATGTGTAGGGTTAGATTGTTATCCGAGTAATAGTATAAATATAGGTGGTTTACAAATTCCGTTGCCTCAATATGTGCCTACAGCTGAACAACAATTACAATTAAATTTAATGAGGCAGTTTGGTCCTTTTTATGACAGCAGATATTTATTAATTAATGCACATGGTTCTTCAAAAGATTCTGAAAGAAAAGAAAATCTTGAAAAATGGAATAACATGGTAAAAGATTATAACAAAAAATACGGGACCAATTATCCTACTATTGAAGACATCGGGGGTATTGAAGAACTCAGCAGAAGAACAGAACAATCACAAGCAAAACTTTCAAGGTATTATTCCGGATTCTCTGAAGTTGGAGGTACTCCTGAAGAAAAAAAGAAATATAGTGAATTAATACAAAGAGGAGATCCAAGAATGGAATACCTCAAAATGAAAGAAGAACTATATCGTATAGAACAACAAATAAAAAACAATCCTATAAATATAAATGAAGCAGTGGTTTGGAGAGATGAAGATGTTATAAGAAATAATAAGCCAGAAGACAAAAAGGAAAGTATAAAATTATTGAATGTTCTTCCTTATGGTAATGATCAAAAGAGTTTAGGAATATTAAACGGCAAAGGAGGCACTGATAAAGATAAATATTATTATTATGAAAATAATGCAATATGGTTTTATCAGAAAGATAAAGGGGATTTGAAAGTAATAAGTTATGATGAAAATGGTAAGCCACAAAAATTAGATGTATTAGAATTAGGTAATGGAGAAAAACAAAAATGGAAAGATTTTATTGAAAATCCACAAATAAACAAATTAAAAAAGTCTTTTGATGAATATACAGAAAAACAGAATGAATTAGATAAAAAAAGACCTGATTATTATAAGGCAAGAGATGAATATAAAAAATATATGATGAAGCAAAAGGCAGTAACTTTTGTAAGCATTTTAATGGACCAACTTGGTTTTAGAAAGTTTTTAACAGCAGAATATTGGTCTGATAAAATGGGTTTGGCTGAATATATCACAAAAGTTTCTGATGCTGTAGATCCTGAAATTTGGAAAAATAATTTATGCAATCCAGATAATGGACCGTTGCTTACAGGTAATGAACAACCGGAAGGAACAGTTTATAGTTGTTATAATGCTCCAGGACAAGGATGTAAATTAGTATTAACTTACGGTGCAGAAGATTTTGATTATGGAAACGGAACTACATTATATACAATAACTTATTTAGTTGGTCCTGTTTTGAGAGATGTATCTTTTAATATAAAATTAAAAGGTCCGGAAGGCACTGCATTATGGTATGAGAGAGATAAAATATTGAAAGCATATAATTATGACAGTGCAGCAACAGCAATACTTTCAAAGAAAAAATATACACATGTTTGTGTATTATTTAGGGGCGACTTTCCTGATAAGGGAGATTCACCAAAAGAATTTTGCAGGCAAATAAAAAAAGATGTTTTAAGAACAGGAAGACCTGTTTTAGACGATAATGTGCCTGGATATCCTGCTGGCAATATAGGTAGCGGAAAACCATTTAAAGGAGGTTAAAAGTAATGTATAATAGTTTATTTTTTAATTTATCATATTTTTTAATTTATATTTTAACATTTAAAATTTTGTGAGGTTATAATGGATATTGGTTTTAAAAATAAGAAATCTGAAAGAAATAATAATAAAGCCCAGGTAACAATATTTGTGTTATTAGGATTAGTGATACTTATAGCAATAGCAATATTCTTTTACTCAAAAAAAAGCTTATTATATGTAAAACCTCCAGTTGACAATATTGAAGTTACAGACGAAATTAAACCAATACAATTATTCGTATTAAACTGTTTAAAAGAGAATTCAAAAGAAGCATTAATAAAAATAGGTCAAAACGGGGGATATATTAATGTAAGCAGAATGAAAGTTTCTCCTATACCTTACGATTCTGATGCATTAGTTTTTGAACCGCAAATAATGCCATATTGGTACTATGTTAGGCCCTGCAGGGAATCATCAATAGGATGTGTGGATAGTTTAAAACCCCCATTATGCGACGAGAAGGATTATTGTGTAATAAACAGCAAAGGACCATACAGTATAGAAGAACAATTATCAAAATATATTGAATCAGAAATCGGTAAATGCTTAAATTTTAAAGATTTTGAGGATTTGTTTGAAATTAAAAAAGGAAAATTAAACGTAAACACAATAATATTAGACAATGCGGTGGAATTTCAATTAAAATATCCGTTAGAAATAATAAGCAAGAGTTCAGGCAAAAAGGCAAAAATAGAATATTTTGTTGAAAGACATAATTTAAGATTAAAAGATATATATATTCTTGCAACCGATATAACACAAACAGAAATAGATACAAACTTTTTAGAATTACAAACAATGAATTTAATATCAATATATTCAGGATTAGACAAGAATAAGCTCCCTCCATTATCAAATATACAATTATCTACAAATATTATAACATGGACAAAAACAAGTGTTAAAGAAGTTTTAATGAACGACGTATTGCCATTTATGTCTTTTATAAGATTTATGGGAACAAACAATGATTGGCAAATAATGAGTACTGATACATCAGATTATTCAATATATGCAGACGGAATATATCATAGTATGGAATATAATATTAATAATAAAACATATGATCTTAAAGCAAATGTAATATACCCTTATTCAGATATATATTTAGATTTCGGCGGTTCAGAAATTTTAAAACCCCGAGAGTTTAATCCAGAATACCCATTAATGAAAGCAATTGGCATGTTTATAAAAGAGTATAAATTTAAGTATGATATAAGTTATCCATTAATTGTAAGCATATCAGATCCTTATGCATTTAACGGAGAAGGATATACATTTAATTATGCATTAGAAGTTAATATCAGAAAAAATGTTCCTGTAAAAGGAAATATCAGTGTGGTAAATATTGGCGGGACTGGTTCTATAAGGTTAGATTCTGAAACGCAAAAGGTTAATAGGCTAATAACTGTAAAAACAATAAATAAAATGACTAAAGAACCATTAGAGGGAGTAAGAATATATTATAGGTGTGGCGATCAATATTTAATAGGAGAAACATATCTGAAAAACAATGAGGCAGTATTGACAGAAAAATATCCTTTTTGCGAGTTAGGTGGGCAAATAGTATACGAAAAAGAAGGTTTTATGGGTTCTGCAATAGATTATGATAATAAAGAGGGTGATGATGCTAAAGAATTTATGTTAGAACTATGGCCCATAGTTGAAAAGAAAATAATGGTTTATAAGAGAACGCCATTAAATGTTCAAGCTATACAAACAGGAAGATTAAGTGCATTAAATTCACAATTAACACCTTTGAGTGAAAATGAAACTGTATTTATATCTATAACCAGGGAAAAATCCAATCCTTATGAACAGGATGTTCCTTTAGTAGGATTTTTAACTATATCCGGAGAAAAATATATTCAGGTAAATACTGTTAATGAACAAAAAGCATTAATAAACAAATTATATTCCGAGGGTAAAATAACAAAAACTGTGAGGGATGAATTACTGGCAGAGTTGTCGCAATTAAACGATACAAAAACAATAGAATCCCTGGATATTATAGATTTAGTTCCTGGAAGATATGTGTTAGATGCATTTATGATATATAATGGAAATATAACTATTCCTAAGGAAATAAGAAAAATATGTGTTGGTGTAGAAATAAATATTTTGGGAACAAAAATATGCACTAATCCAAAAGATATAGAGTTGCCTGAACAAAAATTTAATAATTGGATGAATGGAGGTGCAAAAATAAATTTTACATTAACACAAAATGATGTTTATGGAAAGAAAGATAAGATAATAATTTATGTTTTAGAACAACCAATACCATATAATTGGAGAATGTTAGAAGCATACAAATCAATTGAGGAATATCAGAAAGGAAAAGAATATTTGTTGAAGCCAAAAATGGAGTAAATAAATTAAGGCAAGTAAATATTAAATTATAAATAATAAGTTATATAAAATAAATAATATAATAATAAATTTACATTAGAATGAAAATTTTAATTAATTATAAAAAACATTTTGCAATTTTTTCAATATATTTATTGATATCATTAATATTTATAACATCAAATTCTTTAGCAGTTGTAAAAGTTTCCGGAGAAAATTTAGTTGATAAATGGAGAAAATTAGAGGATATAACAATATTTTATACAAACGACACATATAATTATAGTATAGAATTAAGTTCAAATCAATGGACTCCTATGATTTGCAACCAAAACAATGTTTCTAACATAACTGTTTGTGAATATTTTGTGGATAAAAATATTGCAACATCAAATATTATAAATTGGCGGCTTAGAAAGGAATCAGAAAGTCCTCAAATAATAGATATACCATTAAAAGTTGATAGTATAGTTCCTAAAATAGAATCATTAAACATTACAAATTCAAACGGGAGACTTGAAGTAAGATATATTGTCAGGGATTATTCCTCTCCAAACAGTCAAGATTGTTCTGGTTTAGATTATATAATAGAAACTTTAGGTTCAGAAACAAAAAACATAGAATTTAATACAACAAAATGCGTATATGAAGGTGTAATGGTTTTTAATGAAACAAACTTTTTTCAACAAGATTTTCCAATCACAATACTAGCATACGATAGATTAGGACAATATGTAAGCAATACAACTAAAATAAAAGTAGATTTTTTAGCACCAGAAATAGAAGATGAATGGCAGATAATGCGTGGAGGACAGATAGTAGAAACATTTTCAACACAAACAAATACAGATATAAATTATGACATAATTGTTTATGTAAATGAAAATGAACTAAAGATTTTAAAAGCAGATCTTTCAGAACTAAATACTAATCCCGCATTAAAAAATGTTTTAAAAAATAAACAAGCAACATGCAATAAGGAAACAGACCAAAGATATAAATGCACATTTACTCAAATACCTGTAAGAATAATTAATTCTACAATAAGAATATTTGTAAATGCATATGACAATAATGATAATTTTGTAAATAAAACATTGCAAAAAACAATAACAACAATAAATAATGCCGGAGAAACAAAGTATATAGGAACATTAAAAGAACATTGTACGCAAGGCTTATCTAAATGTTACTCCAAAAAAGGTTTAAATACATTCATAGCAGAGGTATCTTTAGGATCAAATATTAGTACACTTGTTTTTGGTTTCAACACTGAAAAGAAAGTAGGACCGTGTTTCTTAAAAGAAGATAAATGGGAGTGCATATATAAATATAATATTCAGAATAACAACCCAATAAAAGTTTATATCGATGAATCATCAAGAGATAATTATGGAAATAAAATACCTTACGCAGAAAAAACAATATATATAGATGATAAAGCACCAGTTTTTATCACTAACATAACTTCAAACCTGCCAAGTTGTGCAGTCGCTTCAGACACCTTAGAATTAACATTCAATGTTAAAGAAGATAATTTGGATTTATTAAAGACATATGTAAATACGTCCGGATTAACAGGTACAGAAATAACAAACGGAGAATGTAGTATTATAAGAGAAGAAGAATGGGCTTGTAAGATAAAAATATCAGGATTCGTAACTGAACATTTACCAGAAAACAGGAAGATAATAGTAGAAGATTTAGCAGGAAATACAGCAGAAAAAATTTTTAGGTTTGAAGTATGCTCAGAAGATCCTAATGTAGTACCTAATTATATAAATAAAGTAGAGGCAAAAGAAATAACAATAGACAGGAGGACAGCAAGCATAATTCCAGTAAAGACATTCATACCATTAACCATAACAAAAAGTAATTCTGGAAAGATAATAGGTGCAACAGTTGACAGTTGCAATGCAATAGATCCAGAAGACAATAAAAATTCTATAGATGTTCTTGATAGCGGACATTATATTGTAGACAATAATCTGGTATTATACATAGGTTTTGATGGTGCAAAACTACCAGAAGATGATTTTAAAATAAATTGTACATTAAATTTTAGGATAAGATCAGGCAATAAAGTATTCTATAAACCAGAAAAAGAAACAGTAATAATAAAAGTAAAACCATACAATAATCCTATAGGAACATTAGATTCAGCAACAATTAAAAAAATAGCAGAACAAAAAGCAGCAATAAGAGATATTGAATCAGAATTAAAATCAAAAAAAAGTGTAGCTGAAATTTTAGGATCATTATGTAATTTAGCTCAAATAATAGTTAAAATAAATAATATACTACAATTAATAAAATCAACAGTGTATGCAGTATGTGTTTTATTAGCTTCATCAGTTGTGACAGCAGAATTAGCAGAAAGTATTTGGAGTTTTGTAGGAACAAGATTAAATAGTGTAGATAAAACAGTGCAAAAACATGTTTGGCCAACAAACATATTAACAGGATCAGTATATGGAAATGTAATAAAATATACCTGCCTAATATATACATGCCAGCATTACAAAGTATCAGGATTAATAGAAATAGGATCAGCAATAATAGATATTTCAGAAAATGCAAAAAAACAAAAAGAAGAAGAGAAACAGACAATGGCAAAGGCCGCCGAAAAAGGATATAATAAAGATACTAAAAAATCTGGTAATAACAACGCAGGTACTACTCAGACAAATAATGGTGATGGTTCTACTACTGGTAATACTCAACAAGTACAAAATAATAATAATGCAAATAATGGTGATGGTTCTACTACTGGTAATACTCAACAAGTACAAAATACTGTACAAAAAAGTAATACTAAAAAAGATTCTGGTGTTTCTCTTGAAGAAGCAGCAAATAAATTTAAATTAGATGATTATGATTATTTTACAGGTACTATTATTATTCAGAGAGTTACAGTACCTATAGATGAACTTCAAGGTGCTTTTTGGGTGTATGAAGACAAATCAGATATTAAATCTAAAGGAAAATTAAATGTATTTAAAGAAAAATCTACTAATGCATACTACACGATGATTAATAATCAAAAAACTTATCTTTATAAAACAAAAAAGTATAGTGATACTATTATTTTTACTGTTAGAAACCCTCATAATAATGCTGTTAATAAAGTAGTTCAAGATGTTAAATCTGAACTTGAAATAACAGGATATACGGGCATAAGAACTATTGATCCTAATACTTTAGATTTACCTGATTCTACTACTGGTGGCGCTTCTAAAGGTAGTAATAATAAAGATAATGGCTTCGATTGGGGTACAATTGAAAAAGGTATAGATGATTATTATGCGCGTAATATGAAGTTTTATTCTGCTCTCGAATCTGAGGATTGGATTATTAATCCTTATAGGAGTACTCATTGGGATGATTTATGTGCTCCGGCAATAGTGTATAATCTTGAAAAGGAGAAACAGATTAGATGTAAATATGTTTCTTGTCTAGAAACACAATTAAAAGCTGGAATGCCTAGTTATATTTGTGATAGGGATTATGGTATGGAGGCTTGTTTATATTTAGATAGTGCACAATGGCATGTTACTGGTGGTTTTTTTTCTAATATACTACCCGGATTGTTAAGAAGTTTTTTTACTATAATATTAAGCATGGCGCCTTATTTGGCTTATAGTGCTTTTTGTCCTAATTATTTAGGAAGTATGAATTATGGTGGTTCAGACTTATTTAGTGATTCGTCAGAACCTGCAGAAAAGGCAACATTACCTAAAGGAGGATATGATGTTGCTTGCGGTTTAATGGGTACAGCTCTTCAATGGAGAGAAATAACTGCATTATTTTCCGGAGATCTTTTTTCAAGTATTTTTAGCAATGATATACCAAAAGATCCTGCTGAAATAAAGGATTATTGTAAAGAGGTAGATCTTGATGAATAAAATATTTTTCATTATAGGATTTTTTTTGTTTATGCCGTCTGTTTTAGCTGCAACACTTTGGACTGCTGATAATATTTTAAATCCCGGTTTTAAAGATTTATTTAGTACCTTAACTTTAGGTTATGGTAATTATAAGTATGAAGATGTTGTTCCCGGAATGTTTGGTTATACCTTAAAAGCGTGGGAGATTGATGTTTGTTCCAGGTATGTAACTGGTGATTTATCCTATAAAATGCCTGATAGTTTTAAAGGTGTAAGCACTGATTTAAGTAAAATTTATGATACCAGTGCAACATTGCAGGCTTTAAAAACAGTTTATAGTGTTAATCAAACATTAATAGAGGTGGCATGGTATATTCATCCTAAAATGGAAATAAAATATAATGTTGCATTAATAAAAGGTTCTCAAAAAGAATATATATTAAAGGGTGAAGAGGCAGATCCTTTGCAGGGTGATACAGGATATTTTGCCGATTATTTAGATATTAATTATGAAAAAGTTGTTTTAGAATATGATAATGGTGTTGAAATATTGAAAACAGATATTATTGAAAAATGAAAGATATTATATTAAGAAAGGATTTTTGGATTTCAAACTTATTTTTATTTTTAGGAACTATTTTGTTAGTAATATTTTCCTTTTTATCGTTTTTATTTCTCATGATAAATGCCACTGAAATATATCCTATTTTCGAATCAATTATATCATCTGGAAATGTTGATTCTTTAATTCAGGATCCTTTTTTTATTAATAATATGCACATGCTTAATGTTTTTTTTGTTAAAGCAACATTTATAATAGTGTTTTATACTGTATTCGCTTCTGGAATAATATCTTTTTTTGAATATTTAATATCGTTAAGAATATTGAAAAAGAATTTTGTTTTAAGGGATTGGATTAAATTATGGTTTGATTATTCGTGTGCGGGGTTGCTTTTTTTAATGTTTTTAAACATTGTTCTTATAAAAATTAATAACATTATATTGTTGTTTTTATTATTATTAATGGCTTTTTTTATGTATATTTTTTTACTGAATTTAATTACTTTAAGGTTGTTTTATACTGATTTTCATAAAAAGATTTATTTTATTAAAATTTTTTTTAGTATATTAATATTATTTTTTGTTTTAAGTATATACTTAATATTTTTTATATTACTAATATATTTTTTAAAAATCGCGGGATTAATATTAGGAACAATTTTTTTATTAACAATAATAAATTATTTTAAGTTTAAAATTTTTATGTTAAAAGTTTAATAATGTTTTATAAAGAGGTGTGTTAATTGATGAAAAAAGGTCAAGTAACCATATTTGTTATATTGGGAATTATGGTTTTGTTAATTGTTGGTTTTTTTGTGTTTATGAATTTTCAGCAAAAAAAATCTGTAGTAGAATTTGAGAGAACAACAGTTTCTGAACAATTCAAACCAATACAATTATTTGTTGAAGACTGTATTAATAATGTTGCAACAGAGGCAATAGAAAATCTAGGAAAGCACGGTGGATATATCGATCCTATGGACTATTATTTGTCAGGAAGAGTGTTTTATTTTGATGTGGATAATCCTACTGAAAGCGATTTAATGTTTATTAATAAAGATCCTGAAAAAGCAATAGCTTATTGGCTTTATTCTTATGATATAACCGGATGCGATAATTGTTTAATAATGAGTCAAATGCCTTATTTAGATGAAGTTGAGAGACAGATAAGCATATATGTAAGTGAAAATATAGATTATTGTTTAAATGATATGAATGATTTTATAGATCAAGGTTATAATATAACAGTCCCTGATTTGATGAGAGTAAATACTATTATTAGAGATGATGATGTTATAATAAGGGCAAAATATCCTATAAATATCACATATAAAGGAAGCTCATCAAGTATTGAAAATTATGAAACAAAAATAGATATTCCTTTACTTAAATATTATGAGTTGGCTTCAAACATAACAATACAACAATACAATAGCATGTTTTTAGAGAAATTAAATATATACTTAATATCTTCATATTCAGGATTAGATTCGAAATTGTTGCCTCCTTTTTATGATTATAGCAGCTCATATAAGATAGTGATGTGGTATGTGCCTAATGTTAGGGATAAAATATCGCAATTATTAAATTCTTATATTCCTTTAATGCAGGTTAAAGGGACAAAAAGATATAGAGAAATAAAAAATAATAATTTAACACTATCAGAAAAAAATTTTATAGATTTAATAACTCTGGATTTTTTTCCTAATAAAAATTTAAGTAAAACAGAAATATCATTCATATATAATAACGATTTATCACTGTATATACAGCCATCAAAAAATGATTTATTGTTACCATTCGAGGATTATGGTGAATCAGGAATTTCATTTATACCTTCAGAAAAATCCAACACATACCAATATTTTTATGATATAAGTTATCCGATAATTATTGAGATAAAAGATGAATATAAACCAGGGAAATATTATACTTTCATGTTTGCATTAGAATCAAATATAAAGCAAAATCTTCCATTAAAAGAATGGTTAAATGCAAGCAATAGGCCTTTATTATTAGATGATTTCAATATTAAATTTAACGATCCATTATTAGGACAAAAAATAAGAGATCCAAGAACCGGCAAAGAGTATGCATATAAAGAGAGAACTACAAAAACATTATTCTGTAATAAGGATCTTTTTTTGAGTGGTAATGTATATTTTAAGGTTTATGATGCTGAAACAAGACAACCATTGAAAAATGTTGATGTATATTTCGGTTGTGGAAATTATGCAGCATGTTCGTTAGGTAAAACTGAGTGGGATTCAATTTTAAGTGTTGAATCTTTTAATAAAAAATTCCCAGTATGTATGAACGGTTATCTTCAATTAAAAAAGAGTGGTTATAAAGATAAGTTTGTAAAACTCTCAACTTCCTCTTCCAATTTAAATTTGGGATCAATATATTTGGAACCATTAAAAAAAATAAATGTTACTATAGAACTGTATCAGTTGAAAAGAAATTTATTGCATATTTCGGACAATTATATAACAACAGGTTTTACATTTCCAAACCAAACAACAAAACCATTAGTTAATGACACTGTAATTATAACAATAAAAAAAATACCTACTTCTTTAGAGGACGAATATATTCAAAATGTTTTTTTAACGGCCAATTCAAATAATACAGAAATAGAATTAATACCTGGAAGTTATACAATATCTGGAAAATATATATCTTCAAAAGGTTATGTAATACCTAAGGAATGTAAAACTGAATGCAGTAATTATGTTTTAGGAATATGCACCAAACACATAAAAGTTCCATCTGAAAATATAGAGATTGTGCCTGCATTATTAGGAGGCGTAGAATTTAATGAAGATAATCCTTTAATAATAAAGAGAAGTGATTTAAATAAGAAAAAAATGGTTATATATGTTTTAGGATTGCCTCCGCCTGCATGTATTGATGATATTAAGGAAACAGGAAATTTAGAAAACATAGTTAAAAAATATCAAAACGTCCTTAAACCAAAGTTTGAATAGATTTAAGATTTATAAAATTAATATATTGCTTAATTTTTTATTCTAATTCTGCAGTTATAGATAAATCAGATAATGCAGAAACAGAGTTATATTCATTTTGATAACTAATAGGCATAATATTTTTATTATATATTGCAGGTTCAAACTTTCTGCTTAATTCCAGTATTTTTTCATTATTTCCTTGTTGATAATAATAGTTCATCTGCTCTACAATACTCATCTGTTCACAATATTGTTTTAATTCATTATTATATATTCTATCACATACCTGTGTATTGCCGCTTATAACAAAAGATAAATAACAATTATCTCTTTTATTAATATCAGTTATTTGTTCACAAAAATTAATCCTATTAGAAGAATATGCGACATCACTAATACATATATCTTTTTGGTTTATATTACTGAATTTAAGACATGTGTTAACTGCTGCCTGCGGATTAGATAGAGATTGTTGTTTTATTAACAACATTGTTTCTCCAAAAGTTCTTATATTATTCCTTGAACCAGTGATTAAAGTAGAATTTTCAGTATTTTGATTAGTATTTACATTGTTAATATTAATATTGTTGTTATTATTTAAAGACAATCTCTCAACAATTTCAAACTCATAACTGCTTTCCGCTTTTTGATTATTACCATAAATTACAACAACATTTAAATTATATCTTCCGGGAAGTAGGGTTCTTGGAATTGCGATTTTACCATTAGAAGTTGTTTTAGTTTCAACAGCAAGAGTTTCCGAATAAGATTTAAGTATTTTACCGCTCGAATCAACTATAGTATATCTGATGTTTGCATCAAATCTCTTTGATTTACCCATATTAATCAATTCTATATTGTAAGTTATATCCTGGCCTGCAACATATTCTTGACTATTAGCACTTATAGATACATCCAATAATGGCTTATTAGGATTCCATAAAAAATAAATAGTTAATGGTGTCGATATGAGCAATACCAATATAATAATTGTTTTTAGAGGAAAATGAATTTCATGCTTAACAGTTATATTGCTTGCTCCAAAAGCCGAATTAATTAAATCTTCAGGATAACCGCTTTGTCTTAAAGAATTTTTAATAATATCCGGATTAAAACCCAAAGCAATCTGATTATTAATATATGCCTTCAATTGTGCTTCTTGCTGTTGTCTAGAAAATATGGCTATAACACTATCAACCTCATTCTGAGGATATTTCATTAAAAGATTATTCCTAATGGTATATAAATCATAACCCTTATTTAACAAATCCTGAACATACTTATAAATCTCCTGATTAATAAACACTCACCCCAAAACCATTTTATATTACTAAAAAATTAAGTTCAAATCTGTAAATAACCAAATACTTAATATATGGGCTTAATATAACTATTTAATATATATGAACTTAATATTTAATATATAATTTAAAGCATATAATGTGAATATTCATTTTTAAAGTTGTTGTTTTTAATAAAATTTAAATATAGGTAACAACTTTAAAATGATTAAATTGCTAAAATTCAGATTTAAATCTATAAAAGTTACGAGGTGGTATGAATGCCAGATTATTCTAAAGGTTTAGAGTACAATGAAGAACATGAAAAATTATATGAAAAGATGTTAAATGCAGTTCCATTAGATTATAGGGTAAAGAAGACAATCAAACACAGAAATGCATTTGCAGATGCATTAAAATTATTTGAAAACAAAGAATTTTCAACACTTCATGAAGGGATAGAAGCATTAACCGATGCGTTAATAGCATACAGAAAAAAAGCAGGTTTACCAGTAAGTGAGGATAAAGAACATAGGCATAACTATTTTTCAGAAGTAAGAGGTTTTTTAGAAGCATATTCCAAAGAAGCCGGGAAAGATGTATTAAATATATTAAAAGAAGGAGATATACACCAATTATTTCTCCAACTTGTAGAAACAGACAAAGCGAGAGATTTAGAGGGAAAAATAGATTATGAGCTAAGAAAAATTCTTCCAGAAGGAAAAGAAATGGATTTTTATAAAGGATTAGTGCATTATCATGCAAAATTAAATCCTGCCAGAAAATATACCAAAGGAGAAATAGCAAGATTATCTTCTTATGAAGGCATACTAGGATTACTAAAAAAGAGTTATGAATTAGAAATACAGAATAAACTAAAAGACTACAAGCCAAAACCTAAAGAAGAAAAAAAGAAATAAAAATTCACCATTTATTTTTTTAGTTATTTGATTTTTTAAATTTAACATCTTTGAATAAACCAATATATTTTTAAAGTTCTTTCTTTTCTAATAATTGGTGAGTTAAATGAGTAAGAAAAAAAATGAAGAAACAAAAATAACATATTCTAAAAACGAATCTAACAATAAGCATGATGATAATATTGCAGATTTAATGCCTCAGGGATTATCTTCTGAAGAACAAAAAAAATTAGCAGAAATAAAAGGAAAAATAGACAGGTTTAAGAACAAAATAATGGAAAAATTTTCTGATTATATTTTAGGAATAGCATTGATGCCCCCTCCAAAGCCAGAAAAAGATGAAGAGGGTAATGAAAAACCCATTGATAAAAACAAGATTTACATTTTAGTCCTAATAGATGACACAGACAGCACTAAAATGTCAAAAGAGGAATTAAAAGATAAGTTATCAACAATAATGAATTCTACAGCAAAAGAAGTTGATAAAAATTTAGAAATAGAAACTTTGCTTTTAACAGAATTATGGCAGTCCTGTTATGATGCAAAATATGACTTGTTGGAAACAATTGCTTTAAGTTTTCCAGTATTTGATAAGGGAATGCTTGCAGCAATAAAAATAGCTGAAGTGCATAAAGGAATGGTCCTGAAAAAGTTTGAAAAGTATATTGTTTCTTATGTTTTAGCAGGAAGTTTAGTGCAGGGGAGAGCAACAAACAAATCAGATATAGATGTGTTTATAGTGATTGATGATACAGATGTTAAAAAGATGACAAGGGCGGAATTAAAAGACAAGCTTAGAGCAATAATTATAGGAATGGGTATAGATGCAGGAAAAATGACAGGAATAGAGAATAAAATAAATATACAAGTATATATTTTAACGGATTTCTGGGAGAATATAAAAGAAGCAAATCCTGTAATATTCACATTCTTAAGAGATGGTGTGCCATTTTATGATAGAGGAATATTTATGCCTTGGAAACAATTGTTGCAGATGGGTCGCATAAAACCAAGTCCGGAAGCAATAGATATGTTTATGCATTCCGGAGAACAAATAATAGAAAGAGTAAATCTTAAACTTTCTGAAATTGCAACAGATGATTTTTTTTGGGCAACATTGACGCCAACACAAGCAGCAATAATGTTATATGGCCTACCACCGCCTACACCGAAGGAAAGCCCGGAAGTTGTCAGAGACATATTTGTAAAAAAAGAAAAAATGTTAGAAGAAGAATATGTACAAATGTTAGAAGGAATCATAAAATTAAGAAAAGAATTAGAACATGGAGATAGAAAAAAGGTTACAGGAAAAGAAATAGACAAATTGTTAGAAGATTCGAGCAAGTATTTAAAAAGAATGAATGAATTGTTTAAGCAAATAGAGGAATTAAAAGAGAAAGAAGGAATGATACATAATTATGAAAGCGTTGTAACGGTCGTAAGAGATACTTTAAGATTAGAAGGTTTGGAAAAGATCTCTGATACTGAAATTTTAAAAGCTTTTGAATTACATCTTATACATAAGGGTCATGTTCCGGAAAAATATCTGCGTATACTTAAAGATGTTATAAAAGCCAAAAAAGATTATGAGTCTGGAAGACTAACAAAGACAGAAATTCATCAAATAAATAAGGATTCAAGAGAATTAATAAGATTTCTAATAGAACATATACAAAGAAAAAAAAGCAGGGAATTAGAAAAAGTAAGAATAAGAGTAAAACATGGCAATGATTTTGGAGAAGTAATAATATTGGAAGATACTGCATTTATAATACACAATTTAAATGATGAAAACAAGGAAGTTTCAAAAGCCAAAGTAACAGAAACAGGACATTTTATAGATATTAAAGAATCATCACTGGAAGAATTAGAACACGCAATAGCGAACGTTGAGATACCTAAGAAAACTTTTATAAAAGAGAGTATATTTGAGAATCTTAAAGGAATATTTGGTAAGGATGTAGAGATATTAATAAATTATTAACTTTTTTTATAATGGTTTTTTAGGTATAATTATTAATAAATTTTTTAAAGGAATAGTTTTTTTCATTAGTTAAGGTGATATGATGCAGACTGATTATAAAGTAATAGACGTAATGACAAATAAGCCAGTTACTGCTGGTAAAGATATTACTTTAAAAGAAGCAGCACAAATAATGCTTGATTCTAACGTAAATAGTTTATTAGTAGTGGAGTCAGAAAAACCTATTGGAATAATAACAGATGAAGATTTAGTTAGAAAAGTAATAGCAAAAGGTCTAGACCCTAAAAAAATAAGAGTGAAAGACATCATGGCAACAGATTTGATAACTATAAGTCCTGGAAAAGACATATATGATGCAATGAAAGTAATGAGGGATCATAATATAAGACAATTGCCCGTTGTTGAAAAAGGCAAACTGGTGGGTTTTTTAACAGCAAAAGATATACTGAAGATACAGCCAGAATTATTTGATTTATGGATAGAAAAGTATGAATTAAGAGAAGAGCAAAGAAAATTATCAGAGAACACAACAGAACAAGAAGACATATTCTCAGAATTTTTTAGAAAAATAGGTATAAAGAAGAAAAAATAAGAAAAAATGTCAATTAACCATTTAGCAATAATACTAGACGGTAATAGGAGATATGCAAAGAGTTTAAAATTAGAGCCATGGAAGGGACATGAAATAGGTGCAAAAAAAGTAGAAAAATTATTGGAATGGTGTGAAGAATTTAATATAAAAGAAATAACTTTATATGTTTTTTCTATGCAAAATTTTAAGAGAACAAAAGAGGAAATAAATTATTTGCTGAAAATAGTCAAAAATACCGCTAAAAAATTTATCAATGATCCAAGAATAATGGAAAAAAAAGTTAAAATAAGAGTTATAGGCAGACTCCATTTATTTCCTAAAGACATACAGGACATTTGCAATGAAGTAATGGAGAAAACACAGAAAAATGATAATTATAAACTAAATTTAGCATTCGGATACGGTGGCAGGGAAGAAATAATAGATGCAGTCAAAAAAATATTATCAGAAAAAAACAAAACAGAAATTAATGAAGAAACATTTTCTAAATACCTATATTTAAGTTCAGAACCAGATATTGTAATAAGAACAGGTGGTGTTGTAAGAACTTCTAATTTTTTGCCATGGCAGACTATTTATTCAGAATGGTTTTTTTTGGAAAAAACCTGGCCAGAATTTGAGAAAGAAGATTTAAAAAAAGTTATAGAAGAATTCTCTCAAAGAGAAAGACGATTCGGTAAGTAAATATTAAGAATATTTTTATTAGTCAATAAATTTAATATCATTCAATATATTATTCACTGAAAACTTCTGCCTGAAATTTATATATTTTAGCATTTTTATTTTTCCATGCATTAATATCAAGTCCTGCTTTATCACAAACAGCTTCTAGAAATTGTTCGGGAGTCCAGTGATATTCAAGAGCAACCTGTGGTAATAATAATCCTGAATGACCGTTATATTGAATTATTAAACCATCTTTACCTATATTTATGGATTTAAGATAATCTTCCTGGCTTTCAGCCTTTATTAATTCTGGTTTTGTAAGGATAGATATTTCAATTTTTATATGTTTCAGTTCTTCCTGTACCAGAGGTTCAAACCTCGGATCCTCAAATGCGGCGGCTTTTGTTGCAGCAATTATCTGTTCAAATAGGGGCATTATTGGTTTTATGAATCCAATACATCCTCTTAAATCGCCATTTTTATGCAATGTTACAAAACAACCTCTTAATTGAGTTAAATGTGTGCATTCAGAAGTATCTGGGTCTGTATCTTTAAAATATGATTCTAAAGTTTCTCTAGCCAGTCTTAATAACAATTGTTTATCCTTTTTAAGCATAATATGAATAATACAGGGTTATTTTTATAGGTTTTGGATTAACTAGCTAGAAACAACTAATTATATTTTTATTTTTTTTGCACCTTCTAAGAATGTTTCGTTTTTCTTCTGAAGTCTTTTAGCAGCATCTATTAGTGCTTTTTCTGGTTCTTTTTCGTTTGTTTCGATAATGAATTTTGGTATTCCTATTAACGGATGGTCTATGCTATATGCAGAAACTTTTACACTTTTGTCATTCCATAATTCTTTTTTTAAACTGTTAGAAAATGTATGATCTGCGCCTATTAGCTCGAATACAAGTTTTTTCTTGCTTTTTTCAATTACTTTAATTTCCATGCGTTTAAGAAAAAATAATTAATTTATAAATCTTTTGTTATTAAAAAATTCACAAAAAATATCTTTTATCAATAAATGAAAATATTTAAAAACAATATATGGCTTCCGTTTTTTGGGGGTTTTATGGACGAGAAAAGATTACGCGAAGCTTTCAGAAAAATAAAAGAGGAGAGAGACGAACATTTAGAAAGCATTAATCAGTTGACTTCTGAATTGCAGACTGCTTTCGAATATATTTCCGAATTAGAGAACAAATATGATAAGTTAAAAGAAAACATAGAAGAATTAATGATATTCAAAAATAGTTTATTGTTAAATGACAAGTCTCACTTTTCGAATATTGTTTTAAGTCTGGAAGAACAAAAATTATTTCAGGTGCTATATGTATTGGGTGAGAAGGAACCCTTATCATGGAATTTTTTATTAAAAAAGTTAGACATATCTGAAAATTCCCTTAAAGTATTATTATCCTCACTTTTAGATAAAAAGATACCTATAACAAAAGAAAAAATAGGTACTGATTGGTATTTTAATATAGATCAAAGATTTAGGGAAATGCAAACAAAAGAACAATTGATAAAAGTTCATGAATCAGTAAGTAAAGGTATTTATGAGAAGAATCTTAATCAATTTTTCTAGATTTTTTTTGAAATCTTATTTTTAGTTTTTAATTGAAATTTTTTGTTTTTCAGACTCTAATTCTCACTTTCACATATGGTTTGTGCTCAAATTTTTTGATATTAAGTATTATTTGATTTTTTATTTTGATTGTTTTTTTGATTTTTTTCTAATTTTTTTTACCATTTTTTATTTTTTTGTTGTTTTTATTTATCGTATATACAATATATTGTATATACTATATATTGGATAAACAATATTTTATAAATAATGTTTTTTCCCGACGATAAAAAATGTAAAACATAAAATATTTAAACTAAAAAATACTTTGGAAAATTATGAATAAAAAAGTGCAAAAACGCAAAAAAACTGCCGTAAAGAAAATACGCAGAATTGTTAAAAAAACGCAGAAATTGACACCAAAATATGTTGAACTTAAGGGTTTTCTGAGTTTCTTTATACTTCATGAGCTTGACAGGAAAGATCATTCAGGAGATGAGCTTGCAAGGCTTATAGGTGAGAGGAAGGGTACGAATTTGACTCCAGGGACTATTTATCCGGCACTTAAACGTCTAAGAAGGCAGAAGCTTATACAATATAAGAAGAAGGGACGTAAGAAAGTGTATTCTTTAACTGCCAATGGGTCAAAAGAACTTAGATCATTGTATGGTTTGTTTGAAGGCATGTTTTTCGGTCTAAAGAATAGATTAAAATGATACTTAAATTAAATATGATTAAAATATTTAGTTTTTGATTAAAATTTAATATTTTATTGTTTAATTAATTTTGTTTAAAATATTTAAGCAAATATTATTTATTTTAATTGTTTTTTATTATTTTATGATTATAATTTATTAGCAAAGATTAAATTTTTTATTTTATTTATTAACAAATAATGATTATATTTTTTAATCAATTATTAATTTTTTTAATTATATTTTTTGATTATATTTGATTAAAATATTTAATCGTTTCGTAAAAATATGTGTTTTAGTAATTTTTTTATAAATTGATTTGTTGTTATTAAAATATTTAAGCAAAAAGCATATTTTTTAATATATTTGTAATATAATTTCTTATCTTAAATTTATTAGTATTGCTAATAATTTTTAATCATATATGTTTTATTCTATGAATAAACATAAAATTTATATACTTAGGGTTCCCTAAGTATATAGATAAATCTTTTTTTAAACATTTTTTAGATACATAAAATATATTAAAGGTGGATAAATGTTAAAAAAAAGCGTTAAAAAAACAAATAAAGCAGCAATATATATAAGAGTATCAACAGAAGAACAAGCAAAAGAAGGATTCAGCCTAGCAGGCCAAGAACAAGCATTAAAAGAACATGCAAAAATACTGGGGTATGATATTTATAAAGTTTACAAGGATGAAGGAAAATCAGCAAAAGATTTACATAGACCCGCATTACAACAAATGCTAAAAGATGCTGAAAAACATTATTTCTCAGCAATAATAGTTTACAAACTTGACAGGTTCTCAAGAAGTCTAAAAGATCTAATATTAACAATAGACAAACTAAAAGATATGGGTATAGACTTTATATCAATGCAGGATAGGATAGAAACAGCCTCCGCTTCAGGAAAATTAATGTTTCATATAATATCATCATTTGCAGAATTTGAAAGAGACATAATAAGTGAAAGAACAAGATTTGGGATGATTGAGAAAGCCAAGGAAGGAGGGATAGTAAGCAAAGCGCCATTAGGTTACAAAATAAGTAACGGAAAACTACTTGTTGAACATGAACAGGCAGAAAAAGTGAGAACAATATTTAAAGAATACCTAAATTCAGAGCAAAGCCTGAATAATATAGCAAAAAAATATGAATTAACAGTAAGGGGATTGCTTAAAATATTACAAAACAGGACATATATTGGCGAAATAAAGTTTAGGAATAATTACGCTGGAATGCATGAAGCAATAATAGAAAAAGGATTGTTTGAAAAAGTACAAGAAAAATTAAATCAAGAAAAAATTAAAAGGGTAAAAAAGAAATATGAAAAAACACTTATAATGTTATTTAAAGATAAAGAAAAAATAAAACCCTTATTAAATCTGCTATTATCAGGAGAATTAACATTAGAAGAAAAACAATTACCAGAAGGAGATATAAAAG
>JAWANI010000009.1:0-29967 GCA_038895475.1 Candidatus Woesearchaeota archaeon
TTATCTTTTACTTCATAAGCTTTGTTCATTTTAAGTGCTTGTATATAAATCTCCTTTGTATAACCCTTCATTTACCAATTTATTAACTTGTGAAGTTCCGTGCTTTTTAGTGAATGCTTTTTCAAACTCTAATGCAGTACCACAATAAGGCGTTATTCTAGATGCTCCGC
This sequence comes from Candidatus Woesearchaeota archaeon, assembly GCA_038895475.1. GTDB lineage: Archaea > Nanobdellota > Nanobdellia > Woesearchaeales > UBA9642 > UBA9642. The sequence goes on from JAWANI010000009.1 coordinate 171, forward strand.
CAGGGTGTTTTGGCAAATAGTTTGTTATATCATAAACTTTTCCATTATATGCAATCCAGCAGTCTGATTGCGTATTGTGTTGAGATAATGTTTGGAGGGAAATTTTGTTTGATTGCTCAATATTGTTGTTTTCTTGATTGATTTTTATGTTAGATTCAGCAGCAGAAGTAATATTGCTTTTTATGTCGTTATTTGTAATGCTGTTTTCATTTTGTACATTATTTTGAATATCGTTTTCTTGAATATTGTTTTTTTGTGTGTTGTTATTATTATATTCTTCAGAGTTGTTTGTGCATGCAGCAATAAATATTATTAGAATGGTTAAAAGAGATATCAAAACAATTCTGTTTTTCATAGTATCACCTTTAAAATTTAAGATAAATTAAAATTCAGTATGATTTAATGTGAATATATAATATAAAAAAGTGTGCAAAATCAATGTACAGTAAAAAAATTAAAAAATTATAATAAATAGTCAGATAAATAAAAATCTAACACATAATATACTGGTTAATAAAATATCACTAACCAATAAAATATGGCATGATAGATAATATTAATAATATTATCCTATATTATTTATATTAACTTTATTAATTATATCTATATTTAAATTTTATGAAAATAACTTATATGTTAATAAGAATAGAAAAATGAACAAATAAATGCGTCGGCCGGGATTCGAACCCGGGCAGCCGGCTTGGAAGGCCAGAATCATGACCACTAGACCACCGACGCGAAATTTCTTTTTGGATAACTTAATATTTTATAAATATTTCCAATAATGAATATTTAACCATAAACTATTTCTTTTGCAAAATTTATGTTGTTTTTTACTTTTTCCTGATGTTCTTCTAATAATTTTGTCAAAAATTCTATACATATCTTTTTTAATTCTCCAGAAAGCATTTCGCCTGATTTATATTTTTTGTATATTTCTTCTACAAATTCAGAATCTGGATGATGATATAATAATATGTTAAATGCCCTGTCTTTTTCCGGTATTCCTCCCAGTTTTCTGTGCAATTCTATTGTGTCTCTCCCGCCCGAGAATGCTTTGCTTATTTTTCTTTTTATTTCTTTTGACGTGTCATCTAAGAATATTGCACTATCTGCTTCTGAAGAACTCATCTTCATACCTTCTTGTAATCCCGGTTGATGTAAAAAATAGAAAAATGAAGGGCTTTTTAGATTGTAAGGCAATTTTTTCGCTATATCTCTACATACTCTTGCATGAGGATCCTGTTCTATACCTATTCCTGTTATTGTTGGTGTCGGTCCAAAATATTCTGGTAATTGCAAATGCAAAATATCTGCATATTGTAATAGGTTTGCTGAAACTTTTCCTAAATTCGTATGACCATATATTGCTTTAAAAGTGTTTTCAGTTATTTTTTTAGATATTTCAAATGCAAATTCATAGTATCTTGGTTCTTTTTTGCTTTGCAAATATATTTCCTCTTTTTTTAATCCTAATGCTAATAAGTGTGCAATTATTTTTACTGCATATTCTTTTGACTGTTTTAAGCTTGAAATCTTTGAATCCGGTCTTGTTAAATATGCATCTATATCTGAGACTACAAAGAAACTTTTTGCACCCAAATTTCTGAATAATAAATATGCATCTATATCTACTTTATGACCTAGATGTAATGGTCCTGATGAAGCTATGCCAGTTAGTTGTATAAATTTTTTCTTTAAATCAATATGCTCTTTTATTATCTTAAAATCCCTGTGGGCAACTATAATCTTTCTTTTGAATAAATAATGTTCTGAGGGATAATCTGACTCTTTAAACGTTTCTAAGCCAAATTCTTTTATAAGTTTATTATCTATTTTTACTTCTTTAGAACCCCAAGGGTCTATTGTTTTAATGCTGCTTTTATCCATTTTATTAATATTTATTTGTTTTATGTATATTTTATTATAGGTTATATTGTTATGTGTGGAGTATTTATAAATATTATTTTATATAAATGGCATTTTATATATTTTAAAGTTTTAATGTTAATTCACAGCAATTAATTTTAACAACAAATTTAAATAGCTATTATTAAATAATGTTTATATGAAAAATAAATATATACTTATAATAATTGTCGTATTGATACTATTTTCATATATTATTTTTGTATATAAAGACAACATAGATAATAATTTAAATAAAGAAAATGATAATACCTATAAATACAATTCGAATATTTATAATGATTCTAGTGTAAATTATAATGGGGGTATAGATGAAAAGAATAATAAATTAAATGTGCTATATAAAAACAATTCTAATTCAAGTACTGTAAATGATTCAGGTGAAGAATCAGGAATTTTTGGGGGAGTTTCTGGAGGAGGTTCAGGAGCGGGTTCTGGAGAAAATACTTATATTACAGATTACGATTTTGTGTCAAATAATTCAAACAACACAATATTGAATACAACAACCTATTATTCACTGGAAGAAGTTTTTAATGATAATAATCCGTTAAACAAGAAGGTTTCAATAAGAGGAATTGCATTTCAAGTTTCAGGTGTAAATATGTATGATTATTTTTTCTTTACAGATGATGAGACAATAATTAACAATCCCCATTTAATTCTTATACAAAATGCAAGATTTCATATAACAGTCTATAATCGTCTAATAGATGTTGCGCCTCAAAGTATTGTTAAAATTAATGGCATTATAAATGAATGTGAGGGTTCATCACAAGGAGTATATTGCATAAAAGCTTTAAAGATTGAATAGTAATGATTTATCGTGTTTAATATTTTGCCACAATAAAACAGCCTAATTCTATTTTTTTACCATTAAATTTTGTTATAATCGATGTTTTCATCTTTTGTTTTTCAAATATGGGCAATATTTCTGATAGATGATATTCTCTGCAGGGATAAGGATCTGTTTTTAATTGCTCTTTTAATGTTCTCAAAGGATTTTTTGATTTCTTTTTTTTAATTAGTGTAGATATTATTACTGCTTTTGAGGAAACTCTTATTAATTCTTTTATGAATCTTTCATGGTCGTATAAACATTGTAAGACGCCAACCGATATTGCTGTGTCAAACTGTTTGTCTTTAAAAGGAAGATTGTATCCGTTTGCAACAATAAAGTTTAATTCCGGATATTTGTTTTTGCATAATTCTATTAAATTTTCAGAATAATCTACTCCTATAATATCGTAATTTTTTTCAGAAAGTTTTTTGCATAATATTCCTGTTCCGCATCCAACATCTATTATTGTTTTTACATTTTTTATTTTTTCAATTAATGCTGTTGTTATTTCTATAAGTTCTATGTGTCCTTTTTCTGTCCAGAAGCTTTTTTTATAATCAGGAATATTTAGTTTTGCTCTTTTATCGTACTGGATTTTCCATGCGGAATCCATATTTTTAATATTGTTTGTCATATATTTTTTTTTATTGTTTTTTAAATATTTGTTTAATGCAGAATACGCCGAGGGTGGGATTTGAACCCACAAATCCTTTCGGAACTGGATGTTTGCATGATATGCGCGGCAATCTTAAGCACGCCTGTGCTTAGCAATCCAGCGCAGTACCAGGTTGTGCCACCTCGGCAATAATTAAATGTATTCCTGGATGTTTTATAAAGGTTTTCTTATTTTTATAGGGCAGCATACATGTTATTATAAAAAAATTTATAAATATTTATGTATATTATAAGATATTGAATAATATTTTTTAATATATTTTGCTATTATTTGCTATACAAATTATAAAAATGGCTTTAAAAAACTAAATAAGAAATAATAGAATGAATACAAAATAAAATGGCGAAACGTTCAACAGAACAATTAAACTTGAGAATTCCGGTGGAACTTATACAAGACATAGAAGAAATATCAAAAATTCTCAAGGTAAACAAATCAGAATGGATAAAAATAAAATTATCGGAAATTGTTTTTGAAGAAAAAAACAGAATTAAAAATAATAAAAAAATATGATAAAAATACAGAATTTAAATGTAAATAATAACTGAAAAATTAAGTGCATAAATAATGAAAATTAAGAAATAATACTTAAAATGAACAGCAAAAAAATATTACAATTACTTATATTGGGATTATTAGCATTAAACATACTCACAATTATTTACTTGCAGATAAAAGTTTCAGAATTAACAAACCAGAAAACACCAACAGCAATGGCATTTGGAAGAACATATTTATGCATAAATCTGCCTCCAACAGACATAAATAATGGCACATGCAATTTCACAATGCCTTGGGGCATAAACATAAACTGCACAGTAAACGCAACAGACCCAGAGAACAACAGCATATATTATGATTTTTATTTTGTAACACCCTATCAAATATTTAATATGACACATAATGGAGAAATAAATGTAAATCTTCCCAGAAATGCAATAGGCAACCACACCCTTAGAATAATCGCCAGTGATTTAAGCGGATGCGGAAATAATGTGTATGAAGAAGATTTTAATGTAGAAGTAATACATATAAACCATGCACCATATCTTTATAAAAACATATCAAACAACACTTTAAGCAGGGATACAAGCTTTGCATTTTTCCTTAATGACCATTTTAAAGATATTGACGAAGATAATCTGACATATATTGTTGTGCAAAATGATAATCTTACATTAATAAGTATAAGCAACAACAGTTTAACAACTATTAAAGGAATAGATTGTGGAGTATCATCATTCTATTTTATAGCATCTGACCCAGAGGGATTGACGGCCACAAGCAACATGGTTTTTTACAGCATAATAAATTGTCCGATAGAACATGGAAACACAGAAAAAGGCAGTCAGGGGAGTGGTGGTGGCGGGGGATATTATTTTGATTGTATCCCTGATTGGAAATGCGGTAAATGGTCTGCATGCCAAGAAAACGGAACAAGACAATTACGTTGTGTAGATTATAACGGATGTAATCCTAATAATTATATAAAATATGTAACTGAAAATTGTACTTATGTTCCTTTAGAGCAATTATGCCAAGAAAAATGGGAATGCTCTGGATGGAGTTTATGCATAAATAATACACATACTAGAACATGTGTTGAAAAAAACAATTGCGGAACATATAAAAATAAGCCTGCTGAAAACGAATCATGCATTCCTATACCTTCATGTTTTAACGGCATACAAGATGGAGATGAAACAGGTGTCGATTGCGGCGGTCCTTGCGGAGCCTGTAAAATTTTAGAACAACCAGTAAAAACAACAACATTTAATACAAAAATATTGATTGCCGCAGCAATAACTCTTGCATCTTTAATAATAGTGTTTTTATCATTGAGAAAACAAATAATTGATGCAATAAACAAAATAATATCTGAAATCAGAAGAAAAAAACAACCAGCATATATTACAGAACAACAAAAACAAAAACTATTAAACATATTATTCGATATACAAGAAGATTTTAATCAAAACAAAAAGATTTCATTGCAAATAAAAAATTTTGTAAACCTTTATTTTATGGAATTATTAAATATTGAAGTGCCTTCAAAGGAAAAAATAAATACATTATTAACTAATTTAAAAAATAAACAGCTTGAGTCAATATTAAAATCTTTTTATAATAGAATGATAAAATATGAAAAAATAAAAGATGACATAAATAATAAGTATTTTATGCAAAAAACAATAGATGAATTGTTTAATCATTTATACTTAATATCTGAGTTTCATGATAAAGATGCATTAATACTCCCTAAAGAAAGAGAATTGAATGCGAATAATAATAAAGATTTAATATATCAAGAGCTTTCAAATTTGCATATTGCCTTAGAGTTCAGAGAGGTTATAGAGGCAAAAAATATATATAAACAAATACTTGATTATTACAATAAATTAAGCAATGAAGAAAAAATACTTGTGTATAATGACATAATAACAGCATATAATATAATAATTTACTTAGAAAAATATTATTAAAATGAAAACCAAAGAGAAAAAAACAATAAGTATTATTTTAATAAATACAGTAATTATTTTTAGTATAATAATTTTTAGTATTGTATTATCTACTGCTCTTTTTACAAGTAATCCAAAAATAAATCCGGGAGTTATAAATATATATGCAGACCAGGATTTAGAATGCAGATGGACAATCGATGTCACTACAGATGTTAATGTTAGTTGGTATGTTAACGGAGTATTGAATAGAACATATAATAGGACTTGCAATGCCAATATTGAGTGTATTACAGAGGGTAATGGCATTATAAGTAAAATAAACACAGTAAAAAACCAGGTATGGATTTGTGAAGTATCATATTTCAACGGAACAAGTATTGAATCAAAAAATGATAGTGTCACAATACAAGATTCTGTACCTACAATACCTTTATTTTATTATAGCAACGGAACATTAATAACCAATGATACGATACCTGAAGTAAAAGAAGATGACACCACTATTTTTATAGTTAATTCAACGGATGTTGATAATGATCCGATTACTTATTCCTTGCAGGCAAATACTGCTAATTGCAGTATAAACAGCATTACTGGATATATTACTTGTCAGCCCTATAATGAGAGTCATATTGGTTTAAAACAATTAAGGTTCAGGTCTGAAGATAACAATGGAGCAACAAGGGGTTATGTGAATTATACCATTAATGTTACACCGAATAATGATGCACCTTATTTTTATCCTTCTTTACAAAACAAACAGGTTTATGAGGGACAGGGATTAAATTATATTATAAATGGCAGGGATGATGAAAATGACGTTCCATTTACTTTTTTTATTCAATCACCAATATCAAGTTTAATAATTGTTCAGTTAAACAGTACGTCTGCACTTATAAGGTTTAATAATTCCGGAAGCGATATTGCACAATTCAGTGATAGGGGCAACCACACTATTAATGTAACAATAACTGATTCTGGAAGCCCATCAAGGAGCAACACTTCTAGCTTTAATCTGGAAGTTATACCCACAAATCATTTGCCTAATATTTCGGTTTATGTTGTTAATTCAACAACTTTAATTCAGGGAGGTGAATTATTAATATTAATCAATGCCACAGATATTGACAATGATACATTGACATTTTCAACAAACAACCCAGTGCTTTATAATATTGTATATAGTTCAACAAATAAATCAGATCCTAACGGAACAAGCTTTGCCAATGCAACAATTTATGTTCCATCATTAAGCAATAATCATGTAATATATAATAGTGTAGTGGTCAGTGTTTTTGATGGAAAACAGAACAATACTGCAAATATTGTTTTAAATATAACTAATATTAATGATGCACCGGTATTGCATGAAATTAGCAACAATCCTGCCAATACATTAGGAAATACAAATATTACAAATTTAACAGCATATACCGGTGTTTTGTTTGTCTATTATGTAAATGCCACAGATGTCGATCAATTAACTTATATGGGTGATACATTATATTTTGCATCTAATGATTCAAATTTTAATATAAACTCAACAACCGGGAAATTATCTTTTATAAGCACTACACCAGGAACATATATTGTTAGGATTAATGTTACAGACACAGGAAATTTATATGATGAAATTGATGCGATAATAAATGTTTACCCAAACAACAATCCTTATTTTAATTCAACACTTAATTTCGAATGCAAAGAATATGATGCAGATAATTATCCGTTTAATTGCACTATCAACATAAGCTTTTATGCCAAAGAAGATGATATTGGAGACAGCATAGTTAATTACTGGACCAACAGCAGTTTCTTCTCAATAAATAATACTACAGGAATCATAAACTTTTTAGCAAATCAATCCTTAATAGGTAATTATTCCATATTGGTTAATATTACGGATTCTAGGGGCGGTTTTAATAGTTCTGTTATGAATTTAAGCATCATTAATACAAATAATAAACCTATAATTTTAGATATTGTTCAGCCGGATGGAAAATTGATTGTTGGTAATTCATATAATTTTGGCATATATTCTAATGATTCTGATTTATACTTAACTGATACTTATGAAAACCTTACATTTACTATTAATGTTACAGGACCAAACAGCAGCATATTTCAAATAGAAAAAACTTCATCAACAACAGCAACAATCACTATTAATCCACTAACTTCTGAACATGCAGGAAATTATACTGTAAATGTTACAGTTACTGATTTTTATGGCAATTTCACTAAAAGTTCTTTAAACTTTTTTATATACAATATAACTTTACCGCCTAATATAACTAAAGTAACACCATTTGGAACCCCATTAACAAATACTGTCAATACTTCATGGATTAATGTTTCAAATTTAAACAATAACAGCACAACAATAACCATTCTTGAAAATACTACATATATTTTTAATCATACAACAACTTATGATACACAATATCAAAATTCCATAAGTTATAAATGGTATCAAAACAACACTTTAATAAGCACTGCTTATTTTTTAAGCAGATATTTTAATTTCTTTTCTTCAGGGACACATAATATAACGCTTATTGTTACTGATGAATTTAACAAAAATGCATCATTTACATGGATTGTTAATGTGGTTAATGTCAATAGGCCTCCAGTACTAATAAATCCCTTAACAAATCTTACAGGAGTTAATGCTGTTAATGGAACAACAACTTATTCCAATTATTTAACATATTATAATTCAGAAGTAAAATTTTATGACCCGGATGATGATATAAACGAAAATAATATAGTTGAAGATACTGAATCAACAATGACATTCTCAGCAACTAATTGTGATTATGCATCTTTTACATTTACTAATAATTCTCTGAAAGTCCAGAGTAAAAGCATAGGTTATTGTCTTGTTAATTTTACTGCCTTTGATTCATTAAATTCATCATTAAATGTTACTTCTTACAACGTTTTAGTGAATGTAACATATGTAAGTAATGAAACGATTCCCAGAGAGGTTCCAACTACAACAAGAGGAGGTGGCGGAGGCAGCAGCAGAACCATAACAATACCTATTCCAGAAGAAGTTGAAAAACCCAAACCATTGGAAATAATTACTCCTAAACTTGTAACAATTTATAAAAATGCAACAGTAACTGTTCCTATAGTTCTTAATAATACCTGGAATGATACAATAGAGGGCATAACTTTAAGTGCAGAAACAAACGCATCAAATGTAACTATATCTTTAGACAGAACTTATTTTCAGAGAATGTTTAAACAGCAGACAGAAGAAGTCACTTTAACTGTAAGCAATTATAAGAGTGAAGGACATTATGAGATACAGGTCAGAGCAAAAGTAGTAAATCCAGAATTTACTGATACTGCAACAATTTACGTCAATTCTGCAGACACAACATCTGAAGGTGAACAATTGGAAACTAAAATAAGTTTTGCAAGAGACTTATTAAGCAGCAATCCTGAATGTCAAGAATTAACAGAACTTCTTAATCAGGCAAAAAAAGAATTAGCACTAAATAATTATGATGGAACTGCAAAACTTGTAGATAGTGTAATTAATGGTTGTAAATATTTGGTTAGTGTTAATGCACAAACCGAAAAACCGAGCAGACAAACATTTAAAAGATTTGTATGGAAGTCCTCATACAATGAATATGCAATAATTTCTGGATTTGCAATCCTGTTTTTAATTTCGTTATATTACATTATAAAGAAAGATAAAGAAATGTAAAAATCATATATAAAGAAATTGTCTTTTAACTATAATGAAATTATATATTAAAAGAAATTATAATTTAAAAAATTAATTAATTTAGCACTACAAGTTTATTGTATAATTCATATAATTCTAAATAAACAATATTCTTTTTATAAAAATTTAGTTTATTGTAAACTTTTAAGGCGTCAAGATAAGACTCTTTTGCTTGTTTTATTCTTCCGGCATTTAGGTATATGTATGATTCTTCCATCAATCCTTTTATAGCGATTAATTCAGGATCATTATCTTCTGGAGATAAAAAATTAACATGGTTTGTCTTAATGTCAAAATCTTTTGTTTTTGTGTCATAATTGAAAGAATTATCAGATAAAAATAATTTATTTTCATCTGTTTTTTGTTTAGGATTTTGATTTAACAAATTATCTTCTGAGAAAAGTTGATTATTTGTATTGGCATTTATATCATTAGTTGTTTTATCTAATCCTGAAAATTCTCTTTCAAGTTCTTTTTTTATTTCTTCATTTTCTAATAACACATCATATCTGTCTGATTTGTTTTTTGTTTCATTAATGCGTTCAGTATCAGCATTTAATATGTTTTTGTTTAAAGAATCCTGTTTGTTTTCAATACTATTTTCTGTTGTTTGTTTTTTTATGCCGAATAATTTTTCGAAAAAAGACTTTTTAGTGCTGGACTGATAATCTGTTATTAATTCTTTTATTATATTTTTAAAATCCGATAGTATTTCTTTTTTTTGTTCTTGGGTCAATTCTGAACCAGAAACATATTCATAATATGATAATTCTTCTAACAGCGAATCTATTTTGCTCTTTAAAGACTGTTTTATAAATACTTTATTTAATTCCTGTGATAGTTCTTCATATGTGAATGCATAATCCAATTTTAAATATTCTGCAAAAAACCGTCTTATAATATTATAAAAAGATTTATCATCAATTTCTTGATTTAATAGAAAATCTATTTTGTCTGAGTATGTTCTTTTTAATGCAACTCTTCTCTCTACCTCTGACACCTCTTTTTCCATAAAATAATATCAATTTGTTGTATATATAAATTTTATTATTTTAAAAACCAGGATTTTAATATAAAAATCTTTAAATATCTTAATTGAATAATTAAAAAATACGGAATGAACAATTGAATAAAAATAAGTATGTTATAAAAAAACAAAATATATTTAAATAACAAACCCAATATACTTGTTTAATATACAATTTTTTAGTTAATATACTAAATAACAACTAATTATTGATTTTAAAAAGAGGTGTTGGATGCAAAAATATTCTCGTTACAGTAGGCCTACTACTAACAAGGAGTTTGATGATCTTTTAAAAAAATATCAGAAACAATTTTCTAATATAAAGGAAGAAATGTCTAAAGTAATAGTTGGTCAGACAGAAATAATTAATAGTTTAATTGAGGCATTGCTTTGCAATGGTCATGTTCTTGTAGAAGGTGTTCCGGGAATAGCAAAAACAATGACTGTGAGAACATTATCAAAGATTACCGGAGGACAATTTTCTAGGATACAATTTACTCCTGACTTATTGCCTACAGATATTATTGGAATAACGACTTATGAAGAAGGGAGGGGTTTTTATTCTGTTAAAGGACCTATATTTGCCAATTTTGTGCTTGCAGACGAGATTAATAGGGCTCCACCAAAAGTCCAATCTGCATTATTGGAAGCAATGCAGGAAAGACAGGTAACTATTGGGAAAGAATCATTTTCATTGCCTGTTCCATTTTTTGTTATGGCAACTCAAAACCCTATAGAAAGCCTCGGTACCTATAAATTGCCTGAAGCACAAATAGACAGGTTTTTGTTTAAACTAAACATGAAATATCCTAATGTTGAAGATGAATTAAAAATAATGCATCAAAATGTTACACTTCAAAAATTTGAAGACTTTGACCTTAAAACAGTAATAAGTCCTGAGATTATATTAAAAGCACAGGAAGATGTTAAAAAAATATATATGGATAAAAAAGTTGAGAAATATATAGTAAGTATTGTTGAAGCTACAAGAACTCCAGAAAAGTATAAGATAGAATATGGCAAATATATAGAATATGGTACTTCTCCAAGGTCAAGCATTGCACTATTTATTGCATCTAAAGCCCATGCCTTAGTTAAAGGAAAAAATTTTGTAACTCCAATGGATGTAAAAGAAATTGCACATAATGTATTAAGACATAGGATAATACTAAATTATGAGGGGCAGGCAGATGAAATCTCCACAGATGAGATAATAGATGAAATTTTAAAAAAGGTTCCTGTTGAGTAAAATTCTAAAATGTCACTAATAAAGTTTGAGGCTGAACTTCTTCCAAAGATAAGAAAGCTTGATGTATATGCCAGACAACAAGCATTAAGCGAGGTTATAGAGGGTAATTGGACCACCACTTTTAAAGGTCATGGTATGGAATTTTCTGGATATAGAAGCTATCAATATGGTGATGATGCAAGTTTAATTGACTGGAAAGCATCTTTAAGATCTAAAAGTTTATTAGTTAAAGAGTATGAGCAGGAGAAAAGTGTTAATGTATTCTTTATGTTTGATGTGAGCAACAGCATGCTTTTCAGTTCAACAAGGAAATTAAAAGCAGAATTTGGTGCAGAATTAATATCAAGTTTAGCATTTGCGATTTTAAGAAGCGGTGATTCAGTAGGCATGAGTATGTTTACAGACAAATTAGTAACTAAACTTCCATTAAACGTGGGTAAAAAAATGCATTATTTAATAGTTAAAGATTTAAGCAATGTCAATAATTATGGAGGAAATTTTGATTTAGGAAAATCGTTAAATATTTTATTTAATACACTTAAAACAAGAGCAGTGATAGTTATTATATCCGACTTCATAGGATTAAGCGAGAATTGGTACAAATACTTAAGAATAGCATCACAAAAGTATGAGGTTATTGGTATTATGGTTAGAGATCCTAGAGACAGGGAATTGCCAACTGAAGCAGGCCAGTATGTTCTTGAAGATCCGTATACTGGAGAAAAAATATATATTGATACAAAAAAGTATTTCGAAGTATACAAAAAATATGTTGAAAAAGAAGAAGCCAATATTGAAAAACATTTTAAAGCAACAAAATCAGATTTGTTAAAACTAACAACTAATAAAGATTTTTATAAGGATGTAATGACTTTTTTTAAGAGAAGGGCATTAACACATAGATAAACACATAGATAAAGATTTAAAGTAATATATATAATTAATTTAAAGTAATATGTATGATTATAAAGTATTAACCAATGAAAGTATAAAGATATATAAATAATTAAAAAATAATATATATTTTAAAGATATATAAATTTTAAAATGATATACTTAACATTTGAAAATCCACAATATTTATGGTATCTATTAAGTGTTCCTTTACTTATTGTTAGTCATTATGCATTCTTAAAATATAATAAGAAGAAAGCTATGAGGTTTGCAAATTTCGAGGCATTAAAAAAAGTTACTAATCAAAGTGTAATGACTAAAAACAATTCTATACTACTTATAAGGATGATTATACTTTTTTCATTAATATTAGCGATAGCTGAAACAACTTTATGGTATGAAGGATATACTAATGAGAATGATTTTGTTATAGTTATAGATACAAGTTCTTCAATGACTGCACAGGATTTAAAACCAAACAGGTTAGAAGCAGCAAAGGAGTATTCACTAAAATTTATTGATAAAATACCTCAAGATTCCCATGTAGGATTGGTCACTTTTTCTGGTGCATCATTTATAGAAAAAGTTCCTACAAATACAAAATCTATTATAAAAAAATCAGTTGAAAATGTTGATTTTGCACATGTTGGCGGTACGAATATTGCAGATGCAATAGTTACGAGCACTAACTTATTACTCCCATCACAGAAAGGCAGAACCATAATACTTTTAACAGATGGAAGCAATACTGCATCATATTTTATTAGAGATCCTATTGTTGAAGGTATAAAGTATGCTCAAAATAATAATGTAAAAGTATATACTATTGGAATAGGCAGCAATACAGGACCAATAGGATATCTGCCTGAATATTATAATGTTAGTGCAGTTTATGATGAAAATACATTATTAAAAATAGCCAATGAAACAGGTGGCAGTTATTATGATGCTAAAAATAATGAGCAATTGCAATTGGCTTTTGAGGAAATATTCAAAGCAAGCAATCAAGCATATATCGGAATAAAATTAGGACCAGGGTTAATGATATTGGCATTAGCATTAATATTTCTTGAATGGGGATTAATAAGTACTAGATTCAGGGCGCTACCTTAATCCATTATATATGCACTAAATACACTATATAATATAATAATAAATTTTTAATGATTAAATTTATATTGATAAATTTTTTTCTGATAAAAAAGGCGATATATATGAAAAATTATAATTTGTTATCCCTAAAATTACACGAAAAATATAAGGGAAAAATTGCCGTAAAATCAAAAGTAAGGTTAAAAAATAGGAGTGATTTGTCAATAGCATATACTCCGGGAGTTGCAGAACCATGCAAAGTTATTGCTAAAAATAATGATGATGTTTATAGGTATACTTCTAAAAGTAACATGGTTGCAGTAATAACTGATGGCACAGCAGTGCTTGGTCTTGGAGATATAGGTCCTGAAGCATCTCTTCCCGTAATGGAGGGTAAAGCAGTATTGTTTAAAGAATTTGCAGACATAGATGCAATACCTTTAGCCATAAAAAGTAAAGACGTCGATGAAATAGTTAATACAATAAAAATAATTAGTACAACGTTCGGAGGCATTAATCTTGAGGATATTTCTGCACCTAGATGTTTTGAAATAGAAGAAAGACTAAAAAAAGAATTAGATATACCTGTAATGCATGATGATCAGCATGGAACAGCAATTGTGGTATTAGCCGGGTTAATTAACGCTTTAAAACTTGCGGATAAGAAATTTTCAGAAGTGAAAATTGTAATATCAGGGGTTGGTGCAGCAGGTATTGCAATAGCAAAATTATTATTAACATATGGTGCAAAAAACATTATAATGGCTGATTCTATAGGTGCAATATACGAGGGTAGAACTGAAAACATGAACTCAATGAAGATAGAAATTGCAAAAATAACCAATCCATATAGAGAATGCTGTGATTTAGATACATTAATGAAAAATGCTGATGTTTTTATAGGTGTTTCTGCACCAAATATTCTTAAAATAAATCATATTAAGAGCATGAATAAAAAACCAATAATATTTGCAATGGCAAATCCTATACCAGAAATAATGCCTGATGATGCAAAGAAAGCCGGAGCATTTATTATTGCAACAGGAAGAAGCGATTTTCCTAATCAGATAAACAATGTTTTAGCATTCCCAGGAGTTTTCAGGGGTGCATTAGATGTCAGGGCTAAAGAGATAAATACTGAGATGAAGATTGCAGCGGCAGAAGCATTAGCATCTATGGTTAAAAAACCGACCGTGAATAAAATAATCCCCGGTCCATTCGATAAAAATGTTGCGAAAACAGTTGCAGAAGCAGTAAAGAAGGCAGCAAAGAAGACAAAAGTAAATAGGATATAAAATAATAAGACAAGTATGACAGCCCCTGGCGAGACAAAGTCACTATGTTCGTTGCCTCACCAGAGCCTGTTCGTTCTACTCACAGCCCCTGGCGAGACAAAGTCACTATGTTCGTTGCCTCACCAGAGCCTGTTCGTTCTACTCACAGCCCCTGGCGAGAATTGCACTCGCGACCTGCAGATATCTTTATCGATTTCTCGACTTACAAGTCTGCCGCAATAGCTACTATGCTACAGGGGCATGTTCATGGAGAGAAAGTCTTATTTTATAAATATTTCTAGAATTTAGTATTTAATAAAATAATAAAACAATTATCAACATTTAATTTTCTTAGATATTTTTTTTATTAATAATCATCTTTATAAATAACAGATTGTTTCCAATATAAAAGAATGGAGAGCTGGCACTTTCTCAGTTTTATTCTGAAATGATGCTTGCTCACAATCAGGGCAGGCAAAGTTTGCATTTATACTTGATTGGTTATAAGATTCTTTTGGAGAATAAAATGAATTTTGAAGAATTAAAATTAAAACCAGAATTACATAAAGCCATAAAAAAATTAGGGTTTAATCAAGCAACCGATATACAGGAAAAATGTATTCCGGTAATTTTTTCTGGCAAAGATATTGTAGGCCAGTCAAAAACCGGTTCCGGTAAAACAGCTGCATTCGGTTTGCCAATATTAAACAATATAACTATAGACAATGGTGTTCAGGCATTAATATTAACGCCTACAAGAGAATTATGTGTTCAGGTATATGATAATTTTAAACTTTTAGGACAATTTATGAATGTTAATATCGTATCAGTATATGGCGGCGTTTCTATAAATCCGCAGATTAATGATTTAAAAAATGCAGACATAGTTATTGGAACACCTGGAAGGGTTATAGATCATTTGGAAAGAAAAACATTGAATTTAGATAAAATAAAATATTTTGTTCTTGATGAAGCTGATAGGATGTTGGAAATGGGTTTTATAGACAATATTAAACATATTTTAAAGAGCATTCCTGATAATAAGCAATCTTTAATGTTTTCAGCAACAATGCCTTTTGAAATAAAAAAAATTGTACAAAAATATTTTAAGAATCCTGTATTTATAAGTTCCCAAATGCATGTTGGTAATGAGTATTTAAAACAAATATATTATAATATAAACACTGATGAAAAATTTTCCTTATTATTACATTTGCTCAGGGAAAAAAAAGGTGTGTCGTTGATTTTTTGTGCAACCAGAAATGAGGTTGATATAGTTACAGAAAATTTAAGAAAAAACAACATTAATGCTGTGGCAATTCATGGCGGTTTAAATCAGGGCAAAAGGTTAAAAGTTGTTGATTTAATAAAAAAAGAACATGTAAAAGTTCTTGTAGCAACAGATGTTGCAGCAAGAGGCTTAGATATAAGAAATATAGAATATGTTTTTAACTATGATCTTCCAAGAACATCAGAAGAATATATACACAGAATAGGCAGAACTGCTAGAATGGGCGATAAAGGAGAAGCAATAACACTTCTTACGCCTAATGATTATAATAATTTTTCAAGAATATTGTCTAATAGAAATATAAAAATAGTTAAGGCTGAAAAACCAAAATTAATGCCTGTAAAAATGTTAAGGGAGAGAGCATTTAAAGATAAAATGTTTAAGAATAATGTATTTAGAGAAAATCCTACGAATAATGCGCATAATTTCTCTCGCAAAAAAATATTTTTAAAAAATTATGTAAATCAAACAATAAGAGACAGAGAAGAAAGAAGGGCGAGGAGAAAAAGAGATTAAAAATATAAATATTTGAGAGTGACAAGTATAGATTAGTGTCTTATATATTATAATTTTTTGATAACTCTAAACATTTATAAATGCTGTTTTATTTCTTAAAAATATGGTATTGGATAAATTAGGAGAATCATTAAGGAACACTTTAGATAAAATAACAAAAGCATTGTTTGTAGATGAAAGACTTATTAATGAATTAATTAAGGATATACAAAAATCTTTATTGCAGGCAGATGTTAATGTAAAACTCGTTTTTGACTTAACAAAAAATATAAAGGAGAGAGCATTAAAAGAAGAACCGCCAAAAAATATTTCTAAAAAAGAGTATTTGATAAAAATTGTTTATGAAGAATTGGTTAAATTCTTAGGGGGCAGTGGTGCAAAAATAGAGATAAACAAAAAACCATTTTTTATAATGCTAGTAGGTCTTTTTGGTAATGGAAAGACAACAACAGCAGGGAAACTTGCCAAGTATTATCAAAAGAGAGGTTTTAAAGTTGCATTAATGACAACAGATACATGGAGGCCTGCAGCTTATGATCAATTAAAACAGTTGGCAGAAAAGTTGGGTGTGGATTTTTATGGTGAAAAAACAGCAAAAAACCCTGTAGATATTTACAAAAAGTTTGAATCGCAATTAAAAAAATATGATATTATAATAATAGATACTGCAGGAAGAGATGCATTAAACAATGAATTAATAGAAGAATTAAATTTAATAAATAGTGCTGTTAATGCAGATGAAACTCTCTTAGTGCTATCAGCAGATATTGGACAAGCTGCACAGAAACAGGCAGAAACATTTAATGCAACATGCAACATTACGGGTGTTGTTATAACAAAACTTGATGGAACAGCAAAGGGAGGAGGGGCATTAACTGCATGTGCAGTAACTAAAGCACCTGTAAAGTTTATTGGTGTAGGGGAAAAGATTGATGCCCTTGAAGAATTTAAGCCGGAAAATTTTGTTGGAAGATTATTGGGAATGGGCGATATAGAATCATTGCTTGAAAAAGTTCATGATGCAATTTCCGAGGAAGAAGCTCAGGATTTAGGAAAAAAATTTTTGAAAGGAGAATTTAATCTTATAGATTTATATGAGCAGATGCAGGCAATGAAAAAAATGGGTCCATTAACAAAAATTATGGAGTTAATACCTGGGTTTAGCGGAGCAAAAATACCTAAAGAATTGCTGGAAAGTCAAGAAGTAAAAATTGACAAGTGGAAGTATGCAATGAATTCAATGACCAAGTCAGAGTTAGAGGATCCTGAAATAATAGACAGTTCAAGAATTGAAAGAATATCAAAAGGATCAGGATTAACAACGGGGGAAGTTAGGGAATTATTAAAACAGTATAAACAGGCAAAAAAATTAATGAAGATGATGAAAGGCAATGAAAGAAACATGGAAAAAATGATGAAGCAAATGCAGTCTGGAGCAATAAAATTCTGAAAAAGGTGAGTGTATGATAAATAAACAGTTTAATTGGAAGAATATAAAAAGTGATTTAATAGCCGGAGCAATTGTTGCTATCGTAGCATTGCCATTGGCCATAGGTTTTTCTATCGCAACAGGAGTGAGTCCTGTTATGGGTTTGTATGCTGCAATAATCGGAGGATTATTTGCATCATTGTTTGGCGGTTCAGAATTTCAAATATCGGGACCAACAGGTGCAATGGTTGTTGTTATTTTATCCGTAGTGTCTAAATATGGTGTTAACGGATTAATAATAGCAACATTTCTTGCAGGAATAATATTATTGTTATTGGCTATACTCAAACTTGGTAAAGCTATAGAATATATACCTCATCCAGTAATTGTTGGTTTTACAGCAGGAATTGCTGTAATAATATTTTTTGGTCAATTAAATAATTTTTTAGGAGTTTATCCAGACTATCCTGTTGGCGCAGATTTTTTGGAAAAAACCATAATTAGTTTATCGCATTTTTTTAGTTTAAATATTTATGCTGTTGGTTTAGCATTAGTAACTATTTTAATATTATACTTTTTTCCAAAGATAACTAAAAAAGTTCCCGGTTCTATAGTTGCAGTACTTTTTGGATTAATGGTGACTCTTTTATTAGGAAATACTTTAGGATTAAAAACAGTTGGTGATATAGGCGAAATACCAAATGTTTTTCCTACTCCAAAATTGTTTGACATAAATTCAGAATTAATATTAAAATTATTACCTGCGGCTTTGACTATAGCTGCTCTTGCAGCAATAGAATCATTATTATCGGCTGTTGTAGCTGATGGAATGACAGGAAGCAAACATGATCCTAATAGGGAATTAAGAGGTCAAGGGATAGCCAATATTGGTTCGGCAATTTTCGGAGGCTTGCCTGTTACGGGTGCTATTGCAAGAACAGCCACGAATATAAGAAATGGTGGAAAAACAAAACTTTCAGGTATATTTCATTCAATAGTTTTATTAATTATAGTATTGTTGTTTGGAAACATATTTTCCGGAATTCCACTTGCAGTTATAGCAGGTATATTAATGTTTGTTGCAGTAAACATGGTTGAATGGCATTTAATATTTGAAACTTTTAGAATGCCATTGTCTGATGTTGTGGTTATGATAACAACATTCCTACTGACAATATTGGTAGATTTAACTGTTGCAATAGAAGTAGGCATAGTTCTTGCATCATTACTATTTATGAAGAGGATGGCGGATCTATACAGAGTAGAGGAACATGGCGTTGATGCAGATGAAACAATGCATACAAAAGAGGTAGTTCAGAAATTTCATCATCCAGATATAAGTATATACACACTCAATGGCCCGTTATTTTTCGGGGCTGCAGCAAGGTTAGACCAAGAAATTAGCAACACTCCTGGAAGTCATAAACCGATAAAAATACTTCGAATGAAATATGTGTCAGTAATAGATGCAACTGGAATAGCAAATTTGAAGGCGATAATAAAGAACCATAATAAAAAAGGCAAGATAATGCTTACAACAATACAACCACAAGTCTATCGTTTGCTCGAAAGTTCTGGAGTTATAGATTTAGTTGGTCGCGAAAATGTTTTTAAGAGGACAAGTCATGCATTCAGACAGGCATTGATTTATTCACACAAAATGCACAACCTTCCAGAAGAAATAACTGATGAAGAAATTGAAAAGTATGATCTGAGAAGTATTGATGCAGACGATACTCATGTATCAAAACTTAATGATAAAGATCCTGTCGAAGATATTTTAGAATCTACAGGTATTAAGCATATACACAGAAAAACGGTTGAGACTGGAAAAAGTGTTAAAAAGATAGTGGATAAATATAATGCTGATAGAATTAAAATGTTGAGAAAACACAAAAAAGAAATAATATCAAGTGTTCCTATAAGAAGCAAAAAGCTTGAAAGAAGAAAGAAAAATTAGATCTCAAATATTTATTATTTTTATATGTTTATTATTTTAACATGCTTGTTTTTCATTATTTTAAAAAAAATTTAAAAATACCTTAATTCTTTTTTTATCATGAGACTGCTTTTTTTTACTGACATACATGGTAGTGAAAAATATCTTAATGAAATAATACGTAAGAGTCATGATGCAGATGTTTTGGTTTGTACAGGGGATTTAACTATATTTGAAGATAATTTAGATTACATATTAAAAAAACTGAATTCTATTGGTAAAACTGTTATTTTGATTAATGGCAATCATGAATCCGAATCGACAATGGCCGCCTTGTGTATGCGTTATAAAAATTTAAAATTTATACATAAATCTCATTATATTATAGAAGATATTATTTTTTTTGGTTATGGAGGAGGGGGTTTTAGTGTTAATGATTCATCTTTTGACAAAGCTTCAGAAATTTTTATTAAAGAATATGATAAGATAAGTAAAAGGGAAAATAAAAATTTTAAGTTAATACTACTTACACATGCACCGCCATATGGGACTAATATAGATAATATTTCTGGAGATATAGAATATCATGTTGGCTGCAGGAATATTTTTGAATTTATAAAGAAATATCAACCATTAATTGCTGTTTCTGGGCATATTCATGAAGCATTTGAATTGGAAGACAGAATTGATAAGACATTAATACTTAATCCAGGTCCAAGAGGCAAAATACTTTTTGTATAAATTTTATTATCTTTTAATTATAAGAAAATTTTTAAATCCTATTATTGAATTATAGTGGTTGATATTATGGATATAAATAATGTTGTTAAAGAAATTGAATCTTCTGAAGTTTTTAGGAGCATTGATCCAGAACATTATCTTGTTCATATTTTCAGAATGATGGATGCTAATTCTGTTGAAGAATGTCAAGTGGGATATTATAATGTTAAATCTGACAAGATAGTTGTTTTTGATTATATTAAAGGAAAAATAACTATTAATTCTCCTCAGGATGCTTTTAAGGAAAAAAATTATATTGAACCTTTAGATTTAAGTAAAGTTAAGGTTTCTATGGATGATGCTTTGGTTTTAGTTAATGAAGTTGTTAAAAATAATTATCCTTCTCAGGCAATGTCTAAGGCAATATTGTTGTTGCAAAAACTTCCTGAATACGGACAAATATGGAATGTAACTATTGTTACTAATAGTTTTAATGTTATAAACATAAAAATTAATGCTGAAACTTCTGAAATTTTACATCATGGTATGGAATCATTGTTGCGTTGGCAAAGTATGTGAATTCAGTTTATAGATTCAGAATATTTAAATTTGTATACTAATATGTAGATGTTTTGTTGAAAAATATATTCTAATATCTTAAATTATGATATTTTCTTTTATCACTTTTATATGGTTTAAAGTTTTTGTGCTTAATTCATTACTTGATTGCGACAGATATTATTCTTCAAAATATACTTTTTGATATGAACATTTTTTCCATTATTTTAGCAAAAATATTTTATTAAACAATAGTATTTATAAATAAGTTATCACATAGAATTTTTGTTTTATTTTATGATCAATATTAATTGTTTTTTAATTTTTTTTGTATTTAATCATTTTTTGTATTAGAGGTGTTTTAGAATGAAAAAAATAAGTTATGAAGCAAAAACAAGTTGTCACTCATTAAATAATTTTTTCGATTCAGAAAAAGAAGAAAAAGAAGAATGATTCTTTAATTTTTAAAATTTTTTATAAATTTTAACATATTATATGGTTCTTTTGTATTTTTCTAATAATAAAGGATTAAGATGTTTTTTTAATTGTTCATAACATTCTTCTATGTTATTATCTTTTGTGTTAATTATTCTGAATCTTTCCGGCTCTAAATCTATCATTTTAAGATATCCGTTTCTTACCTTTTCATGAAAAGACAATTCTTTCGATTCCTGCCAGTCCCCATTATCAAACTCTTTTTTAGATTTTGATGCACGTTTAAGACCAATATCCGGTGTCACATCAAGATAAAATGTGATGTCCGGTTTAATATTTTGAGTTATAACATCAAAAGACATTTCTAAAAAATAGGGGTAGAGAAAATTTAATTCTCCAGCATATCCTTGATATGTCATGCTTGAATCATGAAATCTATCAGATACTTCAATTAAACCTTTCTCAAGACCTGGTTTTATTGTCTTTTCAACATGTATTGCTCTATCTGCATAATATAACATTAACTCAGCAATCGTTGTTTTAAAATATTGTTTGTCAAGGAGTATTTTTCTAATCATTATTCTTGTATTATCCCCGATTTTTTCTGAACTCTCATCTGCACCCGGTTCAAAAGAGAATTCATAAGGAAGATTTGCTTTTTCAAAATCTTCCTTAAGCAATCTTAAAAGTGTGCTTTTTCCTGATCCCTCTCCCCCTTCAAAAGTTATGAATAATCCTTTATAATTATGTCCTTTATACATTTTAAATCTTTAAGTGTTATTTTTTATTTAAGTATTATTTATATTTCATGTTCTGTTAAAAAATTCATTTCTATCTGCGGGATCAGGCCTTTTTTCAAGCTCCAAACCTTTTAAGAATGGATCATTATCTGCCAGCATTTTTGCAGCATCAAAAGTTAAGATTCTATAATTTATATGTCCTCCAGGTCTAACTCTTAAATTTGTCAAATAATTTGCTTGTTTAGGATTGCCATGCATCCAGATATTTGATCTTGCGGCCAAGGGAAGAATATTAATAAAAAAATCATAAGAAATATCTCCTAAATATTTATGGCTTTTTTCCATAAATGCAAAAGCATTTTCATAATATCTTTCCAATCTTTCTTTCATTTCTAATTTAAGATGTTTAAATTCTGGAATGTCCATGTATAATGGAAGACCAAAACCTTTGTTTATTATAGAAATTGATTTATTATAATTTGTTTCCTCACCATAATATATTGGTATGTACTGTAGAAATCTTCCCCATGCCCTATGTCTGTTGAAATCTCTTAATTCTCCAAGTGTGCCTTCAAATATTATTGTAATATCGCTTGTTGATGAAAATTGTGAGGGCAATTCTTTCTGATGATTATGATTATTGAATATAATATTGCTTAATTCAATTTTTTTTTCAACAGGCATACTATTAAGTTCATATAATAATGTATTATAATCTGTGTGAGGAAATAAATTTAGAAAATATTGAGCAGCCATTTTAAGCCCAGAACTGTATTTGTTGTTCAACACAGATACTTTCTGATTTTGTAATCCTAAGAATTTGCTGTTTCTCCTTGATAAATGTATATTATTGTTATAGAATTCTTTTATTTTGCCTAAATTATTTCTCAGTGTATAATCGGCATCTGTAAATTCAATCAATGATGGGGCTTCTGCCCTGAATCCTAATTCTGACTCGATATTTTTTCCAGGCGCAAGCAATGTTTCAAGCTGATACCCTAAATTATTATAATAATTCATAGGTGAAGCTTTAAGATGTGATATTATTTTAGCCCAATCTCTTGCACTTGTTTCTAAAGCAAAACCGCTTGACTGTCCGAGGAGAAGATTAAACCTTATAGTATCCAATACTCTTGTGTTTAATGCAGATTTTTCTGCACTATTTTCCGGTTTAAAGAATTTTTCATATGCTTCTGTTATTTTTGGTTTTAATTCATTAAAATTTTTTAATGCCAAAACACCCAAATTTTCAAAATCATTATTCAATTCATTAATGAAGGACTCTTTTTTTATATCTTCAGGCATATATAATGATAATGGATGCATTATTACTCCACCAAATTGCTTCTGATACCTTGTTGATTTTTCCTGTCCAGAATTTACATATGTGTCATTGAACAAATGCATAGGAACATGCATTGGCACATTATTAAATTGTACTGCAAATCTTGCCATGTCTGCAACTGATGCATGTCCATAATTCTTAAAAGTATTATCTAGTTTTTCATCAGGATCAACACCTTTTTCACCCATCTCTACCAATATATCGATTGTGTCTCCTGGAGATCTTGAATGTCTTGCACCGGCCCATGCGATATGTGCAGCAACTCTTTTTTTGGGATTTGAAAGAATTTCTGCAAGAACAACGCCGGTATTATTTTTATAATATGTTATTGCAGATAAACCTGTTTTATCTTCACTATAAAAATTCCATTCTTCTTCATTAGTTTTTAATGTTTTATCTGCATTGACCATTTTAGTTAATAATAATTTATGTGTTATTTATATTTTATTGTAAAAAATTTTGTGATTGTGTTGTATCATATATTATTTTATTATGTGGTTTTGCTTTTTCAAGAATTTTTTTTATTGATATCATCTCAATTATTGTACATTCCCTACTTTTTGGGTTATCAACTTTTGAGGTTAAAATTGTTGTTTCTAAACCGGAAATTTCTTTATAATCAGCCATAATTTCATCTGCATCATTAATCCTGTAGGCTTTTATTTTTATATCTTTATTTAGAATATTGTATTTAAATAAAAAATATTTTTCATTATTTTTTTCAAAGGAAGTTATGTTTATTTCAATCATATTTAGAGAAGTAAAAACTCTTTTTTAAATGTTGTTATTTTATAATAGTTAAATAATGTTTTAATTATTATATTTTTATATATTGTTACATAATAAATTATTTTTATGCAATAACATTATTTTTTATTCTATTTTTAACAATTTTTCCCTGCTTCTTAAACCAGACTTGATAAAAACTTTTTTCCCTAATAATTTACTAAAAAATTTTATTATCTCGATATTTGCTTTATTGTCTTCCGCTTTTGATTTAACACTAACTATTAATGCATTCTTATTATTATCATAGCCCTCGATTACTGTCTTTTTAGAATTAGGTTTAACTATTAAAGCAATATATTTATTATTCAAGTATTCTTTATATTCATCAAGATTTTCATTATCAATATGTTTTTTTGTCATAGAAATTACTGACTTATTTACCTTCTCTCCAAGTATGTCCACACTTAGTGCATTTATGAAAATGTGTTTCAGGTTCATCTCCTGCTCTCATTTGTTGAGTCCAATAATATGCTTTATTGTTTTTACACTTAGGACATTCAGCATCTATTATAGGATATGCAGAGGATTCCTGTTCTACAACATCAAATTTTATTTCCTCTTTTTTCTTTTCACTTAAAACAATTTTTGAATCTTTATCAGAAACATATCCGCAAGAGCAGGCCATAACTTTTTTTTCCCTAACAATTTTTGGTTTTAATATTGAACCACACTTTGGACAAAACATCATTTCAATCACCTTTTATTAATCAAAATTTTTTTATATTAAATAAAATTATATTAACTGAAATAGCATCCGTTGAATGTAATGCATCTCAATAAATCAACAAACCAAATTTTAATATATCCCAATAAAGGTATTCTAAACCATGCTTTTCCAATAATTTCATCTTTTGTTATGTATCTTTCATCAAGATTTTTACTGATTATCTGTGCAACATTATGGTCCCCTTTTGTTTGTATTACATCATTTTTTTCCACAACACGATGAATAATAGGGTAATTCATTCCAGATTTAAAAACAATAATATCTCCTTTTTTTATATTTTCATAATCTATGCCTTTAAGGACCATTATGTCTCCTTTATTAAAACCATTACTGAAAGGAAATTTTTTAAATTCTTCCTCTGTAATACCTCTCATTGAATACCATTCTTTCTGTGTACATCTAGTCATGTTTAAAGGATTGTCAGAGCATAGTGCTTGACTATTCCACCATGTATCGAAATTTCCGTTATGTTCCATACTTTCAGAAATAACGGCAACGACCGGGAGGTTTGTGCCTAAAATTAATCCTAAACCAGGATAAACAATAAATTTTATCAGCAAGAATGCCAAAACAATATTTACTATCCAGCTTGCTAAAGAATCTTCTTTCCATAAAAAATGCCATATTTTTTTAAAA
This sequence comes from Candidatus Woesearchaeota archaeon, assembly GCA_038895475.1. GTDB lineage: Archaea > Nanobdellota > Nanobdellia > Woesearchaeales > UBA9642 > UBA9642. Next base: position 26,488 of record JAWANI010000009.1, read on the forward strand.
ACATCTTTTTTCATAATGATGGTTGATTATATTTATGTTATAAATGTTATGTTTTGTAGACGTTTTGTATAAATTGTGCATTAGAGTAAAATTTATAATATTTAGGGATTTAACAATATTTATGAAATTTAAAAAGTTTTCAAAAAAATTTTGTCCGAAATGCGGAAAAATAATAGCCGAAAATTCGGAATTATGCAGTACATGCAATAATATTGATTTTGAATTTAAAGACATTGTTATAACGATTTGCAATTCCTGTAAATCATATTATTATGCTAATAAGTGGACATCTTTTAAGGATTTAAATACAGTTGTAAAAAAAATTTTGTCATCGAAAATCAAGATCGATAATACTTCTAATAAGGTTAAGAATGCACATAATAAAAATAAGAAATTTATAGTTAAAAAAATGTTTAAAAAGGATTTAGAAAACATTTTATTTCTAAAACCAGGAAATGATTTAGAACAAAAAATAACACTAAAATTTAAAAATCAACTGTTTGATATACCTGTTGTTTTTAAATCAACATTATGCAATAAATGTTCTAGAAAGAACTCAAAATATTTTGAATCAATACTGCAATTAAGAAATTGTAATGAAGAAATTTTATCTTTTATCAGAAGGGAGGTTTTAAAACAAAATAAAAAAGGAATATATATTACAAAAGAAGTTCCATTGGAAAAATATTCTTTAGAACAGATAGATATTTATTTGACAAATCAGACATATGCAAAAACTTTGGCAGAGAAGGTCAGGAAAAATTTTGGGGGGATTATAAAGAAAAACGCTCAGCATTACTCATTAGATTGGCAGACATCAAAAACAGTTTATAGATTGAATTTATTGCTTGAATTGCCCAATTATAAAAAGAATGATGTTATAAAAATGAATAATCATCTTTACAAGATTCAGTCAATAGGAAGCAAGATTCATGTTGTGGATTTAAAAACAAACACTAAAACTTCTCTTCCTAACAATAATGCTTATGATATATTGCATCCTGTAATATTTCAAGTAATAAAAAGATATCCTGAATATGAGGTTTTAGACCCTAATACTTATTATCAGGCAAGATTAATGAATCCTTCTAAAAAACTTGAGATAAACCAAAAAATAAAAGTAGTAATTGATGGTAGTGAAGCATGGATGATATAAAATCACAACATCATAAAGTTTTAAAAATAAACAGCATTACTAGTGCAAGGTGATGCACAATGGATCCTTTTCAAAACTATATTAAAAAGTTAACTAAAGCAAAGGAAGTTATAAAATTAAACGATGAATTATATGAAATATTAAAAAGACCTCAAAGAATAATTGAGATAAGCATACCTGTAAAAATGGATTCTGGCGAAACAAAAATATTCACAGGATATAGAGTACAGTATAATAATTTCAGAGGCCCATATAAAGGTGGTATAAGATATCATCATAATGTAGATATGTCTGAAGTTAAAGCATTGGCCGCATGGATGACAATGAAATGTGCAGTAGTAGGAATACCAATGGGCGGAGGAAAAGGCGGAGTAATAGTAAATCCTAAAGAATTATCAAAAGGAGAATTAGAAAGATTAAGCAGGGGCTATATAAAGGAAATGCACAATTCATTAGGACCATTCATAGATGTTCCAGCTCCGGATGTTTATACAAATTCTGAAATAATGGCATGGATGATGGATGAATACATGAAACATAATGGTTATCATTATATAAATAAAGCAGTAATAACAGGAAAACCTCTTGATAAAGGCGGAAGCTTAGGAAGAGATAAAAGCACTGCATTAGGAGGATATTATGTGTTGATTGATGCCCTTCAAAAATATTCAATAAAAAATCCGACAATAGCAATACAGGGATTCGGAAATGCAGGGAGTGTAATGGCAGAATTATTAAGTGAAAATTATAAAATAGTTGCAATATCTGACAGCAAAGGCGGCATATACAAAAAAAACGGTATAGATATAAAAGAGTTGATTGAGCATAAGAATAAAACAGGAACAGTTCAGGGATTTGAAGGGGCAGAAAATATATCTAATGAAGAATTGTTAGAGTTAAATGTTGATGTATTGATACCTGCAGCATTAGAGAATCAGATTACAGAAAAAAATGCAGATAAAATTAATGCAAAATTAATATTAGAGTTAGCTAATGGGCCGACAACACCAGAGGCAGATGATATACTGTTAAAAAGAAAGATACCTGTTGTTCCAGACATATTAAGTAATGCAGGCGGTGTAACTGTAAGCTATTTTGAGTGGTTACAAAATTTAGAGAATAATTATTGGACATTAGATGAAGTAAATACCAGGTTAGAAAAAATAATGAGAGACTCTTTTGATGCTGTTTTTAAAATTTCAAATAAGTATTCTGTTGATTTGAGAACAGCAGCATATATTACTGCATTGCAGAGAATCGAAAAATCTTATAATGAGAAAATTAATGGTGTTAACTAGGTTTATTAAAATCATTTAGATTTATTTGACCTTTTCTTTTGTTTTCTTTTACTCTTATTTTTTCTTCTGAAAATTCTTGACCGACCTGCCTTTTAATATCTACAGCAATGTTTTTTCCTAAAATTCTCGATAAGTTTGTTATGTCAATTTTTTTTACATCTGCAATATTTTTTATGTTGTTTCTGAAAAGAATTCTTGCTCTTACTCTTCCAATATTTTTTAATTGTAATAATGGCAAGAGCTCTTCTTTGACACCATATTTGATTCTTATTCTTAATTTCATCAATTCTTTGTTTATGCTATTTAATTTTAGCATTCTTGAAAGTTCAATACTGCTGTATATCAACCAGTCCATTATTTCAATTTTAGAATAAATCTCTCCAGGCCTAATATCATATTTTTCAAGCATATACTCTTCATCTTTCTCTTCCAGCCAGTCAATAAAGAATTTTGATGTTTTTAATATATTTAGAAACTCATCATATTCGTCTTCGTATTGATTGATTTTATTGATAATATATTCTTCATTATTAATCAAGAAAGATTCTATCTCGTCATATTCCGATGTTTTAACTCTGAGTAATGGTCTTAATTCTAAACAGCTGCAAAGCATATGCAATATTGTTATGTCAGAATTTTTGGTTTCATTGATTATTTTCATGCTTTCTATTAAATGGTTTGCAGTATATGGATCAAGATAGAGTTCAGAAACCCTTTTTCCTATAGGAGTGGCTTTTATGTTTTCATCAGAATTGTTTCCTATTTTGTGTGCAGAGGTAAAATATGTGTTTTCTGAAATATTTTTTTCTTTATTTTTTTCTTTTGTTTCATTTTCTAAAAAATTCCATTTAGTTAATTGTTGTATTATTTTTTCTATTATTGCATTGAGTTTTTTTGAGTCCCCATACTGTTTTGCATAGAATGTTTTATTAAAGAACTCTCTTAAACTTTTTTTATTGCTGACAAACTCCGATGCTATTAAGCTTAAAATATATGTTCTCAGTATTGGTTCAGATGCAAGTTTTG
>JAWANI010000010.1:0-28405 GCA_038895475.1 Candidatus Woesearchaeota archaeon
AATGCACCAAACAATGCTACATAAAAATTTTTTTTAGTATAAACTTCCTTTATATTGGAATTTAAGCCTGCAACAAACAACAAAACTATTGAACCGAGATTTGCTATTACAGCTATTGTATTATCATATTTTGCCAATCCTAAAAAGCTAGGCCCAAGTATTATTCCTAAAATTATTATTCCAACACTTATTGGCTGTTTAACCTTTCTAGAGATTATTGCCCCTATTATTGCGAAAACAAGCATTGCTGACAATTCCATAAATATCTTGACATCGGCCATAATCAATAATTATAAAATAACCTATTTATATTTGTTTTTATATTTATTTTAAAAGGTAAATTAAAAGATAAAAGAAAAATATAAAAAACAAAAACAAAACCTGATATTATGCACACAATAAGATACAATATAAAAAATATTGATGAAATATTCCTAAAAGGAGATAATACAGATAGAATTGCAGACATATATGCTAGAGAAAGGGGTAAAAAGCTTTTAAGAGAATTACTAGCATTGTTTCCTGAAAGGGAAAGAATAGAAACATATGGCCCTTTTAGAAAAACAGGATTTGAAATGAACAACCATTCCAAAATAAGAATTTATCATGATCCAAAATTTAGCATAGTAGTTTATAGGGAGTATGAATGTATTCCTAAAAGAACAGACTCTATAAAAGCAATAGAATTATTTATTTCATCTGAAAACAAAGACATAATAGAACAAAAAAGAGATTCAATAGATAAAATATTGGAAAAATACAATAATGATGCAGGCAACAAAATAAAAATAGAATCAACAATAATAGAATAATCCATAAAAAGATCTATACAAATTTCATTCTAAAATAGTATTTATCAATATTACATATTCTCTCTTAATAATTTTTAATCTTAACATCTACAACTTCAGGATTAACTATCTTAATATAATCTAAAGGCCTCATTATTATTGAATCAGTATGAGTGCCTGCACTGAACACTATACGGTCTTTATTCAAAAGGCCATTATCCATATAGACAGGAATATTGAATAAAATGCCAAATGGTGGAACACTACCGATAGTACACCCTGTTTTTTCTAATACTTCGTCAGGGGAAGCTAAAGCAACATTCTTACTATTAAATATTACCCTTAATTTTTTTAAATCTATACGCTGATCTCCACCAATAACAACTTGTATAAAATCATAATACTTGCCTTTTTCAGGATCCCTCTTTTCAACCTTCAACACAATAGCTTTTGCAGCCTCATCAAGATTAGTCCCTCTAATTTTAGCAGCATCTTCACTTCTATGAACATGTTCATGAGTCAAATGAGTATATTCCACCTTGTTCCTGTCAAGGATTTCCTTTATTTGAAGAAATGTTGAGGTTGTCATTATTTTTAAGTTTATGAATGGTATATCTAATATTCTTTTCAAAATAACTTAATACTTTGTAAATAACAAATGCTAGTATAAAAATATAAATACATAATATTATATAATATATAATGTAATCTGTTAAATCTGCTATTCGATTGTTAAATCCATTTGGTATGTCGGTAAAAAGTAACGCTGGAACAAAAACAATATCTGATAATTTTATCAAAAAATTTGATCGCACTATTGAGTTATTATTATGCCTAATTAAACTAACAATAACCATTGTTGATACCAATAATAAAGCCACACTCTTTGATAACAAATACTCTTTAAACTTTTTTTGAATAACACCTCTTATTACCGATTCAATTGAATTAAAGACTAACCAAAAGATAATAAGAATTAAAAGCCCCATAAATAATAAATTAATATATGAAAAGAAACCGACACGTATATTAAATAAAATTATGATTGCTGGTAAAACTATAAACCATAATAACACTAAAACAATAAATATTCTTGTTGAATAATTCCTTTTTTTTATCCATTCGAAAATATTCATTTCTTTTCCACTTTTAATCCTAATTCTTTTAATGCTTTAGGTTCTATTGGTGATGGACATTCATCCATTGGATTTTCTGCCTGCCTATTCTTAGGAAATGCAATTACCTCTCTTATATCATTTGTTCCACTCATCAATGCTACAAGCCTATCTAATCCTATAGCAAACCCACCGTGAGGAGGTGCACCATACTTGAATGCTTCGAGCAAGAATCCGAACTTCCGTTCTACATCTTCAATTGTTAATCCAATAACATTCATTACTCTTTCCTGTATATCTCTCCTATTTATTCTTATACTTCCTGATGCTAATTCTATACCATTGAGTACCATATCATAACATAATGACCTGACTTTTCCAGGATCAGTCTCTAAATATTCCAAATGTTCGTATTTTGGCATCGTAAATATATGGTGTGCTGCATCCCATTTTTGTTCTTCTGCATTCCATTCAAAACTTGGAAAATCATATACCCAACAGAATGCAAATTCTTTTTCATCATAAAGAACAAGCTTTTTACCTATTTCTTTTCTTACATTTGCTAATGCATCATTGCATATTTTAAATTGGTCAGCAACAATGAATATGGTATTATTTTTCTTAGCACCTAATTCCCTTATAATGTTCATCTGTATCTCTGTGGATAAATGCTTAGCTGCACTTCCATCAAGTCTTAATCTTTTGTTTTCATCTTCTAGAACTTTGAATGCGATTAAACCTTTTGCTTTATAGATTTTTGCTATTTCCGTTAATTCTTCTATTTCTTTTCTTGTAAACTCATAATCTATTGTTAATCCTTTAATTATCCCTGAATCTTCAATTGTGTTTCTAAATATAGAGAAATCAGAATCTTTTACTGCTTCTGTCAAATCTTTTAAGAATATTTCAAATCTAATATCAGGTTTATCCGTCCCATACTTTGACATTGCTTCATCATAGGTTAATCTTTTCCAAGGCTTAATTTTTAATCCTAAAACTTTTTCAAAAATATTATTTATTAAATCTTCGCCTATTTTAAATATGTCTTCTTGTTCTACGAATGACATTTCTATGTCTATCTGTGTAAATTCTGGTTGCCTGTCAGCTCTTAAATCTTCATCTCTTAAACATCTTGCTATCTGATAATATCTATCAAATCCTGCAACCATTAATATTTGTTTATATATTTGAGGACTTTGAGGTAAGGAATATGCTTTTCCATGATGTATCCTGCTTGGAACTATATAATCTCTTGCACCTTCTGGTGTTGATCTTATAAGCAATGGTGTTTCTATTTCTAAAAAGTTTTGTGAATTCAAATACTCACGGGCTGCTTGTGTAACTTTGTGTCTTAAAACAATATTGTCTTTCATTTGTTTTCTTCTTAAATCTAAATACCTATACTTTAACCTGTTTTCTTCGGTTATTGAAGAATAATTTTCGATATCTATTGGTAGAATATCGCAAGTGTTTAATACCTCTAATTTTTCAGCATAAACCTCTATTGCTCCTGTTTCTAGTTTATTATTTGGTTCTGGTTTTTTTCTAACTATGCCTTCTATTTTTATAACAAATTCTTTTCTTAAATTTTTAACTTCAGGAATCTCCTCTGTATTTATAGTTACTTGTGTTATTCCATACCTATCTCTTAAATCAATAAAGCATAAACTTCCATGAAGTCTTATTGTGTTTACCCATCCGCTTAATATTACTTTAGAATTAACATCCTTTTCCCTTAAATCATTACATGTATGTGTTCTTAACATAATATGAAGATAAAATATGTGTTTTTAAATTTTATTAAAGGAATAAATTAAAATATGTTATTAGGCGATATTATATTAATACTTTTGTATTATTTTTTTAATAGTTGTTTTAGAAACATTTATTAATCCCAAAAATTAATATTTTAATAAATGGCAAATGAAGTTTATCCATCAGTTCTAGGAATTACATTATTAATTATATTATTATTTTTCTTATTCGCTTTAGTAGCATATATCTATCAATCATTAACATTATATTACATAGCCAGGAAGACAAAGACAGAAAATGAATGGCTTGCATGGATACCAATAGGGAATCTAGTATTAATGGCAAAAATAGCAAAAATGCACTGGTGGCCAGTACTACTTTATATTCCTATGATTTTTTTTATCTTTCTTTCTAGTATAGCATTAATATTTGGAAATAAAACAATGAATTTAATATTTAAACTAATAGCATATATATTAATCATTATTATTGCCGTTTACATAATTACATGGCTCTGGAAGATTTATGAAAAAGTATCAAGACCGGGATACTGGGCAGTGATACCAATAATAATATCAATAATATCTACTACAATGTTTATACTTGGATTAGTACAAGCTAATAGAATGTTGTTCTGGTTTGGCATAATTGGAATAATAATTGGTATATTACAGCAATATGTATATATGGGAATCGCTGCATGGCATAAGGATTCTGTAGTTAAAAAAATAAAAGTCAGAAATGGTTAAATATGATCTGAGAAGAAGTATTGAACACAACGGGTCTAGGAGCATTTTATTAGAGCTATCTTTTTAAGTCATAAAGTAATTCTTCTACTTTATTTAGATTCCATTTTATTGCATCGGATTTTTTTCTTAAATCACCATTCCTTAAATCAAACTTTATGATAATTCCTTGAATGTCGTGTATTAAATCCCTTATGCGTTGGACTTCTTTTTTGTTTTTTCCGGTAGCTTCAAGTACTGCTCTTCTACTAAGTTCTCCTGTTAAATCAGATAGTGCCTGCAAATAAATTATTGGATCCACACCTATGTCTTTATATGAGGGAATTTTGTTATTAACAAAACCATAAAACAGACATGCTTCTGCATATTCTTCTAATGCATTTTCAAATGATGTTTTAAGATGCGGATGTTTAGCTATAATTTTTTTACACTTTTTTATTATTGATTCTGCAGAATCAAGATTTTTTTTAGATTCAATCAAATTATTTCTGTGTATAGAATATATTGCTGATTTACTATCCTTTAATACTAAACGAGAATTTGCGATTAATTCCTCTCTTAAAGAATCCTCTGCATTGACATATTCTTCCATTTCTTTTATATGTTTTTTTTCTATCATAAAAAAAAGAAAGCATGATTCATATATAAAATTTCTTATAGTTATAAAAGAAGAATTATTTCTCCTCAAAAATAATACAAAAAACAACACCATACAACCGTAATATTTATATATTGATTCTTTTATAAAATGGAGTAATGAGTGTATTTGGAGACAGCATACAGTTTTTGGCAAAATTAGGAATATATGATGTAGTTTTACCTTTCTTACTTGTTTTTACAATTGTTTTTGCAATATTGGAAAAAACAAAAATATTAGGAACAGAAAAAGGTAAAGATGATAGGGATTATACAAAAAAGAATCTTAATGCAATGGTTGCTTTTGTTATGGGTTTCTTAGTCGTGGCATCAGCACAACTTGTGGCTGTTATAAATAAAACAATGTCTCAAGTATTCATACTTTTATTGTTAATAATTTGCTTCCTTATGCTGGCAGGAGCATTTCACCAACAAACGAAAGAAGGATTCTTTCTTAAGGATGGTTTTTATAAAAATGCATTTATGGTAATAGTTTTTCTTGGAATAATAGCAATATTTTTAAATGCTCTCGGCTGGTTAGAATTAATTTATGATTTTTTAAGAGATAACTGGAATACGAGTTATGTTGCGGCAGTAATATTTGTTATTGCAATAATCGGTTTTATGGCTTGGATCATGAAGGATCCATCTGAAAATACAAAAAAAGGGGAAAGTTAAAAGGTGATTAGAATGGGAATATTTGAAGACGGCTTAATTGCTTTAAACGATATGGGTATTCTTGATGTTATTCTGCCTTTCATATTAGTATTTACAATTGTGTTCGCGGTTTTGCAGAAAACAAAAATATTGGGTGAGGAGAATGGCAGACCTAGAAAAAACTTTAATGCTGTTATTGCATTAGTCATGGGTTTGGCAGTTGTTATTCCTCATGTTATAGGTACATATCCTTCACCAGAATCAGATATTGTTTTAATAATAAACAATGCATTACCTAATGTTTCTGCAGTAATGGTTGCAGTTATAATGTTGTTGCTCATAATGGGTGTCTTTGGAGGAGATGTAAATATTGCAGGGTCCTCTTTAGCCGGATGGGCTGTTTTATTTGCAATAATTGCCACCGTAATAATATTCGGTAATGCTGCTAACTGGTTTGAATTACCATTATGGCTTGATTTCCTTAATGATTCAGAAACACAGGCATTGGTTGTAGTTATATTGGTATTTGCCCTAATAATATGGTTTATAACAAAAGAGGATAAACCTAAAGATTCGAAGGAACCTTCATTCCTAGAGAGTCTTGGAAAGGCTTTATCCAAATCCAAATAAAAATGGCCACATTCCTTGATGTTTCAATACTTGGAAACTTTATAGGTATTTTTACTTTTTTATTAGTGTTTGTTGTAGTTCTAGGATTGCTTGAATTGTTTAAAGTCTTTGGTGATGGCCATAGGGGTTTGCATGCAATAATTGCATTGGCAGTATCGTTTATAGTTATTTTTAGCAGAGGGGTTGTTGTAGTTATACAAACATTTATACCCTGGTTTACAATATTGATACTTGTAATATTTTTTATTTTGTTCGCAGTAAGAATGTTTGGTGCCACAGAAAAAGATATTCATAGTGAACTTACTAAAGGCACAACAATAACTACTTGGATAATAATTTTTACTGTTGTAATATTGCTTTTTTCTTTAGGTGCAGGATTTGGACAACAAAGCTTATCTCAAATATCTGGCAGCAAAATAAATACTTCAGTGAATGCAACTGATTCTACAAATACTGCAACAAGCGATTTTAATAAAAATCTTTATGCAACATTGTTTCATCCTAAAGTTTTAGGATTAATATTAGTGATGCTTTTAGCAGTTATGGCTATGCTATTCTTGACAGGATCTGATGCATCATCCTAAGAATACTATTTATAAAATAGCATTTTTATAAAAAATACTATTTATTTCTTGTTGTTTTTTAATTATTTTATTGTTCTTCTTCAAAATTTTTAGAAACCTTCTTTTTTTCTTTTGAAACTTTTCCAGCAGAAGAAGTTGAGGATATTTTTTCTGTTATCCTGCTCAATTCATTCACATTATCCATAAATGTAGGCAAAACCTTTGAAAACACTTTTTCCATCGCTTGTAATTCAGTAGAAACAGCCAACATATTTTTATCATACTCCCCTATTTTTCCTAACAATGCCTGATGCAATTTGTCAAACTGATCTTTTAAATCATTTATTTTTTGTTCCATTACCTGTAGTTTTGCATCGGCTTTTTGCTTCCATTCTATAACTTTGTTTATATCTTTAACCAATTCATTCCATTTTTCATCAATTATTGCTTCTATCAATTCCTCGTTTGAAGTTCCTCCACCAATATTGCCCATTAGTGGTTGCTGCAATGGCATTGGTTGCTGAACACCTAAACCCATACTTCCGGGATTTATCGGTTGCATATCTGTATATTGTGTGTTTTCTTGCATTGGAACCTCCGACTGACTTATCGCATCAAATATTTGACTTGAAGTATACCCATCTCTCTGAAGTGATTGTATTATCTGATTATTAGTATATCCTTGGGCTTTCATCGCCATTACTTGTTCTACTGGTACATCAGGTCCTGCAGGCAAGTCTGTTTTTGACGATTTAAATATTCCCATTTTAATCATATATTTTTTAATATTTAAAATTCGGTAGTATTTAAAATTTATGATTATAATGTGTTTGATTTAATATTAAGATTTTCACTTGCATATTTGAAGTTTTAAAAAAACGTTGTTTGTCATTACAGGATAAAGGCTTATTATGACTGTTCCTAATTGTCCCGCATTATTCTTACATACACCGTTTTTTATTAATAAATTTTCATTCAAACCTTCAGTATACATTACAAAATTCAATTCTTGCTTAACAAGGGACCTGTTTGTAATTATGTTTAATGTTTTATTTGCCAACTCGCAAGGATTACTGTAACCTGAACAAGAGATTTGTTCTCCCCTTGCACATAATTTTAATAATTCTAAAATGTTTAAATCTGTTTCATAACATTCAATTGGAGTCACTGAAACAACTGAATTGACAAAGTTTGATGCCATTTCATCAGCAATATAGTTTTTTTTGTAATCATTTACCGGGATTTTCTGTCTAAAAGAAACAAATAATAAAAAACCTACAACTATAAGTATAACGATCAATGACAAGCCAAACATTTCTATCTGTGATTTTCTTTTAAAAAAAATTCTGCTCATTAAATCTTCACCTATTTTACCTAAAATATCCTTCAACCACCAATAACCCAAAGGAATACTTTGAATTTATTCCCGAATTTTTCTCAATAACTATTGGAACGGTGATTTGAAGAGAGGTTGTTTTTGATATATTATTATCGTACAGTATTATTTTTGTTTCATTTGGATATATTTCCTGAACACTTATCCTTGAGTTTTTAAAATAATAATTGTAATAATTAAAAAACTCCTGTCTTTTTACAGGATCTTTTAATGTTTCATTTATAGCCAACAATTTATACAAATCAAAACAGTTTACTTTTGAAACTGAATTATAATTATAACATTTAAATTCTGGAAGTTCAGATGCTATTTTTGCCAAGTCTATCACTGAAAGATCTTGATATTCTGTGGCTGATGTTTTTATATCTTCTTTTCTTATACTCATCCAAAATACTATACCTATTATTAATAAAAATATTATTATAACAACTACTGCAATGCTTTCAGCCATCTGAATTTGTGATTTCTTATACATTTTAGATGCTTTTTTCAAATAAAATATTTAATATATTAACGGACAGCCTCTAAATAATAAATCTGTATTATCATTTTTTAATCTGTTTGATAATTCATAAAGGTCTTTGCTATCCTCCAATCCTTTGTTTTCCATGTTTCTTAATGTTGTCAATGGGAGAACCAACACATTATAACATTCAGAGTTTGTATTTTGAAATTCTCTTTGTAGTATCTCTATTCTCCTTTCATATAACTGTCTCTTTAATTCAAACTGTTTTAACGCCCTGTTCATTTGACATAAATAATATTTCTGATTATCTGAATAAATTGCGCCCAATAGTGATTCTTTTCCAAAATAGTTAACTGAATTTCTTGAAATCCTAGAATTATAACTTATAGAACCATAACTAAAAATATTTCCTTCTATTGAAGGCTCTATATTTATATAATTATAATTTCTAGGACAAGAATCTTTAAAACATATTACTCTATATGTGTTATAACTCTTTAAAATATTTGCTAAAGCACTCTCGGAATCTACAAATTTTTTATTCACATTAGGAAGCGCGTCATATATATCTCTAGAATACTCTTGGTTTTCAGATGCATTATAAACTATAAAAATAATATTAGATGGAGAAATATAAATAAATCTGGTTACTGTGAAAGGAACATTAAAATCCAGTGTCAACAAATCAATTTTCTGCGCCGTAAATTCTCTTGGCGTAAATATTATCTCTAAGGGTAATTGTTCTCTTTGGGCATTTGATATCTTAAAATCTGATATTAGTGTTTCGGGATCACAACTAAAAACATAGCTTGTTTTTATTGTTTCTATCTGACTAAATGTGTTTGTTAATTGTTGTTTTCCTTTTATATTTGAAGATATTTTTTTTAATACATCCTGAGTTAATTGTGTATCGGCGCTTTTCTTTTGATTAAAAACAAGACTAATTATGAATAAAAAAAGTATTGCTCCAACTATCACTATAAATATCCAGTTAAATTGAATTTCTATTGCAGCTCTTTTATTATTCATAAAGACCCGTTTTTTAATCTAACTTATAAATGTAATAACATATAATATAAATCATAATAAAATAAATACCATAAAAATACAATAATAAATAATACAATAATAAACTATTATATGTATTATAATCAAATATTATTTTAAAATTGTTTGTTAAAATAAATTGTTTGTTAAAATTATTCAATGAATACTGGAGTAGGATATGTGCTTGTGCCATTATAATTTATATCTCTGACTATTGTCCCTTTCCCTATACCTATTAATTTTAAATTAAAATTTTTAGATTTTTGTTTTATACACGTACAGTTTTGGGGATTATCAGTTCTTAACATATCAGAATAGCCAATTGCTACCGTTTTTTGAGGTGTTGATAAAAATATATTCATAGATTCTCCATTGGAAATGCTTTTAACAATTATTTTATTAGTGCAAAGAGTTAAAGGATTATTTGTTCCTATCTGTGTTGAATCAACAAAACAAACCATTTCATAACCGCATGGAGCAATTATTGATTTTGTGGTTATTGATCCGTAACCATTATTGCTTTCTATTAATGATTCTATTTTTGTTTTAAATATTGATTGTTCAACCTGACAGCTTTTAGAAATTGTTTTGCTTATTGCATTATAACCTATTAGTATTATAACACCAACTATTAATGCAGCCAATATGAATATAAAAACCTGTCCTATTACTTGTGATTTTTTTTTGAACATGTTAATTTTTTATAATTTTATAATATAAACACTAATTTCTCATATTAGTCCTAGTTCATGCAGTATTTTTGCAGCTTCTGATTTTTTTATTTTTCCACTAGATATATTTTCAAATAAAAATTCTTTTAATTTTCTTCCATCTAACTCGTTATTTTCTATTAATCTTTTAATATTATTTGTAAAATCTTCAGACAATATATCCTCCCTATCCATATTTTTAGACAAAATTTTATTAGATATTTTATCTAAATCCTTATCTGTGCTTGATTTTTTTCCACTTATTTCTTCAAGTTTTTTAAAAACTTCTGGTTTTTTTCTTAATTTTATAATTTTAGACTTTTTTCCTTTTCCAGAAAAACTGTCCTTTGTTTCAGTGTTTATTTCTTCTGTTTTTAATTCTGTATTTGGTTCTGTAACAGTTTCTATTTTTTCATCATTTTCGCCACCAACTATTTTTTCTAAATCTTTAAAGACCCCTCCGGTTTTTTTCGTTTCATCTTTCTTTTCTGTTAAATCAACATACCCTGCTTCTTTTAATAATTCTTTATTCACAGGTCTTTCTTTTAATTTTTTGACATCATCTTTCTCTTCTGACTCTTTGTCAAATCCTTCAAGTAAAGATTTTCTTTCTTCTTGTTGTTTCTGTCTTTTCTCTTCAAGTTTTTTCTTCTGAAGCTCCAATAATTTTGGATCTATGACTTTTTGGGGTTGTTGTATTGGCGTTTGTACATTTCTTACAGGTTCAAGAGTTTTCTTCTTCTCAAAATATTCTTTATATATTACATATCCTCCCCCTCCTAAAATCAATATACTTCCTACTATTATAAGTATTACTCCGACAGTATTTGGCTTTTCTTTCTCATCAATAATTTCTTCGCTTGAACAAACACCATTTACGCATTTTCCGGATTGACAATCATCATTGACTATACAATTTTTACCTGAACTACAAGGACTGCAGGAACCGCCACAATCCACGTCTGTCTCTCCATCATCAATAACACTGTTTGTGCAAGGGTCTTCTCTGCAAATATTGTTGATACATATTCTTGAATCACAATCAGAATCTTTTTTACATCCCTGCCCCTCTGGACAAGGACTACAGGAACCTCCACAGTCTATTCCTGTTTCATCATTATCCTTAATTAAATTATTACATGTATTCGATAATACTCCTGGAGCACATTCTATATTACAGCTTGAGGAACATATTAGTCCATACTGACAATTATATAATGATGAAAATGAACTGTTTGATAATCCTGTAACGCTGCCGTCACATGCCTCTGGTGGTTCTAATATAGAATTTCCGCATTGCTGAATAATGGGCTGTGCTCTTCCATCACAAGTGCTTGTATTAACTTTGCAATTTGTACAAGATATTTGTCCAGTTAAATTAAAGTCTGTGCATTTAAAGAAATTTCTTCTTCCATCACACTCTTCTGTATCCTCTATTTTATTATTTCCACATACTGGCTGTTCTGGAGCCTCAACACATCCCGAAAAATCATACATGCATTCAAATCTATGTCCTGGCGGGAAACATTTTAATGAACCATTTATAAAATCATCAAATCTTGAACATAATGCACTTCCTCCAAAATTTAATCCGTCACAAAGTTCTGTTCCTGATATTAATCCGTCACCACAGACTGACTCAACAGGCAATATACAATTATCTAAATTATACTTGCATGTGGTATAATCACAAGCGATATTTCCCCCTATAAACTTATCAAAATCAGTACATGACAAAGTAAAAGCCTTATTTCTTTCGCATTGTTCTCCCTTATTAAGCACTGTATCACCGCAATAACCATTATTTATTATTGCCTGACATTCTGTTGTATCAAAAGTACATCTATTTGGACTGTTTGGGGGATAACATTTTAATGTTCCTCCTGTAAATCCGAAATCTCTGCAACTTGTTATATTACCCCAATCTCCATCTTCTAATGTTCCATCACACTGTTCATTAGGAAAATTGTTTATTATTTTGTCACCACAATAACCGTAACCAACATCACAATTTGATGTATCCCAATAGCAAGCATTTGTAGTATTTGGAAGACCACATAATAATTTTCCTCCAATAAAATCATCAAATGCAGTACAATCTGCACCTCCTAAATTGTTTAAATCGCAAGATTCATTATTAGGAAGTATATATCCGTCTCCACAAAAACCTAAATTTACAGGGGCTATACAATTATTTATATTAAATGTGCATTGCTTTGGATGTCCTCTTGGATTACATGATAAATTTCCTCCTATAAATCCTAAATCTATACATGTTACAGTTAAAGGAAGTCCTGGTTCACAACTTTCATTATTATTGCTGTTTAATACACCATCACCACAATAACCATTGTCTTGTTCTCCGAAACATTCATCAGTATTAAAATTACAGTTAATACATCTTAAATTTCCGCCAGAATATCCTAAATCTATACAAGTAACACCATTAGTTCCTCCATCACAAACTTCATTATTGTTTCTTATTCCATCCCCACAATAACCTGTGCTGTTTATTATGGTATCATTTATAAGAGTACATGCACTTATATCTATTTGACATTCATTATCATGTCCTGGAGGTAAACATACTAAACTTCCGTTTAATGTAGGTCTTATATCTGAACATTTTGTTAAATTTCCAAAATTATTGCCATCACAAGTTTCTCCTATTTCAACTATATTGTTGCCGCAGAAAGAAGCCCCTACTTTACAATCTCTTATATTAAAGAAACAGCTTCCATAATCACAAAACAAGTTTCCCTCTGTAAAACTATCAAAATTACTGCATCTTAAACTAAAAGGCTTATCTCTCTCACATTGTTCTCCTGATTGTAATATTGAATCTCCACAAGTGTTTAATGGAGAATTATCTACACATCCTGTTGTATCAAACTTGCACTGATTTGGAGAGAATGGAGGATAACATCTTAATGTTCCTCCCGAAAATCCAAATTGTCTGCAACCAACATCAGGTTCTTTACTTATTCTTCCCCAAGAATTACCATCACATTGTTCATTATAAGGATTATTTATTAATCCATCGCCACAATAACCATAACCTTTATCACAATTTATTGTATTAAATTTACATTCTAATGGATGTCCTTTTGGGAAACAGGATAAATTACCACCTATATTATTGCCTATATCTGTACATTTTGTGCCACCTAAATCTGTTCCGTCACAATGTTCATCTCCTTCTCTTATACCATTTCCACATTCAGGAACTAATTGACATGTAAAATTTACCCACTGACAATTATTACCACAAGTAACATTTCCACCAGTATATCTTCCATCATCTAAACTGTCACAAGAATATTTTCTTCCTGGGGGATCACAAACTTCTCCTGTTTGAACAATGCCATCACCACAATATGGTTCAGGTTCTGGAGCATTACAATTGCTTATATCTAATATACAATTATTCATACATGTTACATTACCGGACCTAAAATTGTCGAAATTTGAACATTTCAAATTTGGTATTCCAAAATTTTGGAACAAGAATGGTTCACATTGTTCTCCGGGGTCTAGTAATGTTGCTAATGATCCTAATGCACCATCACATCTTGGTGTTGGATTTGTTGGTGTTTTGTAACAGCTGCTAGTGTTAAACATGCATCTTTGTCCTAAAGGTGCTGTATATGGGTTACATTTTAGTGTTCCTCCGGTGAAATTAAAATCTCTGCAACTGGTTATATTACCCCAATCTCCATTTTCTAATGTTCCATCACACTGTTCATTAGGAAAATTGTTTGTTATATTATCCCCACAATAACCATTATTTCCTATCTGACAATTTGTCCTGTCAAATTTACATGCTTCCGATGAACCATCTGGAGGTGTGCAAAGCAATATTCCGCCATTATAATTAAAATCATTACAAGTGAAACCTCTTAAATCTGTTCCATCACATTCCTCTATAGGGTTGCCATTTATTCCTGGCTCTGCAATATTGTTTCCACAAACAACCATGCTTATAGGTATTGCTTTGCTTGCATAACCAAAATTTCCAGCCCTATCTGATACTCTTACACATAATAATGAATCCTGTGTAACTATAAGTGGTAGATTAGAATAAAGCATTGTATTACTATAAGATGCATTTTCACAAGTTGAATTCATGTCCTTTAAAACATAATCAAATGAACTTGTACATCCAGAACCTCCAGTATTATCCCTACATGTTACCGTAACATTTTTTTGATATTGATCTCCGACATATGTTATATTAGCTGTCGGATTTGTTAAATCGCATCCTATAAAAGAATTATTATGCACAGTAATTTTTTTTTCTTTTGTGTCAGATTTTAATGCGGCTTTATCAACTGCAAATGCTTTAACAGTGTAATTTTCTCCATCTATTAAATTTCCTGTATATGTTATATGAGTGCTTGTGGTTTTGGTCCAATTTTTAACAATCACATCATTTTTCCAAATACTATAATTAAAATAATCTATACCTGTTCCCCTGTCTGATGCATTTAAAATAAAGTTTATCTCACTTAAACTGCATGTAGATGTGTGCATTAATATTTCTAATTCTGGAGGCTCATTATCTGCTGTAATTCTAAAATTTTCAGTTTTAGTATCTGGATATGCAATACAAGTAACAGTTATATTATTTATTCCTAATAATAATTCTATGTTTAAAGTATAATTTCTGGGAGTGTTTTGGTTCATAAATTGTAATGTTCCATTATTTAGTTTTAATGAACAATTCACAGTATTAATGCTTGTCTTAATCTCGTAAAGTATGTTTAAAGTACTACTAAATTCTGGATTCATTTGTGTTATTATTAATGTTCCAGTAAGATTCACTAATACATTTAAGAATTTCTCATCAGACCAACCTGCACGATCCCTACAGCTTATATTGTACCGGAAATTATATGGTGTTGGATCATAAACATTGTATGAAATATTCAATAAATGCTCTGTCCTATATGACTCATACAACAAAGGATCCTCTCCAGGAAAATATCTCCCTATTATGCCGTTGTTTACTGAAGAATTTCCTCCTTGTATATAACATACTGTTGGTTCGTTTGTTATTACTTTTACCTCTGTTTTTTTATAGTTCCAGTCAATTACTGGATTAGGATTGGCAGCATAATATGTTATACTAGGCCTGTTAGTATCATATCCTGTCATGAAATGTGTGCCTCCATAATTTGAAGGATTACTTAAATTTGCTTCAGGCAAATCGTTCCTGCAGAAAACAAATAATTCCATATCAGTATCAGGAGCTGTATAAAATATTTTATGTACGGTCTTATTTCCTGTAACATCAAAAAACCTTGGCATACTATCAAACCTGCAGGGTGCATCACAATTATCTCCTGCATTATGGCCCCATTTACATGTGGCATTATACTGCGTGCCTACAGTAATATTAAAGTTTCTTGTTTTTCCTACAGCAGGTATTGGGGATATTAGCCAAACATTCATTCCATCATGTTCTATTTCAAAATCTTTATATGCCTCAACAGTATTTCCATCTAAATCTTCTGCTAAGATATAAAAAGTATAGTTCCCGTTGTCTAAATAATAAACTGAAAAATTATATGCACTTAAACCATATAAAGGATTGGTTATGGGATAAATCTGCCAGGAACCATTATATTTATCTGATAGATTATATTCAAGAATTGTTACAGGTATTTCTCCATAAATTACTTCAATAATTGGTTTGCTTGTATTATAACTCTCTGAAAGAACAATACTGCTGGCAATAATAACTAAAATAAAATACAAAAATATGCTAAACTCCCTCTTTTTTTTAAATATCATATACATCATTAACAGCAATAAAATTTTTTAAACAATTATTAGTGATCAAATTTTTTCTTAAAAATTATTCTGCGATTATATTTATGATTGGTTCTGCAAATTCCATGTTTCTTAATCTTAATCTGATACATTTTATTTCTTCTTGATTCATGCCATTGTCTCTGCTATAATAGCATAAATTCGGATATGGACCATATTCTAAATCACTTCCTGCACCGCTTTCACGGTAATCGAAAACAATTTCTTCCATTTGATTATTTGATGTGTTGTATTTTTTCATCTGACATGGTGTATTTCTTAAAGTGCTGTTTATACAATAATATGTTTCGTTTGGCCCAAAATTCATGTTTGAACCTTCATCCTGAAGTAGTCTGCTGAAATCTTCATTAAACAAATACAATCCAATATACTCAAATGTTTCATTATTAGTGAAATTAATTAAACCATTAGGATTTTTTTTATTAACATATTTAAGAATTGTTTTTGGAGGAATATCATCTACGGCAAATCTTATAACATCTGCAAAATCACCCACAATTATTTTATTTTGATTGTTTATTGTTAAATTGCATGCTGTATATATCTTATAAATTTTTGATGGAACATTGTTTCCTTCCTGTAATTCAGGGAATATTTGTTCCATATTCTTGTAGTGCAAATAAGTATTATTCCCTAAACTAATTTTAGAATATGTTCCCTCCATTGCATTATAATCCAAAGTGTTCATGCTATATCTACATACCCCGTCCGCTTTTGTTTTTATACTTATATTTGCAGGTAATGTTGAAGTAGTATATGTTGTATCTGCAGGGAATGGTTCTGAAATTGTTAAGTCTCCTTCAATCCTATAAGTGCCATTATTAAAATATATGTTTCCTGCATCATCTATACATTTTATAATGTATTCATACCTATCAGGCCATAAATGTATATATGCTGTTAATAAACTTCCTGGCGTATTGTAAATTATGTTGTTTGGAACTGCGTCAGGATTAGGAATATTGTATTTTAAATATTGATCCCATGCATTATTTATATTGCCATTCATAGGTGTTATATTGTAATAACAAACAACAGGCATGCTTAATTCCGAGTTTAATGTTATGTTCACATAAAGATTAGTAGACCAATTACCCGTATAACCATTAGGCCATTGGAAGTTTCCGGAAAAAGTTTCTAACCTTGTATTTAATATTGGAAAAGGAGGAGAACCATCATAAATTATACTGAAATTTTTTATTTGCTCAAGATTTTTCGCCGCATCCTCAGCAAAATAATAAACATAAATTCTTGAACCATCACCATTACTTGTTAATCCATCAGGAATATTTATTTTATAATTTTCTTCATCTATTGCTCTGCTTACCTGTAAAATACTATTCGGATAAACAAAACCTGAATCGCTTAAAGAATAATAAACCCATGTATGATTTCTATTATTATTGTTACTATCAATATTATTATCTCCTAATGGCCAATTATCATCTATCACACTTATTCTGTCTCTTAAATTTATAACGTTATTGTAATGTGGTTTTGGATTTATAGTTGTTATTGGTCTTGTTTTGTCCCTTTCACATAAGATTTTATTTTTAGAATCTATTATGTGACAGTCTGTTCCATTAAAACCAACTGTGTCTGGAAGATTATCTGCATTTCTATAACAGTGCGTTCCATTCCATTCACAAACACTTATGTTTAATAAATCATCACTTGATTGTATTAATTTGTTTGTTCCAGATATTCTTCTTGATGAAGACCATTGTGTATCAACAATTATAGGGACACCATTTGTACAATCATTTTGATTATCATAATCAGAACACTTAATTGTATATCCGTCTAAACATTTTCCTCCTGTTGGTGTAGTTTTAAAATAACAATAACCATATAATGGGCATGTATCTTTTGTACATTCACCATATATTCGATTATATAAAGGATCATTGCATAATGAACAATTTTGTATTGCGATACCTTGATCTACATACTGTTTTTTCGGCCTGCATACACCTTTATTAAAGAAACCATAATCTGCCCATTCACATATTTTTTGATTGTTTGATAAAGAAAATTTGTTACAATAATCTGTTTCACAGGATAATTTTGACTTATAATCATAGCACGATTTCAAATCTTCACAGGAATACATTTTATCTACAGTATTAAAAGAATAGTCTAAATAGCAACCAACAAATTCATTGTTTCTATTAACTGCAATTCTTTTATTCATATTTTTTCCTGCACAAAATATTTCCTCTACAGTATTTCCATTCTGAACAGTTATAGTTAAACCCGAATAACCAAATATTCCAAAAACACTATTGCATCTTTCACAATCATTCTGAAAAACACATTGTGGCGCACCATTTACTAAAGAACAAGACTCATTTCCTCCACATTCTATAATAGATACTTTATTGTTCACATCACAGGAATATATTGCGTGCTTATCATTATTCATTCCACACCATTGCTGCACGTTGTTTAAAAAACATATAGCATCACCTAACTCTATACACGATACTTCTGAATATGTTGTTTTATGGTTTGTTGTTGCATTAAATTTTGTTTCAAGTTTAAAACAATATTTTTTATTCGGATACAATGGAAAATTTTGAGTATTGTCTATTATTGTTCTAAAAACATTATTATTTAATGCATCAGTAACATAATTCATTGAACATGTTGTTTCATTAAGACAACCTAATAACCTATAACTCTCAACATATTCCCTACAACTTTCAAGATTCCATGATACATTTATCTTTAATTGTTTATAAACATGATTTAAAACAATATTATTCACACCATTAGGATTACTACAATCTTGAGGTAAAGGAGTGTACTTACAGGTACATGTGGCTAAATCGCAGCCCTCAATAGTGTTTAAAGAACAAATACTTTGACCTTGTCCTGTTGTTATATTAAAATCGCACTCTTCCTGGGCTTCCCTTATACCATTACCGCAAACGGTTGTTTGAACATTCTGACATGCCATTTGTAAATTAGGCGTTACTCCAACTTCACAATTATCTACAATTAAAGGATTACAAGTTCTTGTTCTAAAATTAACATTTAATGGGCAAGGTTCATTTAATGGAGGATTCCAATCAGTACAATTCCATTCACAAAGCGGATTAACACAATTAAGTATTTCTGTATATTGTGGTAAACTGCATAAATTATTTATTGCAGTACATGTCTTTGTTTGCTGACCATCAATACAAGGACTTAATACACAATTGTACTGACAACAGTTTAATGTTAAATTTACTTGCTTGTTTTCATTTAAATTAATGGTTTGTTCTGCCCGGCATTCACCTTTCGTTGCTAAAATATTTATATTGCCTGAAGGAACATTAGTAATAACATAATAACCATTATTTCCAGTTACATATGGATTAATATTTCTATTTGTTATATTAACTAAAACACCTCCAACAGGCATTTGTGAAATATTTTTTATGTACCCTGAAATAGTATATGTTTGAACCTGATTATTTTGGCATAATTGATTACAATTTTCCTGAGTTATACCCCAATGAAATATTCCTCCTCCGTTTTCACAAGGGTACTTAAGCAAATAGTTCGGGACATTGCCTATGCAACAGCAAGATACTTCACATAATTGTGGAATATCAGAACAATTTGATTGATTATAAACATAGTTTGCGTTGCATACATTAGTTCCTGAATCAGAACATTGTCCTGCCGTTGTTGTTGGAACACAACATCCTGCATAAACTAATTCTGTTTTAACAAAAAACAATATAAATAACAATAAAAAAGACAAAGACAGTGCTTTTCTAAAATAAAAACCCATCAATACTCACCCTTCCTCTATAAAACTGCAATTAGTATTTAAATATGTTATGTTTTTGTAATATAATGTTATTTTTGACAAAATATTCCTACATATACTTATATTAAATATTGAACCATAAATATTAACCATACAAACTAAAATATTATATAAAAAATCCTCTCATGAGGGTATATAACAGGTGTTTTGTAATGTACATTCGTTAGCAATAATTCTTTCCTGTGTGCAGCATCTTGCCTGGCTTGAACAATGTTCATCGATACTGCATGAGCTTAAACAATTGCCTAAACTAACACTATATGCATATAATCCACAATTTCTATACTCACAGGCAAGTGTACATCCCTCATTATTGTTATTAATTATTGAATTGGCAAATTGTCCATCACATTGAGGGCTTGGTGCATTACACCCTATTCTTCCAGGAAGATTAATTCTGCAAATCCTTGGATTTTTATCTGTTAACATACAATTATTACATGTATCTTCATATAATGAATTTCCTGAACTAC
This sequence comes from Candidatus Woesearchaeota archaeon, assembly GCA_038895475.1. Taxonomy (GTDB): domain Archaea; phylum Nanobdellota; class Nanobdellia; order Woesearchaeales; family UBA9642; genus UBA9642. Next base: position 20,647 of record JAWANI010000010.1, read on the forward strand.
AATAAATAACATTGTTTAAAGGTGCACCATTACCCGGATATGTTAAACCATTACATGCTAAATTTGAGCCACATGAAACACTGCATGTACAACTGCTAGGTATTACTGATGCACAACCACCCTTTCCATCACAATAACCATTACATAAATATCTTTTATCATTTGAATTAAACGGATCATTGCTTACTGGATTTGCACATTGAGGACTTAGTGTACATACTCCTGTTCCTGTTCCTATTTGTTGTTCAAAAGAATATCCTCTTGTATAATTAAAACAGGTTATAGGCGTTAATGAAGGTTGATTAATGTTTATTGTTGGAGGTCCCTGACACCTCTCTCTCTGAAATAAAGGATTTGTGTTATAATTATTATCATTACATTGTTCATAAACACGCCTTACATCCTGGGCTGGACCCGTACAGGTATTGCCTCTTGTGCCTGAACAATATCTTGTAAAGTTTTGAATCCAAATATCATTATCAGCCCTATTAATTATTCCTTGATAAATTATATTTATGGGACTTGGCGGTTCTGGTTGTCTATACCAGAAGCTATATTGAGGGTTGTTAAAACTTCTGTTAGAACCATATCTTATTTGATTATAGCATGAATTTGAAGTGTCTTTTATGTTATAATTATTATCACAACAAGTATGGTCTGCGAAATATGCATTTGTAAAATCAAAAGTCAAAGAATTATATGGATATGAGGGGTTTGTATTATTTCTGTGAGGCAAACATTGTTTTACATTAACCTCAAAATTTGTTGTGTCGAACAATCCTAAACGGGTATTAACTTTTAAAGTTATATTTCTTAACCCTGTTTTATTAAAAACATATTTAGTAATCAACGATATATTATAAGAAATGCTGCCATTTAAATCTACGGGTAACTTTAATGTTTTATTATTATCTGATGTTATAGGTATAATGACATAAAATTCTCCCATTGAATCATTCCATTCAAAAGATGAAAAATTGTTATTAAAATCAGGAAGGGCAGATAATCCTATGATAGAATTTGCTCCGCTTAAAATATAAGGGTCTTCTACTGATGCAAAATTATCCGGTATATCAGAGTAGTTGTTGTTTGCTGTTATATTTGCTGTAGGCTTGTCAAATACAAATATTTCTACTTCTTGCCAATCATGCAATTTTTGTCTGCCGATTTCCCTTACAGAAATATTTAATTTATGATACCCCTTATCCCATTCCTGTAAAGTATATGTTGCATTTTGTCTTGTTGATTGAAATTCTGTGCTGTTTGTAAAATTTTTTGGTTGAACATTTATTTTTATTGAACAATTCTGCTTAACATATGCTATGCTTGTTGGATTAACACAATTAGGATCGCTCATATTATACATTTCATCATAATCTTCCTTCCATAAACTATAATTATATTCTAATATATCATCATCTGGATCATATCCCTGTGGTTTTATTTTTATTGTATCATTTTCTTGAAATATTAAATCAACCTGCAAGTTTCCAGAATAATCGTTTATGAACTCTAAGGCTGGACGCCTATTTTTTACTGCAAACTGAAATATTAAAGGTTTGTTCAAGATATAGCTTTTATTATCTATTACCCTTATTATGTCAACATGATCAGCATTTATGCTTTTGTTTCTTTCAATAATATATCCCTTGTATGTTCTTTCTAGATTATAATTTGAAATCTTATCATTTACTTGATTAAATCCTGCCTCTTCAACATCTGTTCTTATAGAGTAAAAAACATAATCATATAATTCTTTAAATCTTATATTTTTGTTTATGCTAAACTCATAAAAAGTCTGTATTGGTGCATGTCCTTTATAAGATATTGTAAAAGGATAATTTACTTTAAGATTAAAACTGTTTCTTCCGAATGTTAATGTTGCTTTAGGCTTGCCTATTTTTGTTATGTTGCTGCTTGTGATGTTTAATGCTCTTTCGAAATCTACACATTTTTCAATCTCTGTTTCAACGAAACTTTCAATGTCTTCTTGTATTGTTTTTACCGGAAAAACAGGATTATTATAAGTATCTGCTTCACAAGTAAGCAGCCCGTATGCACTTCCTGTTGCATTATACTTGTTTGATCCATTATAATTGCATAATAATGCAAGGATATTTTTTCCAAAAAAACCAGAGTTATAATCATATACATTTCCAGTATATTTACAATTTGCATTATAAACATTCTTTAGATTATATATTGGATAAATTCTTGTTCTCGGATAAGGATACTCCCACGGGTAACTATAAATTACAGAACAATTATTTTCCTTTACTGCATAAAAAACATTCACAGTGCGATTATATTCCGGAACATAATATCTTACATAATCAATTCCTAATGTTTTATTGCTCGTATTTATTATTCCGCCCTGTAATGATGCTAATATTATTGCTTCATTAGCGATTGAATCCATACAATCTGTGACATAAATATTTAGAGAATTCTTATTGATATATTCTTGAACTTGTTTTTTTGCTAAAACCTGATATTTCTCTTTGTCAATTATTATTTTTACAAACATTAAAAACATTAAAGTTAACAGAATAACTATTGCCAATATGACAAAAACAGTTATCTGTGCTTTATTACCTCTTTTTTTAATTATAAACATGAGAAAAATAAAAGATTAAAAATATATAAATGTTATGCCTCAAAATTAATCTCAACATTAAGTATACAATAAATCAAAAAATATTCATGTAAATGTAATAGAATATAAAAAAAACAGGCAATAATTTGTCTTTATTTAACACTTAATTTGTCCAAAAGATTTGATTTTAATAATTTTAACCTTTCAACAACCTTTTCAGCATTCTCATATTCCTCTCTACTTACAAAATATTTTTCCAAAACACCTAGCATTTTATCATCTGCTACAAATATATCTTCAGCAGAATATCCTGTAGTAATTATCGGTGCTTTAAAACTATCTATATAGACTAAATCATTTTTGTAACAAAACTCATGAAATGGAACAACTGAATATTTGTTGTCATGATATATGTTAAAATTCTTTTTTTCAGTATCAAAAAAAATCTCTACATTTTTAGCTTTGAAATTCTTTTTTATTATATCCGTTAAAGAATCGCCATACTTATATCTTGGAGTTAATGGATCCATTAGTTTCTCATTTACTAGTCCTTGTTCAACACTCCTTACTGAAAGATTAAAATCTGGTGACACTTGCAAATCAATACATTCTTTGACATAAAAAAAACCCGGTACACGCAACTTCCCTGATATAGAAGAATTATAGGTTTCCACAACTAAATCTTTTGTAGTTCCAAATTTTCCATTATAATTTAGAAAAACTATTTTATCATTAGTTCTGTTTGAATACTTGGTATCATACTCTAATCTGAATGAAGGATAAAATTCTATTTCTCCGTTAATAAATATTGTTCTAATCATTTTCAATTATTTTAATTAATATAAAGAGTGTATATAAATTTTTTATATAACTTACATAAATGAGTCTTCATTAAAAAATCCTTTAAGACCTTTTGCTATACTGTCTTCTCTCGGGTTTTCTTTTATTTTGTCTTTAAAACAAACATATTCTATCCATTTATAAAATGCATTTTTGGCTTTATCAACATCTTCACAAGATAATGCCGATAATAAATTGTCATGAATGTTTGATAAAATTTTGTTTGATTTATTCTTATTATCCTTAATCATTCTATCTTTATTATAAACATTAGGGATATTTATGTTTAATATGTTTTCTGAACTTAAATATACCCCGTTTTCATATTCGCATATTTCATAAAAAAAAATATTTCCTGACTGTGAACCGACATAGTCCGCTTTTATACCGTTTTTTGTTTTTTTTATTCTTGGAGCACTGAGTCCTGAAAAAAATTTTTCATGAAAAGAATAAATCGCATTTCCCATTCTTAATATTCTGTCCTCTATTTTTTTATCAGTCAATAGCTTATCTAAAGTTGTAATTTTATTGTTTAATACCAAAAACGTGCCTGCGTTCAAAGATAATTTTAAATCATCATCATAAATTGTTAAATCTATGTTTCTGTTAGAATGCAGATATCCTCTTGATGCAATTATCCCCTTAACATTATTTTCTGTGTTTATTGAAAAAATTGTGTTCTTAGGAATATATATTATTCCTCCATTCATTTCTAAATCGAGAACATTATTATTGTAAAAATAATTGTTTTTATTGCTAAATATTATTTCATCATTCTTGCTTATTCTTAATTCTAAATCTCTTTCAGAAAAAAAATCATTTACAAACAAATATCTTGCATTACAATTCATGTGAAAGATTTATTAACACAACTCATTTAAATTTTTTATCATTTTAAAATAGAAAAATATAATAAAATTTTATTTTTTAACTGTATTAGTCACATCTTTCTTTTTCTTTGATTTTTTTATTGGTTTTTCAGACTTGTTTCTTTTTTTGCTTTCTTTAGGCGTTAATCCTAAAGCACTCATTACTTCCTCATGAGATGCATCTTCCTTTATATTAACTACCTGATTTAATGGTTCTAAATGCAAAGTATTGCATTTTCTCCTTCTGGTTTCTCCATCAATCAAATAATATTTTCCTTCTATATGCTTTACTATTACACATTTTTTTCCTGCATCTCTACCTGCTATTTTTACGCACACCCTTCCTACATTAAACATTTTATCCTCCATCTCTTATAGAATCGCAACGTTGCCGAATGCGAAAGAGATACTATTTTAAAATATTTAAAAAATAAACAAAAAACTTAATTAACAATATTGCTTTTTATTGTTTTTCTCATACAAGCACTACATAATACTCCTGCATAAGGTCTTTCTGGTCTTTTTTGTGTTTTTGAAAGTTTATTTAATTTATAAGGTCTTTCTGATGCTACACCAGGAAGCACTTTTTTACAAACTGCACAATGAGCCTTTTTCGGCTTCCTTTTCGCATAAACCAATTTAGTGTGTTTTGGTGTTTTTACATATATTCTTCTTAATGTTCTTGATCTTCTTGATGGTCTTGGCATTTTAACCTCTAAAATTTATAAAATTGTTAATTAAATGAACCCGTGATATATTCAGGAAAAAAAAAGCATTTATAAATATGATGATTTTATATTGAATAATAGTTTTAATAATATTTTAACAATATTAAACCCTCTTACAAACAAAAACTAATAAACCTTCAATAGTTTTCTGAATAATGTTGAAAACACTAATGATAATATTATATACGTTGCTAACCATCCGGGATACCATCCGAATATGTTAAATGTTTCTCCGAATGGGTGTACTTTTTTATTTCCAACAATTATTTGTTTTAGTTTAGAATCCCTAATTGGTTTTTCTGGAACAAGATAACTTCTTTCTTCTGTTATCAGTATATTATGTTGATATTCTTCATTATTGTAATCAAAAACAAGTTTATATTCTCCCGCTTTTCCTTTCAACACCCAATTTACTTCGCTTCCCTTTACTTCTTTTGTTTTTTCATCAATATACAGTTCCGGAACAGTACTTAAAGAAATATTGCCTTTGGCACCTTCTGCAAATTTTGCTGTAACTGTAAACTCTTGGTCAGGGTATAAAGGATAATATGCAATATGCATATTTAACCATGCAAATATAATTATTATTGGAATAAAAGTGTATAATGTTGATTTAAAAGAAGACATCATATACTTCATATTTAAGTCTAAAGCCTTCTTTTGTATTGCCATTAGTTTTTTTGTGTCTTTCTCTTTACGCATTTCTTTTTGATATTTTTTTAAATCTTCTTTAATACGTTTCATCTCTTCCTGATTGGTTGTATATTTATACACTATTGTTATTAGAAGAGTTATCCCTGCAGAAATAATCAGTATAGTCCAGAAAGGAGGTAATTTTAGTAATGGTCCCAGCCAAGGATTAAATATTGTATCCAAAAAATTTGTCATTCTTAACCTCCTATCCTCCCATGAATTTTCTCATCATTGGATTCATATCCATCATGTGTTGCCTTGCAATATTTTCGTATAATTGATATATTATCATTACTGTAAGTAAAATTCCTGTTCCCCTAGATAATGCACCCAACATATCGGCCATTGCCGCTATAAAACCTACAGTTATTGCCCCCATTATTGTTAAAGGCCAGATATACCTATTCAACATTCTCTCCAAAACTCTTTCATCTCTCCTAAAACCAGGTATTTGCAATCCTGATGCCATTATTTGCTTTGCCTGACTTCTAGCATCCATTCCTGCCGATTGAACCCAGAATATACTAAATATAACAGAACCCACTACCATAAATAACAAATATACTAATGAATGAAATAACAAGCTAATTGTGAATGTTCCTGTTATTATATTATCGACTATTGGTTGCCCAGAAACCCATAATGCAAATCCGCTAACTGCCTGACCATTGCTAAATGTACCTAATATTGGATGCCCCCAATTTTGCAGTAATGTTCCGAATAATTGAATATTTGCAAGCAATGCAGCCACTAATATTACAGGGATATTTGATGTGTATAAGAAATTTAATGGCCATCTTATTCCTTGTCCTCTTATTCTTCCAAATGATAGTGGTATTTCTACTTTCATTGATTGAGCATAAACAGCCATAAAAAAAACTATTAATGTTGCTAATATCGCTGATAATTTAAGAAATGCTGTTGTTGGATCTCCAGCTGCTAAGCTTTGAAAAAATACTGGAACTGCACCAGTTAATGCTTCAGGATTTCTGGGGTCGGGTATAAATGAGAATGCTCCAATGAATATTTGTTGTGCTACACCTGCTGCAATGAATAAAGATATTCCAGAACCAAAACCCCATTTACTCACTATTTCATCCATAAACATTATCAATATTCCGCCTAAGAATAATTGGAATATTAATATTAATTCTAACTGAAAATATAATGGTGTTCCTTGATATGCGGTACTTGGTGCTAAACCGCCCATAAATACATATACTGCTCCTTCGAATATTATGAAGAATATACTTAACAGTTTTTGCGTTCCTTGAAACCTTTTCTTGCCTTCATGAGTTGTTAAATCAAACTTCCATATTCCTGAGCCATTAAGTAATTGCAACACTATTGATGCAGTAACTATTGGTCCTATTCCTAAGCTTATTATTGAACCAAAGCTTGCACCTAATATTATTGATAAGAATTCGAATTGTTGTAATGCATTCTCACCCAAACCAAATAAGGGTATCATTCCTAAAACAAAGAACAATATTAAAACTATTAAAGTCCATTTTAATTTATCCTTAAAAGGAAGTCTTTTTTGTGTCGGTGATGATACTTCTGGAAGATTTTCTATTAATTTATCAAAAAAGCTCATTGCAAACCCCTATATCATTCAAACATATACAATAAATAATAATAAATAACAATCTATAATAACAAATAATAATCTATGGAAAAAACAAGCATTTAAAAATGTTTTGACAGGATTTTACTCTTTTATTTCTCTAACATCAATAAAACTAAACAAAAGATTTATTAAGAATGATGTCATAAAAAAATATCTATGGATGAAGACTCTGGTTTACAATGGGAAAAATTAGTTAATCTAATATTTATAGTATTATCTTTCATAGTATTATTTATATTGCTTGCTTTAGCTTTATTTATGCCTTCATTAAGGGATTAAAAAAAATATAATTAATAAAAAAGAAATAAAGAAAATAATAAAATGCAAAAAAATTACAAAAAAGGTCATATTGGTGCAGCAGTTGTTCTAACACTTGTTGTTGCTTCAGCAGTAATTCTTTTCA
>JAWANI010000011.1:0-26849 GCA_038895475.1 Candidatus Woesearchaeota archaeon
CCTGATAAAGTCTAAAACCATATTTTGCTTCGGCTAAATTTCTTTTCATAAAACACTTATATACAGGAATATTTTCTTTGATTATCTTGTTTGCTAATTCCTCTATTGCTTTTATTTGTTCAGAACTTAAATTTTCATAATGTGTTATGTCAAGTCTTGCTTTTTCCAAAGTTTTTGATGCACCTGCCTGCCATACATGGTTTCCCAATATTTTTCTTGCAGCACCATTAAGTATATGTGTAGCTGTATGGTGCTGTGCTAATTGCAATCTTCTATCCAAATCAATTTTTCCGTAAACGGTTTGTTTTTCCTTAAAGGTCACATTTTTTAGTACATGTATTATTGCTGTTCCCTGTTTAAAAACATCTATGACTTCGCAATTATTTATTTTTCCTATATCGTGAAGCTGTCCTCCGGACGTAGGGTAAAATGCCGTTTTATCTAAAACAACCTTATAATTTTCTTCTTCTTTGTCATATATTATTTTCAAGACTGTTGCCTTAAAATCCACTAGATCATAATGTTCAAAGTATAGTGCTTCTGTGGATATATTACCTATATCGTAATGTTTCTCCTTTTTTGTTGCTGTTACTGTTTTTTCTTTTTTGGATTCTTCTTCATGTTTTGCTGTCACTAATGCATAAAAGTTTTCTGGCACTTCTATTATTAATCCATTATTTTTTGCTTCTTCTGACAATTCAAAAGGGTCTATTCCCTGACTGTCATATAACATTATTAGCTGTTCAACAGACACTTCTTCTTTTTTCTTTATTATTGTATCTATTATTGTTTTCGTTCTTTTTTTGTTTTCATAATATTTTTTTCTTTCATATTCTAATATTTCATTCACTTCATTTACAGCATCTTGCAGTTCAGGAAATATTGGCTCTAAAAATTGTGCATGCAATCTTAAAACTTTTTTTAACTCAATTTTTTCCTGCCATCCAAACTTGTCAATAAATGACATCATTCTGCGGAATATTACTCTTAAATTATAAAAACCTCCTACATTTGAAGGCAAGCCTCCATCTGTTATTGCAAAAAGCAATGCTCTGGAATGCTCTGCTATACTGTATATTGCAGTCATAGGCATTATTTTGCTTTTTAACTCATCAACATCAACACTTATTTTTTCTGATATATATTTCCAGGACTTATTTATATCTGAAACTTCATCAAGGTTCAGCATTGAGGAATATGGTGCAAATTTCCTGAATAATTCTTTATCAAAAATTGTTCCTGTTGTTTCTTTCAAATATTCAATAACAGTTGGAAATACTGCATCATATAATGTTGCTGTGCCCTGGCTAAACCATGCTATTCTCTCCATTCCTAATCCCATATCTAAAACCTTAATTTTTAATTCTCTATCTCCCTCATCAGTATGCTCATACATCATATATACTTGATTAAATAACTCTATTCCGTTACTGAAAAATTCCATGCATGGTCCATAATTTCCCCCGCCTGCCCATGCATCTTCATGCAATACTAATTCTTCTTTTTGCAGACCAACAACATTTATTACATAAGTGTAAATATCCATGAAAAATTGTTCCTGATTCCATTCTTTCGGACTAACAAATGCATGTTGTCCTATCATTACAAATCCTGTGCAGTGACTTCCTGTTATCCCTACATTGTCTATATCTCCAAATCTTAAACAAAATTGTGGTATTACTAATTTTTTCGCCGGGGGCTCGACTTCTCCTGATATTACAAACGGCTGAAATGCAGCAATACTTGCTATTGTAAAGTCTGTTGTCGGATTCCACTTTGCAACTACTGGATATCTGTTTATTGCTTCATATCCTAATTTTTCAAAATGCTCCTTATATTTCTGCCATACTTCTATATAACTCATTAAATTTCTTCTTGGATTTTTATCAAATAAAGTAACGCCTTTCATGCATTCTGAATCGCCGCAAATATTTCTCTTATGTACCGACCAGAAATATTTTTTACAATTAATACATTGTTGTCTAGAAAAACCTTCTTTTTTTAATGCATTTACAGCATAATATTTTTCAGGGTTTCTGCTAGCTATTTCCTTAAAATGTTTCTTAAGTTCTTTATCAGATTTCATAGAATAAAAGGTATCTAAAAGTATTTAAAAATTATTTGATTTTTATTAAATAAACCACTTTTATGTTTTTTATGGACGGGTCGGGATTTGAACCCGAAGCCTCCCCGATTTTGGTATGCTTTTGATATTTTTATGGATTAACATAAAAATATAGCCAACGGGGCATTATACCAGGTTTAACTACCCGCCCAAAAACCTAATCTGACAACTTAATTATTGAGTATAATAAAAAAAACATATTTTCAAAAAAACAGTGTATTTAAAAAATTTTTCCATAAACTAAAAAATTTCCATAAACAAACAAAAAGCAAAAAAGAACAGGAAAATGTAAGAATAAAAAAGGTGTAAAATGATTATTCTTTAAAGTATTATTTATTCCATAAATATTATTTTTATATGTAGCTCTTCATAAATATTATTTTCATAATAATATATTCATAAATTGTATTTTCATAAACACTCTTTTCATAAACTATTTAAAGGCATGTTTATCCTCGTATATTGGTGGTTATAATGGCTAAAAAGCAGGAAAATAAAGAAGACAAAAAAAAAGAATCACAAACAAACAATACATCTAAAGATAATACAATGAGCAAGGAAGAACAAATTGGTTTTCATAAGGGCGCATTAAGCACTTTAAGCAAAGAAAGGGCTGAACTAAGCAGAATCCTTCAAATTGTTGAACAATTAATGCAAATGCATGTTGCCGCATTAAATGAATTGGGTGTTGATTTAAATAAGGAAATACAACAAAAGGAAGAAAAAATACAGTCTAAAAAGAAGCCTATTGAGGACGTACTTTAATTAACGATTTATTATTTAATTAGTTATTTATTGGTTAATTAATTATTTATTACTTATTTATTAACTTCAGTATCTGAATTAAAATGAAAAATAAAGAGCCTAAAAAATTGGGTATTATTTTAGTAACTGTTTTCATTGCTTTTTCAATGATTTTAAGTATTTTTGCAATAGTATTGGATAATCAGGGATCCCAAATAAGATACAATAATTATAAATTTACACTGACAAACGAAGGTTATAAAGTAAAAATCGATAACAAATGGTTCACTTTTCAGTATTATCCCGGACAGCTTGAAAATATATATGTTGATGACGTTATAAAAAATGATTTAAAAAACAGTATGGCTTATGTAATTTTGTTCAATCCTCTTGAAAATTCTGAATATTTACAGTATATTGATTTTGCAAGGTTTGATTTTGATATTAAGATAGATAAGCAGGTTTATTTTGCTATTACTAATGAATCAGATAAATATTTATTGCCTGTTCTTAGCTGTAATAATGCAACAGCAGAAAATCCTTTTTTATTTTTTAACATTGAAGACAACACATCTATAACTAAAAACAATAATTGTATAATGCTAAATGCCAGAGGAACAGACATTATTGCTTTGGAAGAAAGAATAGTTTATATAATATTAGGGGTAATGAACTAATTATCATAAAACACAACAAAATACGTATAAAAAAACACATATAAAAAATAAAAAAAACAAATAAAAAAAACGCAAAAAAGTTCAAAATTTTTAAAACTATATTAGGAAAAATTAAAAAAAATTAAGATGAAAAAAATAAAATTAAAAAAAATTCATTTCATTATATTTTCAATAATTATAATAATTATTATTCTGGCAGCAATATTTATTCCTAAACTTTTTTCTAACAAAAAAGAACAATATTATAAAAGTGAAAATTTAGTAATATATAATTATTATAAATTCAATAAAGAAAAAGATAACATATGGTACTTGCAGCTTTCAATAAAAAATACCCCTTATATTATTCCGTTTTATTACAATCCCTACGAGGCAGAAAGTGTTTATATAGATAACAATACTTTTTATGAATTTAAAAGATTTTTAGATTTAAAAAAACCAAAAATAATTTATATTTCAGTCGATCCTTTGGCTTCTTCTAAAGTTGCTGTGTCTGTCTTTGAAATTAAGAGAATACTGGGAAAAGACTATAATATATTTAATTTTGATGTATTATACGGGATACATTATTTGCATGAAGATAATTTTACTAATTTTCCTGTAGCCACCTGCAATGAAGCAAGAGAGGACAGGATTATAATAATTCTCAATACAAGCAATGAAAATAACCAAGTTATTAATAAAAGTAATTTTATTTTAACAAAAAATCATTGCATAATTATGAATGCCGTAAATGAAACAGAACTAATAAGGGTTTCTGATGCTCTTGCATATTATTTGTTGGGAATATTTCCATTAAAACAACAATAAAAAATTAATTTATAATACATTTATAATTAATAATAGTAAATAAAAATGGAACATTATTTTGCTGAGAACCCAAAAAGTTTTTCAAAAAAAAGAATTATTAAAACCAAAATTAAAGGTGTTGATATATTACTAAATTCTGATTCCGGAATTTTTTCATCAAAAGAAATAGATTTTGGAAGTAGGCTTCTTGTTGAAAATTCCAAAATAAATGGAAAAGAGGTTCTTGATTTGGGGTGCGGCTATGGAATTATAGGCATTGCAGTTAAAAAGTTAAACCCTAATATTTCACTAACATTAGTTGACATAAACAAAAGAGCTGTTAATTTAACTAAAGAGAACTGTTTATTAAACAATATAGAAGCAAATGTTTTTTGTTCTGATTTGTTTGCACATCCGGAACTGATAAACAAAAAATTTGATACAATTTTAACCAATCCGCCTTTTAGTGCAGGAAAAAGGGTTTGTTTTAATTTTATAGAGCAAAGTTTTGGCCACTTAAACAACAAGGGAATTCTTTTTCTTGTAGCTCCACATAATAAGGGCGGTGAAAGTTTAAAGAAGAAAATATTAGAAGTATTTGGGAATGCAGGAGAAATTGCTAAAAAATCAGGATACAGGGTTTATATTGGTATTAAAAAATAAAATAATATAAAATAAAATTATAATATAATATTACAGCATAATAGTATATTAAGGCATAATAATCTTAAAATACAACCATTTATAATTCAACCATTTCTCCATTGACCAATTCAACTAATCTAATACCATATCCTGATTTAATCAAAGCAGATAAAACAGCAGAATGCAATGTTCCAGAACCTGATGAAATATTTAATGCAATATCTAAATCCGTAATATTATCTTTCATGAAATTTTTCTTTAATTCTTTCAATAGTTCTTTGCTTAAATCAGCTGCTGAAGCCTTTGGAACAATCAATAGAGAAACCTTTCCAGAAACATTTCTGTTTATACCTATTTTTTGTTGGTCTAAATGTATCTCACTTATTATATAAGTGTTATCAAAATTTTTAGTTAAATTGAATACATTATTATCATAATCTTTTCCAATACAAATTATTAAGCAAGACATTTTTAAAACAACACAAACAATTATATAAATTATAATAACATAATACTATTACTTGCAACAACCACCAGAACAACAATCATCATCGGATTCGTCATTATGATCATGATCACAACCACATGAATCATCATCACAACATGAATCTTTTGTTTCTTTTAATTCGGTCGCATCCGAATCTGGAATTTTTATATTTTTGACTGTTATCTCAAAATTTAAATCCTTGCCTGCTAATGGGTGGTTTAAATCTAAAACTATTTTATTTTCATTAAAATCTTTTACTTTGGCAGGCATCTGTTGGCCATGTGGTCCTTGCATGACTAAAAAACCCCCGATCTTTATCTGCTGTTTAATATGTTCAGGAATCATTTCTGAAGGTATTTCATGTATTAAATCAGGATTAACATCTCCATATGCATCCTCTTTTTTTATCTTTAAAGTTTTTGTCTCATTAACCTTCATGCCTTTCACTGCATCATTAAAACCTTTTATTACTTCGCCGTTGCCTACTATAAATGATATTGGGCCGTTATTTTTAGAATTGTCAAATTCTTCTCCATCATCTAATGTTCCAACATATTCTACTTCTACTAAATGCCCATCTTCAACTATTTTTGGTTTTTCATTTTTCATTTTTACACCTTCTTAATATTAAAATCTCAATATTATAAATAAAATTAAAAAAAATTATAACTAAAATTAACAAAAGCAAGAACCGGTTTATTTTCTTGCCTTCTCAATCTTTCCCTTCAGTAAAGCATCTAATGACTGTCCATTAACTTTTATTACCTGCCATCTTATACCAGAAAGATCTCCTTTTGTCTTACCCTGCCTCCCGCCTATACACTCTATTACAACTTCATCGTGTTCATCAATAAGTTTTATTGCCCCATCTCCGGGAGCAAATGCAGTAACTTGCTTGCCATTCTTTATTAGCTGTACTCTAACACATTTTCTCATTGCAGAATTAGGCTGTTTTGCTTCTATCTGTGTTTTTTCTAATACTATTCCAGATGCTTGTGATGCTCCTTCTAATGGATCAGACCTCTTTTTGTACTGTGTTACTCTTTTGACAAACCACTTATCATTATACCTAAACTTTTTTCTTCTTTTTGACAATTTTTTTGCTGAATTCAAACCTGTTGCTTTTTTTGCCATTTTTTCCTCCTATAACATATATACATATAATATATATTCTATGATTTTATATGACTTTTACTTCTTTTATTTCAAAATATCTTTTAACAATATTCTCATATTGTCTTAAATTCTGGGCCTTTGCCCCTATGATTAATCCTTTTGTTTTTGAATTGCTGTCTTTTATATATACTATGCCGTCCTCAAATGTGATGCTCTCAACCTTATACGGATGTATTAAATTTTTTACAAATGTTATTAAGTCCCTGTTAAATTCAACTATTTTTATTTTTCTTTTAAGCAATGCTTCAACTTTTTTTAAATTTTCAAGATTTTTACCCAATGCCTTAAACATATCCCCTTCAAACACAACAAATGTTAACAAATCCTTTATATAAAAAACATCTTTTATCCTTGCTTTTGTTGTTTTTTCAAAAATATTTGCTGTTTGCAATAATTCAGCAGTATATGTTTGCTTAGCCATTATACACCATTGCATTTAATTAACTTAATTTTAATCCTTATCATAAGTATTAATTATTTGAATTTTATTTTAATAATCCCAACACAGATATATTGAATGGTTTCTTGCAAACTGCACCAAGTTCTTCATTGGGAATTTTTGTTTCTAAAACTTCAAAACCGGATATTTTTGAATATTTTTTTAAATCTCTTAATATTTCATCTGAACAGTTTGAAGCGACATATACTTTTACTATTTTACCCTTCCTGATATTTTTTAATGTTTCGTCAGATCCTATTATTAGTTTCTTAGTTGTTAAGTTTTTTCTTATTTCGTCCTCATACATTTTTATCTTCCTCTTATCTTATGTATTACTTCATTTACTATTTTAATCTTTCTTTGGTTTAACAACCAATTTTGGCAATCCAGTACCTACTGGAACAACCTGATTTATCATAACATTTTCTATTACTGATTTTAAATTATCTATTTCTCCGCTTATACTTGCATTTATTATGTGTTTTATTGGTGTTTCAAATGATGCTCTTGCAAGCACTGAAGGTTTCTCCTTAACTATTCCATACCTATTAACGCCAAGAACAACTCCTGAAGTAGTCATTATGTCTGCTATTAACATTATGTGTCTTAAATCAACATTTAATCCTTGTTCATCTATAACTTTTTGAACTTCAGAAATAATCGCGTTTCTTGCAGCCTCTACACCCAAAACTTGTTCAATTTCAAAAATATCGTTTGTAACTGTTTTGTCAGGATTAACAAATTCAAGTTTGAAAACATCTCTCATATTTGAACCGGCTGTTACAATTATATATTCATCTCCCTTTTTTACTGGCAATACCTGCTTTATACCCTTTATTCCATGTATATATACTTCCTGGATTTTTTCCTTTAATTTATATATATTGTTTAAATCATCCTCTTTGCTTGTTGATTTTATTAAAATAATATTATCTGCATCTTTTCCCTGCTTAAAACTATATCCTTTTGAAAATGATTTCTCTAAATTCTTTATAATCTGAGAAACTTTCATGCTAATCCTTTCAAGTTTATTTTCATCAAGTATTAATGTCATTTGTGATTCTGAAACATCTACAGTTATTTCTTTTATATATTCTTTTAATGTTGTTTCCTTTATAGATTCTGCAATTTTCTTTATATCCTTTCCCTCACTGTAAGGTTTTTTCAGGTATATATACATCATTTTTGTACTAATATCTGCTCTCCCATCTAAAACTTCTATCATTCTTGGAAGACCTGTTGTTACGTTCATTTCTGATACTCCTGCAAAATGGAATGTGTTTAAAGTCATTTGAGTTGAGGGTTCACCTATTGATTCTGCAGCAACCAAACCGACACTTTCCCCTGGCTCTGCTATTGAATTTAAATATTCCTCATATACTTCTTCCAATATTTTTTTTACTTTTGAATCAGATATTTTTTCAGGCAAACTGTCTCTTACTTCTTGAAGTATTTTTTCAGGAATTTTATTTTCATACTCCTTGAATATTTTATTATCCATTTTTTCACACTCCAATCATAACTTAATTCTCGGCTAATACTTTTTCTATTATTCTTTTTACATTTATTACCCCGTTTTCTGATTTGGTAACGTCTATGCCGTCTTCACCGTAAACAAATTGAACGATCTTATTACTGGCATCTCTTACTGTAAAATCATTAACTATTTTTAGATCCTGCATAGCATTTGCCAATCTCCTGTATAAATAACCAGATTTTGGCGTTCTTAATGCAGTATCCATAAGGCTATCTCTTCCTGTCATGCTCATAAAAAATAATTCATGAGGCTTTAGACCATCTTTAAATCCTTCTTTTATAAAACCTCTTGCTGCCGGCCCCAAATCATTTTTCTTAAAAACAGACAATGTACGATCTGTGAAGCCTTTGCTTATTCTTCCTCCCCTCATTGACTGCTGTCCTACACATGCACTCATTTGTGCAAGGTTCAAAAGATTTCCGGCTCCGCCGGATTTTATCATTAACATTAATTCAGAATTTTTGTCTGCATTATCGGCAACTACTTTTCCAGACCTGTTTCTTGCTTTATTTAATTTTTCCAAAATTTTTAATTCAAGCGTTTCCTTCATATTCCTTCCAGGCAACACTTCTAATGTTCCGTTGTTATATTGTTTTATTAATTCTTCAACTTCTATGTATGTCTGGTTTATTATTTCATTTACCTGTGCTTTCGCTTCCGGTGAAATATCTATATCTCTTATACCTGTTGTAAAACCAGTATATGCTAATACTGCGTTTCCTAACCTGAATATTTTTCCTAAAAAGTCTGATGCAAAATCAGGACCATACTGTTTATAGATATTTCTCAGTAATAATCCTTGTCCTTCACCTAGATTTGAATTATCTAACAATCCTGATTTTAATTGCCCTTTTTCTATTCTCACTATTCCTTCAGGATCATCTTTGTTTTCTTTATACAACTTATTATATCCTGTAAAATTAAAATCCTTAGGCAATAATGTTGATATTACTTCTTTTCCTGTTACTATTTCCCTGTCTGGCAATCTGCTGAAGTCTGTTACCCCTATGCTTGCAAGTATGTCTATTGCTTCCTCTCTTGTTAGCTTAAAATCTTTTTGACTTAATATATACATTCCTGTCTGTGCATCTTTGTTGCAACCAATTATTGACAATCCATACCTTGGACTTATTATCTGTGTTGGTACATGCATCAATAATTCTGCCTCTGCTCTTGCCTCTTCTGTCTGAGGTATATGCAGATTCATTTCATCTCCATCAAAATCTGCATTATAAGGCTCACAGACTGAAGGATTAAGCCTGAATGTTAATCCAGGAAGAACTTTTACTTTATGACACATCATACTCATTCTGTGTAAACTTGGCTGTCTGTTAAAAACAGCTATATCTCCATCCATTAAATGTCTTTCAACAATGAATCCTGGCTGTATTTCTTCTAATAATTGTTCTTTTGTTTCATTTGTTATTCTTTTTCTTTTTCCATCAGGTCTTATCACATAGTTCGCTCCAGGATAATTTTCTGGACCTCTTAATATAAAATTTTTTAAGTAATCTTTGTTCCATTCTGTAACCCTTTCAGGAACTGTTAATTTCATTGCAATTACTTTAGGAACTCCTACTTCATTAATATTAAGTCTTGGATCTGGAGTTATTACTGTTCTTGCTGAAAAATTAACCCTCTTACCTGCAAGATTATGTCTTATTCTTCCTTCCTTGCTCTTTATTCTTGCAGTTAATGTCTTTAACGGCTGCCCGCTTCTATGTCTTGCTGGGGGCAATTGACTGACTTCATTATCGAAAAATGTTGTTATATGATATTGCAATAAATCCCACAAGTCTTCTATTATTATTTCCGGAGCACCGGCATTTATGTTTTCAAATAATCTTTGGTTTATTCTTATTATGTCACCCAATTTATGTGTTAAATCATCTTCTGATCTTTCTCCTGATTCTAATGTTATTGAAGGCCTCATTGTTACAGAAGGTATTGGCATTACTGTTAAAATTGTCCATTCAGGCCTTAATGCTTGAGGATTTATTCCGAATACTTTAAGATCTTCATCTGTTATTTTTTCAAAACGCATCCTTATTTCTATAGGAGATAATTTTTTTTCATCTTCTAAAAATGTTGAAGGCTTTTCGAGTGTTATCTTGTATTGTTTTGCTTTGCAGTATGGACACTGATTTACTGTTTTCATTTCTACAATCATTTCTTTTATTTTGTCTCTTCTTGCATTTAATCCTCCTTCAATTTCTGCATTGTTCAAATCATCCATGGCTTTTTCTATTTTTTGTTTCGGCAACAATATTCTTCCGCAATCCCTGCATGTACATCTTAATAAATCATATATTAATGATACAAATTTTATATGTATTACAGGTCTTGCAAGTTCTGCATAACCAAAATGTCCGGGGCATTCTTTTAATTTACCGCCACATGTTTTACATTTTAATCCTGGATCTATAACCCCTAATCTTATGTCCATTAATCCTCCATCTACAGGATAACCTTCTTTATCATATAGTTCAGGAGTTACAATTTTTGCTGATGCCATATCTTTTATTTGTTTAGGACTCATAAATCCAAATTCTATCCTATCAACTTTTTTGTGAACATACTCTTCCATTTTAACACCCTCTTAAAACCTCAGTTTTTAAGCCGACTCATATTCTGATTTTAAAATCATTTTTGGATATATTCCAAAGCTTCTTAATTCATCCATAAATAATTTGAAAGCATAACTTAATTCTATATTGCTTATTTCCACATCATCGCCGCATATTGGACAATATGATTTGTTTTTTCTAGAATCATATACTGCTATTAATCCGCATTTTTCGCATACGGGAACTGTTGTTTTGTCTGAATCAAATCTTTCTTTTAATAATAAGCTTGCACCATGTGCTACAAATGTGTCCTTCTCCATTTCTCCTAATCTTAAACCGCCTTCTTTTGCTCTTCCTTCCGTTGGTTGCCTGGTTAATAATTGTATTGGTCCTCTTGCTCTTGAATGTATCTTATTAGCGACCATATGTTTTAATCTTTGATAATACATATTCCCTATATATATTCTTACTGAATATTGTTTTCCTGTTATTGGATTATACATTGTTTCTGTTCCGTCATCTTTAAACCCTAGTTTTTCCAATGCTTCTCTTAATACTTCTTCTGGTTCCGAATCAAATGTTGTTCCGTCTATATATCTGCCTTCTAATGAACCTGCTTTTCCTGCCAACATTTCTATTAAATGTGCTACTGTCATTCTTTTTGGCAGTCCATGAGGATTAAATATTATATCAGGTCTAATTCCGTATTCTGAAAATGGAACGTCTTGTTCTGGTACCACTAATCCTATAACTCCTTTTTGACCATGTCTTGATATAAATTTATCACCTATTTCCGGAACTCTTGTCTCTCTTAATCTTACTTGTATTAATCTGTTGCCTTCCTCATTTTCAGATAACAAAACTAAATCAACAACACCTTTTTCTCCATGTTCAAGAGTCATTGATGATTCTCTTCTTATGTTTCCTGTAAGATTATATTCATCAGCACTATTTAAAAATCTTGGAGGGCTTGTTTTTCCTATAATAACATCTCCTTCCTGAACTTTTGATTCTGCAGAAACAATACCGTCTTCTTCTAAAAAGCGGTAATCTTTTTCTGTCCTATAACCTTTAACATCTTTGCTTGGTATGCATATTTCGTCCATTAAACCGCCAGGATATCTTAATTCTTCTGATATAACTGGCCTATAATATGTGCTTCTTCCTAATCCTCTATCTATTGAACCCCTGTTAATTACTACTGCATCTTCCATGTTATATCCTTCAAAAGGCATTATGGCTATTACTACGTTTTGCCCTGATGGATGTAATTGATAATCTGATACATCATGCATTAATGTTTTAACAACAGGTACTTGAGGATAATGAAGTAAGTTTACATCCATATCTATTCTTGTAAAATAGTTTGCAGCATAAAATCCTACTGCCTGTTTCTGATTTTTTGATCCCTGTGATAATCTTACTCCCTGGTTAAATTGTCCAAAGGGTATTAGACTTGTACATAGCCCTAATATATCTAATGGACTTATTTCTAGGTGTGTGTGTTCTGCTGTTAATTCATGCTCATAAAACGCAATATATGCATTTTCTTCTTCGGTAGGATCAAGATACTCTATAATGCCTTCCTTTAAAAGGTCGGACCATGTTAATTCGTTTTTTCTTAATTTTTCTATATGCTGTTCTGTTAGTGTGCTTTTTCCATCTTTAACAACTATTAATGGTCTTATTGTTCTTCCCCTTGAAGTTTCAATATATACTTCATCTGTCTTATTGTTGTATAATACATTGACTTCTATAGGTATTTTTCCTGATCTTCTTTGTGATATTACATCATCAACAAATTTTTTGCCGTCTTTAACTGTTCCTGTAAATTTATTATCTATAAACACATCAGCCATTTTTTCACCTTTAAATCTTCATCTTTGAAAATATTTTAATCATGAATTTTTATCTTCCTTTTGCAATTTCTAATCCTAATCCTTTTAAAGTCGGTAATAATTCTGACTCATCAATCTCGTGTGTTACACTTGCCAATAATGCAAGATTTTTTCTTAATCCTATATTTGTTCCTTCCGGTGTTTCTGCGGGGCATAATCTCCCTAATTGTGTTGCATGCAATGTTCTTGCCTCGAAATTTTCTTGTGATGCACTCAACGGACTTATTACTCTTTGAAGTGTTGATTGTACTTGTAAGAAATTCAGTCTTTCCATTCTTTGGCTTATCCCTTTCCTTCCCCCAACCCATGCGCCTGTGGCCATACTGCTGTAAATTCTTTGTGTTAAAAGTTTGTCTCTAATTATTACTTTTAGATTTGGAAATTTTCCTCTTTTTACTATTCTCTGAAAATTATATAGCATATCTCCTATCAATATTTTAAGGTTAGCCCTTACAAGATCTGCCAACAAATCTCCTGACATTTTTAATCTTTTATTCATATAATGATCTCTATCATCTGCAGGCAGCACTTCATTATATACTTGGATGTATTTTTTTACATATTTGCATAGGTTTTGTGCTTTTGCAATCCTGTCTTTTTTGTCTAAACCTATATGAGGCAATAAGTATTTATCCAGTATTTCTCTTGTTCTTTCCATTCTTATCTCTTTTGTCTGTACTATCCCTATTTTTTTAGCTATATAATCCACTGCATCATCCTCTGTTTTTATGTCTACAAATTCATACAGGTTGATAAATACATCAGAATTATCCTCTAAATCCATATATTTCATTATTTCTTCATCTTTAGTCAGACCTAATGCTTTTATTACTATAACTATAGGTATTCTTTTTAATCTTGTAAATGATAAATATATTATTCCGTCTTTGAGTTTTTCTATTAAGTGCGGTATTTTATATGAGCCTCTTTCAGAGAATATTTTACCTTCATATTTTGTTACGCCTGTTGATGAATCATTTACTATGAATTTGTTTGCTGCCAAATCCTCTATTTTTACTAATGCTTTTTCTGTTCCGTTAATTATAAAATATCCTCCCGGATCATCAGGGTCTTCGCCATGCTCTATTAATTCTTCTTTGGATAAACCATACAAATGACAATATCTTGATTTTAACATTATTGGTATGCTTCCTATTTGCGTTCTGAAAGATTCTCTCTGCACACCGTTTATGTGTGAACTTATTTCTATAAACATCGGTGCTGAGTATGAAAGTTTTCTTAATCTAGCTTCATTGGGAAAAATATATCTTTTTGCACCGTCTGCCTCTGTCATTTCCGGTTTTGATATTGTTATTTTATCGAGTATTATTTTATATTCCTCTACGTTGCTTGGTATTATTGTTGGTTCTATTATCTTGTTTTCTTCTATTATTTTTTGTAATTCAACGTCTACAAAATTGTTAAAACTTCTTATGTCTGCCTCTATCATGCTTTGTTCTTCAAAATATTTTTTTATTAATAACTTTGAATATTCTGTCATTTTTTCACCTTTAATATTATGCCTTTAATATATAGCCCTTAACATTATTGTCTTTAATATTATGCTTTATTAATGAACTATTTTTAAAATCATAATTCTATCACTACCCTGTAATATACTGATTTTCCTGCTGTCGGGCTTTCCCTTGTTATTTTTATTAGGTCTCCTGGTTTTACTTCTAAATTATACAATGCCGGATCGTTTATGTTTATTTTAGGAAAATCCATTAGATTTGTGGAATATTTTTGCAAAACCGCTTTCTTCTCTGTTTCAGAACACTTCTCATGTTTTGGAACTAACACATGGTTCTTTATTTCAAGTTTTTCAGAACTTCTTTTTCTTTTTTTTGCCATTTTACACCTTTAATTTGCATATTTAATCTTAATTTAATATTAAAACGGGTCGGACGAGATTCGAACTCGCGGCCAATGCATCTCTTTAAGTGAATTATAAAAGTGCATTGCTCTACCAGGCTGAGCTACCGACCCATTTAAACGACGCCCTGGCCGGGATTTGAACCCGGGTCGAAGCCTTTCCATGATAATTAATATAATATATATGCTATATTAATTTATAATCACGACAGGGCTTCATGATAGGCCGCTACACTACCAAGGCATTTTTCATTTTTATTTAAAATATTAGCATAATATTGATATAACTATCCCTACTAACATAATTATCTCTACTCATGAATTTTATTACAAAATTATAAATAGATGTTATAAAAAAAACTGGAAATTTTAAACGCATTTTTAATATTCCTCGTGGGGCAAAACCCAGTCTCAATATTTTATGCGTAGATTGAATGGCAACTTTAAATCACTAAGCTTAATATGGGAAAAAATATCTATTTATAAAAGTATTGTTTTTTTATCTATTTCAGATACAATCAATAGGTAAATAGGTAGTAAACAGGTAATCAAAATAAATCTACTTCAAAAAAAATAATTGTAAATAAAACTAAAAATATTTATAAATAATCTGCTTTTTCTTTTAAGCAACCCCTCATAGCTCAATGGTTAGAGCGTTCGGCTGTAGAAAACATTTGACTATGCATTTTTGCATTGAATGAAAAATGTTCAGCCGTTACCGAAAGGTTCCCGGTTCGAGTCTGGGTGAGGGGATTCTTTATTTTAAAAACACATATAAAATTAATAGATATAATATCAATATAAAATCAATATATATAAAATCAATATAAAAGTAATATAAACTTAATTAAATATAAATGTATATACAAGTGATTTAATCTAACATAAAGTTCTGAAAAGAAAAGCCGATCTTAAATATGATTTCTTAAATATAATAATAAAAAATAATAATAAAAAAAGATTATTAAAAAATTATTATTCTTTACCTAAACTATTATTCTCTATCTATTTGTTTATGACTCTTATGCAAAAGCAGTACTTTGTTGCTTAAATAACTTCTCTCTGTTTTGTTGGTTCGGAATTTTATTTTTGATGGTGGCAGAGAAATATTACCCACTATATTTAGTTCAGACTTTAATTTATAAACCAACAATCTTTCTTCATAAGGATCTAGAACTTCTATATCCCATGATATTAAATTGTTCTTTTTGTCTGTGGATAATAATTTTGTTGGTTTTAATGAACCTAAAACAACATCTTCTTCTAATGCCAATAGCTTTGGGTATTTGTCTATTACTTTAATGTTTCTTATTGATTTTCCAGACCTGTTCTTTATATGAAGTTTTACTTTTATTTCCTTAACACCATGCTCTGTGCTTGAAACTATTTTTGCACTCTTATACAATATCACAGGGCTCCTTAACAAGTAGTATACTATTATTGCTATTATTATTGCTATTATTATTATTACTAATGGCATATAATTTGTTGTTACAGTAATTACTGCCGTTTCCCTTTGTTTTAAGTTTACATTCCATACCAAATAAGACTTTCCTTCCTCTTTTAAAACCTTGTATTCTTTTGATGAACTAGTAAATATTCTCTGCAAAAAGTTTTTCTCTATTTTTATTTCCTTAATTATTTCACTGTTCCCGTCATTGTAAAGAATTATTTTTTCTGTTGTTGAAAATAATTTTTTTGTAACTGATTTTTCTATGGATACATCATTATATTTTTTGACCACTATTTGCTTTAAAGCGTTGCTTATTGTATTGTTATTATATATTAATGATACTTCTATAGTATATGTTCCGGGTTCTTGTAATGGATTTAAATCTGCAAATAATATCTGATTAGTTTTCTCCTCTAATGGACCTAATGATGTTAAATATTTTTTATTAAACAATGGCGATTCGACAATTATTGTTAATTCCTTTAAATTTAAAGGATTCCTGTTTCGCATATATATTTCCAAACTTAATGGATTTCTTGGATCTATTATGTCTGGAAGCCTTGCCTCCATTGCAACATTAGGCACATATTCTTTTGGTGTATAGTTTGAAGGTTTAATATACACATAAAAATTCTCTATTTTTGAATATTCATCTGATAAAGATTTTACAGTTATTGGCACTAATTGGGGACCATAAATCTTGCTGTCCATTGGTGTTATTTCCAACAATAAATTTTCTTCTGATAACGCAGGTATTTGTAATAATGTCGGGCTTATATCCCAGAATGCACTTATTGTATAAATCTGAAACCTGTCAGAATACTCGTTGTTGTTTTTTATTGTAAAATTATAAAATGCCGATTCATTATTATAAATACTCTCCTTTACTGCTTCATATTTGTAAGTGAAAGGAACTGCATATGCTGATGAAAGTATTAAAAATGAAAGAACGACCATTAAAAACGGCATTAATAAATTTTTACTGATTTTAGTAATCATCTTGCTCACCACAAATATAAAATCAGAGTAATAGATTTATATACTTTTTGGTTGTGGAATAAAAAATAAGAAAGATAGCATAATTATGGGGCTATCCGGATTTGAACCGGAATCGCGAGGTCCCAAACCTCGAAGGCTAGCCAAGTTACCCCATAACCCCATAAAAATAGATTTATTATTTTTTAATTGTAATGTTCAATCTTTGAAAAGAATAAAATATACTATATTTAAATATTGTGCTTGAAAATTACCTAATTAATAATAAAAAAACACTGCACAGACATAAGATTTATAAATAATATAAACATACTGCTTCAAATGGCTAAAAAGCAGGATAAAAAAGAAAAATATGACGTCGAAGGAATAATTGTTCTTGACGATAAAAAAAAGAAAGATGAGTTTGATTTAGGAAACGATAGTCCTGATATAGATTTTGATGATGATGAATTAGATTTTGATGAAATGGATTTTGATGACAGTGAATAATTTTCCGTTTTATTTTCCGTTTTTTAGAATTTATAGCTTTAATTCTGCTTATTATTCATAAAGTATTTTCTTCTTTTTTCTACCTCAGCTTTTTCCTCATCATTTGTTGGTATTTTTTCTGTATATCTACATGCTGGAAATTTTGAACAACCGAGAAATTGACCATAAACACTTTTACGCACTACCAATGGTGCATTACATTTAGGACAGTTTATTTCTGTTTTTCCTGACTCTATGGCTTTTATTTCTTTGATGGCTTTTTTGTCTGTTATTTTTTTTGATGGACATTCCTGATTTATACATAATTCCCTGCTTTTTTTTCCATTTAATACTTTTACTATAGGATATTTGCAGTGTTCACAAACTTTTTCTGTAGCCTTCACATTATATCCCGGCATGTTTAATATGGTTTTGCACTCTTCATTATCGCACGCTATAAATTTTCTTTTTAATTTTCTGGAATACATTATTTTTAAATTGCCATTGCATTTGGGACATTTTCCAAGGGTGTTTTCTGTCTCTAAATGCTGTTTGTATGTTTCGTTTAATTCTTTGCCTATTGTTTTCTCATTTTTCTTGAATTTTTCAAGTATTTTTCTCAGCTCTTTTTCTGCTTCTTTCAGCACTTTTTCCTCTGTTGTTTTTCCCTGTCTTATTTTTTCCATTTGTATTTCGAAATGTCTTGTTAATTTTTCATCTATTATTTCCGGTGCATATTTTGATAATGTTTCTATTGTTTGTATGCCTAATTCTGTTGCTTCTATTGATTCATTCTTAATATAATTTCTTTCATACAAAGAATCTATTATTGCTGCCCTTGTTGCTTTTGTTCCTAAATTTCTTTTTTCTAATTCTTTTATTATTGATGCAGGAGTATATCTTTTTGGAGGCTGTGTTTCTTTATCATGTTTTATTGTTTTATTATTATAGAATATGTCGTTTATTTTGCATTTTGGCAGTTCTGTTTCTTCTAACTGAACATATGGTTTGTAAAGATTGTGCCATCCAGGACTTTTTGTTCTTGTTCCTTTTATTAAGAATTTTTCCCCTGAAATATCTATTGTTATTGTTGCTGTTTCTCTTTTTGCATCCTCACCGAAACATGCTAAAAATCTTTTTACTATTAAATCATATATTTTTGCATCCCTCTCTTTTAATGAGGGTATTATTCCTGTTGGATAAATTGCTGGATGTGCAGGATCTGTTTTTTTTCCTTCATTGGGTTTTAATGAAGATTTTTTTAATAGGTCTAATGCGTTTTTGTCGTATTTTGATAATTGTTCCAATATTTTTTTGAAATTTATATTTGGCAATTTTTGTGATGATGTTCTTGGGTAAGATATATATCCTGATGTGTAAAGGTTTTGTGCTATATCCAATGTTTGTTTTGGTTTTATTCCGAATATCCTGTAGGCTTCTGTCTGTAATGTTGTTAAATCAAATGGAACAGGTGCTTTTTGTATGAATTCCGAATTTTTTATGGATATTACTTTGCCGTTTTTTTTATCTGTCTTTTTTAATACTTCCAATGCTTCTTTTTCTTTTTCAAATTTTTCCTTTTCATGCCAGGCCTCTACTTCTGTTTCTGACAGTTTTCCTTTTACCGATATCTGCCAGTATTTTTCTGGTTTGAATGATTGTATTTCTTTTTCTTTGTCAACTATTAATTTTAATGCTGGACCCTGTACTCTTCCTGAGCTTAATATTTTGAACATTCCAGAGTTTTTTATTGCTGTGGTTAAGGCTCTTGATAGATTTATGCCATACATCCAGTCAAGAAAGTGTCTTGTCTCTCCCGCATATGCCTGGCCCCAGTCTATTGTTTTGGATTTTTTTTCATAGGATTCTATTAATTCTGATTTTGTTAATGTTGAAAATTTCATTCTTGATGCATCTTTTTGTTTACACACAAATCTTATTACATTTAATCCTATTACTTCTCCTTCTATATCATAATCCGTTGCCACAGTGTATTCTTTTGCTTCTTTTGACAATTTTTTTAGTGCTGCAAGATATTTTTTTGAGAAATCATTTTTTATTACTTCACTGTTCGGCTTCCATTCCAAATCAAATACAGGATAATTGAATGATTTGTTTTTTTCTGCTACAGTATATAAATGTCCTACTGCACAGCCTATAATTATTTCTTTATTTTTGTGTTTTATCTTATAATAAGGGACGCCTTTTTCATTTTCTTTTATTAATTTTTGTTCTGATAATGCCTGTGCTATCATTTTTGCAGCATTAGGCTTTTCAGTTATTATTAATTCATAACTCATTTTCGTCTGAAAAAATTGTTTTTTATTTCTTTTATTGAATGTAATTTTTTACAGAAAGAATTAATTAATATATAAAAATTTCCTTTTAAAGAAAAATTATAAAAAATTATCGTCTATAAAAATTATATTAATTTATCTTTTAGTAAATTATTTTTTATTTTAATAAATTATATTTTAGTTCTGTTTTAAAACATGTTATTCTTAATTTCTGTTATGCTTTATTTTTTAGAGCTTAAATTTTTAGTGTAACATATTTATGTCTTTTCCTATTGCTAATGCGTACAATAAATGCTGTCTGCAGTACTGACTGTCCATTATTTTTTTTGAGGGTATTAATGGTTGTGTTTCATAACATAATCTGCATGGGTATTCTGTTGTGGGTGCTATTTCTATTTTTTTCTTTAAATTCCATCGCTCTATATCATTAAGTTTTCCCCTGCTGTTCTGGGATATTAATGTATCTATATTCATTTTATTTATGATTGATTATTTGATTTTTTCAATAACTACTTCTTCTTTAAAGTCTTCGTATTCCTCTTCCGTCCAAAAATCTTTTATCATTTTTTACCTTTTTTAGATTCAACTGGTTTTTTATGTTTTAATTCTTGTCTTTATTCCTCAAACCTTATATTGATTCTTTCAATAGTTAATATAGCGAAATTTATATAAATGTACACCTTAATTGTATAATAGTTGTATTTTTATTAATAATTACTGTAATTTTTTTTGTAATTGTGTTGTATTTTCGAAATTTTTTTAAATTTACAATATTTTCCTTTCATAATGCTTGATGCAAAGACTATAAAAAAAATTTCTGAATTCGTATATATAAAACCCAGGACTATTCAGGAGATTGCATTTCATATACAGAAGAACTGGCGTACAGCTGATGCATATGTTGAAAAAATTGCAAAAGAACAGGGAATAATTGCAGTAAGAACATTCCGTGAGGGAACAAGGGGAGCATTAAAAATTGCATACTGGAACAACATAGAAAAAATACACAGTTCTGAATTTCAGGAAAGATTATTCAAAAAAATTGAAACTGCCAGAGATAAAAATGATTTCAGTCCTTTCGACATATATCAATATGTTCCTGAAAATAAGAGAAACGCATTTTTAGAAGAACAGACTGAAGAGAAAATAACCGAGAAACAGGATTTAATCAATGCATTGAGAAGTGCAGAAAATCAAGTGCTTATATTTTCCGGAAATTTATCATGGGTCAATGCAGTACAGGGTAAAACTAAAATAATAAGCATATTTGAAGAATTAGCTGAAAATAATGTGAGCATAAAAATATTGTGCAAAGTTGATTTAGAATCCATTAATAATATTAAAAAAATGTTGGAAATAAATTATAAGCTAAAAAAAGAATTGATAGAGATAAAACATGCAGAACAACCTTTCAGAGCATTTATTGTTGATAATAAGTTTGCACGTTTTAAGGAAAAAAGGTTTGGAAGGGAAAAAAATATATTTATATTCTATAATATAATTGATGAAGAATGGATTGAATGGATACAAAAAGTTTTCTGGAACATATTTAGAACAAGCATCAGTGCTGAAAAAAGAATTAAGGATATAGAAACAATAGAAAAAATAACCACAGTAAATAAACAAAGCAGCTCCTAATGTTAAAATGTTTATAGAAGATTATCTTTCAATGACCGAACTGTATTAATAAATCAATATCATTATTTTTGGTGTTCAAAATTTCCGGTATATCACATTTTCCATAACAGCTGTTAAGCCAGAAGTATATTTCCGGAGCATCATCCTTCATTGCTGACTCTATATAATTTTGTATTTCTATAGCTCTAGGTTTTAAGCCTTCGCCTAATTGTATAAGAATTTTTTTTGCATTACGTCTTCTTATTTCATTGACAACCTTTTCAAGTTCTAGGTCGTAATCTTCATTTATCATGCTTCAGAATTTTATTATGCTTCGGATTTTTCCGGTTTTGAATCTTCAACATCTGTTTCTTCTAATTTTTCTTTCTTCTTCTGTTCTTTTAATGCTTTAATTTTTAACAATTCCTGTTCATCAATTGCCTCTTTTTTCTTTTTTGTTTCTAAAGTTAGAACCCTTATCTCAAAATTTCTTAATGGATATGTTTTGTGTAATAAACTTTTTGCCTCTTTCTGAAAACTGCCCTGAACTAAATCAAGCATTAACTGTTCAAATTTTGTTTTATTTACTAATTCTTTGCATACTGCCCTGCAATCTTTTACTAATGTTGACAACACTGAACCTTTTGTGGAATTATTAGTTATAAGTACTGGTTTTATTCTAACCAATTTATCATCTGCTGTTTTAACTACAAAACTATCGCTTATTTTGTCCTTTCCCCTTTTTGAAAGTCTTTTAATACTTGAATTGGAAACTTCGTATTTTACCACTTCTGCAAATCCTTTTCCTTCCTTAACATCTTTAACCCTGAACATTAAACTTACGTTTTGTTTTTTCATATCTCCAAGAAATTGCATTAGATTAACTGTTACTGCCCTGTTCATTAGCATTGATGCATCATCAACTAATGATTCGCCGATAATCCTGTTATTGAATATTTCAGGAGCTATTATTGGGCACCATTTCTTTTTCTTTTGTTTCCTTAACTGTTCTGATGCTTTTGCAGCATTTTTTGCTGCTGTAATATTGCTTGCCATTCTGCCTTGGAAAAAAGTTTTATTTAAAAATGTTTTGTATTATTTTAACATTTATTACTGTGATTTTATCAGCTAAAAAAATAATTTGTAATATTTAACAACTTTTATAAATAATATGTGTATGCTTTTTTTAATGAAGCTTTTAATTAAGAAAGAGGCATTATTAATATTGCTTATATTTTATGTTCTTGTTTTAATGGTTGGTTTTGTTATTGTTATACCTAAAAATATTGGTATGATTAATAATAATGATAAATTAATTCATTTTATTGAATTTTTTATACTAACAATATTGGTATTAAAAACATTTCAGGCTTATAATATTAAAAGATTTTATTTTTACGGAATAATTTTTTTGGTGTTTTTTGTTTTTTTGTCAGAAAGTATTCAGGCATTTTTGCCTTACAGGAGTTTCAGTTTTTATGATATTGTTGCTGATTTATTGGGAATAATAATTGGTTTTGGTGTGTTTAAATGGATATTTTACAGGCTGTAATTTTAGGAATAATACAAGGTATTACTGAATGGCTGCCTGTTTCCAGTTCGGGACATTTGGCAATTGTTGAACACTTATTTGGTTTAAAACAGCCCTTGCTTTTTGATGTTATGCTGCATTTGGGAAGCTTAATTGTGGTCATGATTTTTTTTAGGAATGAAATTATTGAGTTAATTAAAGGGATTGTTGCTTTTGACAAGAGCAAATTAAAAATTCTGCTGATGATTATTGTTGCAAGCATACCTATTGCAGTGGTTGGATTACTTTTTAAGGATCTTATTGAATACTCATTCAGAAGTTTAAAAATAATTGGTATTGCATTGTTAATAACTTCACTGCTTCTTTTCCTTTCAAAATATCCTGTTAAGAAAAATAAAAAACTTGGGTTTTTTGGTGCTTTTGTTATCGGACTGTTTCAGGCATTGGCTGTTTTTCCTGGCATTTCAAGAAGCGGCAGCACTATAAGTTCTGGAATGATTTTAGGCATTAAAAAAGAAGATGTGGCTAAGTTTTCATTTTTAATATTTATTCCTGCAATTATTGGTGCATTAATACTTAATGTTTCTGATATTTCTGAATTTAATGATTTAACACCTATGATTATTGGAAGTGTTATTTCTGCTGTTGTAGGATATTTTTCCCTGAAACTATTAATGAATATTATTAAGAAGGACAAATTCAAGTATTTCAGCATTTATTGCTTAATCCTGGGTGTTGTTTTGCTTTTTCTGAAATAATTTTTTGATATAATTTTTTAATGCATGAAATTCTTCTTTTCTTATTATTATCCATAATATTATTAGTATTATTGTTATGCTTCCAAGATATATCCATAGGTTTGTTGCTGTTATTCCCCCTGTTAAATCTTTCATTTGCTTATTATACCCAAGGAATAATCCTAAAAAAATGTCCAATGCTATGCTTAATACAAATCCTAATGCAATTTTTTCCAATTCCTCAAGTTCTTTAAAGAATATTCTTGCTATTAAATATCCCGGAAGGAATAATGTTATTATTAATCCTAAAATTATTCTTATCATTTTTGTCTCACCCAGAAATGTATTTCTTGATCGTTTAGTGATACCTGTATTTTTGCAATGTCGAATGGTTCCTGAATGTTGAAATATGCGTTATATATTAATGATTGGTCATGCAGCAATGTCCTGTTGTCTGTATATGTATATGTATTTATTATTAATGGCTTGCATTCTGTTGTTGTTTCCCTCCTGTATATTTTTGTCATTCTTGTATCTTTGTCTTCTGAATATGCATTTAAAAGGTTTTTTGAGTCAAAAAACAATAATCCTTGTGAATCATTTATTTTTTCATTATATATTAATTCCCCGTTGAAATAAACTCTTAAATTTTCCGAGATATCTGCAACAACTTTGTTTATGGTGTGGGGATAAACTTTTATTGTTTTATTGTTTATTAATGCTGTATCATTGTTTATTTTTATTTCATATATTATTCCATTAATATTTGATTTTGTTATTGTTAAATTTTCTATATATAATACTGATACCTGATAATTTGTCCAGTTTATGCTTTCCCTGTTGTATAATGTTTCTATTTCTTCTTTTACTTCTGTTTTATTTAATTGTCCTATTATTGCTGGATTATATAATCCTGAGAATATTACTTTAGGTTTAGGTCTATATCTTATTGTTTCTGGTTCTTTAATGTTTTTTATTGTTACCTCCCTTATTGTTCCCTCTAATGTCGGGTTGTCTTCAGGTATTAATTCTAGAATCGTTATATTTTTGTTGTTCATTAAAATCTTTGTGTTGTTTGAAACAACCAATGTTAATGATGATGCTTTATCAACTAGGAAATCATTGTTGTTTACTGACAAAATATTATTATTGTATAATATTTTTAGGTTTTTAAATTCTAGATTTAGATTATTGTTAAATAATATGTTTAATGTGTAGGCTGTTTGGTTTATTTCTATGATATTTTTTTCTTTTACGGGTATTGTTTGGGACGATATTTTTTCCAGTATTGGGTTTGCTAAGAATCTTGAGTATAATATTTTTATTTTTCTAGTTAATTGTTGTTCATAATATTTTGATTCTGCTATTCTTACTATTACATCTTGTTTTTTGTTTCTTATTATTTGCATTCCAGAAATCTCTGTATAGCCTGTTTCTATATACGGAAAGCCTTTTGTATAGTTAAAATCTGTCGGCAATGTTAGATTATAATTATTTACTTTTATTAATGTTTTTTCAGGTGTAAAATTTAACATTAATGATCCTTTCTGTGTGTTTGTTGTTTGTATGGTGTTGTTATTGAATGTTATTGAGTTTTCTGTTATGTTTAAATAATATTTGTCTTTCATTCCTATTAATAGGTATTCACTGTTTATCATATCATAATTTAGTTTTATTGTATAGGAATCTTCTTTTATGTATAATGAAGCTTCATCTGTGTCTGTGTATTTTGTTGTGTTTCCCTCTAGCCATAATTCAGGTTTTTCACATGAATAATCAAATGCATAAAGTTCTGTGGTAATGTTTATAGAATAATTTTTTTCTTCATGTTCTAGATTATGGATTGTGAAGCTGTAATTGTATTTTTCGTTTAAATCTATATACTTCGGCAGTTCTTTATGATTATTAAAGTATAATTCTGTAAATTTTTCTGGTGCTGGTTTTGTAAGTATTAATGTTACAATAACTATTATTATTCCTATGATTAATGCTATAATCATTACATTGTATAAAGAATCGTCTTCTGAATCCATATGCGTATGAATTTACATTAATTTAAAAAGTTTTTTATTATTTACTAACAAGTAACTACAAAAACCCATTTTTTCAAAACCTTTATAAATACTATTACTTTCTCATGAC
Organism: Candidatus Woesearchaeota archaeon; assembly: GCA_038895475.1. Taxonomy (GTDB): domain Archaea; phylum Nanobdellota; class Nanobdellia; order Woesearchaeales; family UBA9642; genus UBA9642. Next base: position 26,201 of record JAWANI010000011.1, read on the forward strand.
AATAAACAGGGGGTTTAATAATGAATGTATGTGTTATAGGATTAGGCTATGTAGGCTTCCCTTTAGCAGAATTATGTGCATCAAAAGGACACAAAGTATTTGGTATAGACAAATCCGATAAAAAAATAGAGCTTATAAATAAAGGCATTAATCCTGTTGAAAAAACAAAAATAAAACATACTTTTCCAGTATCAACTGACAATCCTTCTTTTATAGCTAATGCAGATACAATAATTATTTGCGTACCGACACCTGTTGATGAACTAAAAATGCCTGATTTAAAACCGGTAATAACAGCAACCGAATATACTGCAAAAAATCTTAAGAAGAAATCATTAGTTATTGTTGAATCCACAATAAATCCTGGCGTTATGGAAGAAATAGTTAAACCAATATTTGATAAAAAAGAGTTAATTATTGGTAAAGATTATTATCTTGCACATTGTCCTGAAAGAATTAATCCTGGAGACAAAAAATGGAATGTTAGCAATATACCAAGAGTCGTTGGAGGATTTACTAAAGAATGCACAGAAAAAGCTTATAACTTTTACAGTTCAATCATCGACGCTCAAATAATGAAAATGTCCAATATTAGAACTGCTGAAGCAACTAAAATTGTTGAAAACACATTTAGGGATATTAATATTGC
>JAWANI010000012.1:0-24846 GCA_038895475.1 Candidatus Woesearchaeota archaeon
CATCAGTTTTTATGATATTGTAAAAAAATTCCTAATAATACTTTTAGATTTAATAATATAATATCTATAACAAAATAATTAATAAAATTTAAAAATATTCACAAATAACAGTAATGGTGGTTCATATGAGTCAAAAAGATATTAATAAAGATCTGGGCCAGTATATTAAGGAGAAACATAAAAAAGAACCGTTCTGGAAGAGAATCGGAATAAGCAAAAAAGCAATCAATGATGATGCTAAAACAAAAGAGGATAAGGAGTTGGAAGAGATGGAAAATAAACTGGAAGAGGTAAATGCCGTTGAGGAAAAAGTTGAAGAGGAGATAAACGAAGAAAGAGAAGGAATCTTAAAAAGATTCTTCAAAAAACTGAATTTTGGAAAAAAAGAACAAGAATATTATGAACCTGAAGAAGAAGAAACTAAAGAAGATAATGAATTAAATGATGATCAAGAAATAAAAGAGTTCTTAAAAAGCATACATGCATGGATAACAAAACTAGACCCTGAAATACAAAAAGAATTTAAGAATTCACCTGATTTTGAAAAATACAAAAAAATGTTGAAAAAGTATGGATTAATAAAAGAGTAAGGCATAAATTTATAAATCCTAAAGATATATACATATTAATAATATTGGCTTTATTAAATAAAATTTAATAAATAAATGTTTTAAAGGGTGATATAATGAAAGATAAAACACCTATTTATATGATGATAATTGTTGGAATAGTTGCCATTGTAGGAATAACTGTTATGCTTTTAACTCCTATCAACAAAAATTTGGAAAACAATTATCAAGACAACGAAATAACAGCAAATGTAATATTTGAAAGCACACCATCTTATTCTGGAGTTTTAGGAAAATTATTCTTAACATTAATACTTGTTGGTGTGGCAGGATATATGTATTTCAAACAGGATAAAATTTAAAATAATTTTAAAAATTTTGGTGAAAAATGGATATAGAACAAAAATTAAGATTAATATGTAGAAATACTCAGGAAATAATTACAGAGGAAGAATTAAAAAATTTGCTGCAAGAAAAAAAACATCCGACAGTATACATTGGAACATCCGTTACAGGCAGACCCCACATAGGATATTTTGCGTGGGTTCAGAAACTTGCAGATTTTCTTAAAGCAGGATTTCATGTAAAAGTATTATTAGCGGATATTCACGGAGCATTAGATAATACCCCATGGGAACTCTTAGAAAAAAGATATAAATATTATGAAATAGTTATTCCTGCAATGATAGAGGCAATGGGCGGAAATTTAGAAAAATTTGAAATAATAAAAGGTTCGGAATTTCAACTGGAGAAAGACTATATAATGGATGTTCTTAAGATGTCTACAATTGTTTCTGTGCATGATGCCACAAAAGCAGCGTCCGAAGTTGTAAAACAGGTTGAAAACCCAAAAATTTCTGGATTAATATATCCTATAATGCAGGCATTAGATGAGGAATATCTTAAAGTTGATGTTCAAATGGGCGCTATTGATCAAAGAAAAATATTGGTGTTTGCAAGAGAATATCTTCCACAATTAGGCTATAAAAGAAGAGTAGAATTAATGATACCATTCATAAGAGGATTAACTGCTGATGGTAAAATGAGTTCTTCCATAAAACAATCAAAAATAGACTTATTAGATGACTATGAAACTATAAAAAATAAGCTAAAAAATGCTTATTGCGAGGCTGGAAATCCTGAAAATGGTGTTATGGACTTTGCCTTAACTATAATAATGACACAGAAAGAGGATAAAAACGAAACATTCATTATAGAACGTCCTGAAAAATGGGGCGGAAATATTATATTAAGAAACAAAGAAGAGCTTCTAGAGGCTTATAAAAAAGATTTACACCCTCAAGATTTAAAGAACGCAGTAGCAAAAGAAATAAACGTATTGTTAGAACCTATACGAAAAAAATTTGAGAGTGAACATGCAAAAAAAATATTAAAAGAAGCATACGGAGATACACTATAATCGATATAACCAATACTTAATTCTAAATTCATACAATAATATATTTTTAATAATAATATTTTTTATCTTCCGGAATATATTTCTATTACATCCCCGTTCTGCAAAACATGGTCTTTGCCTATTGGTATTTTTCTTTTGACATCTATTGCTTTTATGAAATTTTTTCCAAAATCAGTATGCAGTTTATATGCAAAATCTAATGCAGTAGTTCCTGGGGGCATTAAAAAACAATCGGGAAGAATTCTTCCATATTGGTCTGTCAATTTATTCACTCCACCAGGAAATATGGCGACATATTTTAATAATTCAAACACTGCAGTATTCATACATTTCTGAACACCTGTGCAATTGAAATTTTTTAAAACATTTTCCTTAATAAAAAGCAATGCTTTCTTCTGTTTATCATTAAGTTTTGATTCATCAACAAACTCAAAGTCTTTATCCCCCGGGATATATCTTATTAGCTGATGTTTTGCAGCCTCTTTTAATGCAAGCTCTGATTCAGCACTGCATGGAACAATTTTAAGTTCTGGGTGTTCCCTGATTATTCTATCATAGTTGCTCTTGGCTATTGGAATATCCATTTTATTTGCTGCTATTATCATTGGTTTTGTTTTTTTTCTTAATTCCCTAGCAATATTAAACAGATCATTATCATTCCAAAGTGTTACTTTTTCTTTAGAAAGATTAAGTTTTTTTATTGCATCTTCAACCATTTCTTCGTTAACTTTCAATCCTGATAATTGTTTTCCTATTGCTTTAGAAGGATCTGAATGTTCTTGCTGTATCTGTCTAGCAAATCTTTCCCACCCCCTGTTTATTATACCATACATCCAATAATCAATTTCTTCCTCTAAAAACTTTATATCTTCATAAGGATCTCTTGAACCTGGCTCTGAGGGTTCACCTTTTTCATTTGTTGCACCGGCAAAATCAACAACATGTATTAATACATCTGCCTGTCTTAAATCATCTAATAATTGGTTTCCCAATCCTTTGCCTTCATGTGCTCCAGGAACCAATCCAGCTACATCTATAACATCTACAGGTACAAACCTTTTATGATTAATACAAAACCCCTCCCTAGGATTGCATTGTGTATTAAAAAAAGTATCTACACAGTCTATCTTAACAAAACCTATGCCGTGATTTGGTTTAATAGTTGCAAAAGGATAATTTGCTATAAGAACGTCCATAAGCGTGGCTGCTTTAAAAAATGTGCTTTTCCCTACATTTGCTTTCCCGACAATACCTATTTGCATAAAATAAAAAACAACCATATATTTAAAAATTTTATTTGTAAAAATTTATAAAAGTAATAATGCTGTTAATTCATATGAGAGCATTTATTGCCATACCAATACCTGAAGAAGTAAAAGACAATATATTAAAATTACAAAAAGTTCTTGATAAAAACACTTTTCGTTTGACAAAAAAAGAAAAGTTGCATATAACTATTGCATTCCTTGGAGAAATTAAAGAAGAAAAAATTATTCAAATAAAAAACGAGCTTGATAAAATAAAATTTAATAAATTTATTCTTAAAACCAAGGGTTTCGGATTTTTTCCATCAGAAACAAAAATAAGGGTTGTATGGGTAGGTTTAGAGGAAAATAAAGAATTTTTAAAACTTCAGCATGATATAAGAAAAATATTTAATTTTAAAGAAAAACTCATGCCACACATAACTATTGCGAGGGCAAGAAATATATTTTTTGATAAAGATAAATCTTTAAAAAATAAACTATATAATATCTTTATAAAGGAAGATATGTTCAAAGTTGACAAATTTATTTTATATAAAAGCACTTTCGATGGAGAAGAACATATTTATAAAGAAATTTATACTTTTAATGCTTTGAATTAAAATGTTAAAAATATATAATAGATAAAAATGCAAGAAATATACTTAAACAACAACGAATTGATATCTATAGGAGACTGGAGAAAAAAAATAGCCGACCTATATACAAATAAAGAGTTAAAAGAATCTGAAACTGCTATTTTAGGAAAAATTATAATACTTATCGAATGTGCTATAAAAAAAAGAACAGACTATCTTAATATAATTAATAACAATAAAAAAAAATATACTAAAAAAAGCATTAATAAAAAAATAATGGAAGAAACAACTAATAATTCTTTAGGAATCTTTTTCTCTGGAGGTTTAGATTCTAGTTTGATAGCTGCCATATGCAAGAAGAACAATCTAAAATTTACATGCTATACTGTTGGTTTTCAAGACGGTAATATGAATATTCCGGAGGATGTTAAGCATGCTCAAAATGTTGCTTCTTTTCTAGGACTTACTGATAAAGAATTTAAAATTAAAATATTTAATTTAAGAGAAGCTGAAAAAATCATAATTCAAACTGCAAAAATATTAAGTAAGATTCCAAAAAAAGAAAATATTAATAATATAGTAAATCTTGGTGTTGGAAGTGTAATTTCGGCAGCTTATTCAATTTCAAATAATGAAAATTTCTTTTTTTCAGGATTAGGTTCAGAGGAGTTATTTGCAGGTTATGAGAGACATAAAAAGAATCCTTCTAATGATGAATGTTTTAATGGATTAATTAATATGTATGAGAGAGATTTGTTAAGAGATTATACTATTTCACAATATTATAATTTTAAATTTCTTACGCCGTTTTTAGATGAAGAACTTATAAAATATGCATTAAGAATACCAATAAAAATGAAAATTAATGATAACAATAATAAGATAATACTCCGCAAAGCTGCATATATTTATCTTAAAGAGTTTTCTGAAAGACCTAAGAAAGCAGCACAGTATGGAAGCAGTTTTGATAAAGCGATAGCAAAGCTTGCATTAAAAAATGGTTTTAAAACAAAAAACGACTATTATGAATCAATTATTAAGCAATAACTTTTTAAATTAAAGTTTATATATACTTACTATGAAATCTGTGTTAAATAAAATTTTTGAAAATAATTATCTTATGGCAATAATAAGCATTATTTTAATACTACTTATAGTTGTGATTTCATTAAGTGTCAGCTCAAACAATATTAATGATACTTCAGGAAAAGCCTATGTTGTTAGTAATGAGAACTTAATTAATAAAAATGACATAATAAAAATAGAAAAAAATTCTGACATGATAAAAATTTACAAAAAAACAGAGCCTGAAAGGTATGCGTATTTAAGGAAAGATTAGCATAGCTTTAATTATTAAATAAACAATAACAAGTATATAACTATGATGCATTATACAAAATATTTAATTCTGAATACAAAAAAAAGAAAAGAGATAGTTAATATAACAGATGAAGTTGCTCAAGCAGTAAAAGAGTCGAAAATTAGGGAAGGTATTTGCCTGGTAAATTCTATGCATATAACCTCTTCTGTTTTTATAAATGATGAAGAACAAGGTTTAAAAGAGGATTTTTTGGAATGGCTTGAAAAAATAGCTCCGGAAAAATCAAGTTATAAACATCATAATACCGGCGAGGATAATGCTGATGCACATTTAAAAAGAACTATAATGGGCAGAGAGGTTGTTGTTGCAGTAACAAATGGAAGGCTTGATTTTGGTCCATGGGAACAAATATTTTATGGAGAATTTGATGGCCAGAGAAACAAAAAAGTCCTTATAAAGATAATTGGAGAATAATCTTAATGAAAAAAAATATAAACTTATATTTTGAAATTTCTTTATTACTTTTGTTTATTTTGTTGTTTCCTTTCATAAGAAAAGACATACTTATTTTTTCATTTTATACTGTAGTTTATTTATATGTTGTTCGTTTTAAAATAGGCTCAATAAGATATTTAGGATTAAGCACAATTATAAGTATAATTTGGTTACTGATTGCAAAAGATTTTTATTTTTATAGTTCAGACATGGTTAAGTTTTTTTCTTTAGAAATATATCCCCTACTAGCATGGTCTTTAGGATTATTCGGATTAAAAGAATTATATGAGTATATTGCTCCTAAAAATAAAGTAAAATCAATATTAACATTAACAATAATCTACATATTATTATTAATAATATTAGAAACCGTATCATATCATGTTATAGGTTTTAAAAATTCATTAAATTATCCTGGATTACCAATATGTGATTGTATACATCTACCATTATTTATGCAAATATATTATCTTACTATCGGACCAATATATTATATATTAACAATTCTTTTAGACAAATTTATAAAAAAAGATTAATATACATTATTTATGACTGAAAATAAAAGCCAACAATATACTCACAAGTATAGTCCAAAAAATACTTCTGAAGTAGTAGGACAAAAAGAAAAAATAAATACAATAAAAAAAAATATTTTAAACTATAAAAAAGCTTTATTAGTATATGGTCCTCCTGGAATAGGTAAAACTTCAAGCATACATGCATTAGCTAAAGAATTGGATCTTGAAATAATTGAAGTTAATGCATCAGATTCCAGAAACAGCGAATCTTTAGAAAATAAAATATTGCCTGCCATAAAACAGCAATCATTATTCAGCAAAGGAAAAATAATACTTATAGATGAAATAGACAGTATCTCTGGAAACCAGGACAGGGGAGGCATACCTTCAATAATAAAAATAATAGAAGAAAGCAAATACCCTGTAATACTTACTGCCAATAATCCTTGGGATCAAAAGTTTAATTCTTTAAGAAGCAAAACAATTCTTGTCGAATATGAAGCAATAAACATTTTAGAAATGGTTTCCCACCTAAAAAAAATTTGTGACAAAGAAAAAATCTCTATCAGTGATGAAGCTCTAAAATCTTTATCTAGAAAAAATCATGGAGATTTAAGAGCGGCATTAAATGATTTAGAAAATATTGCTTCACTAAACAAAAAAATAGAAAAAACAGATGTAGAAGAAACTTCTGAAAGAGAAAAAGAAGAAACAATAATCAATGCATTATTAAAAATTTTCAAAACCAAAGATCCTGAAGTTGCTTTAGAGGCATTAAACAATGTAAATGAAGACATAGATAAAATATTTTTGTGGCTGGACGAAAACCTAAGCAAAGAATATTCAGATATTGAAGATTTATCTAAAGCATACAATGAATTGTCTTTGGCAGATGTTTATTTTGGAAGAATCAGAAGATGGCAATATTACAGATTTTATGCATATATTTACGATATTTTAAGTGCAGGTATTGCTCTTTCAAAAAAAGACAAATATCCATATGTTAAATACTCACAACCTTCCAGAATATTAAAAATATGGATTGCAAATCAAAAAAATTTAAAGAAAAAAAATATAGCTGAAAAAATATCCTCAAAAACACACACTTCAATAAAAAATTCATTAACCAATATCCCCTATATAAAAATTATTGCAAAAAATAGCGAAAATTTAAAAAAACTTGCTAAGGAATTAGATCTTGAAAAAGACGAAATTGAATGGTTAAAAAAATAAGATTTTTAAAAAATATGTATTAATTATAAAAATAAAAAGATATTTAAATAAATAAACTTTCATGAATTAAGTTTTATTTATAACTTATTTTTAAACATAACATTATGGGACGGTAGCTCAGCCTGGGAGAGCGCTACGCTGAAGTCATAGGCAGAACCGTAGATGTCAGGAGTTCAAATCTCCTCCGTCCCATACTAAATTAATTCTAATATATAATCAATATATTAATAATATAAAAAATCATACCGAATATATAAAAGAGAATAAAACAAATACATAAAATAAATATACAAAGATTAAAAGATAATAGTATCTTATTTTATTATTTTTCTAAACAGTTGTAGAACTTACAAGTCCTGACAAAACCATCGAAGCAATTAAATTGAACACCAACATTACAATAAAAGATATTATTGAGTATAATACTGTGCTTCTAAAAATATTTTTCCCCAATAAATATTTTTCATTCAAAGAATCAGCACCATTCTGAATACCATTAACTATAATTGTCATTATATATATTATTTGAACAACATAAATTCCTACTATCATCTGAAAATAAAAAGTAGGAACCCCTAGACCAAAAAAATTAGTGTCTAATCCTGGAAGACCTGCGTTGGGAACATCACTTGTTATTATTCCACTCTGCAATAATGCCATTTGATCTTTTAAACTTCCAAGTATTGTTGTTATCATAGATGTTATTCCAATAACAACACCAGCAATAACAGGAGTTAAGAAAGATATTTGGCTTTGCAAACTGCTTATGGTGTCTGCCATTAAATCCTTTAATCTTTCATCAACGCGGTGTATTTGCTTGATATATTCAGAAACATTTATTAATGCCTGACTTGCAACTATTGGCCCTTTCTTGCTCGATTCTACTAATACTTTCATTGAACTTTCTATAAGATTGCTTGGGAAATAAACTATTGCCCCTCTTTTAGGATCAAATATTGCACTCTCTACATTCATTCCAAGTTTTGTTATGTTTAAACTTACTAATTCAAAAAATTTTCCTGAAGTTGTACCTGCTGTTACTTCCGCAACTTTACTAAAGGCAATTTCAACTGGCAAGCCATCACCAATCCTATTACCTAGTTGAAATAGTGCTCCTGCAAATTCTTTTTCTAAACTTTTTGATCTCTCCCTTATCTTAATTAATCTATTAGCTTTCAGACCATAATATACACTTATAGATATTCCTAATGACAACGGAATAAATAAACTTATTAATGCGGAGCCCAAACCGAATGGACCATAATACTGCCCTTTATCCTCTCTATAACCTAAAAAATAAAATGTCGCACCGCTCACACTATAATTATCTATAAATTTTAATTCCCCATCAACTATCACTATATCCCATCCAGGTGCAATAAAATGTATAATTAACGGACTTATGCCTATAATAAAAAATATTAGGAATATTAAAACTGAAAAATATAAAGGACTTAAAACTATGCCACCAATATTAACTCCTGATGCTTCTTTAGATTCAGGATCAGAAGAGATATCTGTTTCACCATATCCTGAAGGTCTGCCGCTTAATATCATTCTTCCAAGATAATAAACAGCAAAAGGAATGACAATATTGTATAAAAACAATAAATGATACCATTTAATCATTTCCATAAAACTAACAACTAATGGGAGTATTACCAAACCAAGAATGGGCAAAACAATACCTAACATATTAAGCATAGTTAATGGTCCCTGAAGATTATGCGCATAATGCAACATTTTTTCATATGTTTCATCCAACATTAAACGTAATGCTTTTTCCAAACTATCAAGTCTTCTCGATTCTGAACTTTCATAAAGGCTTGCCTCTATCAAGTGCATACTTTCTATGTACTCGATATTCCAGTCTTTCCAAGTTTCTAAGTATGCATCTAAACTCTCTTTTATTGTATCATATTTTCTTGTCTCAACATCCCATATAACTTTTTTTAGGTCTAAACTTAAGGGCAAAGGCAAATGTTCTGCAGCAAAATCTATGGCGTGCTCTAAATTAGATGTATGGCGCATATATGTTACTATATAAAATATTGATAAAACCATTTCATTGCTTACAGACATACGCCAATTATTAGCTAAAAACTCTGGAAGTTTGCCTAATGGAATAATTATCAATAATCCGAAAATTGTAACAAAAATGACAAAAAACATTCCAGAATTTAAATCAGGTTCAGGATTAAAAACAAAAGGTAAAATAATACTTAATAAAGAAACAAAAACAATTAGTATAATTGGTGCTAAAATCGAAAAACTCTTAACGCCAGTAGGGGTTATATTTAGATGACAAATATCTATATATTTTTGCAATTTTTCAGCTTCTTTCTTATCAGGGGTTATTTTAAATATTGACTCTGATATATTACATAATTTTTCATAAAATGTAAGCTTCTTTGGCATCCATTGTTTTTTAAATTCCTGATACTGCCTTGACTGTATAGAAATAGTTCCTTTTTTGTATTCTTCAAATTCTTTCTTTATCTTATCACGATATTTTTTTTCAAACTCTTTAAAATCCTCTGGAACAGAACCCATATAAACCTCTTTTTTCTGTATTGATAATTTGTTTACTTATTTTTAATTTCTTTATTTTTAATCTACTTCTTTATTGTTAATGCCTTCCCATTTTTTTTAAGCCACTCATACCATTCAAAATATATTCTTTTACTATCTAATACACCCACTTCTTCCTTTACTTTATCGGATATTTTATGAAATTGATCATTGGCTTCAACATTAAATCTTGCCTCCAATAGTTCAGGATTGTTTAATTTTTTAGAAATATCAACTATTGCCTTATACTTTTTTGATCTCAAAACAATATTATCCCATACAGCATCCCAGTTTCCTGACCATTCTTTAACATTTTCCGCTATTGCCTTTATAACTTCACTGTCTTGGTTCATTAAATCATCTGATAATTCCAATTGATCAGTTTTGCTATTATACTTCATCAAATCAACAAAACCTTTTTCTAGTACAGGATCTTCTTCCCATTTTTTTCTAACCTCTGTTATTTGTGTAACTCTCCTCCATCTGTGCAAACCATCAGCACTCTTGATAGGATTAGCAACAATAATTATATCTGTAGCCTTAAAACTTGTTTTTGGAACATTTAAATCATTAACAACCCTGTCATAAACACCATATGGACTATCTCCGTGTATTGTTCCTGCAACAACATTTGCTAAAGCCCCTACCCTCATGGCTTCATACAATGATTTTGCTTCTGTACTCCTGACTTCTCCTATGAATAAGCAAGAATCTCCAAGTCTTAATGTTGTTCTTATACCTTCTTCTGCAGATACTTCTGATGAACCTTTTGATAATGCAGAACCAACTTTCATTTGTTGAATGTTAAAACCGATTTTTTTCAATGAAGGACCGGGCAATTCCAAAGTGTCTTCTATTGTTATTATTCTGTATTTTCTCATTACCTCAACCATAATTGCTCCTAATAATGACGATTTACCTGCACTTCTTGTTCCTGCAACTAACATTGTTCTTGAACCATCAATTAAAAAGCTCAGTAGTCCTGCAGCTTCAGGATTTATCATTCCATTTTTTATAAACAAAGAAAATGTCCAAGGCTTATCCCTATGTCTCCTAAATGCATATGCCAATCCTGTGGGATTTAATGGTTCACTTATAACGCCTACTCTTGCATTGGCTGTTCCTGGAATAATTATTTCTGTATCAAGTATTGGATTTGCTTCATCCAAAGGCCTTCCGGATAACATTCTCAGTTTAGAAGCCCAAGATTCTGCGTCACGTACATTAGGTATTAGGTTTGTTCTGCAATAATCATAGTCTTGATGAACTATAAATATAGGCACCTGTCCCATTGGACTGTTTATTGTAATATCTTGTATTTTTTCATCTTCAAGCAAAGCTTCAACTATTCCAAAACCGACAGTATATCTTACAAGTATTTTTGCCAATTCTTCAACTTCTGAACGCTTTAATTTTACATTTCTGTACTCTGCCAATTCCTCAATCAAATCCATTCCAACATTCATGAAAACTTCACGCATTCTTGCAGGATCAACAAACTCCTGCTTTTCAGGCTTATGTTCAGACATTATTTTTCTTGCAAGATCTAAAAGTTCATATTTTTCCTCTTCCAATTTAAATTCTGGGGGTATTATATGATAAAGATTTTGAACATTATGTGCAAGCTTAAAAATGATTACATCAGAATTCTTAACAGTATAATTCTCTAATTCTTCTGCATTTTTAGGATAAGAGGACATTATCTTAGTAAACATAAAATCAGGTTTTATATCAGGAGTAAATATTCTCCTATATACTGACCTGTCACCTTCCTTCATCCCTGCAATATAATTTTTTGCTATAGTTATAAGCTTAGTTCCTTCTAACAGTTTTATAATATAATTAAGAACCTGAATGTATTTTTCAAGCATTAAAGAATATGATTCTTCCAAAGATTTATCCAATTCTATTTTATCTGCTCTTATTAATCTTTTTAGTTCAACATACGCCCCTATGGGGTCTCTTTTTAATTTATTAAATATTATCTGCTGCAATTTTGCATATCTTTCCTGAGCATCTTTTAAAATCACTGGATTTTGAATACTCATTGAAATAGAAGCGTAATTGAACAAATGCTTTTGCTTAATCAAATAGGAATAAATCTTTGCTATTTCTAATAATAATCTTGTTTGATTATAATCATACTCATATTCTCTTCTCTGATAAAACACTATTTTTGTGACATTTCTATTGCTTATAAGTTTGTCTATTGTATCAGACATACAACTTTCGGAATCTTCAATTGAAGGTATCTCCAAAGAATTATCATAGTCTATTCTAAGTATGGTTTCATCGCCTTCATGAAGTATGTCAAATGTTGAACTTGAAGATTGATTATTGAATAGCATAATAAAAAGCACTTAAAACAGTGCATAATCACCTCTAGAAGAATATTGGTTGAGGTATATATAAATTTTTTGAAAAGAACACAATATAAAATAATATAAAAACAACATTAATAAATATGTAAGTTATTAATAAATTATTCAAAGTATGAATATAATAAATATAAGACAATAATCTATAAAAAATAAAATAATAATAAGAATAATAAAAAAATAATAAAAATAACAAACCAAGGATAATAATTTAAAACAAAATAATTTAAATAAAACATTAACACAAACTAAAATGGAAGAACTCAATAATAATTTAATGGAACAACAAAGCACTGCAGAGAAGAGCAACGAATTGAACCAACTAGCAACAATACTGTCAGATTTGGATAGAAGAATTAGGCTTCTTGAAGAAAGGTATAGTAACATTAGAAAAAAGATACAATTGACAGACCAAAACATAATAGAATCAGAAAGAAGTTTTGTCAAAGAAATAAAATCAGTAAATGATGATGCCTTAAAAATAAAAAAACAGGTTAATGATTTAACAGAAAAAATAAGCATATTAAACGACGAATTAAATCAGTCAGCAAAAATCAAGGATATAAAAATACTGGAAAAATATCTTGACCTTTGGAATCCCAAAATTTTTGTAACAAGAAAGGAACTCAAAGAATACCTAGAACAAAAAGAAATCATTGAAAAAACACCCATAAAAAAAACAATTGGAAAAAACAATCAAACAGCCAATACCAACACCGATGAAAATAATACTGAAGATAATGATGATTAATAAACAAAAAATTATTAATAAATACAAAAACACAACTTGTAAGATGAATACAAAACAAATACATAAAATATTTTTAAAAATATACTTATTAGATTTCTACGATTAAATAATACAAAAAGTTTATAAAAAAACAAGAATACCTGAGATTATGAATTTTTTGGATATTAGTTTTTGGGGAAATAATGTAAAATCATACATTGTTGCAATAGCAATAATATTGTTGTTTATAGGTATTGGAAAATTATTTTCAGTTTTTGTCATTTCCATTTTAAAAAAGATTTCTTCTAGAACAAAAACAGTTATAGATGATATAATAGTAAGCATAATTGAAAAACCATTTATTTTTGGATTGTTTATAGCGGGATTTTATATTGCCGGAAACTATCTTAATTTATCTGAAAATGCATTAACAATTTATTATAATATAATAGAATTATTAATAGTAATATTGATTATATGGTCATTAATAAGATTCTTGGATGCAATAATAGAACATTATTTAATGCCTATTGTTGAAAAATCAGAAAGTGAACTAGATGATCAAGTTGTGCCTTTCTTAAGAACAACAATAAAAGTAATAATAATAATTATAGGTGCCATTTTTATAATAAAAGATTTCGGTTATGATGTCACATCATTGGTTGCAGGTTTAGGTATAGGTGGTTTGGCATTTGCACTGGCAGCACAACCATTACTTACAAACCTTTTTGGAGGAATTGCAATACTTGCCGATAAACCATTTCACATTGGAGACAGAATAAGGGTTGATGATAAATTTGAAGGATATGTAAAACAAATAGGCATGCGTTCAACAACAATAAGGACTGCAAAAGGAACAACATTAGTCATACCTAATTCTGTTATTGCTTCAACAAGCATAGAAAATATAAGTACAACAAAAGACCATTCCATAAGACATACTTTTGAACTAGGAATAACATATAACACAAAAATAGAAAAAGTGAAAGAGGCAATAGATATAATTAAGGATATACTTGAAAAAAGCCCGTATGTTGTAAAAGATGACAACAATAAATACTTTGTTTCTTTCAGCGGATTTAGAGACAGTTTTTTAGCAATAAGTGTTGGTTTTACACATTCTATAGATAAAGTATCAGAAGCCAGAACCGCAATTAATCTGGAAATAAAAGAAAGGTTTGAAAAGGCAGGAATAGAATTTGCATTCCCTACACAAACAGTTTATGTAAAAAACGAATAAGAATTAACTTACAAAATTAAAAAATTATATAAAAAAAACTGTTTTTCTTATTTTTATGAACTTAAAAAATTTAGATGCTAAAAAAAAGGAAGAATTATTAATAGATATAATAAAAAAAGAAAGTAATATAAAAAACAGCATAATAAGAGATGCTAATTTCAAAAATTATAGTTATGTAGAGTTTGAATCCTTAACTGTTGATAAATTAAATAATATTTATGAAAGCCCGACTTTTATTGGTTGGTGGTCTTATTCTGACAATACGCCAAACATCTTTTCTTTTTTAGAGATTTACAAAAACAAAAATAATATTTCAGGATTAATACTTGATGATTATGGTATAGCTATAAGTGAGGGAAAAATAAATATTAACAAAAATCATATAAAAGAAATTAAATTAATTAAAAAATATTTAAGCATATTTCCTCATAAAAACAGTTATTTAATTATAGGCAAAAACTCCATATTAATTGATGAATATAAGAAAAGAATATTTGGAAAAATATATCTTAATGATGGAAAAAAATTTTCAGGGGATAATGCGAAAGCCGAATTTTGCATGGAGATACCTCCTAAATCGTATACACTAAATAAAATTCTTTACAAAACATATCTAGAAAATATAAACAAAATAAACTAAAACAATAATAGAAAAAAAGATAAGACACAACTTTACAATAATAACAAACATTTATATATACTCTAAAGGATTTTTAATATAAATTCAATACGTAATAGTATTATATCTGATGGCTTGGGAAAAAGGGGTGAGAATTTTTTCTTAAGCCACTCTATTTTAAAATATAATGCTTCGGAGGGATTGTGATGGATAAATCAAAAATGTTTATTCTATGGTTTGATCAATTAAACAATGATGATGTACCATATGTGGGTGGAAAAAATGCATCATTGGGAGAAATGTATGTTAATTTAACTTCTAAAGGAATAAGGGTTCCTAATGGTTTTGCATTAACCGCATATGCATATAGATATTTTTTAGAAAAAGCTGGAATAAAAGAAAAAATAAAACAAATATTATCAGACCTTAATACGCATGATATAAATAACCTTTCTGAAAGGGGACAAAAAGTTAGAGACACAATATTAAGAGCAGAATTTCCTGAAGAATTAAAAACAGTAATATTGGCTGCATACAGGGATTTATGTGGAGCATACGATAAAGAAAGAAGAGATGTAGATGTTGCTGTAAGAAGTTCTGCAACAGCAGAAGATCTTCCAGATGCAAGTTTTGCAGGACAACAAGAAACATATCTTAATGTAAAAGGAGACTTTCAAGTACTTGAAGCCGTAAAAAAATGTATAGCATCATTGTTTACAAACAGAGCTATTTCTTACAGAGTAGATAAGGGTTTTGACCATTTTAATATTGCACTTTCCGTCGGTGTGCAGAAAATGGTAAGATCAGATAAAGCATGTTCCGGAGTAATGTTTTCTATAGATACAGAATCAGGATTTAAAGATGTGGTGTTTATTACAGGTTCTTGGGGTCTTGGAGAAAATATTGTGCAGGGAGCAGTAAATCCTGATGAATATTACGTATTTAAACCAACTCTAAAACAAGGTTATAAGCCTATAATCTCAAAAAAAATCGGCAGTAAAGAAATAAAAATGGTCTATAGCACAGAAGGAAATAAACCGACAAAAAATATACCTGTACCTGAATCTGAAAGAAATAAGTTTGTATTAAATGATGAAGAAATATTAACTTTAGCAAGATGGGCTTGTATTATAGAAGATCATTATTCATGGAAAGCCGGTCATTTTAAACCTATGGATATGGAATGGGCCAAAGACGGAGAAACAGGAGAATTATTCATAGTACAAGCAAGACCAGAAACTGTTGTAAGCAGAAAAAACAGGAATGTACTTGAAACATATGTTCTAAAGCAGAAAAGCAATATACTGGTTAAAGGAAAATCCGTTGGAGAAAGAATAGGCAGCGGAGAAGCAAATGTCATAAAAAATGTACATGATATTGGAAAGTTTAAGAAAGGACAGGTGTTAGTTACAGAAATGACTGATCCAGATTGGGAACCAATAATGAAGATAGCTTCCGCAATAGTCACAAATCGCGGAGGAAGAACATGCCATGCAGCAATAATATCAAGAGAATTAGGAATTCCTTGTGTTGTAGGAACAATCGATGGGACAGAAAAAATAAAGACAGGACAACAAATAACAGTAAGTTGTGCAGAGGGAGATATTGGAAAGGTATATGAAGGAATACTGCCATTTGAAATACAAAAAATTGACTTGCAAAATATGCCTCGAACAAAAACAAAAATAATGATGAACTGTGGTAATCCAGAAGAAGTTTTTGATTTATCATTCATACCAAATGATGGAGTAGGATTAGCTAGAGAAGAATTCATAATAATGTCATATATAAAGGCACATCCATTGGCATTACTGAATTATCATACACAACCTGAAGAAGTAAAAAAAGAAATAGACAAAATATCTTTAGGATATGACGATAAAGTAAAATTCTTTGTTGATAAATTAGCACAGGGCGTTGGTATGATTGCAGCAGCATTTTATCCTAAAGACGTTATTTTAAGATTTTCAGATTTTAAAACCAATGAATATGCAAATCTTATAGGTGGAAAAGCTTATGAGCCAAAAGAAGATAATCCGATGATTGGATGGAGAGGTGCATCAAGATATTATAGTCCAGGATACAAAGATGGATTTGCACTTGAATGCCAGGCAGTATTAAAAGTAAGAAATGAATATGGATTAACAAACCTAAAAGTTATGGTTCCATTCTGCAGAACAGTTGAGGAAGGAAAAAGAGTACTTGCAGAAATGGAAAAACATGGATTAAGAAAAGGAGAAAACGGATTACAGGTATATGTAATGTGCGAAATTCCATCAAATGTAATATTAAGCGACCAATTCAGCGAGATATTCGATGGATTTTCAATAGGATCAAACGACTTGACACAATTAACTCTTGGTCTAGATAGGGATTCAGAGATTGTCGCACATATTTATGATGAAAGAAATGAAGCAGTGAAAAGATTATTGAAGAAAGTTATAGCAGATGCCAAACAATATCATAGAAAGATAGGAATATGTGGGCAAGCACCAAGTGATTATCCGGAATTCGCACAATTCTTAGTTGAATGCGGTATAGATTCCATAAGCTTGAATCCTGATACAGTCATAAAAACAACATTAAAGATAAAAGAAACTGAAGATAGACTAGGAATTTAATACTTTAACTTTTATCTTTTTAATATTCTTTCCATTAAATTTTAAAATAAGATATTTTTCTTTTCTAATGGTGATATTATGATAGAATACGGAGAATATAAAGGCAATAAACTCATAATTCTTAAGAGGAGTGAGGATGACAAATATCCATTCTCATTTGGAAAAGCGAAAGCCAAACTTATAGTGGAACACTTTGACGCTATCAAAAAATTCGCGGAAGAGGAGCAAGAAACATTGTAGAATTTTTTATGACACAAGAACAACAATTTTTTTGCACTACAAAAAAATTGCTGATTAAGAACAAGAAATTATAAAACTAAGAAAATATTTTTCAATTAATTTATTTCCACTAAATATTTAAATCATTATCTTTCTTGATTTATTATGGATATGATGGAGCATGTTTCTGATGTTGAACAATTAAAAAACATAGCTAAGAATGTTAGAAAGGACATTATTTCTATGATATATAATGCTGGTTCAGGACATCCTGGAGGTTCATTATCAGCAACAGAAATAATGACTGTGCTTTTTTTTAATCAATTAAATCATAATCCGGAAAATCCAAATGATCCTGAAAGAGACAGATTTGTATTAAGCAAGGGACATTGTACACCAGTATATTACTCAATATTGGCAAGATGCGGTTATTTTGACATATCAGAATTGCAAAATTTCAGAAAAATAAATTCTAAATTACAAGGACATCCTGACAAGTCAAAATTTGATTTAATGGAAACAACTTCAGGAAGTCTAGGACAAGGTTTAAGCATTGCTGCAGGAATGGCCTATGCATTAAAACTTGACAATAAAAAATCAAAGGTTTACTGTTTAATGGGTGATGGTGAATTAAATGAAGGACAAGTATGGGAAAGTTTAGCAACGATAAAAAAATATAATATATCAAACCTAATAATAATTATAGATAACAATAAGATACAACTGGATGGATTTAATAAAGATATAAAAGATTTAGAACCTTTAAGTATGAAGTTTAAGAGTTTTGGGCATGAAGTATTAGAAGTAGATGGACATGATATTAATAAATTAATTGAAACATTTGATCTGTCTAGAAGATTATCTGATGAAGAAAAAACAGTCATAATTATTGCACACACAATAAAAGGTAAAGGCATATCATTCATGGAAAATACAGCAGAATGGCATGGCAAGGCGCCAAATGATGAACAATTCCAGAAGGCAATGGAGGAACTGCTTTGAGAAAGGAGTTAATGTACAAGGAATTAGCAAAATATTATGATTATATCTATCACAAGAAGGATTATGCTACAGAGTCAAAGAATATCATCGCTCTTATAGAAAGATTCAAAAAATCTTCAGGTAAAGAACTTCTTGATGTCGCGTGTGGCACGGGAAAACATCTCTATTATCTGAGAAAAAAATATGTATGTACAGGAATTGATCTTAATAAGGAAATGCTGGCTGTCGCTAAACGTAATGTTAAAGGTGTCAAATATTATCGTGGAAACATGATAAATTTTAACCTCAAAAAACAGTTTGACATAATAACATGCCTTTTCAGTTCAATAGGATATGCCAAAACATATGCTAACCTTGACAGGACGCTCAAAAATTTTTATAAACATTTAAGGACCGGCGGGGTACTCATAATCGAGCCTTGGATTGATAGGGACAAATTTTATGCTGGATACTCGCATGTAGATACATACGAGGATAATAATATTGTAATAGCCAGAGTAGGTACTAGTGTCGTAAAAGGGAATGTTTCGATACTAAAATTTTCATATCTCATTTCAAAAAATGATGGAAGGATATACTACTATGAAGATATAAGCGAATTAGGATTTTTCGATAGGAAAAAGATGTTAGAGATGATGAAAAGAATAGGATATGATGCACGATTCATAAGGGGTAAAGATAAAAAAGACAGGGGTAGATATGTTGCTGTAAAAAAAGCAACATCATAACATGATAGACAAAATCGCTACTCGTGACGGATATGGAAAGAAACTGGCTGAATTAGATAATGATAATATTATTGTTTTAACTGCAGACTTGGCAGAATCTTCAAGAGTAAAAGCTTTTGCTGAAAAACACCCTGAAAGATTTATACAATTGGGCATTAGTGAACAGGATATGTTTGGGATAGCGAACGGACTTGCATTAGAGGGAAAGATTCCTATAACAAACACTTTTGCTGCATTCTGCCTAAGAGGTTATGAACAGATTAGATTAATTGCCATAAATAATTCTAATGTAAAAATTATCGGTCATCATTCTGGTATTAGTTTAGGGCAGGATGGTGTGAGTCAAATGTGTGAAGAGGATATTTCTGCTTTTAGAAGTATGCCGAATTTTACTGTAATTGTTCCATGTGATGCGTTAGAGACACAAAAAGCATTAAATTCAATAATAAACAAAAAAGGACCATGTTATTTAAGATTATCAAGAGAACCTAGTCCAATAATAACCAATGAATATTCTGAGTTTGAAATAGGAAGAGCCAATATTTTAAAAAATGGTAATGATGTTTTAATAGTTGCCTGTGGGTTAATGGTTAGTGAAGCTTTAAGAGCATCTAATATTTTATCAGAAAAAGGCATAAATGCTTGTGTAATGAATATGCATACAATAAAACCTTTAGATGTAGATTCCTTACTAATATATGCAAATAAATGTAAAGCAGTTGTTACAGTTGAAGAACATTCAATATATGGCGGATTAGGAAGTGCTGTTGTCGAAGCTTTATCTCTGTCAAAAATACCTGTAAAAATCCTTGGTATAAATGATAAATTCGGTGAATCAGGAAAACCTTATGAATTATTTGAAAAATTTGGTTTAACAGCAGAAAACATATCCGAATACTGTGTTGATGTTTTAAGATTCAAAGAAAAATCTAACATGCAAAATCTCAATTATAAGGAAACTAAAGAATACATAAAAGAAATACATGATATTTTAAAAGAAATAAATAATGAAACATCTGCAGAAAATAGAGAAAAAGAAAAACCCGGAAAATATAATGATAAACATAATAACAATAAATATGATTCTGATCCAAGAGGAAGAATAATTAAGATGAGCGAAAAAGATAAAGAAAAAGTCAATGATGTATTATATAAAATGTTTGGCGGAAGAAAAAATTAAAACAATTATTAAAAAAATCATATTAAAGATTGTAAATTATTATTAAATGGTATTTAAATTAATAATCATTAGTTAAGCTTAATTATTCTGCGTTTATGTCTTTCTTCATTTGAGAATTTTGTATTAAAAAAAGCATTAACGATTTCTTTTGCATCACTTTTTTTTGTATAATCTCCTCCTAAAACAAGAACATTCGCATCATTATGTTTTCTGGCTAATTCAGCATCTTTTTTTGTTCTGCAAAGTGCAGCCCTTATTCCTCTATATCTGTTAGCAGCAATACTCATGCCTATTCCTGTACTGCAGATAAGTATGCCTTTTGTTTTTTCTTTTTTTACAAGAGAACAAAGCTTTTTTGCATAATCAGGATAATCAACTTTTTTTGTGTCAGAAAAAGGTCCTAAGTCTATTAAAGGATAATTCTCTTTGATATATTTTTTAAGTTTAAAACCCCTATGGTCTGATGCGATAAAACCATAAATTTGTTTCATTAAAAAACAAAGATGATTGCTTATTAAAAAGTTTATGAAAAAATCAATAAATATTTAAAAAATATCTTTAAATGATTAAATATGATTAAAAATACAAAAATATCTGTGTCTATACTAAGTTTTTATTTTGAAGCCAAAAAAAACAATTTTAGTGATACAAAACTGATAAGCAATATTAATGGGGCTTTAAAAAAAAGGCGTGATGATTTTGATATTTTGCATTTTGATATTGGAGACGGGGTTTTTATTGACTCAAAAACATTTACATCAAACATTTTAAGAAAAATAAATTGTGACAAAAAAAAAGAAGCGCATTTAATGGTTGTAGATTACAATAAATATTTAAAAGACTATCTTGATGTTGCAGACATGTTCATAGTTCATAATGAGGTTTTAAAACATGATTTTGAAAAAACAATAAATTTTCTTAAAAAAAACAATAAATATGTTGGAATAAGTATAAATCCCGATACTTCTGTTAATGAAATAAAATATCTTGATAAAATAAATCTTGTACTGGTAATGTCTGTTCATCCCGGTCTTCCGGGACAAGAATTCATCGAAAGTTCTCTATTAAAAGTTAAAAAATTATATGAAATTAGAAAAAACAAAAATCTTAAGTATAGCATAGCTATCGATGGCGGCATAAATAAGAACAATATGGAAAAATGTATTTCAGTAGGAGCAGACATTTTAGTGATGGGAACAGGATTTTTCAAAGAAGAAACCTTAAAAAAAAAATTTTAAAAAAGAAAGATTGAAAAAATCAATTATCGATTTTTATGTTACAGGTTTTTTAATTTTCTATTATTTATTTTATTACTATTTTTATTCTCGATGCTTTTTTCAGTTATAAAAAAGAAATATGTCCTGTTTATAAAAAATAATCCATAAAATAATAAAAACAAAATTATTGTAAAAATATTTATTAATATTTCTGAAGATAAATTGAAACTATCAAATAAAAAAACAAGCGAAATATACATTACAAAATATAAGACTATTAAAATAATGTTTAAAAGCAGTAATCCGAAATATTTTTTTGAAAAAACATATTTAAGAGCCAAACTCAAGGAATTCTTAATCTTAAAATTTAACATTAAAAGCGAACTTCCAAAATTATAGAATATATAAAAGAATATAAACATTAA
Organism: Candidatus Woesearchaeota archaeon; assembly: GCA_038895475.1. Classification (GTDB taxonomy): domain Archaea; phylum Nanobdellota; class Nanobdellia; order Woesearchaeales; family UBA9642; genus UBA9642. Next base: position 22,330 of record JAWANI010000012.1, read on the forward strand.
GATAAGCAATATTAGTATAATTATGGCCAACCATATGGGTTTTTGCAACAAGAACCCGTATAAATATGTAAGAAATGCAATAAGCAAAAAGAAAAGTATGAAAAACAACACATTCATTATGAATAATTTTTTGAGCAAAGAAAAATCGTGCTTATAATCAAATAATAATTTCTTTATATTTCCTAAGATTAAAAAATTAAAAAAAGAATGTGCAAATATTAATAACGAGAAATAAATTATTGAAATTAATGTTAGTATTGTAAAGTTTTTGCCTAAAAAATATTTTTCTATAAAATAATTGAGCAGATATATACATCCTAAAAATAATAAATCTAATAATACGATATACATTATTAACTTAGGATTCCTCTTTAACCTAACAAGCATATTTTCTAGAATGCTCTTTTTGTAATATTTCTTCAATTTAACAACAATATTCATAAATATTCTTTTATATAATATATTTTTAAATATTTCTAATTTCACAAAATATATAAATAAACAAGAATACGCCATTAGATAGGTATAAATTTTATACTCTAGGGGTGATTATATGGAATCTGGTGAAAATTCTGAGAAAAGCAGTAAAGAAAATAAACATCATCATAAACAATATTTAGAGCACAAGACACATAAAAACTATAAGAAATATGAGATGGCAACATGGATTTTAGGAGGCATATCTGCAGTATTACTTATAATTGTTTTAGTCTTACTAAGCTCTGGAGGAATTAACAAAGGAGTTTCTAAAGAAGAAATAAAACAAAAGACACAAACTTATCTAGAACAATTGCTTCCTGGACAAACAGTAAGTGTTGATTCTATTGAAGACAAAGGGGATATTTATTCATTAAAATTAACTGTTGCAGGAAGACAATATGACAGCTATGCAACAAAAGATGGAAAATTATTGTTTCCGTCGGCAATAGACATGAGTGAAAAACCTGTTACTGATAATGCACAGCAACCTCAGCAAACAAATGTTCCAAAAAGCGATAAACCGCAAGTAGAATTGTTTGTCATGAGTCATTGTCCTTTTGGAACCCAGGCAGAAAAAGGTATATTACCTGCAATAAGAACATTAGGAGATAAAGTTGATTTTAAGGTAAGATTTGTATATTATGCAATGCATGGAGAAAAAGAGGTTAAGGAACAATTAACACAATACTGCATACAAAAGAATGAACCTGAAAAATACTTAAAATATCTTGCATGCTTCCTAAATGATAGTGCCGGACAAGGTAGTTTAGAGGCAAGCAACAAATGCATAACTGATCTTGAAATAAACAAAAACACACTGGAAAAATGTAAAACAGATGCAGACAAACAATTTGAGATAACTAAAAATCTCAATGATCAATCATCCTGGCTTTCAGGAAGATTCCCGTTATTTAATACAGATAAAGAAGCAAATCAAAAATATGGTGTTGCTGGAAGCCCAACTTTAGTTATTAATGGTGTAACAGTAAATTCAGGAAGAGATTCTGCAAGTTTCTTAGCAGCAATCTGTAATGCATTCAACGAGAAACCTGAGGAATGCGACACACAATTAAGTTCAACAACACCTGGACCGGGTTTTGGATATGACAGCACAGCAGCAGCTACAGCAGCAGGATGTGGTGTTTAAAAACAAATTTTTTATTTTTCTTTTTTTACTGATGTGATATAATGATTTGTATCATTGCACTTATTGTGTTTGGAATTTTAGGAATATTTTCTGCTAAATACAGGATTGTTGCTAAAGAAGCGTTCAATTGTGTTTTTAAAAAGATAACATTAAAAAAGTGTGATACTGGTCTTGATCAAAGGTTAAAAGGGGAAATAACTGGAAAATTATTTAAAATAAATCCGGGAATAGGGAGATTTGTTTTTAAATACTTTGAGTGGTTTTCTTGGATTTTTCTAATACTAACTATTGCTACATTATTCTTTGTTGGTCAGGGACTATATTTTTATGCAGTTTATGGTAATTGTAATGGTCCTAATTCTAATCAGTTCTGTATTTTTGATCCACTCGGAACAAACAAGCCTTCAGATGGAGGAAACACAGAAATATGTTCTGTTCCTGAAATTTATAAAAATAAAACATTAACTGCTCCGCCAATATCACAAATTATCGAACTAAATCATGATGCATATAAAGGGAATCCTGATGGAAAAGTCATAATTATAGAATTTGGGTGTTATTCATGCCATTACACTAAATTAGTTGAGCCTACAGTGCAGAAGATAATTAAACAATATGGTAATAAAATATTATTTATCTACATGGATTTCCCTTTAAGCAAAACACACGATAATGCATTGTTAGCATCCAAAGCAGCACATTGTGCTTTTGATCAAGGAAAATATTGGGAATATAGAGAGTATTTGTTTGCTAATCAACCTAAACAATATTATGATGATTTGTTAACATATGCACGAGAATTAGGTCTTAATGAACAAAAATTTAAAGAATGCCTTGATACTGATAAATATTCTGAATTAGTAAACAACATGTATCAAATAGGATTAAAT
>JAWANI010000013.1:0-24027 GCA_038895475.1 Candidatus Woesearchaeota archaeon
AGTGGTACATGATTGATTTTGACCATCAGAACATATAAACTGTGTATTTAGTGTTTTTTCTCCTGTGATATTTCCGAAAATACTGCCATTAAAAGAATACTCTCCATTAAAAACAAAACTACCACCACTCAAAACCCTAACAGTATAATTAAAAACCTTAGGACCGGCATTAAGATCAAAAAACCTAATATTATTAAGATTATTATTAGGAATAACACCAGAACCAGCATCAACAATAACAACACCATCAGGAACATACTCATCAACCAACAACACACCACTACCAGAAACACTCAAAAAAACAGTAACAGTACCATTAACATTAACAGGATTAACAGAAAAAGACCTAGAAACAAAAACCTGATCCTGATAAGTTACATTAGAATTATTAACAGTAGTATTAGTATTATTAAACTGATATGTAGAAGCATCCATCAAAGCCAAAGCATCCAACTTAGTATTCCTCTCTCTACCATAAAAAGTTAAAGTGTATTCTCCAGGAGTTAATAAATATATTTTTGGATCATATTGTGCATAAGTAATATTACCATTTGGTCCTCTTAATCTAACATAATCATCGACCATCCCCTGACCCGTTTTTGCATCATAAGTATATGCTTCATTGCCTTGAACATTACCCTCATTTAAACTTACATAAAAAGAATTTGTTGAAGCATCAGGATTAACAAGTCTAGTATATACCACATATTCTCCAGCTTTGACAACATTAAAAGTATATGAAACACTATTTGCACTATCACTTGGAGTATAAACATAACCATTGCTTACCAAAAAACCATTAAGAACACCATTTTCAGCCTCTATAAATGTATTTTCATAAAAAAAATCTTGAGTGCAATCTTCATCTACTAAACCATTACAATTATCATCTATTTTATTATTACATATTTCCTGAGGAGGAGTTGGACATTCATTAGCACACAAAACAAATTCTCCACAAATATTTCCATTATATTTACAAGACTTAAATTCAAAAACATTACTATCTGAATCATCACAATCATTACCATTAGCACAATTATTGCCATACCCGTCATTATCTTCATCTACACATGCACCAGGACAACCTTCATCTATATTTCTATTACAATTATCATCCTTTCCATTACACACCTCCACTGCACCAGGATTAATGTTTGCATCTAAATCATTACAATCAGTTTGAGGATAAGTACATAATTCAGAACCTGGCCTTCCATAACCATCACCATCATTATCTTGACACTCATTTGTAATGTATGATAAAGAAACAGAATCTATTCTAATATCTGGACTTAAAGATTGTATGTTAAGAGTTCTTTGTCCCTTTCTTAAAACCCAACCAGTGTGATTTTTAGAAGTAACCCATTTATAATTATTAGATCTTTCAACATTTAATAATACTCTTTGACCATTTAATTCTACATATAAAAAGTTTTCAGGAGAATAAGATAATGGTGTGGCGGCTTTAACAGCAACACGATATAATCCATCTCTTTCAATATTAACTTGATATGATGCGTTACCAGAACCATTAGGAGAATAAATTGCCATTTTTCCAGATGCACGATTATCTTCAATCGTTATAAAACCATTAATTATGCCTGATTCAGCCTCAAATGATAAACCTGGATTAATACCTATGGTTCCTTTTTGTCTAGCTGCATAACCATAATATCCTTCAATATTAAAACTAGACAAAAAAGCCATAACAGTAATAGCAACAACAGCAACAAAACTAACTAAACCTAATTTAAAAGAATCAGATTTCATAATAGCACCTCACACCAATTAAAATCTTAGAAACACGACTTTAAAAATATTTTGATTTTTGTGCACGCCCAAGGATGGATCCTATAGCCTAAACTAGTTTATCCTGAATTTCCCTCCCCTCCGCAACCCCTAAAGCACCGACGCAATAACTTAGGACTGCTACATTCCTGTCCTGATCCGATTCATTAAAGCACCAGTCAATAGGGACAGAGGATCGACAGTACGTTCAGGACTAGCCTAAACTATAAAGACCGCTCCCCAGGCTTCGACCCCTCCAAAAGTCCGTTTGAGGTTACAGGCGAGGACTAACCGCCCAGTCTAGCACAATAAAAGAAAAGAAAAAGCTTATTTAAAGGTTTTGAAATAATTTATTATGAAAAAACAATAAAATTTTAAAAAAAATTAAATTTAAAAAAGTAATAACTAAAAACTTAATAATAAAGAAAATGAATAAAATATTTATCCCTGGAACAGCAGGTGATTATGAAAGTGTTTGTGAAGGAAAAAGTTCTGGAGGAATAATAATATACGGAGAAAAAACAATAATAATAGATCCCGGAATAGGGTTTATTGTAAAATCAGAATTAAAAAAAACAGACCTAATATTAATATCTAATAACGAAGCTCTTTACTCCAATGATGCTAATGCACTAATAAAAATATTTAATGCAAAAATATTTGACAACAATTATGATAATATAAAAAAAATACAGAATTCTTTCAAGATAACAACACAAAAATACATTCTTGCATATATTAACAATTTAAAGCTTACAAAATCGTTCGCAGAAGAATTCAAAGACACAAACATTCTGGTTTTAAGATGTGAAACAATAAAATTAGATGATATAATAAATCTAATAGAATACATAAATCCAGATTTGGCGATATTAACAGGATTCAAAAAAGGAATAGACTCTTTAGAATTCTCAAGAAACATAAAAAAAGAACTACAAAAATATAATAAAAATATAAAAACACAAATAATTTCGGCAAAAGAACAAATGACAATAAATCCAGATTCTTACAACATAAAAGTAAAACAAAAAAGTTTGAAAGGATTTATATAATTATAATACATCGAAATTGTTTAATCATAAATATAATAAATTACTATTTAAACTGTTTAATCCTTAAAATAACACTTTTTCTTAAATTATTTTATTAATCAATATATCACATAATATGATAATCTATTTTGTTTCTATCTCTAAATATCTAATTCTTTCTTTTCTATTCTGAATTGTTTATCCCATGGGTGTCCACTATAGCTTCCGCCACTTCCATAATCTATTATTATTGATGTCCCATCATCTACTATTTTTCTTATATTAATGTAATCTTTAGTCAGTCTTGTATTATATATTTCTCTATGATGCATCTTTCCATCCTTGCCATTCCATACAAGATATAATGTGTTAAAACCATAACTTATTCCATTTTCTGCCATGTGCCTTATTGCACAAACGCTCTTATTGTTTTCAGGAAATATTGGCTCATAAGTATAATCGCATCCAAGACTTGGTGCAATGCTTGATATGTAATCTCTTACTCTTTTTGGATCTAATGATTCAAATATTGCTTGTTCTAGACTAATACCAAATTTACTTAAGGATCTTGAATAATTCCTAAAATCTTCCTTAGGACCTGTACTAAAGCTAAGTGAATGAGGCTCAACAACCTTTGCCGTTACTTTCAATTCCGAAGTTGTATCATTTACATAAACTTCTGGAAGTAATGGCATTGTCAAGAAATTATTTAATAAATAATAGTCAAATTCCTGTTTCTTGAATTCTTTTGTTTTTGCATCAACAACCAACAAGTTCAATCTTATCTCTTTGTCTGTTGCATTATGTGAAGGTCCTGATAATTCCCTTATTTTAGCATAAGCAATCATAAACCCATCATTAACACCATTTTCAGAATTAATCTTTACTTTCCTAAAAGTATCCTGATATATCCAAAATACACCAACATCATCAATATCTACTCCATCAATTAATTTATAATTAGTATCCTTAATCTTTGCATATAAAGAGTCCCCATCATACTCTTCTTTTCCATCAATAGACTTATACCATCTCTCTCTACCGCCAATAACGCCTATCACTAAATCAGTATTACCAAACAGTTTATTTACTCCTCTTTCCAATTCTGATTCATAATTCATTTTTTCCTCCTCAAATATCTTTTCATATCGAAGTCTTTATTAAGTATCGCTTCCTTAACTATATTTGCAATATATCCTACCTCCAATGCGCCTATTATTTTTTTTGTTCCGGGATGTTTTAACAACACCAATGCTTCTTTTCTATGATATATGAAAGGTGCTGTATCTCTATCATATCCGTATTTTTCTAATATTGCATCAATATCATTCGGAACAGGATATATTGCTTTTGAAGTTTCAGTTGAATACATATAAGAATATTCAGTCCAGTCACTATTTCCAATGTATTTATTTAATTCTTCAATTAATTCTATGCCTTTTTCTACTGGTTCAGGTGTTTTTTTATTTTTATTATAAAAAATTCTTACGAGACACTCTAATTTATTCATTTTAATCACCTTTTTTGAATAATTTTTTATCAACTTTATTATATCTTAATTGTTCAATCGGATTAATCTTTAAGGTATTAATACTTTAAAAAAAATTATTTATGCTTTAATTCTTACTGTTGCATATCTTTTTCAATATCACATAATTTTCAGTATTTTTCTTCCAAATTTTTAATCATATAGTTTTTTAATGCACTAACAATTTTGGTATATGTTGGACCTGTAATATCAATTAATCCCCTGAATTGTGCAACACCATTTGACGAGATAATTACGGCCTTCTCTTCAGTTCCAAAAAATCTTTTTTTGTTATAAGATATTTCATAATAGTCTCCACTCCTTTTTATTTGATAAGTAATATTTTTTTCTTTTTCATCTTTAACAACCACATAACTTGTTACCGCCATTACATACTTTTCGTATAGCTCAACTAATTCTTTACCAATATCTTGTGCTTTAAGCATGACCTTTTCTTTCTATGTAAGTATTCCATTTACTAAATCATCCACACCATTTATCTGTTTTTCTTGTAACATTTTTATCACTCTTTTGTTTTTTCTTGTTCTATTACCCAACTTCTCGATCCTAATCTTCCACCTATCGGATGATACGGACCATTCTCTAAAGTATTAGTGCTTGGGTGTCCTTTTTCGATAAATGTTTTCATGTCAAAATTTTTATCTAATATTGCTGGTCTAATGATATAAGCCACCTGCCAATAATCCACCCCTCCAGGACCATAATCTACATTATGTACTCTAACAATAAATGGTGCTGTTTCTCTTTTGTAACCATATTTTTCAAGTATCTTGTCCTCCTCTGTAAAATATGTCCTACCACAACACAAATATTCATATCTATGTTCAACCCAATCATTCCTTCCAACTAATTCATCTAATTCTACTAATAATTCTAATCCATTTTTTATTGGTTCAGCCATTTTAACCCCCTTAAATTCTTAATCTTATTTCTTTCTTGTCAAAATTTTCACCATAAACTTCATAATTGATCCTGAGTTCATTATCTTTAATTTCTATTTGAGGTTTAATAATCCTCATTTCATCCAAGTTCTTATTATAGTCTATCTTTAACGCATATTTCTTCCTATCGTTTGTGTCTGTAGTAAAATCTGATACTAATTTAAGTTGTGGATTTGTTTCTAAATCTGTAGCTTCATAAACCTCTACTTTGAGCTGCTGCTCATATGCAAATACTCCACCCACACAATTAGCATAATGCTCCATATCTATAATTTTTGAAACAACAACATAATTCTTACCATTATGTTCTACTTTATCTATGCTATACGCATAATTCATAACATCGTGATCTCTTTTGAATCCTTGCATGATCATAGGGATCTTATGCTTGTTTCCATATGCTAATATGTTGTCTGATTCTTTTTCTATTAAATATTCTAATTTCATATCCGTATTTATTGGCAAGCCGAATTCTTTTGCATCTATTTTAATTGTATGGTTTGTTCTACCAATAGGTTTCTTATGAGGGCCTGTAGTGTGTATAAATGAATAACCACCTGAACTACGTCTTTCATTATGCATGACTGAGTGAGATTCAGCTATCACATACTTTAACAATATATTTTCGCCATCATACATTAATTTTATATCTTCAATGTCGAAGCCTTGTGTCACTTCTCTGCTTTCGAATTGTTTTGCATGATACTCTAAATCAATAATACCCTTATTTCTTACAATGAGTTTTGTTTTTGCATGCCTTTCTCCTGTATCCCCATAAGGATCGTAAAGCATTGCTATTGCATAATCATCATTAATTTTCTGAATTTTATTAAACATATTTCTTTCATCTATAAATGACTCTATTGCATCTATATCTAATTCTTTGAATGCCTTATCAAACTTCTCAAGTTTCTCTTTATTTCTTCTTTTATAATCTAAATCAACACTTTCAACTAACTCTTTCTCCTTTGTAATTGTATTAAATTCGTAGAAATTAATAAGTTCATGCGATTCTATTCCGAACAATATTTTATTATTATCTTCTTTCAATATTTTTCCATCTAAGAAATTTATTCTATGATTAAAAGGACTATTACCTATATCTCTGTAATTAAATGTTTCTACGAATAATTTTTCTAAAGTATTAACATCAACTATTTGAAGCTCTGAAGTATATGCACAACCATTCATTCCGCGTCTATAACTAGGATCATAACAAACATCAAAAAATATAATACCATATTTTTCTGCAAAATCAGCACCGGCCATACTAATACAGAATATGTCGCCACTAAAATATGAATGAATATTTATTTTTGATTCTAAAGACTTATCACTATTTTTCTTCTTATTATTATACTGCGTAACTAATTCAGATTCAGGAATTAATTCTATTTCATCAGACAATTCTTTAATTGTTTTTAGTTTCATTTTTCATAACCTCATCGATATTTTTCCATAACATATTCTATTAGTTGTTCCGGCATTTTTTCTATGCCTATTTGTTTTTGGTATCTTTCTATTGCTTTGAATTCGGGACTTTTCCTATATGATTCTACATATTCTAAACTCTTTTCTAGTGCAAAATCCCATACTTCTGGCTCATCTTTTTTTGCTTTAATTGAATCTTTTAATGGTATTATTGTTGTTGTCGGGCCATGTCCATCGTGTTTTGATTTATCATAATTTGCGCCTGTTGCAATAGTTGCATAAGCTGAATGCATGATTGCTTCTTTTACAACATCGAGTCCTGCAGTTTCTGTCTCCATTGTTAAATCTGATATTACTAAATCATATTTTTGTCCTTGCTCTGCAGCAGTCTTGATTTTTTCTATTGCAGACTTTGCACTTGAAGCATACTCAAACTGAACACCAGTATATTTTGCAAATGCTGATTGCACAGCAAGTATATGCTCAGGCACATCATCTACAATAAGTATTCTCTTAATTTCAAGTTCCGAAAGTTTTTGATCGATTGTCATTCGTTTTAGCCTCACTTCATTTTTTCTAAGTATTTGTCTTCTCTTGATTCGCGTATTACTTTCATAGTATATTGAACCATTTTTCCAAGAGCATACGCGCCTATTATTGTTGCTAATGTTTCTCCGGGTTTTTCTACAATATTTTGTGCCGAATTTCCTATTAGCTTGAAAACTTCACCTAACATCCCATTCACATAGTCTCGTACGCCCGTATTAGATATATACGCAGAAATTGCTTCATAAATCCCTTTACTAACTTGCAATGGGCCATAAACGATTTTTTCTAGGATACTATAAGATGGATCTGCACCTACCGTAAGTACACCGGCAACTGGCGCCATAAATCCTATTGTTGACTCAAGACCTTTTGCAGCTAGTAATGAAGGATGAGTTATTCTTACTTTCGTTCTATTGTATGACTCTTTTATTTTATCAATTAAACTCATATTCACTCACCTTTTTTATTCCATTAACTCTTCGAGGGTTGATTCTTTTTCGATTCTTGCATATTTTGGCATGCAGGAACGAATGTATGTTTCCTCGATTTGTTTTATATCCATTTTAACCCCCAATGTGACCTTTTATGTCACTACTATTTAGTTAGTATTACAAATATATTAAACTTTCAATAAAAAAATTTATAAATTTGCTAAAAAATAGTTTAATTATATTAAAAAATGAAAAATTTAGATAAAAAAGATAAAAAAATACTCTACGAATTATACAAAGATGGAAGAGCATCAATAACAGAAATAGCATCAAGAATAGGCTTATCAAAAGAATCGACACTTTACAGAATAAAAAGACTACAAAATGAAAAAATACTTGAAAGAATAGTTCCAATAATAGATTTCTCAGCAATAGGATATACAACATTTAGAATACAGATATTATTAAATTCAGAAGGAAAAACAAAGAAAAAAGAAATAGAAGAAGAATTTAAAAAAATAAAAAACTTAAGCTGGTTAATTAAACTATCAGGATATTGGGATTATGCACTATTATTCAATACAAAAACAAACAATGAGTTCTTAAAAAACTATGAAGAACTATTAAACAAAATAGGAAAATACATAGACAAAAAAATATCATCATTAATATTCTCAATAACACATTTTCCACTTACATACCTATACGAAGGAGAAAGAAAACCAGTAATTCAAGAAATGAAAAATCAAAATTTTATCCTTGATGAAAATCAAAAAAAAATAATAAACCTTCTAGAAGAAGATGGAAGAATGTCTTTGCTTGAAATAGCACGAAGAGCAAACATATCTTTAACAACTGTAAAATATCATCTTAAAATACTTGAAAAAAAGAAAATAATATTTGCATACAAGCCAATGATAAGAATAAACGCCCTGGATTATGAACATTTTAAAGTAATGATAGAACTCTCAAATCCTTCACAAAAAAACATCTTAAAAGAATTAGTCTCACTAAATCCTAATGTAATATATATAACTGATGCCTGGGGAAAATATGATTTAGAATTTGAATGCCACTACAAAAGCATTCATGAACTAATAGGTTTTATAAACAAACTAGAAGAAACCATAAATATAAAAAAATATGAACTAATATTTACAAACGAGGAAATACTAATAAACGGAATGCCAGATGATTAACATCCTAAATATATTTAAAAAAACGCGTAAGGCAGAACAAGAAATTAAAAATAAAATATTAGAAAATATTACTATATTTGTATTCTATGAAAAAAAAGAGTATGCTGAGTATTTTTCTGCAATAATAAATAATATTCAAGGATTAAAGATATTTTATTATAATAATATAGAGATGATGATTAAAGATATAGAACAAAAAAAACCAAAATTTATAATCACTGTCCTATTTAATATGAAAGGAATCGGAAATGTAGACTCTGCAAAAGAAATCATAATTAAAATAAAAAAAATATGCGATGCAACAATAATTGGACTTGACGGAATATATGATCCAGAAAAATATTTAATGGCCGATTTCGATTATTTCCTTCCACTAAATACAAATTCATCAAAAATTTACACGCTTCTTTATAAAATAATAACAAATCAAAAAATCCCTGAAGATGAGAAATCACTAATTTTTGAAAAAGAAGAATTTTATGATTATGTTGCGAAAGGAAATCTTTTTGAAAAAAGAGTATCAAAAACTGCAGATACTAATAAAGAATTAAAATTTCTTTTGCCTAGATTAAAAGGAAAAATACTTGATGCAGGCTGTGGTAATGGTCGATTATCAATACCTATTGCAAAACTTGGATATGAAATTATAGGTATAGATATAAGTGATGAACTAATAAAACAAGCTAATAAGAATAAGGGAGAAAAAAAATATCCCATATTTATAAAAGGAAATTTACTACAAATGCCTTTTAACAACGGAGAATTCAACACTGTGATCATGATGTGGCATGTTATATGTGATTTAAGAAAATATCAACTGGAATTATTGAGAGAAATTTCTAGAGTGACAGCTAAAGAAGGAACGTTAATTTTTGATATACCGGATAGCTCTAAACATATAAAAATTAACGAATCAGGAGTTTATGAATTCAAAATAGATGCATTCAATAAATATGTTGGATTAGTACCGGATTTAAAAGAAATTCTTGTATTTCTAAAAGCAACAGGTTTTACAAAAATAATATATAACAGAGTTAATTGGGGTTCTCCAAAGTTTGTAATAACAGCAAAAAAAGAAAGCTTATTCTAATAATAAATATAACTAAAAAAGTCTTATATTATAATCACAATCACCCATCCCAACAAGCATCCCGCTGTTATAAATGGCATTGCTGGATAAAATTTATCTTTCTTTGCAAAGAAGAATAATAATGCAAGAGCAATCGTCGTCGTCAGAATCATTATCGAACTTTGAAGGAATGCTTGCGATTTTGTTAAGCCTTCTCTTAAAAGATTTTCCATAACTGCACCTGTCATTATTAGTGGAAAAACTACATCTCCTCCACCAAGTATTGCTGTTTTAGGTTTCTTAACATTTAAACCTTTTACTTTAAGAGAAACACTATTTATTGATTTGCTAGTTGCTAATTTATCTTTTTTATTGATTGTCGATTTTTCTAATTGGTTATCTTTTGATTTATATGGTATCATTAATCCTGCAAAAACATTGCTTTTAGTCTGAAACTTAGCCATTTTAACCATATGCTTAGACTTCCAAACAGCATACATATCATAAAGAGATATTGCTAATAAAAGCATTATCGCCCAGAACACATCAAAAATAGGCACTAAAAGAACAGCGATGCCTGAATAAATTAATACTTCCGTTAAATTATGTATGAATATATTTGGTCTCCAAATCTTCCATATAGCTAATATTAAAGCAATAATCATTGCAACATCATAATCAAAAAATATTTTGGTTTTTACCAAAACACCGATGGCTATGCTTAAAGCCATCCATACAGCTAGAAAAAACCAATAACGCCAAATATTTGATTTCTTAAACTTTACAAGAATCAGAACAATAATAGTACCTACTGCTACACCTATTATTAAATATAAAAAACTTCCAAAACCCTCTGTTCTTGGTCTTTCACCTAAACTTGTATCACTATGACTTACACTTATAGAACCATCATCGTTAATTTTTATAGTTGCATCTTTGTTTATTAACCATAACCCTGTAACTTGAGCTAATACAAAAAACGATAATAAAAAAATTGTAACTTTTAATGTGTGTTTCATTTTTTAGCGATTAATTTTTCTTTTTATAATTTTTTTTATTTGCTCTCTTTTCTTTCCAATGTCTATAAAATTCTAGGGCTGCCGGTATTAATGAAATAATTATTATTGCTATTATTACATATGTGAAATGTTCTTTGACAAAGGGTATGTTTCCAAAAAAATAACCTGTCCATAAAAATAAGCCAACCCATAAAAAACCTCCAATAATATTATATGATAAAAATTTAAAATAATTCATTCTCCCCACGCCTGCAAGAAAGGGAGCGAAAGTCCTTATTATAGGTATGAATCTTGCGAGTATTATTGTTTTTCCTCCATGTTTCTCAAAAAATTTATGTGTTCTCTCAAGATGTTCTTTATTTAAAAGCTTTCCTTTATATTTAAAAACTTTTGGACCTATAAATTTTCCTATAGAATAATTAACACTATCGCCCATAATGGCAGCTAAAGATAGCAAGAGGAACAAAACCCAAATATTCCACGCACCAATTCCTGCTAAAGCGCCAGCTGCAAACAATAAGGAATCTCCTGGAAGAAACGGTGTTAGAACAAGAGCTGTTTCTAAAAATATTATTAAAAAAACAATAAAATATGCCCAATGCCCGAACATATTCAATATATTCAACAAATTAGAATCAAGGTGCATTACATAGTCTAAAAACCATTTAAACATATCAACAATATTCATCAATCAAAAGAAACATAAAGTATTTAAAAATGTTAGTAATTTAAAAAACATGAAATATTGCAACACCATTATTTTAAGCGTATTCATAAAACCAGAAGAGATAGAAGAAGATTCTGCTATAAGAGATAAAATAAAAGATAAAATTCATTCTCTATTGCCGTTAGATTGGGAGAAAGAAAAAATAATACTAAAAGAAACAAGAGCTGAGGGTTTTGAAAACAGGGAAATAACAATATATGAATTAAAACTACTAAAGGATAAAGAAATAAATGTGTTTATAAAAAATCTTTGTTCAAAACTTTCAAGAGAACAGAAAGATTATCTAATATCGGAAAAAAATTACAGACTTCATGAAGAGTATGATTTTTATATAAGACTTGATAAGAAAAAATTATTAAATGATATATTTGAAATAACAAATTCAGGAGACTGCCTTCATATAAGAATGAATATTGCATCATTCCCAAAAAGCAGAGAAAATGCATTAAAAGTTATTAATGAAATTTTTAAAGTATAAAAAAAATAGTGTAAAAATATATAAATATATAAATCAATAAATATAATAATAAAATTGAGGTGAACAAATGAAATATGCACATTTAAGCGCAGGATTCATGCTTACAAGCATAATTGGTTTTTTTATATCAGCCTTTTTTGTCAATAAACTTTCAATAACATGGGGTTTTACATTTATGCTTTTCTTTACAATAATGTTTATTGCATCAATTATAAGCATGACAAAAGCACCATTTACAGACAAAGAATATCAAGAAGAATTAGGAATACATGAAAAAATAGCAAAAAAGAAATGGAGAAAAAAATAATCTAAAAAATATTTTGCATATATTTATTTAATTTTATATGTTAAGTATAATAATTTTATACATATTGCGTATGTTATAATTCTATGCTGGTATCTACATCTGATTTTTTCGGTATTGCTGAAGGATCTTCTCCGCCATGCCATGTCATTCTTGGTCTCATTCTTATAGGATACATTCTTTCATTATTATCATCAAATATTATGGCTGCACCTTTAACTCTTGGCAGATCATCTAACTGCTGCACCAATCCTTCTCTCATATAACTTTGCATTAATGCACCTAATGCTTCAGTGTCTATTTTTGCAGTTATTCTATGAGCGATAACTACATCTGATTGTGTCATTACGTCAGTATGTATTTTTCCTGGCTGTTGCGAAGCAAGAATCAATGATATTCCCGGCTGTCTCCCCTCTCTTAATATTGTAACCAAAGGGTCTGTAGCTAAAGTTTTTCCTTCGTGCGGCAAAAATTCGTGCGCTTCATCAATAACCAGCCACACCATTGGAAAATCCATTTTTTTTATCGCTTCATCACTGAATAAATTTACAGATTTATGAACCTGTTGGTATTCCTCATTTTTTCTTGCAGTCATCCTTTGTACAAATAATTTTTCTGCAATCAAGCCAACAACTAAACTTTTTATATTCCAAGAATTGGCCATTGTTGCATAACAGCTTAAATCCAGTACTGTTACCTGTCCGGCTTTCGCTAATTCACTTAAAGGCGTTGCTTTTATCTTATTGTTTTCCTGCTCAAATATGCCCCAGTTTTTTGCATTTAAAAAAAGATTTTTTGCAGCATACTTAACGGTATTATCATATTCTTTATCTGAATCTAAAGCATTAATTATTTGTGATATGCTGAAATCTTTTCCAGACTCCTTTAAAGTATATATTGTTTTTTCTATTAATACACCTATAGGACTATTTGATTGTACAGAAAAACTTTGAGTCCAGTCTGTTGCATCAAGTTCTGATGGCTTAATGCTGAATGGAAAATCTGTAGGTATTCCTTTCCTCTTATAACTTTCAAAATAACCCGAAGGGGTAAAAATTTTAACATCTAAAGATTTTGCTTTTAAGCCCCATTCTTTAAGTAATTCTTTATCTTTATTGTTAGGATATTTCATTGTCCAATATATACCCATTGTATCAAGCAATATTACAGAAATGTTATTTCTTATTTCTTCCGGAAGGTCTGAAATCCCTTCGGCAATAACGCCCATTGTATAAGATTTTCCTGAACCCCTCTTACCAACAATAAAGAATACATGTGATCTTGTTACATCTAAATATACATTATTGCTTAAGCTTACTGTACGTCCCATTTTTACATAATGTTTTGCTATAAAAATTGCTCCTTTGTTTCCTAATAATTGTTTGTCTGATTCACTTCTCCCTATTATTATGTCAAACATATACTAAAACTTATTATATTAATATATAAATTTTACACTTTTATTTTTTTACAATTTTATTTTTTATAATTTTTTTATTTAAAATCCATAACCTTTATATATTCTCTACTTATACCTGTCTCTACTTTAGGGAGAAAAACCCTCTAAAACGTATCGCTTAAAATAGGAGGATTAAGATGAGTGAAGAAAAAGATGTAAAAAATAATGATACTAAAAATACTGAATCAGATATCGAACATATAAATAAAATCATAACCGAAAAACCAAGCAATAGAGAGAATACAGACACAAAAGAAAACACTGAACATACAAAAAAAGAACCTATAAAGAAAGAAGCAAGTAAAAAAATAATTTCAAGAATAAAATCTAATGAAAAGAAATCAAAAATCTTGCCTTCTAAAATTGTAAAGAAAAAAACAAAAACAGAAAACAAAGATAAAAAAGAAGATAAAAAGAAAAAAAATCTTGTCTGGTTATGGATAGTTATTGTTGCTTTGATTGTCGGAGGGATTTCTATTTTATTAATCACGTATACTAAAGAAAAACCTGTAACTAAAACAACATCGGAGATAGCAGCAATAGTTAATGGTGAAGCGATATATCTAAAAGATATTGATGAACAATACAATAACCTAAATCCTATACTGCAGCAAGTATATACAAAAGAATTCATATTAAATCAAACAATTGATGAATTATTGTTAATACAGGAAGCAAAAAACAGAAACATAATAGTTAAGGAATCTGAAATAGATGAAGAAATTGCAAACTTTAAAAAACAATACGGTTTATCTGAAAATGATTTTAAAAATGTTCTTGAACAGCAAAATCTTACTTTAAAGGAATTAAGGGAACTTGTAAAAAGAAGATTATTGATAAAAAATTTCCTAAATACCACAATATTTAACAACATAAACATAAGTGATGAAAGTACAAAAAAATATTATGAACAAAACATAGAAAAATTCACAATACCTGAAAAAGTTACAGTACAACACATACTTATACTAGTTAATGATAATGTCACTGATACTGAAGCTAAAAATAAAATTGAAAGTATAAAAAAAGAGCTAAATAACAGTACTTTTTGTGATTTGGTACGTAAATATTCTGAAGATCCTGGAAGCAAAGACACATGCGGACAATACACTTTTGGAAGAGGAGAAATGGTCAAAGAATTCGAAGATGCATCTTTTGAATTAAAAATCAATGAAACAAAAATTGTAAAAACAATATATGGTTATCATTTAATAAAAAAGATTTCACATAATGAAAAAATAATTCAAAGCTACGAAGATGTTTCCGAAGATATAAAAAATTTCTTGAGAGATGAAGCAGTTCAAAAAAATTTTGAATCTTTATTAGCAGATTTAAGAGCAAAAGCAACAATAATAAATTACTTATACAAAAATACAGAAACAAATAATAATAGCGTATCAAAAAACCTTGATGATTTTGCAAAATGCTTGACTGAAAAAGAGGTAAAAATGTATGGTGCATACTGGTGTCCTCATTGTGAAAATAACAAAAAACAATTTGGAGAATCATGGAAGTATGTAACATATGTAGAATGTGCTGTTGAAGGACAACCTCAGATACAAACACAAGCATGCATAGATGCAAATATAGAGGGTTACCCTACCTGGATTATTAATGGAAAAAAATATCCTGGAGAACAATCATTAGCTACTTTAGCAAGATTAACAGGATGTAAGCTTAACTAATTTTTTAAATATTTTATTATAATATTTTAAAGGTGTTTCGAATGGATTCATACATAATTATCGTTAACGGATTGTATAATAATTTTATAGAGTATTATGAAAAATTTCTAACTCTAGACCCTAAAAATAAACCTGCTGATAAAATAAGAGAGGTAATGATGTTTATTCCGGAAAAAAGGTTATATAGGTCTTTTGAATATGCAAATATTATGCCTGAAAAATACTCAAATATAAAATCAAGTAATGGCCATTTTGATGTCCGTATAGACAACATACTTTCAGGAAACATAGGTGATCTTCCAAACATGGCAAAAGAAACTGCTGAAAAAATAATTAACTCTAGAAAAATTGCCCGTTCAATGAATAAGCCTTTAGGAGACAGTATAGTACAAATTGTTAATCCTTTAATAGCTGATGATAAAAAAATAGATTTATACAACCAAATATTCATAGAAACAGCAAATAACTTAAATAAAAACGATAACAAATTATATGTTATACATTTTGATTATATATACAGACCATAATATATAATGGCCAAAACATAAAAAAGAATTAAAAATAAAATTTATAAATGGGTGTTTTATCCTAATTCTTATTACCAAAACTGCTCTGCAGTAGGAGCAGGATGCTGCCTGAGGTTAAAAAAACATGATTTTTCATGGCGTAAATTTTTTTTACGCTGGCAGTTTTCGTTCTGCTATTTGGTAATGGAGCATAAAATGAGTGAACAACAATTATTAATACCGACAGATGATTACTTAAAATCTGGAATACATATAGGAACTAAGTTTAAAACTAAGTATATGGAAAAATTTATTTACAAAACCAGACCAGATGGTTTAACTGTTCTTAACATACAACAAATTGATGAAAGAATAAGGGTGGCTGCAGACATGCTTTCAAGATATAATACTGAAGACATAGTTATTATTTGTCGTAGGGAAAATGGCTGGAAAGCTGTAAAAATGTTTGGCAAAATCACAGGTGTTAAAACCATTGCAGGAAGATATACTCCTGGATTAATGACAAATGCACAGCTTAAAAACTTTTTAGAAGCAAAAATAATTCTTGTAGTTGATGCCTGGCCTGATAAAAATGCAGTTTTAGATGCATATAAAGTTGGAATACCTGTTATTGCATTGTGTGATACAAATAATACTGCTAATTATATTGATTTGGTAATACCCTGCAATAATAAGGGTAAAAAATCTTTAGGATTGTTGTTTATGGCATTGGCACAACGCTTTATGTTAAATAAACATATGATAAAGAAACCTGAAGATTTTAAATATACAATTGATGATTTTAGCGACGAATAATTTTTTCTAATAATTTTTTATTTTTTCTTTTCAAAAAGAAAATTATTATGACTTTATAGTAGTAAAATATTTAAATTATGTTTGTTTTCTGAAAACATGAACAATTTGGAACATAAAATATATGAAACAATAGATGAAGTTAAAAAATATTATGAAAAAGAAGGAATACAAATTAGATCAAAAATAACAACAAAAGAAGAAGAAACAGGTTGTGTAATGAAAGTTAGTTATAAAACAAAAGAAACAATTGAAAACATTACAGACACAATATTCAGTTACAAAATAATGAGTGATTTCTTAGAAATAAACATTCCAATACAAAAAATCATTGCAAATAAAATAAACTCAAGCAGAAAAATACATAATAAACAAACAATAAATGACGCAATAATAATATACAACAAAAACATAATAAATATTTTAAAAAAACAAGAAGAAAAACTTAAAACGGTTGTTGCGCATGAATTATGGCACATAATAGAGCATGAATCAGGGTATCCTTATAGTATAATAAGTGAAGGAACAGCAACATATGCAATGAGAGTATATGAAAAAACAGAAAACAAATTAAAAAACATAATCATAAATAATTCTTTAAATCAATTAAAATACAATTATTGTGCATCAATAATATATGATTATCTAAATGGTTCAAGGGACCTTAAAAAATTATTAGAAAAAAAACATAGACTAAAAATAAAAGAAATATACAAAAAAGAAGTATTAAAAAATATTCCAGTAATACTAAAAAATAAACTGATAAACGACCCCCTAGGCTTTAGAGCATATATAGATGAAATGTTAAATTTAAAAGACCACAATCTAAATAACATATACACAAACAACATATTCAGAGAACTGGACGGTGACGATAAAGAAAAAATAATAAAAATATATGCATACTTAGAAAAAAAAATAAACAAAATAAAATAATAAGAATATTAAAAAATTTTCTCAAATCATCCTTTTACTTCTTCCAATCCGTTTTGAACTATTCTAAAGGTTGCAAAATTCCCCTCTTTAATGGAACGATGTTTTACTATAATTATTTTTCTTAAATCACCTTTTAATCGTTGAATTTCCAATAATGTTCTGGACCAGTACTTGATAACATCACCGCCTACTGCCTTTACTTTATCTTTATACTCTAAATCAGCATAAACCTGATTGGTCAACAAAACAGGGATCTTCTTTTTTCTGGCTATTTCAGTAAGCAAAGCCATATGCAAACCAAGCTCCCTGTTAACACTCTGCACATCATCATTAATTCCTAACTCTAAACGATACAGTGTAGCAATAGAGTCAACAATTATCAGACCAAACTTTTCATCAACAACTTTTTTCAAAAATTCAAATGCGTCTCTTTGTTCTGAATAATTAGTGGGAGTTAAAAAAACAGTTCTGTTAAGAACATTCTCATAATCAGAACATACTTGTTTAAATCTTGCTAAACTAAAAGAACCTTCGGTATCTACATACAATATTTTCTTATCTGAAAGAACAGACATTGCTAAAAGACAAAAATTGGTCTTGCCAGATCCCGGGGGACCATAAATTGTGGTGATTACATCATTTTCATAACCGCCGTCTAAAAGAGCATCCAAAAAATTTACTCCTGAAGATATCCTCATAAAAACAGTTAATAATTATTATTTTAAAAATGTAATTGCTTCAATGCTCTGAAACATATTTCTAATAATCTTTTTAAACTTAAAAACAATCTTATCAAGTAATGGGTTTTAAGAAATTATTTCGGAACCAAGAATTTTGGGTTTCAATAATATTCATAATAGTTTTATCAATAAGAATAATTATAGCTTTTCAAACACCGCTTCTTAATTATGAATCATACTATACTTTAAGACAAATAGAAAACATAAAAGATACCGGATTGCCTTTATATAATGATCCTTTAAGTTATGGTGGAAAAACGCAATTATATAATCCATTATATTACTATATACTTGCTGTTTTTAGTTTCTTTATTCCTGAAAATATAGTTGTTAAAATACTGCCTAACATATTTGCCTCACTAATAATAATATTGGTTTATTTCATAGGATTAAAAATAACTAAACACCCAAAAATAAGTTTTCTAGGAAGCTTAATGTCTGGATTTATTCCAATACTGTATTTTGATATTAACAGGGCCTCACAAGATTATTTATCTATGCTTTTAATATTTGCAATAATATATTGCATAATGAAGATAAATGAAAAAAAATACATAGATTATTCTTTAATACTTGCATTCTTATTAGTATTAACAAGCCCGTTGGCATTCATAGTTATATTCGGTTTACTAATATATGTGCTTTTAATGAGGCTGGAAAATGAAAATGTAGAAATAAAAGAGATAGAATTAATACTTTTTTTTTCATTCTTAACAATATGGATACACTTGTTGTTGTTCAAAAATGCGTTATTAAAACACGGAATAATGGTCATATGGCAAAATATGCCTGCAAAAATAATATCTGGTTTTTTCAGTAAATTGACAATAATAGAAACAATATATACAATAAGCATAATACCCTTAATATTAGGAATCTATGGTGCATATAAAACATTTCACAACACAAAAAACAAGGAAGTAATGATATTAATAGGTTTTACTATAGGCGTATTTTTATTGATGTGGTTCAGACTTCTAAATATAATTATTTCAATAACACTATTAAGCATAAGTTTAGTATTAATGACGGTTTTTGCCATAAAAAACATTAATGAGTTTATAGAAAAAACAAAAATATACCGTTATAAAAAAATATTATTGTTAATATTTATAATACTGTTTTTCATCACCTCCGTAATACCTTCAATATATATTGGTATAAAAAATTCCAAAGACACACCAAATGTAAGCGATATACTAGTATTGGAGTGGGCTTCAAAAAACATTCCAAAAACAGCCACTATTGCAGGAACATTAGAGGAAGGACACATAATAGCATATTATGCAAACAGAAAAAATATTATGGATGACAATTTTTTGCTTACAGAAAACATAGATTCAAGATTAAATGACCTAGACATAATATACACTACAAAATTTCAGATAGAAGCAATATCAAAACTTGAAAACTATAAGAGTAAATACATACTATTAACTGATTATGCAAGAAAAAAGTATAATATACAAAATATATCATATATAAACAATGAATGTTTCCAGGAGGTTTTTTACTCCCAAAATACAAGCATATATTATGTTAAATGCAAGATAAGAGATTAAAATGAAAGACAACACAAGAATATTTTTAACAATATTGTTAACAGGCATAATAATACTGTCTCCATACGCATTAAGAATATTTAAAAACAATCCTTATGATATAAACAGCGAATCATACTATAATATAAGGATATCTGAATATGATTCCCTTCAGGAGAGAACAATAACATTCTCTTTGCTCAATATATTACAAAAAGACAATCTGATAATAACCAAAATATTGCCTTTATTTCTAGCAATACTTTGTGTAGGACTAATAATACTTATAATGAAAAAACACAATATTGTTGACAAAAATATAATGCCGACAATATTAATACTTATTGCCAGCCCCGCATTCATTTACACTTTTGTGGATTTAAAATATTTTTCCTATACGCTAGCATTGTCTTTATTATTTGTATATTTTTTAGTTAATAAAAAAAATTTTTTATCAGCAATACCATTAATAGCAATGCCTTTTTTTGATTATTATAGTTCAATAATAGCAATAATTTTCATAAACTTATATTTAATAATAACAAAAAACAAAAACAGAAAAACTTTCTTGATAATAGGATTGATGTCTTTAACAGTTGCCTCAATAACAAATTTCTATATATTAAAAATACAACCGATATTGCCTATAAACAATTTACTGATCATAACAGACATAACAGGCGAAGTAGGATTTTCATTTTCAATGATAATACTTTCAATAATCGGAATAATTCTGCTATGGGAAAAAGGATTAAAAAATTTCATAATAAACATACTAATAATATTATTATTAATATTATCAACATTCAGCATCGAACTTAAAGCATATATGGTATTAATCTTATCATTATATGCTGGATTTGCTTTTTCTTACCTAAAGAAAAGAAAATGGTCCATACAAATAATAAAAAAAGTAACAATGCTTCTAATAGTATGCAGCATAGTTTTTACAACAGTACTATATATATCAAAATTGTCAAACAGCAACCCTACAAATAATGATATAGATGCATTAAAATTTTTAAAAGATTACAGTTTTAACAATGAAAAAATATTAAGTTCACATGAAAATGGTTTCTTAATACAATATTATGCAAACAGACCAACATTAACAGATCAAAAAACAAAAAATTATGAACCAGAAAAAATGAAAATATACGAAGAAATAATAAAATCAAGAAATCTGGAAAAAACAGAAACATTACTAAAAAATAACAACATAAAATATTTTTATATAGATAAAAAATTCAAGAAAACACTGGAAGAAAAAGAAGGACTATTATTCTTATTAGAACAAAGCAAAAAATTTCAACAAATATACAAAAATCAAGAAATAGAAATATGGATGCATATAGGATAAACCTAACAAATATTTATATCTACATCAATACTTTTGTAATTTCTACAGACAATTTTTTTAAAAGTGTTAGAATCCACAAATCCTGTAAATTTTTCATCTTCTATAATTAAAGAAGGATACTCGTTTATGGAATAAGATTTTTTTAAAAGACCTATTAAACTTTCATGGTTTTCAAAATTTTCATCTATAGCAAAAACAAATATTTTCTCTTTTAAAGTATTTTTATAATAATTGAGAACAGAAGATTGCTCTTCACAATCAGGACACTTTTCTTTATCAGAAAAAAAATATACTACAGTTAAAAAATCTGTGTATTCAGGGCATGTTTCTTTATACTTTTTACTTATATGCCAAAAATTTATCTGGGAAATAACGTATTCCCTTCTTAGAACAACAAATTCTTCTTTATTTATCTTGCTCTGTTGATCATATATCTCTAAACGTTCCCTATTTCTTTCCAATTCGTTCACTGCATTATTAAAAACATACTTAAAAGCTTCGCAGTTTTTTTTGTCGGCAACACTGCTTATTATTTCGTATTGCAATTGTATGCTTCGTATATTAAGTTTTTGTTCTTCATTCAATGACTTGAAATAGTCCGCACGTTTTATGTCTAATATAAATCCAAAGAAAAAACCTAAAGAAAATATCGCTACAGTTATTATAAAAGCAAAAATATATCTTCTTTTATCATAACTTCTCATTTCAATTACTTACTCCATTTATTTTTTTTACCCATAAGCTGTTTTCCAAAAACAGACAACCAGACTATTGCCAAAAAAATATAATAATAAAACAAATACAATAAAAATTGGCCAGATTTTTTAAAACTATATTTATTTCTTTGAAGCTTTAAAGATTTAAGTATAACAAAAAAAGTTATTATAAAAAAAACAAAAAATGTTATCAGGGCCCTTATATCTATATCTAGTAGTATTATGTTAAATTGAGAATTTTTAAAATATTCAATAATATTAAATTTATATAATTTAAGCATGTTAAATGTTGGTTTTAAACCTTTTAAAAAATCATACAATATTAGAAATAATATTGTTATTCCTAAAATACCTGAAAGAAGTATTATTGGTAATTGAAAAATACCAAAATCACCATATTTCTTGTTAAATAACATTTTTTTATAATCAATCAAATTTTTAAAAGTACCATAATTCCATCTTACTCTTTGTTTATATAAAGATTTTACATCGGATGGTGTTCTTGTATAAACAAAGGCGTCATTGCATTGAACTATTTTATAATTGTATTTTTGAATTCGCATAGCTATTTCCATGTCTTCTGTGTTGTGAGCTTTTCTAAAACCGCCGATTTTCTTTACTATGCTGGTTCGATAAACAGATAACGGTCCAGGAGCCACATGTAATGAATTAAGTTTTGATATTAAACTCTTATAAAAATGATTAACAGAATATTCAAACCACTGTATTACTTCAATAGTGTTTTTTGGTTTATATACTTTAATAATCGGGGTTATAACAGCAATTTTATCATCATCATAATGTGCAATTATATTTTTTAGAGAATCTTTTGCCGGAAAACTATCTGCATCTAAAATTGCAAAAAAATCAGTTTTCACAAAATCCAAAGCACGATTTATTGCAGCATGTTTTCCAGAATTCTTCTGTGACAATACAATAACTTTACTAAAGTCCTTTATTTTGGAACAATAATCCTTGCATAATTCATAAGTTTTGTCTTTACTGCCATCATCTACTACTATTAATGAAAGTTTATTTTTGGGATAATCTAATGACTGTATAGACCTTATTGTCTTTATTATATTTTCTTCCTCATTATATGCTGGAATAATTATAGAAACTTCAGGATACTTATTTAAAACCTTTTTTCTTTCTTTATCAGAGTCCAATAATACTAAAAGCCAAAAAATTACATAATATAAAGATATAAAATAAATTATTCCTTGTATTATTTCTGTCACACCAAACATAAGAAAACAATAAAATAACATTATTTTTAAATATTACGATAAAAAAATGTATTAATATAAAATATTTTATTAAAACCATAATAACAGAAATTACGATTAAAATATATAATTAAATATATAAAAAAACAATAATTATTAACAAGATGGTTTTTAAAATAAAAGAAAAAATATGGTTAATTATTTTAATATTTATTATTCTAAAAATTTTTACAATTAACAGTGAATTATATAAAACTCCTCTTTGGGATGAAACAGTATATTTAGGAATGGGCAAATACCTCTATAGCTATGGCAACTCCGGACTATGGGAAAGCATAAGACCGATAGGTCTGCCCATAATTACGGGTTTAATGTGGACCATAGGTGAACAAATACTTTTCACAAAAATATTACTTATAATTTTTTCTTCATTATTAATATACATTACATATTTGTTATCACTTTCTTTATCATCAAACAAAAAAACATCAATTATAAGCGTTACATTATTATTAATAACACC
>JAWANI010000014.1:0-22873 GCA_038895475.1 Candidatus Woesearchaeota archaeon
GCAGATGAAATCAAAACTATTGAGGAAGAAATATTTGAACATCTAAAAAAGCACACAAGAAAGGTTTTAGATTCTAAGAAATAATTTTTTTGTTATTTTTTTGGTTTAATTTATTTTATCAATGTAATTATTTATTATTTTAGAGATGTGCATTTGTTCTTTATTAAGCAGTGAGTCTAAATTTTTCATGATTATTCTTTTTTCTGTTTTAAAAGGATTGTCGTATTCTGGAAGAATTTCCGGATAAGAAAGTTCTTTGTTTAAATCATAAATATTATTAGGTATTGTGCCTGTTATTTCTTCATTAATTATTCCGTTTTGTCCTCTATCTATGAACATTTTAAAGTAAGCGCTATCTTCCCCTTCCACCCATAATGAAAAAGCATCATGATATTTACCTTTCCATATTATGTTTTCTTGTATTTTATAATTGAATTCTTCATCTGAAAACAAGTCTGTTTTTTTGTCTGCCATGGCGTAAAGACCGAGACCATATGCTGATATGTTAGAATTTGCATCTATTTTTATTATTCCTGTTTTTTCTCGATATTCCTTAAAGTTGTTTCTCTCATTTGTGCATTTGTATGTATTGTTTAATGCAAATAGCAGTGATAAATATATTATGGTTTTCTTTAAGTTTTTCATGTATCACGGCAAAAACTTTTTGTTTATATATTTTACTATTATTTAGTAATTAATATTTATTGATTTTAAAACCTTTTTGCAAAAGTTGCTGCAACTATTAAAGGAAACACTATTGTTGCTTCAGCCCTTATCTTCACGTTTAAACCATCAACTTTTATTTTGGCCCACGTTATTGCTTCCTGAGGATTTCCACCAGAGTCAGAAGCATCATATTCCTGGGCGGTTGTTATGTAAACAGCATAATCCAGTCCTTCTCTGAATATATTTGCATTAAGTATATAGTGTTTGCTTACACCTCCGCCCAGAATTATTGCACCTGTTTTTTCCTGATTTAAAGCAATATTTATTATTTTAGTATGATCTTCAACCATATCAATTATGAAATCCTTTCTTTTTTGTTTCTGAAAATACATCAAATCTCCCAATGAACCATCTGTTAGTGCAGGACAAAATATTGGAATGTTGTTTTTATAGGCCCAATATATTATTGACTCTTCATGTTTTTCTTCTTTTTCAATTTCCCTTCCAAGCTCATTTATAAATTCTGAAGGAGTATATATTTTTCCTTTTTGCATTTCTAAATAAATCCTGTCAAAGAACGGATTCATGAATTTTTCAAAATATAAATATCTGTCAAATGGTGCAAAAATATTGCCTATTCTTCCTATGCCTTTATCAAAAAGTGTTCTGCCAGGAATATCAAAGCTTCCAATAATAAATGGTTTAAAACATTTTATGATGTCCTCTTCGACTGCTCCGGCACTCATAACTATTGCATGTATTTTTTTGTGTTTAACCAAATATTTTATTATTTCCCTATTTCCAGAACTAATCATGTTAGATGTTGCACTCAGAAATATAAACACATTTTCCCCAATCATTTTGTTAATTATATCTATTGCCATGCCTAAATTCGTTCCCTGAATACCCATAGATTTATAGGATTCAATAAATTTGTTAAAATCAAATTCTTCCTCAAAGTTATATCCCTTAATCTCTGGGAAACCCTCTAAAGAGTCATATTTTCTCATAAATTTTGCATTTTCCTGATATTCTGAATATCTCATTTTATCCTCCATATGATTTTTTTATAAAAAATTAAAAAAATTTATGTTACTAATATTAATATAATTTTGATATATATTAATAGCATTTTTTATATTAATAATATAGAAAAAACTATCTAGAACCTGAAATGTTTGTATACTGAAAAAATAAACAATTTATGCATAATAAAAGAAATGAAAAATCCTTTTTAAATTTAATCGTTATTTTAATAAAACATAATTAAAATATAGTTATTTTAATTCATAATCAATATTAGTTTATATTAATATCTTCACAACCACTATAACAACTCACGGAACCAGTTTTTCCATCTATTCTAAATATGGTTTGAGTAATGGATTGTGTCTGTTTGTTAGTAAATAAAACTCCAGCATACCATGTGGCGTTTTGCTGATAAAGATTAACTCTTGTATAGGTAAAGCCTTTTGCTTGTGCAACAGCATTTCCAAAATTATCAATAGCCCTTCCTGCTTCTTGTTCAGTTATTGTTGCTCTAGGTATGGTCGGGCATTTACTTGCTATCTTTTGTTGTGTACCATCATAACATACATAAACCTTAGAACACCCGCTTAGAAGCACTGTTACCGAAACAATAATTATTATAAAAAAAGCCTTTATTTTAAGCATGTATTATTATGTATGTTGTTTTTTTATAAATTTTATTCTTATATTCTTTTTAAGAAATAAAATATTATTTATTTATACTTATTTAATTATACTTATTTAATAATATCTTTTTCATAATTTGTTATTCAGAATATCATTTATATTATAGTCATCAATTATGGCCTATTTATATTTCTCAATAATCGCTATATTTATAAAATAGTTGTCGTTTATTACTTAAAATATTTGAATAGAGGTAATTAAAATGGCAATAGTAGGATTTAATTTTACAAAAATTTTTGCTGAAAGAACTGGGAATGCAGAAAATGTAAGGGTAGAAAGCAATGTAACTATTGAAGATTTAAGCGAAACAAAAATGCCCGATGCAAAAAAAAGCATAATAAAGTTTAAGTTTTCATTTACTTCAAAATTTGAACCAAACGTAGGAAATATAGAATTGAAGGGAGAACTATTAGAGATGTTCGATTCAGAACTTAGTGACAAGATTCTGGAAGGCTGGAAAAGAACAAGGTCATTGCATAAAGATATAGCTCCAAGAGTTTTAAATGCAATATTGGCAAAATCAAATATTGAGGCAATATTAATGAGTAAAGAATTAGGATTGCCAAGTCCAGTGCAAATGCCAAAAGTGGAATTAAAATTAAAAGAAGAAAAGGAAGAAAAAACAGAAAAAAACGATAAATCAAAAAAGAAATAAAGCATAAAATTTATATTTTATATTCTGCTTTTTTGTTTATTATTAAATTATATAAAGCATTACTAGTATTGGTTTTTGTGTGATATAATTGATCAAATTGAGTATTTACTGGTTATTGGGGTGATTGAATTGTCAGAAGTTAAGCTTAAAGTTGCAGAAGCTGTACAGGATGACGTAAACAAAGGAATAGTAAGAATTGATTCAGGATTTATGAAGCAAATACAGGCAAGACCTGGTGATGTTTTAGAAATCATAGGTTCTAGGAAAACAGTTGCAATAGTTGACAGGGCATATCCTGGAGATATAGGCCTTAATATAATAAGGATGGATGGACTAATCAGAAGAAATGCAAAAACAGGTATAGGGGAATTAGTTACTGTAAAAAAAGCCGTTGTCAAGGAAGCAAGGAAAATAACTATTGCTCCGGCAAGGGAGGGCATACTAATAAGAGCAAACCCCATAATTTTTAAGCAGGGTCTTTTAGGAAGAGCTGTTGTTAAGGGAGATGTTGTTTCTTTGGGCGGAACAAGAAGCAGAAGAAGTGCAATGTCTCAAAGCCCTTTTTTTGAGGATATATTTAATTTAGTAAGCGATGAAGCATTAATGGGTTTTGGATTAGGGGACTTAAAATTTATGATAGTTGATACAACACCTTCTAAAGAGGCAGTAATAATTACTGATGCAACTGAAGTAATATTTAATCCGGAAGCAATGCCTGAAGTAAAAGATGATAAACTTCCAGATGTAACATATGAGGATATTGGAGGATTAGATGATGAATTAAAAAAAGTCCGTGAAATGGTAGAATTGCCATTAAAACATCCAGAGATTTTTAACAGGTTGGGGATTGAACCTCCAAAAGGCGTGCTGCTGCATGGTCCTCCGGGAACAGGAAAAACTTTACTTGCAAAAGCTGTTGCCAATGAGACACAATCAAATTTTATACTGATAAATGGTCCTGAAATAATGAGCAAATATTATGGTCAGTCAGAGGAGAATTTAAGAAAAAAATTTGAAGAAGCAGAAAAAAATGCACCATCCATTATCTTTATTGATGAGATTGATGCAATAGCATCAAAAAGAGAGGAAACACATGGGGAAGTTGAGAAGAGGGTTGTTGCACAATTATTAGCAATAATGGATGGTTTAAAATCAAGAGGAAAGGTTGTTGTTATAGCCGCATCAAATATACCTAATGCATTGGATCCTGCATTAAGAAGACCCGGAAGATTTGATAGAGAAATAGAGATAGGTGTGCCCAGAAAAGAGGGAAGATTATCGGTGCTTAAAATACATACAAGAGGCATGCCTTTATTGACAAAGGATAATTATAAACAAT
Organism: Candidatus Woesearchaeota archaeon; assembly: GCA_038895475.1. GTDB lineage: Archaea > Nanobdellota > Nanobdellia > Woesearchaeales > UBA9642 > UBA9642. The sequence goes on from JAWANI010000014.1 coordinate 4,377, forward strand.
TAAAGGAACGTATTAAAGATTTAAATGAAAACAAAATAGTTGATTTAGATTATTTGGCAGATATAACATATGGTTTTGTAGGAGCAGATATTGCAGCATTATGTAAGGAAGCTGCAATGGTTGTTTTAAGAAGGGTTTTAGGAGACTTAAACTTAAGAAATGACGAACCTTTAACTGAAGAATTGTTGGAAAAATTAATTATAACACAAAATGATTTTATGGAGGCATTAAAGGTTGTTAGACCAAGCGCATTAAGAGAGGTTTTGATTGAAAAACCAAATGTAACATGGAATGATATTGGTGGTTTAGAGGATGTTAAGCAGGAATTAATAGAAGCTGTTGAGTGGCCTTTAAAGAATAAATCTGCATTTAATAGACTGGGAATTAAACCCCCTACAGGAGTCTTGCTTTATGGTCCTCCTGGGACAGGAAAGACTATGCTTGCAAAGGCTGTTGCCAATGAATCAAAAGCAAACTTTATTTTAGTTAATGGCCCTGAATTAATGAGCAAATGGGTCGGTGAAAGTGAGAAAGCAGTAAGAAAGGTTTTTGAGAAAGCCCGCCAAAGCAGTCCTTCAATAATCTTTTTTGATGAAATAGACTCAATAGTTCCTAAGAGGGGTGCTAATTTTGATAGTTCTGGAGTTACAGAAAAAGTTGTTAATCAATTATTAACTGAAATGAATGGATTACAGGAAATGAAGGATGTTGTGGTTATTGGAGCAACAAACAGGCCTGATTTATTGGATTCAGCCTTATTGAGGCCTGGAAGATTTGATAGGGTTGTTTTAGTTGGAGTTCCTGACAAAAAAGCAAGAAAAGAAATATTTAATGTTCATTTAAAAAAGATGCCTTTGGCTAAAGATGTAAAAAAGGATGAATTAGTTGAAAAAACAGAAGGTTATGTTGGTGCAGATATAGAGGCAGTATGCAGAGAAGCAGCAATGCTTGCACTAAGAGATGATTTTAATGTAAAAGAAATCAAAATGAAACATTTTAATGAAGCATTAAGGAAAGTAAGGCCTTCAGCATCAAAAGATATTGAAGAACTATATAAACAGTTTAATGATTCATTTAGAAAAACAAGAGCTGAAGAAATGAAAGACAAACCTGTGTATTATGGATAATGTCTATATAATATCTATATTATAGATGCTTTTTTTTGTTAATAATGCTTGTTAATAATATTTATTATTTTAACAATGCTTTTAAAAAATTTAATTTATAATCATGAAAATCCTTGTTGTCGGATGTTTTCACGGAAAATTTCCAAAAAAATTGAGAAAGATTTCTGAATCTTGTGATTTTATTCTTAGCACAGGGGACTTTGGAGGGTCTGAAAATTTTCGGAAGCTTATGTTTAGAAATTTTTCTCGTGATTTTGAAGATAAAATAGGAAGGAAAAAGATTAAACAATTTTATATTGAGGATTATTATAATGGAAAAAAGATAATAGAAGAGCTTGATAAAATAAAAAAACCAGTATATACTATTGATGGTAATTGGGATTTTAGAAATACATACGATATTAAAAAAGATTATGGATTAAATTTTAAAAATTATCCCGCTATTATAAGAAAAACAAAAAACATTAAGTTCTTAAATAAAAGAATAAGAAAAATTAAAGGACTTAAAATTTATCCTCACGGAGGATTGATGCTTGCAAGCATATTTCATACTGATAATTATTTTAAGGAAAAGCATAACCTATACAAAAAATTGCATATAAAGCAAAGAAAACAATTGTTCAGACAAAAATCTAAAAATCTTGACATAATGTTGACACATTGTCCTCCATACGGATATTTTGATAAAGTAAAATATCAAGGAATAAATCCAATGAATGGGAAGCATGTTGGTTTTAAACCATATAATGAGTATATAAAAAAATATGCGCCTAAATTATTTATTTGTGGTCATATGCACGAACATCAGGGTATTGCGAAAATTGGAAAAACCATAATATTGAGTCATGGTCCTGCACAATATGGAAAGGCTGCATTAATATATTATGAGGAAGATTCAACAGAAGATTTTTTTAAAAAATTTAGTATAACACTAATAAAATAACCATCAGAACATAATGTCTAATAATCATTAAATTTATAAGTATATTATTTATTATTTTTTCTATGAAAAATGTAAAGGTTTATTCAAAAAATGGTGTTTTTGAAGGCATATTAATCAATGATTTAGAGAAAAATATTATATTAAAATTAAATAATGGTTACAATATAGGTATTTTTAAAAATAAAATAGAAAGAATAGAAACATTGTCTGAGATAAAACAAGAAAAGAAAATTTCTAATTTAGATCAAAACAAGGATTTGCCTAAGATATGTATATTGCATACAGGAGGAACCATTGCTAGCAAGATTGATTATAGTACAGGAGCAGTAAGTGCAAAATTTGAACCATCGGAATTATTGGAATTATTTCCTGAACTGAAAGAAATGGCATATGTTGATAGCGAATTAATTAGCAATATGCTTTCAGATGATATGCGTTTTGAACATTATAATATAATAGCTGAAAAAATTAAAGAAAAGATTTCAAAAAATTCTTATAAAGGAATAATTGTGACGCATGGTACTGATACATTGCATTATACTAGTGCAGCATTAAGTTTTATTTTTGAACATTTAAATTTACCTGTGGTTTTGGTTGGGAGTCAGAGAAGTTCTGATAGAGGAAGCAGTGATTCTGCTGTAAATCTTATAAGTGCAGTGTCTTTCATATTAAACACTTCCTTGGCAGGGGTTTTTGTTTGTATGCATGAAAATATCTCAGATGAAAGTTGTTTAATACTTAGTGGTTTAAATGTTAGAAAAATGCATTCTTCAAGAAGGGACGCATTTAAGCCTATAAATAAAGAACCTGTTGCAAGAATTAATTTTTTTAATAAAAGTATTGAATATATATCTGAGTATCCTTCTACAGCTTTGAATTCTCCTGGAGTTTTAAAATTACATTTATTTAAGGATCTTAAAATAGGTATTTTGAAAAGTCATCCCAATATGTATTCTGAAGAATTTGAAAATTTCAAAGATTTTGACGGTTTAATATTGGAGGGTACGGGATTAGGACATTTTCCTATAAGTGTTATTGATGAACATACAAAAGAACATGCAAACATTAAAAAAAGCATTGAAAGATTATGTGAAAAAATTCCAGTAATAATGACTACACAAACAATATACGGTATTGTTAATATGAATGTGTATAGTCCTGGAAGGGAATTACAGGAGCTTGGCGTTATTGGAAATCAATCAACTCTTTCTACTGAAACGGCTTTTATAAAATTAGCTTGGCTTTTAAGTCAAGGTCTTGATGTAAAAGAAAATTTCATGAAAAATCTAAGGGGAGAATTTTAAAAATATTTAGCCTTTTTTTAATATTTAGTCTTATTAATTAATATAATTAATCTCTTTCTATGTATTCTCTTACTTTAAATTGCTTTTTTAGTATATCTGTTTGATAAATCCATTCACTGTTCGGAATGTAAACAAACATTTTGTTTGCCTCAAAGTATTTGAATGCATCATTGATTATTTCAGAAATATTGCTGTATTTTTTATTGAATTTCTCTTGTAGTGTTTTATTTTTTAAACCATAAAAAACTATATTATTATCTTTATTTAATGGAAGAATTATTGTATTTATAGGAATGTCTTTTCTTTCTAAATTTTTTTTATCAAAAATTACGCCGTCATAAATTATAATTACTTCTTTTTCTAGATTGTTATTATCGTGCATATTTTGTTTTAAAATAATTCATTTATAAAATTTATTGTGTTTCCATAAGATATTTAAACAACACATTATTAATCAAATAATGGATTTGGACAATAAAATACAATATGATAAGATTGGTTTAAAAGCCGGTCTTGAGATTCATCAACAGTTAAACACTCATAAACTTTTTTGTAAGTGTCCTAGTGTGATTAAAGAGGAAAATCCTGATTTTATTGTAAAAAGAATTCTCAGAGCTTCAGCCGGTGAAACCGGAGAGATAGACATTGCTGCAAGAACAGAATTAGAAAAACAGAAACATTATGTTTATGAATATTATAATGATGCTTGTTGTGATGTTGAATTGGATGAGTGTCCCCCTTTTGATATTAATAAAGAAGCATTAAATACAGCATTGCAAATTGCCAGATTAATGAATTGTAAGTTTGTAGACGAAATTCATGTTATGCGAAAAACAGTTATTGATGGTTCTAATACTTCTGGTTTTCAGAGGACTGCTTTAATAGCAATGAATGGTTTTATTGATGTTGAAAATATCGATATGCAAGAAAGTTCAACTTTTAGAATTAATATAGATACAATATGTCTAGAAGAAGATGCTGCAAGAATAATATCCAGAAATACAGATCATGACATATATAGGCTTGATAGATTAGGAATTCCTCTAATTGAAATAGCCACAGGTCCAGATATGAAGAATCCTAAGCAGGTAAAGGATGCAGCTGCATTTATAGGCATGCTTCTTAGAAGTACAGGAAAAGTTAAAAGAGGATTGGGAACAATAAGACAAGATGTTAATGTGTCTATCGATAATGGTGCAAGGGTTGAGATTAAAGGGGTTCAGGATTTAAGAATCATAGACAAAATCGTAGAAAATGAAGTTTTAAGGCAGTTAAATATGTTGAAATTAAGGAATGAAATGCATTTAAGAACAAAAAAACTAGAAATTTCCGAGGATATTTTCGATTTTACTAAATATTTCAGCGAAACAAAAAGTTCTTTTTTCAGAAAGAATATAGATAAAGGTTTAGGGGTTTACGGTAAGGTGTATAAAAATTTTAAGGGTTTTTTTGGCTATGAAATTAATCCTAATAGGCGTTTTGGTTCTGAATTAAGCGATAGGATTAAGATTTTAGGATTAAACGGCATAATACATACTGATGAACAATTAAGTAAGTATGACATTGTTGATGAAATAAAAAACATTTATGACGAATTAAATTTGGGTTTTAATGATTCTCTAATAATAATAATTGGTTCTGAAATAAAATGCAAACTTGCATTTAAAAAAATTGATGAAACTATAACCTATTTTTATGAGAAAGGCTTATCTAAAGAGGTCAGGAATGCTAAAGAAGACGCAACATCAACTTATTTAAGACCAATGCCCGGTTCATCAAGAATGTATCCTGAAACAGATGTTAAAACAATAATTCCTGATATAAAAGATGTTGTTTTGCCAGAATTAATAAAAGATAAAATATTAAGATTTGAAAAACAGTATTCTTTACCAAGACAGGTTGCTAAAGAGTTGGTTTTTGAAAAAAATTTTGAAATATTTGTCAAGAAATATCCTCAAGTTAGGCCTATAACAATAGCTGAACTGCTTGTTTCTGCACCAAAAGAAGTAAAAACTCGATTTAATATAGAAATAGATACAGAATCAGAAAAGTTTGTAGATATAGCTGATAAAATATTATTCAGAATTAATACAGGTGAATTAGCAAAAGAGGCAATAATTGAAATTTTAGTAGAATTTGCAAAAGGAAACACAATAGATTTCTCAAAATATACAACAAATGAAGAAGAACTAATAAATTATATAGTAGAATTAATATCAAAACATCCAAATCTTAATACTGCTGCGTTAATGGGAGAGGTTATGAAGAAATACAGGGGAAAATATCCTGGTTCAAGAATAATGGAACTAGTCAAGAAGTATAAAGGTGAATAATAATATTTATTAAATTTCAATATTTCCTCATTTTATGGCGGATGCATTATGTCCTTATTTTGGGAAGTGTGGTGGTTGTTCAAGTCAGAATATTTCTTATGAGCAGCAATTAATTAATAAAAGAAAAATTGTTGCACGAAATACAGGTGTAGATGTTACTTCTGTTAAAGTTTTTTCTGATAAACCATTCTATTATCGTAATCGTATGGATTTCATATTTCATTCAAGAGGCGTAGGATTGCGTGAGCGTGGAAATTGGAAGAATATTGTGGATATTGAAAAATGTATGATAAGTAATGAAAAATTGAATATTTTGTTGAGAGAAGTCAGAGATTATTTTAGGGGTGTTGATGCGTTTGATGTAAAAAAGAAGATTGGGACTTATAGGTATGTTGTTATTAGAACACCACGCAATCATTCTTCATTATCTTTTGTTTTAAATGAGGATTCTATGAAAATCGGAGATGCTATTGAAAAGATTAAAGAGTACTCAAAAATTAGTTATGCAGACAATATTGTTGTAACTTATGTTCCTAAGGATACTGATTCTTCAATATCAGAAAATTTCTTTGTTGTTAAAGGGAGTGATATGTTGAAAGAAGTTTTGTTAGGAAATACTTTTGAATATTCTGTTCAAGGATTCTTTCAAAATAATTCTGCATTGGCAGAGAAGATGCACGAATATGTTAATCAGTTAATAAAAGGACTTCAAACTAGCAGTATGAATCTTTTAGATTTATATGCAGGAGTAGGCACTTTTGGAATCAATAATTCATATTTTTTCAAAAAAGTATTTATTGTTGAGAGCGATAAACATTGTATAAATTCTGCAAAAGCAAATATAGAAGCCAATAATATTAGAAATGCTGAAGCAATATTATTAGATGCTTCAAATTTAAAGAAATTAAAACTTGAAAATCCCTTGTTTGTAATTACTGATCCTCCAAGAAGCGGTATGCATCCAAAAACTATTGAAGAATTAAAAAGGATAAAGCCGAAGAATATTATTTATATATCTTGCAACATAGAACAATTAGGAAGGGATTTGAAAAAATTTTCTGAATATAAACTAAAGTCTGTTGCAATGTTTGATTTATTTCCTCAAACACCGCATATTGAAACAATAATTGAACTAGAGTTAAATTGATTATTTTTTTAAGAATTCATATAGTTCTTTATCTAAAACAATATTATTGATTTTTCCTAGTCTTTGTTTTTCTATTATTCCTTTTTGTTCTAACTTTAATATTATTCTATGTGTTTTTACTTTATTTAAATTAGGTAGGTGTGATAATTCATATTGTCTTACTTTTCCTCCTTGTTCTACTAGTGTATTAACAACATTTCTTTCCTCCCCGGTTAATAGTTTTAATATTATTTGATTGTTCTTTTGTATGGTCTTTTCTTTTTTTTCAATATCTGAACTCATTATGTGATATATTGTTGCACCAACAACTAATCCAAAGAATGCAAATATTGGTATTAAATAATATAAAGGCATTTTGTTTTCTGATTGTTTTTCATAAATATATTGGATTATCTCTGATTGACTCATGCTTTCTAATTCTAGAGGATCCACTTTCCTTAATTCATGCGTCTTTTGTGCATACAATATTATACTAAAGATTAATAATATGAAAGATATTGATATTACACCTATTACTATTTTTTTGTTCATAATCTTGTTAGTTCTATTTTGTTTTTAATTTTTATGCATTTATAATACATATTTCAATTATTGAAACGATAGTTTCAGAAATAATCAAATATAGTTTCAGCTACTGTAACTATAGTTCAGTATGTCTTAAGAGTAAGACTGAACGGAGGAAAAAATGAAAAAAACAATATTTTTTGTATTTGGTTTGATGCTATTAGTTGGATTAGCATCGTTGATTAGTGTAATGGCATATAAAGGAGACCCAAGTGTAAAAGGACCGAATTATAACGAAGAGGTTCATGAACAACTTGAAGCAGCAATAGAACAAGGAGATTACAATGCCTGGATCGCAATAAGAAGAGAAAATAATCTCCCTATGAACGGAAGAATATTTCAAGCAATAAATGCAGAAAATTTTGATAAATATAAAGAATTACATAATGCCATGCAATCAGGAGATTATGATAGGGCAAATACAATAAGGACAGAACTTGGATTAGGCCAGGGAATGAAAAAAGGCACTAACCGAAAGAATAATGGAAAAATGCTTGGACAAAGAAATCAAAGAGCATCTTGTATTCCAAATTAATTTTTTTATTTTTTTTAGAAAAATATATAAACAAGTTTTCATAGTTTCTAAAAGTATACTCTATATGTTTTTGAGGTGATTTTATGAAAAAAATTTATGTGATATCATTAACATTGATTTTGTTTTTATTGGCAGTTTTTGTTGTTTCTGCAGAGCCTAATTCACAACCTAATACTGGCAATATTAATTCTAATCAGGGCAGCGGCTCTAATGTTGCTTCGGGTAATGGTCAGGGTTTAAATGAAAACCCAGGAAATGCCAATAATCCGAATAATCAAGGCATAATGCAGCAGGCTCAAAATAATGGTCAAGAACAACAAATAATGATTCAACAAAGAATTGGATTAACAGAAGAACAAAAAGAATCTATAAAATCAAAGATTCAATTAAGACAAAACGAGCTTGAACAAGAGTTACAAAAAGCAAACTCAAAACAAAAAGAGGTTTTAAAAAATCAAAATAAAGTAAGGCTTGCAGTTCATACATTATTGGAATTAGAAAATATGGGTGGTATAGGAAAAAATATTTCAGCCATAGCAAGAGAATTTAATAATTCTGTACAATCAACAATAAGGGCTGAAGAAAGAATAATGACTAAAAGTGCTTTCGCAAGATTTTTTACAGGTGGTGATGAAAAGGCCGCTGCTGAATTAGAATCAGAAGTTTTAAGGAATCAGGAGAGAATTTTAAAGTTAAAACAATTAAGAGACCAATGTGAATGTGATGAGGAAACAAAAGCTTTGATACAGGAACAAACACGATTAATGGAGCAAGAACAGGAAAGATTAAAAGAATTATCTCAGCAAGCAAAAAAGTCTAAGGGAATATTAGGCTGGATTTGGAAATAATTTGAAAAACAATTTTTTTAAATGATTTTTTTTCACTACTACACTAAATTTATATAAAAATTCTTTATATTCACTTTTATGAATCCATTTATTTCATATCTTTCAGGATTATTAGCGGCATTTACTCCCTGTGTTATTGTATTAATGCCTTTACTACTTTATAGGTTCTTTAATAAGGAAAAGAAACAATGGAAATCTTTTTCTTTTTTCATAATAGGATTCTTGATATTCTATTTCATATTATCATACTTGCTTGCAAGCATATTCACGTCTCAGATACAGAATGGTTTTAAGCTCGGATTAGGAATAATGTTTGTTGTTCTTGGAATATTGTCATTTATGGAAAGACTCAATCCATTAGATTTGCCTTTAGTAAAAAATCCTTTCATAATTGGTGTGATATTTGCGATAATTGCTGCATCTAATCCTTGTGCATTGCCGTATTTTAGTGTCATAGTTGCAAATTCTGCATCCACAATGTTCATAATTAACATAATGGCTTTTGGTCTTGGAATAATTACTCCCTCTGTACTTTTTGGTTTAATAGGACAAAAGATGACAGGCATTGCTAAGTCTAGCGGGAAATTCTTCCACTCAATAAATAAATTGATGAGCTTAATATTAGTTGTTTCAGGAGCATATCTTGCATTAAGTATTAAAGATGTATTAATTAATGACATATATGTTGTTGCAATTATGCTGACATTAACATTCGTCATAATTATAAGAGTATTTTTTATAATAAATAATAAAAAAGATTTATTAAATGTCAAGAATATTTTGTTATTGGTTTCTTTATTGTTAATAATTTTTGTTGCTGTTTATCATTGTAATAGTATATTACCAGAGAAAAATATTCATAGTAGTGGTGTTTGTAGTGTTGATGTTTTGTCTTGTAATGTTTGTGCTAGATGTGTATGGGTTTTTGGTGTCGCAGCATTGTTAGGATTTGTTGGAATATTATTTATAGATAATTTTAGAAAATAATATTATGTTTGTAAATTAATTTGAATTAGAATCTTATCCTAATTGGACCAATCTTTATTCCCTGGCTTAGTTTTTCTTTGAATGTTGGCTTCTTGAAATCTTCTAAGGTTTTATGACCAAGAGCTATATCTATATACTTATTCATAGTTTCATTATTCTGTACTCCTATTAATCCTATCGGGTCAGGAAATCCGGGCCCAATAATAATAAATGTTGGAACACTCATCACATTGTATTTTTCTGCTTTTTTTTGTCCCTCGTGTGTTGCTGTAGAATATTCTATTAGTTCAAAATCATTTCTCTCATTTCTGAAATTATGAATAAATTTTTTAGCATGAGGACAATGAGGACAAGTGGGTGATGTGAATAACATAACTTTTGCCTTTTCCATGATTGACGAAAATGTTTTTCTATTTTAAATATTTTGGAGAATAGAAAAAAAGTAAATAAAAATTCACAATTGTGACTTTTAATATTTTTAATGTTGTATTAAAAGCGAATCTTTGTTTTTATATTATATAACCATATCCACTAGCCATATCATTAATAATATAACACCTGTGAGTAATATGGCGGTTGCTATTGTTGCGCTTATAATACTCATTATTATCCTTTTTTTCTTTTCCATCTTTGGAAAGTGTCTATATGTTTCCATATAAATTTGAAGCCAGAACAAAACACCAAAAATTATTCCTGAAACTAAAGTAAAAATTATGGTATATTGTAATTTAGTTATCATTTTAACAACACCGAGAGAAGTTATCAGCGGTTCTTGCATACGCCATGGTGAACTTCATCACCTAAATTGCAAGATTATATTTATATTTTTTATGATATTATTGTACTTAAATAAGGTGTGTTTTTTTTGTAATATATTATTAAGTATTTCTCTTCTGTTGTTGAAACCAGTATCAATGCTCTGCATTTCGATGTACTGTTTCCGATTTCGATTTTAATTTTTCAGAATTAATTTAAGTATATATTTGATTGAATTATTGTTTCTATTAATCAGAGTGCTTTTTCATCCGCGTTCTAACCAAGTGCTATATGTCAATATGGTATCTATAAATTTCATTATTTTTGTTAGAAAGATATGTGGTTCCTATTTTTTAATTTCGCTCTTTATTCTGTTATTTATTATTTTTTTTATTTTAAATTTTAGAATCCAGTGTTCAATATTCCTTTTGATGTATATCAAAGTTCCGATTATTAGTATTAATATTAAAAAAATAATCAAATATGTTATATTTTTTTCGTTTTTTATATAGAATTCTTGTTCTGCCTCTAAATTAGTTCCTTCTATTTTTGTTCTTATAGAATATTTTCCTGGTTTTAAGTTTGTTGGCAACTGTATTTCATTTACGAATGACGATTGTGTTTCCATTGCCACAGTCTTTTTTTTAGATACAACTATGTTCTTTTTATCATCAAGAAGTTCGCTTATCAAAACAATATCTATTCTTTTAGTGTTTCCTAAATTTAATATTTTTATTGTAAACCATACATCTGTTCCTGGAGTTGTTTCTTTGTATGTTTTGGGTAATATTAGTTCTATGTTATAGTTTTCTATGTTTTGGTTCTGAATATTGTCTGTAATGTTTTCTGAATGGATAAATGGGATAGTGTATATTAAGAGAAATACCATATTTAAAACTAATGTTTTTATGTTTTTATTCATTACTCTCCTCTTTTTATAATTTTTTTATAATCTTATATTCTATTTATCCTTATTTTTTTCTACTTTGTCAAAAAAATTGTATATTTTTTCCAGTAATTCCTCTCCTTGTGTTTCTGGGCTAAATGCAATGATTTCAGTGTTTTTTCTTGATGCAAATGACGTTATATTTTTTATGAATTGTGCAACCTTGTTTTCAGAGTTGTATATTAATAAAGTAGATAATGCATCTATAATGACCAATTTTTCGCCGGGAATGTTATCTATAAATTCAGATATTGCTTCGCTTAGCATGTCAAGATTATCCGGTTTTATATGTAATACTTCTTCTTTTGTTTTTTCACTGGTTACACAGTCTATAAAAAATATTTTTTCTATGTTTATTTTTTCTTTTAAGAAAGTCTCTTCTGTGCTTTTTTGTGTTTTGTTTAAACTAATAAATACAACTAGTTTTGCATCATTTTCTTTTATTTTCTTATTTATGTTGTCCTGTAATTTATCTACAGGAGTTATTATTAAAAGCGATGTCATTTGGTATTTCTTTTTGTTGATTAATATACATCTATTAAATGGTATATATTAGTATATTTGATATCTTTTTAAAATTAACTATTTTTAAGTACTGATTATTTTATTTATTATTGTAATAAGATTTTCCTTGGTAAATGGTTTCATTATATACTCTGAAACACCCTCCTTTTTTAATTCAGACAATCTTTCAATTGATATGGGTATTGCACTTAAAAAAGCATATTTACTGTTTTTATTATTTTTAATTTTTGCAAAAATATCCCATCCTGACATATCAGGTAACATTACATCAAGCAATATTAAATCATAATCCTTGTTTTTAATTTTTTCTAAGCCCTCTTTTCCATTAAATGCAACATCTGTTTCAAAACCTGCATGGTTAAGTATTATCTTGACGGCGTTAGCAGTATCTTGATTATCTTCAATATAAAGTATTTTTTTCATTTTAATCACCTTTTTTTACTAATTTTTTGGTCAATAGGTAATTCAACTATAAAAGTTGTTCCTTCATTAATCTTGCTTTCAACACTTATTGTTCCATTAAAATATTCTACTATTTTTTTAGTCAATGCTAGACCCAGCCCAGTCCCGCCATATTTTCTTGAAATAGAAGAGTCAACTTGATAAAAATTTTGAAACAACTTATTTATTTTATCCTCAGGAATCCCTATTCCTGTATCTGAAATCTTTATAGATATAAAGTTTTCTGTTTTATTATACTCAACATTTACGGTTATACCCCCTTTTTCCGTAAATTTTACGGCATTGCTTATAAGATTAATTATTATTTCTTCAAATCTCATTTCATCAAAAAATATGTTAGGGATATCATCTGGAATTTTTATATCAATAAACAATCCTTTGTTTTCGGCAAGAATTTTGATGTTGTTTATTATAGCAGGTATTTTTTCTTTAATATTTATCTCCTTAATAATCATTTCAAATCTTCCTGATTCTATTCTTGAAATTTCTAAAATGTTATTTATAATGCTTTTTAATTGTGTAATGTTTCTTTTTATGGTTTCGATACACGATTTTTGTTCATCATTCATCTCATTCTTATAATCATCTAATATGTCAATATATGCAGAAATTGCCGTTAGGGGCGTTTTTAACTCGTGGGATGCTATGTTTAAGAAATTTGTTTTTGCTTCATCAAGTTCTTTAAGATGTTTGTTTTTTTCATCCAAATCTTCCATTATATTAATTAATGCTTTTTTAAAATTATTCATTTCTTCGATAGTCTTTTTTAATTCAGAAGTTTTTAATTCTACTTCTTCTTTTAATTTTTCATTAAACCTTTTATTTAATTCATCAAGTTTTTTTAATTCTTCGGACGTTTCATTTATGGCCTTTTGTAATATTATAATCTCATCTATATCAGAATTGACATTGCCTTTTGAAAATATTCCTTCCTTGAATGATTTTAGTTGTGATATTATTTGGTTTAGTGAAAAAGTTATTTTTTTAGAAAGGATATACGATAAAAAAACCGCAAAAAAAGATACACAGATTACTGATAAAATAATCGTTATTAAGTAAGAATAAAACTCGTTCATTGCTTCATCAAAATCTTGCTCTGTAATTATGCATGCTCCATATTCGGAACTCCACTTGTAAAAAGACAATACTTTTTTGTTTCTATAATCATTGGCAATCTTACTATTTTGATTATTATTTTTTAAGCAGTCAACTATTGGTTCAGAAAAAACCATTTTATAATTTTCATCACTAAATCTTGACGTTGTAACCATTAAATAATTAGGTAATACTATATATGATTCTCCTGTTTTTCCTAAATTATTGGTATACATTATTTTGTTCAAGAAATCTTTATCAAGCAACAACACCAATATTCCTATTGTGGAATTATCCTTTATAGGATAGGCAATTAATACGTTTACTGTTTTTAATGTTTTTTCAAAATGAGTAAGTTCAACATATTGTTCGTTTTTTGCAAGTTCAAAAAAACGTTCATAATGTTTAATTTGTTTTTCTAAATTCGGATTTGTTGATATGTCTATAGATCCTTTATCAAGAGTTACAATATATATAGAATCAATATTATAATATGATTTTTTATTATTCAGATAGTCCTTTATTTTTTCTTCCATCTCCTCTTCAAGAAGCTCTAATTCCGGAGATCTGTTTTCTGTGTTTTCACTATGGAATTTTTTTAAATAATCTATTATATCTTTGTTAAAAGAAAGTTCTTTAGCGATCATTATGTTTTGACCTATTATGATATTTAATTGTTCTTCTTTTAAATTCGATATTTTTTCAAGTGTAGATATTTTTTGCTTGATGAAAATGTCGTATGAAAAAATATAGCTCAATGTTCCTAAAAGAATTATAAAAATAACAAGTATTATTACGAAATAAATAGTTATCTTTTTTTGAAAATTCATACTATCTCCTTTTGTTAATCATTTTTTATACATATTTTCATAATATTTCTCAACAAATTCATTAGTGAAATAATCAGCAGTATTTTCCTTTATAATTCCTGATTTTATCAAAAGTTCTTGTGTGTGCTCCCATCTGTCTAAATCCATCATCCCCACAGGTAAATCATGATAAAATATTAATGGTATCGATTCTTCTAAAATTAGTTTTTGGTGATTAAAATCATATCTTTCAACAGGTACATATTTTTTTAAAATCTCCAAAGCTTCTTCTTTATTATTATATGCATAATTCCACCCATCTATTGTTCCAGAAACAAAACTAAAAACAATTTCAGGTTTATTAAGGATATTTTCATCGCTCGTTATTATTACATCGCCGTAAATATTGGCCCCGTAGTCTGAAAAAAGAAATCTTTTAAAAGTATGTTCTTCTTTTAAAAAAACCGGCTCATTTATAATGTGTCCAGCAAAAACATCTATAAACTCATTTTCTAACCATTCTGAGTCAGAATCTATATATTTTTCTTTGATTTCAGAACGATTTATACCAATATTGTCAATCATCAAATGAAAAGCGTTTTCAATATTTATTTTCTTCATTATACCTATTGTTTTATTCTTAAATTGTTGTGGATTTTTAATATCTTTATTTAGAGTGTATGCACATGAAGGATTTGTTTTATATATTACCGCAACAGCTTTTATCTTCAGTCCTTTGCTTCTGGCAATAATTAATTCATCTGCACCAATAATTCCAAAATCATAAATTCCATTAGCTACGGCTTCTGCAATATCTTCTTCATTATATTCGTAAATTGTTACATTCAACCCTCTTTTTTCATAAAAACCTTTTTCCAAACCAACATATATTCCAGAAAATTGTGCTTGATGAAGCCATTTAAGTTTAACACTAACATTTTGTACAGTTTTGTTTTGAGAATTAAATATTATGAACGCAACGCCTAATAACACCATGAAAAGTATGGCTGCTGCTATAAAAACACTCTTTTTTTTATTCATTTTTTTTTATTTTTTCTAATTTTTCCTTAAGTTCTTTTATCTCTTTCTTTAGTTCAATCATTTTAAGTTCTCTATCAACAGTAAGTTTGTTAATTTTTTCAAGTTCTTCGTTTCTTTGTTTCAATAATTCCTCATTTTTAACTGATTCTGTAATATCAAGTTTTACAGCTACAAAGTATTTTATTTTTTCATCTAAAAATATCGGGCTTATAGATGCGTCCTCTATGTAAATTTCGCCATTCTTTTTTTTGTTATAAAAATTACCCCTCCATGTTTTTCCAGAAGTTATAGTGTCCCATAGATTTTTATAAAAAGTTGTATCGTGAACTCCTGATTTTAATATTCTAGGATTTTTACCTAATACTTCTTCCCTAGAATATCCTGTTACTTCTGTAAATTTTGGATTCACATACTCAATATTTCCATTAATGTCGGTTATTACTATAGATGAAGGATTTTGTTCTATTGCTTCAAAAAACTGTTTGTTTTTGATTTCAGTATCTATTATATTCTGAACATCTATACATGAGCCTATATATCCTATATATTTATTATCGTAAAATAACGGCGTGCATACACTTTTTATAAGATGATACTGGTTTTCTTTATTCTTTAATCTAAAATTCATCTCAAAGGATATCTTTTTAGTAGATTGTTCACTAAAATACTTCATACAATTATTTAAGTCTTCAGGATGAACTTCTTCTGTAAAACCCATACCAATTTCTTTATCCAAATCCTTTCCAGTATATTGTCTCCATGCATTGTTGAAATATGTGCATTTACCAGTCTCATCTGCTATAAATATCATCGACGGTAAATTGTCCAACAGGTAAAAAATATTTTCCATATTCAACCTCTTTTTTTGTGTTGTTTTTACTTCAAAATATTATTTTTTTAATTGTTGTTTTTGTTATTTAAACGCTTTATCTCTTTCTTTAGTTCAATCATTTTAAGTTCTCTATCAACAGCAAGTTTGTTAATTTTTTCAAGTTCTTCGTTTTTTTCTCTGAGTTTGTCACCAAGTGTTTTTTCCATTGTAATGTCTCTTATAAAAACTAAACAACCATCTTCTTCAATATTTATTAACCTGGCTTCATAATATTTTTCATTATTTTTTATTTCTATGTTCTTTGTTTCTTTAGAGCTTATGCTTTCTAAAGCATTTTTTCTTAGTAATAACAAATTTTCTTTAGTCAGAAAATCTTCTATTTTCTGTTTTTTATTATCGGAAAAAGTGTTTTTTATTGTTATTATTTCCCCCTCAGCATTTATATTTAGAACTGTATCAGGCAAATATTCAAAAATTGATTCTTTTTCTTTATTTAGCAAAGATATTTTATTTATTGATTCGGAGAATGCTTTTGCGAGGTCTGATAATTCATCGTTATCTTTAGTGAAATCTAGATTTTCTTTTGATACATTTTTTACAAATTCATTTATTAGAAATATTTTGTTTAAAATCATCTTTTTTATTAGAATGTATATTATAAAGAATTCAGAGAGCAATAAAAGTGTTAGTGCCAATGAAAAAAGCAGTATTATCTTTTTGGCTTGAAAATATATTGTTCTTTCTTTCACTATAGTTAAATTTATTAGTTTGTCGTTATTTATATCTCTTAATATTGTTTGTGCGGTAATATTTTTGTCTTCATATTTTATATTAGAATATTTTTTTTCTTCTTGCGTTACAAATATGTTTTTTATTACATTCCCTGTTATTATGTTTTTATTAGATGCAGCATATTCATCTAATAATATTTTTTGTTTTGTTTTATCAGACAGCCCCCTTATATAATTTTCATCAATATACCTTATTAATATAAGGGAACCTGCACTATCTCCTGATTTATCTGATTTATGAATGGAACTTGATGAAAACATTGCAATTCCTTCCGGACTTTTTATAAATCCCGTTTTTGTTTTATCTGTTGTTGTTATGTTACTATACTTTTTTAGTATTGTTTCATCTTTTTTTTCATATTCAGAAAATATTTTTCCTGAATTATATTTTCTAAAATATACTATGCTCTTGTTTTCATCTAGAATTATTATATAATTTAAATTAAGTCTTTTCAGAGAATCATCAGTAAGATCTATTTCAGAGAAACGAGGGTTGTTGTGTTTTGCTAACTCATATGCTGCATCCCAGTTTGCATAATCTTCACTAATCCCTTTCATATTTTCTAAATCTGAGTTAATAGTTTCAATTACTGTTTCTAAATCTTGCTGTAATATGTTGTTTTCTATATTGTTGAATGCTGTTATTGTTATCGATGAAAATATAATTTCCAAAAATAAAAATAATAAAATGTTTATTATTATTAGATAAAATAATATTTTTGCGTTAAGTCCTTTAGTTAATGATTTCATTTTTAAATTATCTTTCGATGTTTTTTATCTTTTTTTTGAAATCAGTTATTTCTTTGAATTTTTTCTCATTATCTTCCCTATCAATAATTTTTTCTATTAATTGTGTTGAATCTTTTTTTATTATGCTATTACTAGAGAAAGAATGTATCTCTTGTATGTCTAGGTATTTGTATATTTCTTCGTTCATTTTTTTATTATAGAAAAAATCTTCCATTTCTTGTATGTCTGAAAAGCCATATGTCATAATATATGTTGCGCCTATTTTTGGTAATCTGTATATGTTTATTATGTTCGGTTTTTTCTTTAATTCATTTTCCAGTTCTATTACTCCTTTTTCTAGTCCTTCTTTGGTTATTTTAGCTATTGCTAGTGCTAATATATTTATGCCTATTTTTCTATAGCTAATGTTTAAGGTGTATCCGTCTATTATGTTGTTTTCCAGTTTTTTTCTTATTTTTCCGACTGCTTGGCTTGTTATTTTTAGTTTTAAGGCAATTTCAGAATCAGTTGTTCTAGAGTTTTCTAGTAATGTTTTTAGTACTTTTTTTTCATTTTTTGTTAAATTGATCATTTTTTATTTATATTTTAATAATTAAAGACAAAATTGGTTTTATTATTAAACTCTTTTTTATTTTGTTGTGCTTAATATATAAATATATTGTTTAAAATATAATATTTTTCTTAGTTTTTAGTTTCAAAATT
>JAWANI010000015.1:0-21915 GCA_038895475.1 Candidatus Woesearchaeota archaeon
TGTCCAATATGTTATTAATAATTCAGTTAATTCAGAATCTTCGTCTATAAATCCCCAACTTATTAATTGTTTTATTCTGACTTTTTTTGTTTCGCTAATATTTTTCTGTGATTCTTGTATAATAGTTATTATTCCATTAACTAATTCTTTGATTTTTTGTTTTTCAGAATCAGTGAATAGTTCTGGTTTATTTAGCACTTTTTCCAAATCAAGCCTTAATGTTTGTAGATGAGGATATATTTTATCATATTGCGTAATATTATTTCTGTGTAATTCATTAATATCCTGGATTAATTGAACATCAACTTCTTCTAATCCAAGAATCTTCTTCTTATCAAAAGTAGAAATGTCAAGACCTGCTTTAGCTAAATCATTCAAATGTTTAATTAAGCGTGCGTTTAATTGTTTTTGTGAAGACTTAAATAAAAACATATGTATTTTATAAAATATCTAATTTAAAAATTTTTTTTTCGGTGTGCCCCTTAACTATTGTCCTTAACGTATTGCTTTGCTCATTAGATAGGACTGTGTGCCCCTGCGTCATAACTCTCCTCAAGCCTTCAGCTTTCGTCGGTCGACCAATACTTTGTATGGTTGACAATTTTAACAGAAATTTAACGGAAAAATGCTCGGCTCGCATTTTTCCCAAATTTTGCTCACGAGGAAACCTCTCCCTCGAGCTTACGCTCAGGAGTGGCTCGGTTTCAGCTCTGTTCGCAAAACTTCGTTAAATTCCGATGTTAGTTGCAATTTCTAAGGGGACGTCATTCGATATATTTAAATATGCGAATGTCAAAAATAAGTACTAATTTAATTTGGAGGAATCAAAATGGCAGAACAAAAGAATTTTCATATGGCTATTGCATCGTTAGTATTTTCGATAATAGGATTGCTAATAGATTTCCTATCATATATTGCAGTTCTAGTCGGAATTTATGCAATAGTAAAAATAAAGAATCATCCTGAATTAAAAGGAACAGGGCTTGCGATAGCTGGAGTTACAATTGCAGGTTTAGATATCATAATAGGATTCATTTTCCCACTATGGAAATTGAGTTTGATAGGTATGTTCTTATGAATGACAAACCATACTATCTTGGATTTTTATCTTTTATTTTCTCTTTGATAGCTTTAGTTCCTTATCCTTTTCTTTTGATAAATTCAGAAAATATGAGATTTTTATTTTTCATTAATTCAATAAGTAACCTAGCCGGATATGCTGCATGGTTTGGACTTCTGACAGGCACATATGCAATGTATAAAATCCGAAAAGAAAAATTGAATGGATTAAAATATGCTGTAATTGGATCATCGATATCTGCCATTTTGATTCTGATTGGATTTGTAGTTTTATTTATGACGTCCCCTTAGAAACTCTTCCTAACGGAAGGTCGACTCCACTCCGCAAACAAAACTTATGTGTAAATCGCTGTGCCTTTCGCAAGAACCCGCTTCTACAAACAGCTGCGCAACTCAATTTGTTTGCTCGTATGGTCGACGAAACTAACAGGGCTTAAACGACTACGAAAAATGCGCCTCTACTCTAAAGGTCTTCGTCTCATTTTTCTCCGTTCAAATAAAATTTTCATCTCGTGTCTCAGGGTTGCCGAGCCACGAAGAAAATTTTACTTCGTTAAATTCCGATGTTAAACGAAATTTTTTCGCAATCGATAGAACACGATTTTTTGTAAAAAATTAAGAATTAATTGCCCTTCGGGCATGATTCTTGTTCTTGATGTGCGAAAAAACTCAAGCTATCGCTTGCCACATTGCATTCTCACTTCGTTCGGGTCGCTTAACAGGGATTTACCGGCTCGCTCCTTGCAGTCGCTCGACCCAAATCCCTCGCACCTCTGTTTCACGAGGCTCGGGACTTCGGTAAATCCCTTTGTTAAACGAAATAGCCAGCCTCGTCTCTTACGACGAAAAATGAGAAGCCGCCGCCTTTCTTATTAAAACTATCACAAAATTTTTATATAAAAAATACTATAAGATAATACTAATGACATATATTAGGCATAAAATCGAAAGATTTAAATATCTAATGTATATTATATGTTATTAGGTGAATGAAAAATGGTCAAACCTAAAGTTGATGGAGAAACAAAACAGGAAAAATTCAAAAGGATAGCTTCAGCCAGAACTCAAAGAATACTTGAAGATTTAAGATTGTTAGGAAATTGTTCCAATACTTCAACATATCAATACAATAAAGAAGATGTTAACAAAATTTTTTCAGCTATTGAAAAGGAAGTAAAGAGAATAAAATCACTTTTTGATAAACCAAAAGTTGAGTTTTCATTGGAGTGATATAGATGAAAGTATTAAATCAAAAGAAAATTAATATAACTCCTCATAAAAGCATCTATAGAAAGATGGGTCG
Organism: Candidatus Woesearchaeota archaeon; assembly: GCA_038895475.1. Classification (GTDB taxonomy): domain Archaea; phylum Nanobdellota; class Nanobdellia; order Woesearchaeales; family UBA9642; genus UBA9642. Next base: position 2,384 of record JAWANI010000015.1, read on the forward strand.
TTCTAGTCATGGATTTAATGAGTCTATAGCTGAACTTGTTGATAATTCTATTGATGCTATGACAAATGAACAAAAAGAAGGTAAAGAAAAATTAGAAGTTAAGATTTTCATTGATTCAAATAAACATCAAATAATTGTGATGGATAATGCAAAAGGGATGAACGAAGAGGAGGCCGCGAAAGCAATTGTTTTAGCAGAATCTTCAAAGGGTAAAGATGAACTAGGTGAATACGGTTTTGGTCTAAAAACTGCTGCCCTTTCAATAGGTAAAAGATTTCATGTAATCACTGGTCAAAAAGGTGAAACTAAGGGATATCATTTTGTATATGATGAAGATGAATGGGAGAATAATCCAGAGTTAACATGGAATTCCTTCCCTTTCAATGAAATAGAAAAACCAAAGGATGAACATGGAACGAACATAAAAATTGAAAGATTGAAAATAAAACTTAACCCTATACGAGTAACTTCTCTCAAAAATGATTTGGGAAAAAGATACAGAGCATATATAAATCGTCATGTACTTGAAATACAAGTTAACACAAAATTATGTAAACCAGAAAAAATTAATTGGTCTGATGGATATCCTAAATCTTTTGAAATAGAAACCAAATTTGGTAAAATTCATGGAATAATAGGATTGATGAAAGAAGGGTCTCAAAAAGGACTTTACGGATTTGATTTATTTAGAAAGGGAAGAATGATTAGAACATATGAAAAATTTGCTATTCCTGAACACCCCACATCTGCAAGAATTATGGGTGAGATTCATCTTGACTTTGTCCCGATAACTCACGAGAAAAACAGGTTCATTGAAGAATCTGACGAGTACGAAGAAGCTGAAAGAGCATGTAAAGAAAGTGATATTTTTAAGGAAATAGTAAAAGAAGCGAGAAAAAAAGCAACTAAAGAAACAATAACCCAACAAGTTCAGGAAAGAACAAATTTATGGCAAGATTATTTGGCAAGAGCTTTCAAAGATCCTGATTTAAAATCAATAATAAACCCCAATATAAAAACCAAAGAAGAAAAACCACAAGAAAAAGATGAAGGAGATGAGCAAAAAGAAGAGGCGGGAAAACTGAGTAAATTTGAAGTTGAAAAGAGAAACGACAGAGAAGAACCGAAAAAACAAGAACAAAAAGAACCCGAGTCTGAAAGAGAAAGAATACCTAAAGAAACTCATGAAGCGCTACGACACACAGTTACTATTTTTGGTAAGACTTTTAAATTTAAACACGATTGGATATATGATAGTGGTCTTGGTAGAAAAGATTATAAAATTGACGAAAAAGAAGGAATAATAATATTTACAAATACAGCTTTCCCTGCATTTTTAGCTACTAGCGACCAACCTTTTTATGCGGCGATGAACATTGTTGAAGCAATAGCTGAAGTTTATGCCAAAGAATCTGGTTTTGGCATTGAGAAAATGAATGAAGCTAAGGATTTAGCATTAAGAAAGGCGTCAGAATTAAAAAACCAACTTGAAGAAGAGAAAATTCAAAAAGAAAAACAACAAAAAAGAAAGAATTGTGAACTTTGCGGCGCAGAAATTGATTTTAAATCACCCCTGACAAAATTTTGTGCCGAATGTAGTAAAAATAGGTTAAAAGACATTCAGAGAAAATATTACAGTTCTCCAGAATTTAAAGAAAAAATGAAACGACGAAAAAATGAAAGCAGGGTAAAAATCTTCAAAGAATACCTAGAACAAATTAGGTCTGGTGAGAATAAATAATTTTAAAGGCGGCTTTTACTAAACTTGAAAATTTCGGGGCTCGGCTGGCTACTCTTCGGCTCTTGCAGAGCCTCGCCTCGTGCTTCGCACTCGGTCGTTGAACAGCGATTAAGAGGGAAAATCCTGCGAATCACTCAAAAATCTTGTGATTTTTGGTGCGCAGAAAAGCTTTGCTTTTCTAGCGTTTCCCCAAATTTTTGGCTTCACCAAAAAATTCTCTTAATCGCATATGTTATACGCAATTCGAAAACCTGCTTATTATCACCTCACCCGGACGGAAGCACGCTAGTCCTTCGGACAGATAGTCTAGGCTTCGGCTCGAAAGTATTTCAGATAAACTTTAGAAAGGTTTATTAATGAAATAATATTCTTAACATCAATAGGTGTTAAACCTCGTATTAAATCTGGGGAAAATTAAACATGAGGTCAAAAATGGAAAAAGAAAAAAACTTGAAGGTTGTTAACCACAAGAATGTAGAGAAGATTTGTGGAGTAGGACCTGACGAAAACGCCGAAGATCAGGAATAAAAATGGAAAATCTTTCTCTAGAAGAAAGAGTTTTATGTGGTAATATCCCTCCTCTAATATTGGATGTAAATATGTTAAGCGGAAAAACAGACATACAGTATTTAGAAGAAGGTTCTAAGATAATCCAATACTTTAAGGATTCATTAAAAAATGAAAAGATAAGAGTTCCAAATATCATTTCTTATTCAACAAAATCTCAAGAAAACTTTATTGTTTTTTTTAGGCATCTAAAAGATTCCTGGAATATTTATTTAGATTTGTCTATAAAAATGGCCTCTTTTTCAGAAAATTTACAATTTTTGTATCCTGAAAAATTAGAATTATTTAGAGATTTGGCTGAAACAACTTTTAGATTAAACACTCACATATATTACATAACAGATATAGAAAAAGAGATATATGAAAAATGTATAGAAAGTCTTCCAGAAGATAGGGCACTTTCGTTAATTCAATCTGTAAGGAGTTTTCCAGTATATTTATCAGAAGAAGTTGGAGAAAACGGAGTTTCAACTAAAAACCCTTATGAAATAAGAGAAATGCTTTCAAAAAATCCTAATCTAAGAAAGCTGTTTTCTTTGTCTGGTTCTTCAATAAATTCCTTTGGAAAATTATTAGGACACTTTGTACTATTGAATAAAAAAAGTGAAAGAGAAATTTTTACTCCCGAAAATGATTACGAAACTGCATTAAGAGAGATTCTAATATACGATCATTTTTTTGAATTATTCTTGAGAGAGAGCGGAATTTTGATGAATGACTTAAAATTTTATATTGATCTATCTAATCGATTATCTTGCGAAAGAAATATTCCTGAATTATTAGACAAACTTGATGAATCTAAAAATGACTCTAAAGCTTCTTTCAACCCGAAAATCCCCTCTTATACTCAAACAGCTCTTAGTTGCGGTGCAACATGTTTAGCAAATACAATCGGTACTTATTTTCCTCATATTAAGGTAACTCGCTCTTTAGAAGAAGGAATTCTTAAACTTGTAACTGTTCCAGGATTTTTTAATAATTTGCCTTCTTCATTGGCTTACGTATCCAGAGAAAAATTCGGAATTCCTGCATATTTTTTTGCAGATTATAAAACATTTGCACCCCTATTTTTAGATAAAAAAACAGAACAAGAACCGATTAAAAAATTTCAAGAAGATTATGAAAAAATAAAGAATTTTTCTTTAGATTATGGAAACATAATAACAGATGAGATAAAATCGAAATTAGAGAAAGGGCATTTTATTTCCTTTGTAACCGGCCAAAGTCCAATATTGCATTATAAAATGATTGTAGGATATAATTTTAGAGGAGACAAAAAAAAATTTAGAGTTTTTGATCCGCAATATGGCTTGGCTAACATAGAAGAATCAAAAATTTTATCTCACATGCGAAACGATAAAAGTCTTTGGGGAGTTGAATATGTTCCTCCTGAAGAAGTAATTTTTGATTCAACAAAACAATCAATAGCGAAAGCTAAGGAATTATTGAAATGGAATCCTTAATAAATTTTTATAAAGAAGACAGGGAAAAGAAAAATTTTTGGATTAATAAAGAGTATTTAGTACAATTGAATTTAACAGGTAGTTGTTCTTTAAATTGTGAATTTTGTTATATGTCTCCTTATAAAAAAGAGTATCTTTCTTTAGATAAAATAAAAAAATTATGGGAAAATCTAAGAAAATATTCTGAAGAAAATGAAATTGAGTATAGAGTTAATCTAACTGGAGGAGATATTTTTGAACATCCAAATTGGATAGAAATTGTAAAGTTTATTGCCAAAGAAAGATCAATCACTGCAGTAGATCCTTTAATAAATAAATTTTGGAATAGAGATCATTTCAGGCTATTAGAAATTTTAGGAGATAAAATAAACTTTGTTCAATTAAACTCAGATGTAGTATCCGAAGAGGATATTAAAGAAGTTAGGAATATTGGTAAAAAAATAGTTTTGAAAATAGCATTATATGGGGGGAGTACAAAGAAACAACTTGATAACAAATTAAAGAATAAATCATGTTGTGGAGGTTCGAGATGAAAATAGAAATTTTAGGTTCTGGTTGTCCAAAATGTAAGCAATTAGAGGCAAATGCAAGAAAAGCAGTAGAAGAAGCAAATAAAAAAGCAGAGATTGTGAAAGTTACAGACATTAACGAGATAATAAATCGTGGAATTATGGCTACTCCTGCAATAGTAATTGATGGAAAATTAAAAGCATATGGTAGAATACCGGAAGTTGAAGAAATAAAGAAGTGGTTGTAACATGGAAAGAAAAGACTGGAATATGCTTATCTGGATTGTAGTTATTTTTAGCCTGCTTTATTTTGTTCCCTCAGATACAGAATGGTTCAGGAATTCAATTTTATCGGCTCTTAACTTGCTACATGATTATGCTAAGAAACATGTTTTAACCTGTTTAGTTCCTGCATTATTTATAGCTGGAGCAATAGCTGTTTTTATCCAAAAAGAAAAAGTTATGAAATATTTAGGACACGAAGCAAAAAAATATGTTTCTTATGGTGTTGCTTCTGTTTCAGGTGTAATATTGGCTGTATGTTCATGCACAATCTTGCCTCTGTTTGCTGGAATCAGAAAAAGAGGAGCGGGTTTAGGACCGGCAATAACGTTTTTATTTGCAGGCCCCGCGATAAATATTGCTGCTATGTTCCTTACCCTAAGCATTTTAGGATTTAGAATTGGGATGGCTAGAATTATTGCTGCTATTTTGCTTTCAATTCTTGTAGGTTTGACTATGGCTTTGATATTCAGAGAAAAAGTTGAAAAAGAAAAATTAGTTGTATTAGAATCAGAAGAATCTAAAATCTCAAATAAGGTTTTAATAGCTTTCTTCGGTTTAATGGTTGGGGTTTTAATTGTAAATGGCTTACAAATTAACAATATACTAAAATATTCTATAATGGGATTATTTACTTTCGGTGTTGTCGGATTAGTTCTGTGGAAATTCAGAGACCATGTAACTCACAAATGGCTTAATGAGACTTGGAGTTTTGCTAAAATACTTCTTCCGTTGCTCTTTATTGGAGTTTTTATTGCAGGATTTATCATGCCTCTGCTGCCACAAACATTGATAGAAGGATTGGTCGGAAATAATACTTTATTTGGAAATTTAATCGCATCTATATTTGGGGCATTTATGTATTTTTCAACTTTAACAGAGATTCCAATAGTTCAGGCATTGATTGCTAAAGGGATGGCTTCAGGACCTGCTCTGGCTTTGCTTCTTGCAGGACCCAGTTTAAGTTTACCGAATATGTTAGTTATAAGAAAAGTTTTAGGTACTACTAAAACAATAACTTATGTCAGTTTAGTAATTGTTTATTCAACAATTGCTGGATTAATTTTTGGTTTCTTCTTTTAATAGTTCGTTACGGAATTTCTCCCTCTAATTACTGACTAAAATTGTCTCTGTGTAATTATTCTTGATGGCTTACTTTGTTCAGTCAATTGCATTTTCTTTTATTTTATTTTGTGAGATAATGCTTATTATCTTTTTTTATTATATTTTTTTAGAAAAATTTATATATCCAAAATTTCAGAATTTAAAAAGGTAGGTGGTTATGGACAAAAAAATTGTGAAGAAAACTTTCTTTATAGTGTTATTTGTATTGTTATGCACATCTATTTTAAGTGACTCCTATGCTCAGACAATGAAAAAGTACTCTTCTATAGAGGAGAAAATAAATTATGAAGGAAGCGCTAATGTTATTGTAAGGATAAAAAATATGGATATAAAGAATAATCCTAATATAATAACACAAAATGTTCTTAAAAATAAAAGGGAGCTTAGAATAATAAATGCGTATGCCGGAGAATTAAATAAGAAGGGTTTGTTAGAGCTTAAAAAGCTGGAAAAGCAGGGTTATATTGTAGAAATTTATGAAGATAAAATAATAAAATTAGATGGTGTTGTTGAGAGCAAGGATTTTAATGTTGCTCTTGATAATAGTGTTGTAAGTATTGGTGCTAATTATATTCATAATGTTCTTAACATTACTGGCAAAAATATTACTGTTGCTGTCATAGATTCAGGTATTTATTATAATCATACAGATCTTGGGGGAGGTTTTGGTCCGGGTTATAGAGTGAAGGATGGTTATGATTTTGTCAATATGGATGATGATCCTTTAGATGATTATGGACATGGAACACATGTTGCTGGAATAATAGGTGCAAATGGTACTATTAAGGGTGTTGCTCCTGATGTTGAATTTATTGCAATAAAATCTTGTGATAATACGGGGGTTTGTGATATATCAAATATTATTTCTGGTATTGAATGGGCTGTTGATAATGGTGCAGATATAATAAGTATGTCTCTAGGAGGATCTTATTCTGATGTTGTGGAAGGAAATAGTGGAAAGGATAGTGTTTCTTTGGCTGTTGAAGCAGCTTTTGCTTCTGGAAAACCAGTGATAATTGCTGCAGGTAATACAGGACCTGCTATAAGCACAATTAATGTTCCCGGTGCTGCAGAGAATGCAATTACTGTCGGTAGTGTAAATGATAATAATACTGAAACACAATTAGATGATGTTATTGCCTCAAGTTCATCAAGGGGGCCTTCTGCTTTTGGCAGATTAGATCCCGATATTGTTGCTCCAGGAGTAAGTATATATTCTACATATTTAAATAATAATTATCAAACAATGAGCGGTACAAGTATGGCTGCACCACATGTTACAGGTGTTGTTGCATTAATGCTGGAAAAAAATCCTTCTTTGACACCTTCACAAACAAGAAGAATATTGCTAAATAGTGCAGTGAATATTTCTGATTATGTGTTTAATGTTGGAAGCGGTGAAGTAAATGCTATTAATGCTTTAACATATAATATTAGCGCAACTGTTAAAGCTAAAAACACATATAATATAGAAACATTAAATGATAGATGGGAATTTATAATCCCTATTAATGGAACTGAGTCAGCAAATATAACAATAATTAATGATAATCCTTATGAAATAAATTTCACTGCTATTCTTACAGATTTTTATAATAATGAAAATGCAATATTAATTAATAAATCACAATTTTCCTATCCGCAAAACATTGTTGTTCCTGCAAACAGCAATTATTCTTTTATTATTAATTTTACAACATATAATTTCAGTAGTATGTATGCAACAACTTATGGTGGTAAGCTATTATTATTTGGAAATGATTCTAAAAACATTACTATTCCAATAATTGTTACTGTTCCAATAAAAAATTATGCAAATATTGTTAGAACATTTAATAATTTTGGTGCTGAAACAGGAGATGTTTTGTTTTATGCGTATTATAATAATAAATCAGGAAATGAAAAAGTTGAGATTAGATGGGCTAATACTAGCAGTGATTTAGATTTATATGTTTATAATTCCACAGGGGACATACATGTATTTGGAGGATATAATACTACAGAAAATGAAACGCTTGACATTAATTCTACAACTAATATAAAATGGATAAGGATTCATGCATATAATCTTGCAATTACTCCGTTCAATTTTTCAATAAACATAACCGATTTAGGCAATAACCCTCCTAATATAACAAATGTTACAAATCAAAACGGGATAAACAATTTTAATTTTACTTTATCACAAAACATTACAATAATAGTTTATTTTAACGATATAGATAATGACATATTAACAGTTGAAATAAATGACAGCAGATATAATAAGACAATAAATACAAATAATGCAACATTTACCCTTGAGAACAACATTTCACTGTTGGGAACACATAGTGTTAGAATAACAGTAACAGATGATTATGGAGCATATAATTATATTGATATAAATGTTACTGTTTATGATGTAAGAATATTAAGCTATTATCCTTCTAACTCAAGCATAATTGTTAAAAAGAATGACACAATAAATTTTACACAAACAAGTGAAGATCCTAACAGTAATCCATTATATTATTATTGGTATATAAATGGAACATTGAATAGTACAGAAGAAAATTTCACATTAGACACTACGAACCTATCAGAAAAAAATTATAATATTACATTTTTAGTAAGCAACACCGTAACAAATACAACAATAAGTTGGAACCTAACAATAGATGATGAAGGTCCAACAATAACTATTTCAAGACCATTAAGCATAGAAAATAACAGTATAGTGATAGTAAATATAACAGCGCAAGACATATCAGGAATAAATAGTTGCTGGTATAATATAACAGGAAATAATACTAATATATATAATACAACAACATGCGGGGCAAGTACAAACATAATATTGACAAATGGAAATTATACAATACATGCATATTCAAACGACAGTTACGGATTCATAGGATACAACAATAAAACATTCACAGTAAACGATATAACACCACCACAAATATTAAGCCTAAGTCCAAGTGGTTCATTATCATACAGGGATTCAGTAACTTTAGAAGTTAATTTAAATGAAAATTCTATATGCAGATATGATGAGGATAATGTTTCATATTCAAACATGGCGCGTTCTTTCAGCAGTACAGGAACAACCAACAGAAAGACAATATCTGTTGAAGGCGGAACATCATACATTTTTTATGTTAAATGTGCTGATTTAGCAGGGAATATAAACACTGGAAATTATTATTTCAATTTTAGTATAAGAGAACAAACAACCAGTAGTTCCGGCGGTTCTGGTGGTGGCGGCGGGGGAAGCATAAGTAATATTCCTAGCACTATACAACAAACAAACAGTAAGAGTTTCTTTTATTCAGAGGTAAAGGACAATTTTACAATAAATGTCAACTCAGACAATATTGCCCTGAAAAAGATAATTGTATACATAAATAAGAGAAAGACTAATGTTGATATAAAAATAACTGATCATGGATTAGATAATATTCCAACAATTGTAAATTCTCTCAATAATAATGTAAAAAAATATACTTTGTTGGAAATAAAACATACAAATCTTGAAAATGAAGATATAATAATGGGTAAAATACAGTTTGCCATTCCGAAATTTTGGATTCAAGAAAACAATATAAATGAAAATTTGATAAAAGTTTACAGGTATACTAATTCTTGGAATGAAATATCAGCAACAAAAATATCAAGCGATAATACAAAAATAACTTATGAAGCAACAATACCTGGATTAAGTTATTTCATAATAGGAGGTATAGAAAATATACAACAGACACCTGTACAGCAAATACCTTCACAACAACTTCCTCCTGCTTTAGAAGAAATAACTGGAAATAATGTTTTGGAGCGGAAAGATGTAGAATCAGAAAAACCTTTAACATTAAACAATCAACAACAAAACATCGAAAATAAAGCTAAATGGTTTACTCGGCCAATTTTTATAATTATAATAATTGCTTTAATAATTACGATAATAACTGCAGATGTTGTTGTTGTAAAAAAGAGAAATGAGAGAAAATTAATGGAAAAACAGGAAAGAATTGAAAATCTGAAAAAACAATACTTATTCGAGGGAAATCAATTAATACAAGAATATAATACAAGAGTTAGAATTATAGGTAGGGATCCTAATGCTCAACAAAAAATTTTGCAATTAAGAGCATATTATAATCAAAGAATAAGAGAATTACATGATAGATACAGTCAATTAATAAATCAAATAAAAAACTCCTAAAAGAAATATGATTTAATACCTTATATTAAGTTTAAATTCTTTTTTAGTATATTGTTTTTTTAATTATTTTTTTATTTCTTAGAGTATTATTTTTTTCTCTTTGCCAAATAATAATCTTTTAACATTGTGTGCAGAAATTATATCATGTTGTATTGATGCATATTTTTCTTCTATGGTTAATTCTTTTATTTCATCTTTTAAACTTTTTCCAGATTCCTTTTTATTTTTCCAAATAAAAGAGTTTAAATCAATAATATCTTCCTTTGTTATGTTAATAAAATATTCTTTTTCAGCTTCAGGAAAATCTTCTAAATGTATATCTCTATTTTTAAGCTCTGAATATATTTTATAAGTAATTAAAGGTGTTATTGGTGCTAAAAGTTTAAGCATTACTTCAAGAACATGTATTAATGTATATATTGCTGCCTTTTGTTGTGGTTCAGTAAACTCCTTATTAGTATTATACGCCCTGTTTTTTACCAGTTCTAAATAATGGCTGGAGAATGTTTCCCATAAGAAATGTCTTATCAATATTGCAGGATTGTGGAAATCATATACTTCATATTTTTTGTTTGACTCTATTATCAAGATATTTAATTCATTTAATATCCATTTATCCAATTCTGTAAGATGTTGTTCTATTTCTTTTCTTTCCTCAATATATTTATCCTTGAATAACAATATAAATTTTGAAACATTCCATAGTTTACTTATTGTTTTTCCTGCACCTTCTATTCTTTCAAAACTGCACCTAAAGTCTTGTTTTTCAAGATTTCCTTCTAATGATGCCCACATTCTGAATGGTTCTGCACCAAATTTATCTAAAACATCTTTAGGATCTATGCCATTGCCAGCAGATTTAGACATCTTTTTTCCATCATTATCAACTATGTGATAATTTATCCATACATCTTTGAATATGCATTCCCCTGTTAGCAAATAATCTTTTAATAATGTATAATATAACCATGTTCTAATTATTTCCTTTCCTTGAGGTCTTAAACTACATGGTCTGTTTTTTTCAAAAAACTCTTTATCCCTGCTATATTTTAATATGTATAATGGACTTATTGAGCTGTCAAACCATGTATCAAACACTCTTTCCTCTCCCTTAAAATTTGTACTTTTGCATTTAGGACATTTTTCTATAGGAGGATTTTCTTTCCAAGGCCTATAGTATTTTCCTTTTGGAGGAATTATCTTATGATTACAATTAGAACAATACCATAATGGTATTTCTGTTGCATAATATCTTCTTCTGGATATGGGCCAGTCTATTCTTATAGAGTTTATCCAGTCTATAAGTATCTTTCTGGATTCTTCCGAGTAGAATTTTGGTTTTTTAGCTATTTCTAGCATGTCATCTATAAAATCTAATTGTTTAAGATAAAATTCTTTCATTCCAATGAATTCTATCGGGTCTTTTGATCTTTCACATATTGGTGTTCTGTGTTTTATTTTTTGTTGATTTACCAATAATCCTTGTTTATGTAATTCTAAAATTATTTGTTTTTGTGCATCTTTAACTTTTAATCCTTTAAGAAAACCTGCATTTTCATTCATTGTCCCGTCTTTGTTGATTGCAATAACTGGTTTTATTCCATTATCTCTGAAAAATCTTATGTCGGTTACATCTCCAAAACTGCACATCATCATTAATCCTGTTCCTTTATCCATCTGTGCAACAGGATCTGGTTTTATCGGAACTTCTTTGTTAAATATAGGGGTAATCGCATGTTTTCCTTCTAAATGTGCATATCTTTCATCTTCTGGGTTATAGCATATCATTTCGCATGTGCATATAAGTTCTGGTCTGGTTGTTGCAATTATTATATCTTCACCTGTTTCTTTAATCTTGAATTTTATTTCATTAAAAAAACTAGGGAGTTCGGCATAATCTATTTCTGCATCTGCTATTGTTGTTTGACATCCTGGGCACCAATTATTTATTCTTTCATCTTCGTATATTAAACCTTTATTCCATAAGTCTATGAATGTTTCTTGTGTCAATGCCCTATAATCCGGACTGTCTGTTTCATAAACATCTCCTATATTTGTTCCTTTTTCCCAAGAATTAAAACTGATTCCTAATCTTAAAAATGATTCTACTGATGCCATGCTTGATTTTTCTAAAACTTTATTGCAATACTCTATGAATTTTTCTCTTGGTGTTTCGGTTATTTTTATATTAAATTCTTTTTCTGCAGCCATCTCTATTGGCAGACCATTTCTATCTAATCCTAAAGGAAAAAGAACTTCATACCCTTTCATTCTTTTGTATCTTGCAAACATGTCCATGAATACATATGTTGTGGCCTGACCTATATGTACGGGAGTATTGACATATGGTGGCGGTGTATCTATAGAATAAACTTTTTTCCCTGAATTCTTGTTAAATTTATATCTCTTTGAATTTTTCCATTCTTGATATATTTTTTCTTCAGATTCTTTTGACCAATTCTTTTCTTTTAACATTAATATTCAGAATTTATTGAGAATATTTAAATTTTATTATGATAAAGGAGAATTGTCTTTTAAATTCTATACACAACTGTAAATATGGTAAAGATTTAATTATGGATTAAAATATATGTGTATAATACAGTATTTATGATATGGTTTTATAAAAAAATTTATAAATAAAGACTACTTTCAAGTGGTTATAAAATCATTGCATAATAGAAGAGGAATAAAAATGAAACATAACGTAAAAGATATTGCATCAACAATAATAGAAGAAGGCTACATGATAGGAAAGAATAATGCAGTAAACATAAGCAACGAATGCGATGCACTAGAAATATATAAAAGAATAAAACCAAAAAAGATTTTAGGAATAAGAATAAACAAAAAACCAGTATATATAGGAACCCTTTATTTAAATAAAACCATTGAGGATGAAAAATGGTATTTTGATAATAATATAATAGGAAAAAATATAGAGGATTTGACAAAAAAACTCGAAAAAACATACAATGTAAAAGTAGAACTAAATGATAATTATTATGTTCTATGGGGAAAAAGCGATCCCGGGTTCTAATAAAAGATTTAAACAATAATTAAACATTTACAATAAATTAAACAATAAAGTTTATTAATTAAAATTCATGAATTCTAATATGGATTATCAAACAGACTATAAAAACGTTTTACCGACAAAATATTATCCAAATATAAAAAAAGAATTACTAAAAAACACCATAGCCATATTCGGAATAATACTACTACTATTTTCTGCCGTATATTTCGTTAAATTACAAACAGGCATAAATGTTTTAACAGAAATATTATCGTCATTCGATATTACGCCGAGCGTTTATCTTTTAATATTTCCATTTTCAATAATAATAATCATATTAATATTAAATTATATTACTTTAACAAACGAAGGATATATAATATTTGATGATAAAATAGAGGTGAGAAAAAAAGAAAATTTATTTATAATTAGTACAGAAACAATACCTTTTGAAAATATAACCAGAATATTTTTTTCCAATGAAGGAATATTAGATAAAATGTTGAATTGCGGCAAAATAACAATTGAAATATCAGGAATGAAAAAACCTAATATAACCCTTGAATCAATTGACGCTCCCGAGCAAGTAATAGCAACAATACAGCAAAAAATAAATAACTATAATCTTCAAAAACAAATAAAATTTCAAGAACAAGAAAAAATAAAGGGAATACTAAAAAACCTCTAAATTTATTTCATAAAATAATAACTTAACAATCTTACTCCTGCACCTGAAGCGTATTTTTGATTATATTCTTTACTTTCTGCTAAAAATGCAGTTCCAGCTATATCAATATGTGCCCATTTTGTTTTTTCTAAATCTAAAAATTTGCTTATGAACACTGCACCAGTTATAGCTCCTGCTTCCCTTCCTTTTCCTTTTACAGACATGTTTTTTAAATCAGATATATCCCCATCCATATTGTCATGATATTCCTCAAAAAAAGGTAATTCCCATACTCTGTCATAACTGTCATATCCTGCTTCTGAAAGTTTTTTAACTAATTCGGGACTATTGCTTATTAGTCCAGATGCATAATAACCTAATGCAATAACACATGCACCTGTAAGAGTTGCTAAATCAATAATTGTTTCAGGAGAATAATTTTTTTCCGTATATGCTATTGCATCAGCAAGTATTAATCTGCCTTCGGCATCAGTATTTGCTATCTCAACAGTTTTCCCATTGTATGCTTTTATTATGTCTCCAGGCTTGTATGCTGAACCATTAATCAGATTCTCACAACTAGGTATTACTCCTATAATATTCTTTTTTACATTTAACTGTTGTAATGCTTTTATTGTTCCAAGAACTGCTGCTGCACCAGACATATCGCATTTCATATCGGAGAATTGTCCTGCAGGTTTTATGTCATAACCGCCAGAATCAAAAGTGATGCCCTTACCAACTATAGCTGTGTATTTTTCTTTGCCTGCACCATTATATTGTATTATAATCAATTTTGCAGGTTTATCGCTTCCGGAACTTACTGCGAGAATAAGGTTTAATCCTAATTTTTCTATATCCTTGCGGTTTAATACTTTAACAGAAGTGTTGCTGTTTTTTAATTTCAATGCCTCTTTTTCTATATATTCGGGAGATAAAATAACAGAAGGCTCATTAACTAAATCCTTAGCATAATTTGTTGATTCAGCAATTATTTTTCCCTGATAAAAACCTTTCATAAATTCTTCCTTATCATTTAATTGAAGATTTGCAATTATTTCAACCCTTTTTTCTTTATTAGATTTATACTTATCAAAAACATAGTCGGAAAGTATTAAGCCTTCTGAACAACCTCTTCCAACATCTTTAGCATCTAATATTATTTTTTCATCTAATATTTTTTTTATTATATTTGTAGTAAAAGAACAATACTTGTTTTTTCTTAAAAAAGATATAATTCTTTGCATTACTCTTCTTATTTTTTCAATGTCAAAATTTTTTCTTCCACCTAAAGAAATAACTAATATTTCTGAGTAGATAGAGTTTGTTATTTTAGTTGAAAATGTGCTTCCGAATTTTTTGTCTAAAACTTTTTTATCAATGGCTTTTTTGACTTCTTCAGATAATTTATTATTTTCTGGAAAGTATTCCTTTTCATCATCCCAAAAGCCCAGTACAAGAACTTCTGATTTTAAATTTAATTTTTCATTCACATTTACTTTCATTTTTTCACCCTTATATGCTTGCTTTGCTTTTTTTTTAATTAATCATATCTTTCTATTATAATATTTTTTGTTTTATTCCTAAAAATGGGGAGCAAATCACTTATGAATTCTTTTAAACCGCATAAATATGTTGATGATGAAAAAACCTCTCTTTCCAAAATACTTAATATATTGTTGTTTTCAGTTATCCTGCCAATATTTCCATCCCAATCAGGTTCAGGCCTTGTTAATGTGGGAATATAAAAAATAACATTTTCGTTGTGTAAATTAATAAACTTGTCAAAATACAGCAATTCTTTTTTTGTTCTTGCACTGTGAATTAGAATTATTTTCTTATAAAAAATATTTTTATCATTAATAATTTCATCTATAATGCTATTAATAGGAGCTATTCCTGTTCCTGTGCATAGAAAAATATGTTTGTCATTAGTATTATCAAACAAAAATTTTCCATAAGGTCCTCGTAATAATACTTTGTCACCTATATTCAATTTTTTAATATATTCCGAAGCCAAACCATTAGGTATTAATTTTATATAACTATAAATGACGCCATTAATTAATGAATCTTTAGGACTGTTCAATATAGAATAGGGTCTGAAACCTTTTTTTTCATCATTAGGATTGTTTTCATCCAATATTATATGAAAAAATTGACCGGCCTTAAAATTTAAATGTGCTTTAAAACCTATCACTATCAAATCTTCTGTTAAATTATTTTTATAAACAACTTTTGATTCAAATATATCTTTCATGTGTATATATTTATATAATATTTTTAAGAATTTCATTCACATGTCCAGTTACAGAAACCTTACGAAATATTTTTTTTATCTTAAAATCTTTATCGATAATAAAAGTTGTTCGTTCTATTCCCATATATTTTTTTCCCATAAAGGATTTTTCTTTCCAAACACCATACTCTTTAACAATCTTTTTCTCAGTATCTGCAAGTAATATAAAAGGTAGATTGTATTTATCAGCAAACTTTTTATGAGACTTTTCATCATCAACACTCACACCTATAACAACAACACCTCTTTTTTTAAATTCACTATAATTATCTCTGAAGCTACATGCTTCCATAGTACATCCAGGAGTATCGTCTTTAGGATAAAAATATAGAACTATTGATTTTCCCTTATATTCTGATAATTTGTGCAATTTACCGTTCTGGTCTTTCAATGCGAAATCGATTGCTTTAGAGTTTTCTTTTAAAATTGATTTTTTTATTTTAGACTTCATGTTATTCCTCCTCAACAGGCATGACTGAAAAAAGATTATTTTTTAGAGCATCTACATATAATTTATCTACAAATTCCCAGTTTATTATATGAAAAAAGTTTTCTATATATTCTGCTCTTTTGTTCTGATATTTTAAATAATAAGCATGTTCCCATACATCTATTCCTAATATTGGTATTTTTTCATCACTTATAGGATTATCCTGATTAGCAGTGGACACTACTTCTAGTTTTCCTTTATTTAATACAAGCCATGCCCATCCGCTTCCAAACCTGTTTAATGCTGCTTCTGTGAATGCCTTTTTAAAATTCTCATAGCTACCGAAGCTTTCATCTATAGCCACATTTATTTTTTCTGACATTTTAACATTTTTCTTTAGTAGCTTCCAAAAAATTGAATGATTATAATGCCCACCACCGTGGTTTCTAACAGTCATTCGTATATCTTCTGGTATGTTATTCAAATTCTTCAACAATTCTTCTACAGGTTTTTCCTGCAATTCGGGATATTTTTCTAATGCAGCATTTAATTTATCGATATATGCTTGATGATGCTTTGTATAATGTATCTCCATAGTTTTTGCATCGATATGTGGTTCTAATGCATTATATTCATATTCTAATTTCGGTAGTACGTGTTTCATTTTTTACCTCCATAATAAATTTTTCCCTGTCGGGAATATTTTTCAATAATCTTGTAACATTCTATTAATTTTTTATCATCGACAATATTTTCCCTGTTAAAAAAAGCGTCAAAAGTGATCTTGTCTATTGTTTTTCTATACAATTCGTATTCGAAAATCCCTTCTATATCTTCATTTATATTAATTAAATATTTCCTAAGATTTCTTAGTGAATCTAGATTATTATTAACGGCCAAATCATAAAATGTTTCTAAAATTTTTATTCTTAAATCTGAATTCTCCATTTTAATCACACTGAATTATAGGTTTTTTTCATTAATAATGCATCATCTTCAATATTTGGGCTTTCACTTATTACTACTCCTTTTATTTTAAACTCTTTAAATGCTTTCATAAGCTCTTCATATTTGAAATCAGACTCTTTTAGTATTAAATGATTTTTTTCCCCTTTATCTCCATAATTTATTCCTGACATGTGTATGTGCATGTTGTTTAATCCTTCCTTACCTAAACCTTTTTCTATCTCTGTAAGTATTGTTCTGAATTCTTCTAAGGAATTATTTCTACCGCCATTTCTTGCATGTAAATGTGCAAAGTCTACGCAGGGCATAACCTGGTCAATTTCTTGTGATAATTTTATTAATTCTTTTAAATTACCGAATTGGGTTTCTTTTCCAGTGGTTTCTGGTCTAATCCATATTTCATTGCCATTATCTTTTAATTCCTGAACAATTGCTTTTAAAGAGTCATATACTTTGTCGTAAACTTTTTCTTTATTATCTTTCAAATAATATGCTGCATGAAACACCAATGACCAGGCACCTGCTTGTCTTGCAATGTATGCAGCTTGTAATATTCTAGATATTGATGCAGAAAGTTTTTCTTTTTCTTGCGCATTAAGATTTATATAATATGAACCATGCGCAGTTAATACAACATCATTTTTTATTCTTGATTCATTAACCAATGATGCTGTTTGTGGATTTAAATTTACTGAATGCACAAATTCCAGTTCCATTGCTTCTAATCCGAGTTTTCTGACTTCTTCAACACCTTCATGAGTTTTTAAACCATGTGCCCTTAGAGGTATTCCTGCCGTTCCAAATCTTAATCTGTCAATCTTCGGAATTTTTATTTTATCAAAATCTTCCATTTTTATATTCATTCCAGATTTCATTTTTAATAATTATTTATGTTTATCATATCCTTCTTTTTCCAAATGTTCAGCAAGTTCTGGACCACCACATTTAGTTATTCTGCCATCTACCATAATACATACTTTATCCGGTCTTATATAGTTTAACATTCTCTGATAATGTGTTATTATTAATAATGTTAATTCCGGATTACTGTTTTTCAATACGAGTATACTTTCACAGACTTTCTTTAATGCATCAATATCCAATCCTGAATCTGTTTCATCAAGTATTGCAAGCTTCGGATTAAGCATTGCTAATTGCAATATTTCCATCTTCTTTTTTTCTCCACCAGAAAATCCCTCGTTAAGATATCTTGATGCAAATTCTTTAGGAATGTTAAGCATTTCCATTTTCTCAGTCAATAGTTTCATGAAATCTAACATTTTTATTTGATTATTTTTTTCCCTACGGGCATTTATTGCTGTTTTTAAAAAATTAGAAACTGTGACTCCTGATATTTCAACAGGATACTGAAATGATAAAAACAATCCTCTTCTTGATTTTTCATCAGGTTTTAAATCTGTTATGTCTTCTCCATCAAAATAAATATTTCCGGAAACATCATATTGTGGGTGTCCCATTAAAGCATTAGCCAATGTTGATTTCCCGGAACCATTGGGACCCATTATAACAGTTATTTCTCCTCTATAAAGTCCAATATTTATCTTTTTTACTATTTCTTTTCCTGAAATACTCACTGAAAAATCTTTTAGTTCTAAAATTTTTTCCATGTTGCACCTTTTGACTTCAAAAATTTCGTAAAAAATTTGATTCATAATCAATTATTCCTTTTTGTAATGCTTTTAACGGAAGCATCATACATTTTATCCTTGAAGGAGTTAAGTTAATACCTAGTAATTTTTCCATCTCTTCTTTTTGCATTTTCTGAACATCTTTAATTTTTTTATTTGATAACTCTTCCATTAATATTGATGCCGAAGCCATACAAATTACACAACCCTTTCCTTTAAATTTTATTTCGTTTATTTTTTCCTTATTTTTATCGAGTTTTACAAATATTTCTATCTCATCACCGCACAACGGATTGCTGTCATGTTTATATATGTCAGGATTTTTTATTTCTCCAAAATTTTTAGGGTTCTTATAATGATCAATTAAATTTTCCCTGTATAATTCATCCATTTTTATCGTGCCTTTAAAAAGTTATATCGTAAATAATTATTATTATGCCTTTAATATTTTTTTTGCATTGTTTATAGCCATAATTAATTTATCTATGTCTTTTGTGTTATTGTAAAATGATATGCTTACTCTTGTTGTTGCCAAAACACCTAATTTTTTCATTAACGGTTGAGCACAATGATGGCCGCTTCTTACACACACATTATATCTATCGCAGATA
>JAWANI010000016.1:0-19891 GCA_038895475.1 Candidatus Woesearchaeota archaeon
ATTATAAAATAAATAATTCTAGAATAAATAAATACTTCCAGAAAAATATTTTAAAAGTATATTAAAAATATATTAAGGATACTGTTATTAAATAAATTTTATAATGTAATAATTTAAAAAAAACATGAAAAGCATAAAAAATTAAAAATAATTTAAAAATTTATATTACTATTGCAGCTGTAGGTTTATCTTTTTCTTCATCAAAATCAGTCACTAATGCTTCTGTTATTAATATCATTGATGCAATAGATGTGCTGTTTTGTAGTGCATTTCTTACGACTTTAGCCGGATCTATGACACCTGCTTCAAATAAGTCCTCATAAATATCTTTATCTGCATTATATCCGTAACGTTCATTTTTGCTTTCTTTTACCTTAGCTATTACCTCTGCACCTTCTCTTCCAGAGTTTTCAGCAATCTGTCTTATAGGTTCTTCTAATGCCCTCTTTATTATATCTACACCTATCTGCTGATCCTTTGGAAGATTTAGTTTTTCCAAAACACTTATTGCCCTGTAAAGTGTCAATCCCCCACCAGGAACCACTCCTTCTTCAACAGCTGCCTTTGTTGCGTGAAGTGCATCATCTATCCTTAATTTTTTTTCTGACAATTCTGTTTCTGTTGTTGCACCAACTTTTATAACTGCCACTCCTCCGCCTAATTTTGCTAGTCTTTTCTTCAAATCTTCCTTCTTATACTCTGAATCTGCAACTTTTATCTGATTTTCAATTAAATGTTTCCTTGCTTCAATATGTTTCTTTAATCCTTTGCCATCTATTATTATTGTTTTTTCATTATCCACCTTTATTTTTCCTGCACTTCCAAACCATGAATCCTCGAATTTTTCAAGTTTCATACCTTTTTCTTCAGAAACAACTTTTCCACCGGTTAATACTGCAATATCTTCCAGCATTTCTTTTTGTTCATCCCCGAATCCAGGGGCTTTCACTGCACAAACCTTTAATGCTCCTCTTATTATGTTTAATATTAATGCAGCCTGTGCTTCACCATCGACATCTTCTGCTATAATAAATAACGGTCTTGATTCTTGTGCAGATTTTTCAAGTACAGGTATTAATTCTTTAAGACTTGAAAGTTTTTTATCAGTTATTAATATTAACGGATCTTCATATTCTGCAATCATTTTTTCGTGATCCGTTGCCATATATGGCGATATAAATCCCCTTTCAAACTGCATTCCTTCAACTAATTCTAGTGTAGTTTCAAAACTTTTACCATCCTCAACTGTTATTACACCATTATTACCTACTTTTTCCATAGCATCAGCTATTAATTTTCCTATTTCTTCATCATTATTTGCAGATATAGTTGCTACCTGTGTTATTTTTTCTTTTGTCTTAACTTCTACACTTTTTGATTTTAAATATTCAACAACTTTCTGTGTAGCAATGTCCATACCTTTTTTTACTTCCACAGGATTTGCCCCTGCTGCAATATTTTTAAGGCCTTCATTAATCATTGATTGTGCCAAGATTATTGACGTTGTTGTTCCGTCTCCTGCATTATCCTGGGTTTTTGTTGCAACTTCTCTTATTAATTTTGCACCCATATTTTCAAATTTATCCTTTAATTCTATTTCTTTTGCAATTGTTACACCATCGTTGCACATTAATGGATGTGATGATTTATCCAATACAACAAATCTTGCTTGAGGTCCAAGAGTAACTTTTACTGTATTAGCAACTTTATCTATTCCTCTTTGTAGTGCTTGTCTTGCATTTTCATTAAAAATTAATTGTTTTGCATCAGCCATTTTATATCACCCCAAATGTTTTTATTTCTCTATTTTTGCTAATATATCCTTAAAATCTATAAATACATGTTTTTCCCCGTCAATTTCTATTTCTTCTGAACTATAACCTCCATAAATGACATGGTCTCCCTGTTTTAATGGTAATTCCTTTCCATCTTTAAATGTTCCAACTGCTATTACTGTTCCCTCTTTTTTTTCTTCTTTTGCAGATTCTGGAATATATATTCCTCCCTTGGTTTTTTCTTCTTTTATATGCTGTTTTATTAAAACCCTTTCACCTAATGGTTTGATTTTCATATTAACACCTCCATAAACAAGCTTTAACAAATCATAAAAACATAAATTATGATTTTTTACTTATAACATAATTATATGCATATTCAAAATGTTTTTCTGATACTATAGCTTTCTTCGATTCTATTTCTGAATTTTCTTGTTTCTTTTTTGTTTTTTTGCCTGAATCTTTGGCTTGTTTTTCTTTTTCGATAATATTTTTTTCAACAATAATATTTTCTTCAATATTGTTTCCATTTTTATATTCTCTTAATGCCTGCAATCCTGCCTCTCTGCACATAAATTCTATATCTGCTCCTGTGAATCCTTCTGTTCTTTCAGCCCATTTATCTAAATTCACATTATTGTCTAAAGGCATATTTTTTGTATGTATTAAAAATATTTGCTTTCTTGATTCTTTATCCGGCATTCCTATATCAACTCTTACCTCTATTCTGCCAGGTCTTAATAATGCCGGATCTATTAATTCCGGTCTGTTTGTAGCTGCAATTATTGACACTTGTTCTAGGTTTTCTATTCCATCTAATTCTGTTAATAATTGATTAACCATCCTTTCAGTGGAATCTGTTAATGATGCACCCCTTACTTTTGATATACTGTCAAATTCATCAAAAAATATTATTGCTGGTGCCAATTGTTTTGCTTTCTTGAATATTTCTCTTATATGTTTCTCACTTTCTCCAACCCATTTGCTTATTAATTCAGGACCTTTTACTGCTATAAAATTTGCATCAGACTCATTAGCAACTGCTTTTGCCAACAATGTTTTACCTGTTCCAGGAGGACCAGTAAGTAGTATGCCTTTCGGTGGTTTTATTCCGAATTTTTTAAAGCTTTCAGGATCTGTTAACGGCCATTCTATTATTTCTTTTAATTTTTGTTTTGCCTCTTCTAAACCACCAATATCATCCCAAGTAACATTAGGCTTAGTTATTAGTACTTCTCTCATTGCTGATGGTTCAACCATTTTTAGTGCTTCTTTAAAATGTGATAGATTAACTTCTATTTTTTCAAGAACATATGTTGGCACTTGAACCGAATATTGTTTTAGGCTTGGAACATAGGGCTTTATTGCTTTCATTGCAGCTTCTTTGCATAAAACCTCTATATCTGCTCCCGTAAAGCCTATGGTTTTTTTTGCTAAATAATTAAAATCTACATCTTTTGCTAATGGCATTCCCCTAGTATGTATCTTAAATATCTCTATTCTTCCGTTTTCATCTGGCGGCAATATTTTTATTTCCCTGTCAAATCTTCCTGGTCTTCTTAATGCTTCATCTATATCATCTGGCCTGTTTGTAGCTGCAATAACAACAACATTTCCTCTTGATTTTAAACCGTCCATTGCTGTTAGTAATTGTGCTACAACTCTTTTTTCTGTTTGATCTTTTCCTTCCCCTCTTTTTGGAGCTATTGAATCTATTTCATCTATAAATATTATTGATGGTGCATTTTTTGTTGCTTCTTCAAAAATATCCCTTAATTGTTTCTCGCTTTCACCATAATATTTGCTCATTATTTCCGGACCGGCTATTGAGTAAAAGTTTGATTCTGTTTCTGAAGCTACTGCTTTTGCAAGCAATGTTTTACCTGTTCCAGGCGGACCAGTTAATAAAACACCTTTTGGTGCTCCTATTCCTAATCTTTGAAATACTTCTGGATGTTTTATTGGTAATTCTATCATTTCTCTTATTGCATCTATCTCTTTGCTTAAACCACCAATGTCTTCATAACTTACTTCTGGAACTTTCATTGTTTCTGCTTTTGCTACTTTTTCAGAAACTATTAATTCTGTTGAAGGTGTTATCCTCACACATTTATTAGGAACAACTTTTGTTACAACATAATGTAGTTGTGTTCCAAGAATGTCTATCTCAATTTTTTGTCCTTTTATTAATGGTTTATCTAATAATCTTTGGTGAAAATAAGGTGTTGGATCGCCATTAAATTGTATATGCTCTACCGGAGATATTGTTACTGATTGTGCATCTTCGCACTCGATTTTCTTTATTTCAACTGTTTCACCTAGTGATGTTCCTGCATTAAATCTTATATTTCCATCTATTCTTATTATATTTTTATTTTCATCATCAGAATTATGTCTTCTTATTGATGCAACTGTTTTTGATTTGCCTTTTATTTCTATAAAGTCTCCTACCTCTAATTCTAGTTGTTCTATTACTTTTGAAGGTATTCTTGCTATGGATCTGCCTACATCATCCTGAAATGCTTCTGCTACTTTGAGTTTTATTGTTTCATCATTTGTTGTCATTTTAATCACCGAAAAAATAAAATGGAAAAACACAAAAAAACAAGACAAAAAATAAACTAAAATATAGTATAATTACTTATCTCATTATTTCACACTTATTTGTTTACCTTTCTTTTTTGTCTCTATTTTAGGCATTTTTAGTTCTAAAACACCATTCTTATATGTTGCATTTATATTTTCTACATCTACATTTTCTGGTGTGGGTATGCATCTATAGAATCCTGCATAACTTCTCTCTAACTTATATATGCCTTTCTTTTTGTCTTCTTCTTTCTTTTCATCTTTCTTCTCTACTTTTATTTCTATATTGTCTTCTGTTGCATTTATTTGTATATCTTCTTTTTCTACACCCGGTAGTTCTATTGTTGCTATTACTTCTTTCTCTGTTTCTGTCATGTCTAACAATGGTTTTCTATAATTTGTTGACATTAATTCTGTGCTTGTTGGTGCCTCTAGTAATGGATATCTTCTATCTCTTGATTCTGCAAAAAAGTAATCAAATAATGCGTCCATTTGTTCCTGCATTCTTCTCATTTCATCCCATATTGTATATCTTCTCATTTTAATCACCTCCTTTGCCTATTATTTTAGCTTAACAAAAATTAAGCATAAATATTTACTTAAAGTTGCCCTTGTTGAGCTTAAATAAACAGAATATATAACTTATATTTAAATTTTATGAAATTTTAAAGAAAAATAATATAGGAAGAACAAATATAAAGAAAAAATAAATTAATTAAAAACCATACTTTATGCCTTTTTCTTCGATTCTCAATAACTGATTATACTTGGAAACCCTATCTGTTCTGCATGGAGCACCAATCTTTATCATGCCGCACCCTAAACCTACGGCTAAATCCGCTATAAAAGTATCCTCTGTCTCCCCGCTCCTATGCGAAACCATAACATACCAATCAGAAGAAAAAGCAAGCTTTGCCGCATAAATAGCTTCAGTAACTGTACCTATCTGATTAACCTTTAACAATAAACCATTACATAACTTATTATTTATAGCACTTTTTATCCTCTCAGGATTAGTTACAAGCAAATCATCACCTATTATTTTAATTTTTTTTGCAAGAGAAGTCAACATTCTAAAACCTTCAAAATCATCCTGGTCAAAAGGGTCCTCAATACTGAAAATATCATACCTCTTAATTAATCTCAAATAGTATTCAATAAGCTCCTCCCTTGAATAAGCCTTATCCATTATATACTTGTTTTGTTGTTTATCATAAAATTCTGATGCTGCAGGATCCATTGCTATTTTTAACTTTCCTTTATAGCCTGATAATCTAATAGCTTCTGTTATTAAATCCAAAGCCTGTTCAGGAGTATTTATTTGAGGAGCAAAACCTCCTTCATCACCGACATTTACAGCACTCTTCCCATATCTTTCCTCTATTAATTTTTTTAATAAATGATATGTTTCAGAAACCATTCTTGCAGCATCCTTAAAAGATTTTGCATAAATCGGGGCAATCATAAACTCCTGCATTCTTAAACTTGAACCTGCATGTTTGCCACCATTTATAATATTAGCAAAAGGAATAGGCATCCTAAAATTTTTATTGTCAGCAATCTCTCCAATATATTCGTAAAGTTGTTTATGCTTTACAGCTGCAGCAAGCCTACAAACAGCCATACTTACACCTAAAATTGCATTAGCACCAAGCCTACTTTTACTAGAAGTTCCATCTAATCTTACTAAAAAATCATCAATCTCAGACTGTTCTAAGAAACTTATTTCAGAAATCTTCGGAGCAATTACCTTATTAACGTTATAAACAGCTTTCATTACAGATTTTCCGTTATACTCTTTTTTTCCGTCACGTAATTCTAATGCTTCATATTTACCTGTTGAAGCTCCTGACGGAACAATTGCTCTTCCAACATAATTATTAAAATAAGCCTCAACCTCTATTGTAGGATTGCCTCTCGAATCAAGAACCTGTCTTGCATATAATTTTGTTATTTTCATAAAAACTCACCCTATTAAATTTTAAAATTCAAATTTTTAATCATATTTTTCAAGTATTCTTTAAAACCTTTGTTACAATATATAAATTTAATTCTTCCTTTAAACCACTTAAAGTATTAGTATAATATATCTTAAAAGAATATCTTACAACATTCTTGTTTTTATTATCACAATATAACTTAATCATGATAGAATCATCAATATTTATTAATTTAGAATTAGCACAATTATTACCATTCTTATCACAAAACTCTACACCACTACAGACATTTGGAAGTTCAACCCTTGAACTATCCAATGTAAAAGGAAAATTAACCTTGCTATTAACAACTATTAAAGTATTAGTTTCATTAGTTAAAGCCTTTCCAGTACAATAAACAGAATACTGAACTATACATTGTTCAGTTATAAATGTATTAGGATTCAACAATCCAAAATATGCTATTAACCCAATTAATGTAATAATAGAAATCAATATCCAACCATAATTTAATATAAATTCCACTGAATACTGTCCCTTAGACAATAAACTCACCCCTAAAAAAATATAATTAAATAAATACTTCTAGTGGTACTATAAATAATAAATGATATTATAAATATTTCGAAAAGAAAAAACTAAAGAATAAAAAAATTATCTAACTTTACCAGCTACTTGGACAATAACAGACTCTGGTAAACCAGAATTTGCATTTGTATAATTAAACTGGAAAGTCCCTTTAAAAGAGGTTGTATCTATGCTGTTTGTAGGAACAAATCTTATTGTAACATCCGAACCATCAGCAACACTCATAGATGTAGAAAAACAGGTAATATCTCCTTTATTACAAAAATATAATGTACCAGTAGCGCCTTTAATAATAGGCTTTGTAGTATTATCATTAGCTAAATTCAAAGTTTGACCTAATCCATTAGTCAATGTGAATATTACTTGATTAGCAGCTATTGTCGGTTTACCCAAACAGCCGACACCAGATGTTGCGGTACATTGATCTGGTAAGAAATTTGTTGGACTTAATACTCCGAAATATGCTAAGGCTCCTATTGCGGCCAATACAACAAGTATTGCCCAACCATATGTCATTAAAAATTCTAAAGCGGCTTGTGCTTTTTTATTCATAATTTCACCTCAAATACCCACTATTATAATAATTGAGTAATTTATTTTAATATTATAACTATTATCATTTATAAATATTTCGATATTTTTGGTTTTTCATATTTTTTCAAAATTTATACTGCTTTTAAATCATTTAACATATATCATAATAAGCTTGAAAATAATGATGACAAGATTATTGTTGAAATATGATATATTATTAAAGTTGTTATTATAAATATAGGTATATATTTTAAGCCATCTTTTATTGAACCTTTTCTTATTGAACCTATTAGACATGCAGACATAAAACTAGTTATTGTTAACATTATATATGCGAATATTTTAAAATCTTCTATTTTAACATTCTCAGCAGAAAATGTTATTACTGAAGTGGTTGATGTCTGCCCTAATTTTCCAATAATTGTTTGTATTACTGTTAATAATTGTGTGGATAACGCAAAAAGGAATGGTGCAGCAACTATTGTTGCAAATGATATAAATATTGCATAAGTCATTACTGATGCTGACATTTCTTTACGCATTATTTTTGTATCCTGTATATCTAATGCAACTTTATTTAACAATGTTGCTATCTTCCCTCCTGATTCCATGCCTTCTATTAATAAATTTATTGTTCTTTTTACCATTACTGAATCATATTTTTCTGCAAATTCTTGTAATGCTTCGCTTAATTCTTTTCCTGTCAATGTTTGTTTTGCCACTTGTTCTATTTCTTTTGCCAAAACCTTGTATTTTGGCTTTACTGCAGACCATAATGCCACATCTATTAACATTCCGGCATTTATATTTGAAACAACCAATTGCAGATATTCAGGCCAGACTTCTTCAAGTTCTTTTTTCCTCTTATACTTTTTATAATCAAGAACCAAAAATATGACCCCCCAAGTTAATAATAATAATGCTGGAAAAAAGACAATCCATGATACTAATATTGGAAAAATCAGTTCATAATATAGTCCTGAAATTAAACCATTTATTATGAGGTATAAACTCCATAATGCTATAATTATTATATTATATCGTAATACTTTTTTCTTAAAAATATCAGGGTCTATTTCATATCCTGCCTGGCTTAATATTTTTTTTAAATATGACTTATTAATTTCTGGTTTCTTCTTCTTTTTTTGTTCTACTAAAAATATTCTTCTTAACAATTCCTCTGTATTGTACTTATAACTCTGTTTGTCTGTAATATCTAATTCTTTTTGCGCATTTTTTATATTTTTTCCCTCTACAACTGTGCCTTCGATTATTTCGTCTTTTATATTATACTTATGAACAATCTTTTTATGGGCATGATTCCTGCTATGAACATCACGTCTATTATGAGCCTCTCTATTATTGGCATCAGTTCTATTATGTGAATAATTTCTAATTTTATTACTAGATTTTTTCTTTTTAATATTACTTTTTTTCATTTTATTAAGTTTTTTTACAAAAAATCATAATTAATAAAAGTTATATTCATTCTAAAACCTTTAAATATCTACATTTGGTCTTGAATTTCTTATCATTAATAAAAACATTAATTGCAATATTCCTATTGCCACAGCTAAAACTATTAGTGATATTAAATTTAATTGTATATTTATGAATGAAGAAAAAACCAGCAACATTGTTATTCCTAACGATGGAACTATTACCGCTATCATCATGTAGAACATTGCTAAAGGATTTAATTTATTGCCGAATTCTTTCATTGCAATATTTTGTTCCCTTACAATGTTTTCCAGTACATTATTCAATGCAGAGGCTATATCTGCACCCGTATTTGCACTGTTAAGTATCTGCCAAAGTATTTTTCTTAAATTTTCAGAAGGGCAAACATCTATGGTTTCATTGATTGCTTCTTCTAAGCTTGTTCCTAGTCTTACTTTTTCCACTATTTTATTAAAATATATCCCTGTATATTTGTAATTTTTTCCGACATTTTCAAATATATTGTATAATGGTATTCCTGATTCTAGTTCTATTATTATAAATCTTCCAGCAAAAACAACCTCTTTTGATACCTGACGGTCTAATTTTTTAGCTAGTACATGAACCCTGTTAAACATGTAAAAAAACATTATTAAAAATAGTACAGGAAAAACAAGAAAAACAAAAAAAGATCTAGTGAACATAAAAGCTATAAGTAATATGCTTAATGTTAAAAACACTGCATAGAATACTGTTTCTTTAATGTATTGTTCCGGAGTAATACTTAGATTTGCCTTCAATAAATTAAATTTTAGTCCCGGAAATTTTGACACTAATCGTTTATAAATCATTTTGAATTATATATTTTTATTATTAGATATTAGTTGAAGTTTAAATTTTAAAAATCAAAATTTTTTATCTGCTTTTACATACTTCAATAAATTATCTTTATCCGTATAATATTCTGCCATTAATCTGCCAACATGGTCTATATCTGTTATGTCATGCTTTACCATATATTTAAGGATTTTAACTTTTTCATTTAATTCTTTGTTCATCTCAGCATATGTATATCCAGTATATAATGATAATGTGTTAAACAATGATGAGCTCTTTCTGACTTTTTTCAATATATCTTTTTTTGGATCATACTGCATTAAAACATTTGGTTTGCTGTCAGGCATTATTTCTGCCAGTTGAAATGTTCTTCTTACATCTGTACGCCTGTTTCTAAATTGTATTAATATTAATGATATTGCTGGAAGCATTAATTTTGGAACATTTATTGGTGGATTGGTTAATCTTTCAACAGTTTCTTCAGCAGTATTTGCATGAAATGTTGCATAACATGAATGTCCTGTGTGTATTGCCTCAAATAATGTTTCTACCTCTTTTTGTCTTCTAACCTCTCCAACCAGTATTCTGTCAGGTCTCATTCTTAAACTATTGATTAATAAATCCTCCATGGATATTGCGCCTTTGCCTTCAGAATTAGGAAGCCTTGTATTTAATGGAACCCAGTGCAAAAACTTTGGCAATTGTAATTCTCTTGTGTCTTCTATGCTTATTATTCTTTGGTTTGGAGGAAAAAAGTTTGCCAAACAATTTAGTGTAGATGTTTTTCCCGATGCTGTTCCTCCAGCAATTATTGCTGATAACTCATATTGTATTGCAGTCCACATTATTGCTGCAGCATCAAAACTTATTGTTTTGGATTTTAACATTTTAGTTATTGTCCAAGGATCTTTTGCAAATTTTCTTATCGTTATAGTGTTTCCCCTTGCAGATATAGGATACAATGTTGCATTTACCCTGTCCCCTTCATTTAAATGTGCATCTAGCAATGGTTCTAAAACATTTATTTGTCTGCCTATTTTTCTTCCTATCATTGATGCATAATGTTTTATTTGTTCTTCATCTTTTATTATAACATTTGTTTTCAACCAGCCATGTTTTCTATGATACACCCATACCGGTTCCTGACTCTGATTTATAACTATCTCTTCCAGGTTGGAATCGGACATTAACAAATCAATATTTCCTAAACCTAATGCTTTGCTTACTAAGTAAGAATACAGGAAATCTTTTGTTTGGACATCCAAATCACTAAAATATTTATCCACTAAAACTTTTATTGCTTCCTCAAATTTTTCTTCAATTAAATATGCTTTCTTTTTGTTTGTTATATCAGAAAAACCTATGCTTATCTTTGTTATTATTTCCTGCCTGATTTTTTCTAGTATAAATTCTGTCGTTTGGCTAATATTAGAGACAAATATGTCGTATAATTCTACAAATTCACCTTTCTTCTTCATTACCACTACATCTATTTTCATATTTTTGAAATTATAACTATATTCATCTAATATTTTTACATCAGAACTTTTTTTAAGACTCTCCTTAGTAAATCTTTCATCAATTGCAATTACTTCTTTTTCCTGCAAGCTTAAACCCTCAGGAGTTTTTTCAGATGCTTCTTTGATTTTCTTCTTTTCTTTCAAATATTCTTTTGAAACCAAATATTGTATAGAAAATTTGTATTCTACATGAATTAATCCTTCATCTTCTAAGAATTCAACCCATTCACGCACTAATTCTGGTGAAACTTTAAGAATACCTATAACTTTATAAGTAGGTATACGTTTTTTCTCGTTTATAAGCTTTAGAAGTTTATCTACTCCTGTTTCCAGATAATCCATATTACCTCTTTTTTAACCTCTTTTTTAAAAATTTAGTTATATTTTAATATCATATATTATTTTATTTATATATTTTATTCTTAATTAATATTCTTATTATAATTATGAAAATAATTGTTTTATAAATAGTTAAAAAATATTTTATAATTAGTTACAACGTATTTTGTAAATAGTTAAAAAACAAGATATTTTCAGAATTTTAAAATATCCCCTTTTTTTATGGAATATTTTTTTATTGTTCCGGATTCTAATTCTATAAAATATGATATCTCTCTTTTAAATGTATAAGTCTGCCACGGATATAGTGTTTTTGTTCCTATTACTTTTTTTTTGGAATCCAAAAATATTACATCTATAATGAAAAAAACGAAAAACATTGTTACAGATACTTTTGTTGGTTTATTAAAAAAGAATATCCACGCAGTATCATTAACACTTTTTCTTGAACGAAACATTAATCCCGTTGATTTTTTAAAAAAATTTTTGCAAAACACCAGATTTTTGCAAATTATTGTTTTATTTTTTCTTAACATACCAATCACATAATTTATTTTTAAAATAAAATATTAAAAATATTTCAAAAATTTTAACAGCCAGTATAATTTAATAAATTAACGTTGTATTTTGTAATATCTGTTAATTGGAGTTTAAACCAGTATGGCATATTTTGTACATTGCATACATTTGCAACACCATTATAAAAATATTTGTAATCGACAATGCTGTTTGCCTCTTTTATTAAAATATTTTGTGCATTCAAGTCCATTATATTAACTAAGCTTTCAATGCCATTTTCACTCGGGGATAAATTATTATAAAAACGCATTAAAAAAGAGGGCGCATCACTACTATTAATATAAAAACCATTGTAAATATGATCTAAAAGTAATGTAGTATTATTGTTCATTACAAAAAAAATTGTATTTGTTCTTCTTATGATGTTTTGTATTTTTCCATTAGTATTAACACTATATAATGGATCTCTTAATCCTTCTATTGATACCAATGTTTTAAATGATTCATTATATTCCCAATAAGCCAATTTACTTGAATCATTCAATAATATGCTTGCATTTATAACCACTAAAATATTCCATGGATCTTCCTGTGACAGACTTATGCTTGTAACATTTATATAAAAATCCATTCCTATGTTTCTTGCACTTGCAGAAACTTTCTTCTCATAGTCTTGAAAACTTGTATCGTTCATTAATATGATTTCTGTACCGTTTATTGTACCATAATAAAAAACTTCCCTAAAAAATTCGTTTAACTCTGTTATATTGTTAAAATATTTAGATTGCAAAGAAATATAATCTTCTATTGAGAGCATTGCCCTTGTTGCAGATATCTTTGTTGCCCTGTGAACATCATTATGAAAACTGGAGATAAAATCATTCATAGCATTAATCCTTACAAATATGGATTCTTGTTTATCTCTTAAACTATATGATTTATAGGTATAAAAAACAATAAGCATTACACCTAAAAATACTATTACTGCTAATGTATAAAATATTGCTTTTTTATTATTTATTGGTTTCATATTGTTTTTTAATCAAAAGCTATTTTTTCATTTAAATATTATCTGCTCCAAGTCCTCGCTTCAATTATTGATGGTCCCCATAGATAAGGAACCGAATCAACTGAAGTAACTATTATTTCTAAGTCCTCATTATTTAAATTAACATCTACCAAACCATTATTATCAAAATCCAATGACTTTAACAAATTATAAACTGAAACATCATATGCATCATCTTCATTATACAGTATTAATGTTTGATTGTAATAACAATTATTGCTTCCGGAATAATCTTTGGGTATTTTTAATGAATAAACTGTTCCATCTTCAAACAAAATATTCCATATACAACCACTTGATTGTTTTAAAACTCCGCTTCTTGGAATGCTTATATTTATCAAAGCCGTATATATTAATGTATTGTTAGGGGAACATATTGAATTATTATAAGGGGTGTCACCTATAACTAAAGATATATTATTAAATGTTCCAGGTATTAATAATAAAGAAGGGACCTGTATTATAAAAGGGTCTCCTATATTTACATAACTTGTACCATAATTTGTTATATTAAAAACAATATTTCCGTTTACAAATAATTCCTTAGTCCAGTGACTTCCAGAATATGAAGTTACGTATGCATCTGAAACTAAAATATTTTGAGGTATGTATATAGAGGCATTGCAACCATTAAACTGTTCTGATTCCATTTTTACAGACAATTTTCCGACATCACTAATATTTGATATATCTCTATAATAAACATCTATATATGATTGTGGATAAAGTTTTGTTTTAACTAAATTACCTGAAACAGTTACTGTTTGTGAACTAAAATTGGCTGATAAAAGAACCTGTTCAGAAATATTTTTATAGATGCCTAATAAAGATGATGCATTGCTTGCATCATAATATAGTGATTCATTGCATGCAAGCTGTTTCATTAAATTCTTACCCTCTTGAGACATTGCCTCACCAAATCCGATAGTGTAAACAGTTATATTGCTTTGACAAGCGAGTATGCTTGCATTTATAGCCCAGCTTTTTGACAAAACATCTCCGGGAGTATTATCATTAGTTCCTGTATAATCATTATAGTTATCACAATAATAATTTGGCTCTCCGTCGCTTAATAATATTATAAATTTTTTCTTTGAAGAATTAACAAGCATGTTTCTGGCATAATTAATTCCACAGCATGTGCATGTAGAACCGCTCGCTACATAAGTATCTATCCTGCTCTTCAAATTTTCAGGGATGTTGGTTAAAGGAAAATAGTTTGCATTGGTTGCAAAATCAACTAAACCGATTCTGTGCAGTAAAGATTCATTAAGTATGGTTTCAACAAACAATTTATCAGCTCTTTTAGCTATCTCCAATAATGATAAACAAACACTTCTATTTATTACCTGATAATTCCTGGTAGAATAAATAGGGGATATCCCGCAATCATTATTACTACAACTGCCGTTATATGTGCATTCTGCAACAGACCACCACCACCACCAAGATCTAGATTTATACTCATATGTACATAATTGAGTATTCTCATAAACTCCGCTGCAATCAGCCATACTTCCTGAAGTATCAGTTATTAGTATAGAATCAGATGGCTGTCCCTGATTTAATATTGTTATATTTGAAAGATTTGTTATTGATAATCTTATAGGGATTGTTTGAAACGGCAATTCTAAATTGTTTTGCATTATTATTATGCTTTGAGTTGTATTGCTTCCCTGAACACTAAACAAAGTGTTATTTCCTAAATTCATATAAACATTGTATATACTGTCAAAACTAACATTTATGGTCCAATTTGTTATAATGCCTTGAACTGCAAAAGAATCATATAAATTAATAAATCCCTCAATTCCTGGAAAATAATATCTCTTATAACCCGGTATGTTTGTTTCCTCTATTAATAAGCCTGTAGTATAGGTTGCTTTTATAAATCCTCCAGAAAAATATGATTCATTAAAATTGGATATAAAATTCAGTGAAATATTGTTATTTCCCGGAACAAAAGAAGAATTGCAATTAATTATCTTCCAAATAACAACTTTATTCGGAATTCCGGAATATTGATTGCCGCATTTTATATTATTTATATATAATTCAAATGTTCCTGGTGTCTCGACCTTAATGAATGCATCTAATAACTTAGAACTATTAAAATCACTTGGAAATTTTATAATTGCACTAATATTTCCCTGCCCTACAAAGCCGCCAAAGTATGCGTAAGAACTTGTTTTTTTTCCGGATATTTTTTTTAAATAAGCTGAAGAACTATATCCAGACAAGGGAGAGCCTTTTTCTATTCCGGAAATCATTCTCCTGGATGCAACAACATATCCTTCAGAATTTAAATCACTAAAACTCTCGGTAGTATTATAAACAACATCATATATTGTTCTTTGAGAATTGCTAACTATTATTTCAAAATTTTTATCTATATCTATTTGACTTAATAATGATTCCAATAATAATTTTGCCTTACTTATTTCTCCTCTCGCCCAATACTCCCCAACTTGTTCAAGTACAGAATTTTCTTGATTAATAGTGCCAGACCTTATTTCTGAGACGACAAAACTATTGTTTTTATTTGTCTCATTTAATTCATATATTTTTATTGCACTTAATGTTTGTAAAATGTCCTGGCTAAAATATTCGTTAGGCTGCTCTGTTACTATACTCTTGTTTTGGGTTATTGCCAATAATCCTATAAGCAACAATAAAGACGCTAATATTGCATCTATAACAAAATAATAAGCCTTTCTATTCTTTAAACCATTACTCGGATTTTTTTCACGTCCTTTTTTAATAATTTTATTTTTCATAAATCTTAGAGATTATTTTTAATTTCAAAGTGTTTATTAAATTCTTTATTATTCTTTAATTTCTGTATTAACTCTTATTATTTGTTGTTCCATATAATTATATTTAGTTCGACTAATGATGAATTAAATGAAGTTACTCTTGAAATTTTTAACATATTTGAATATTTTAATAAATTTGTATCTATATTGCATTTTCCATCATATGTTTTTACAACATTAACATTACCATAACCACATCCTTCTGGCAAAGAAATATTTTGATCAACAATATAAAATAAAGGTATGATGCCGCTGGCATTAGAAAAATAAATAAAAAAATCACTGTGTATACCAAATAAATATTTGGCTTTGGAGTACTGTAAATAATACAAATTCTTTAACTTATCAGAATCAATCTTATTATTGGATAATAAACCTATTTTTATTACTGATTCATTATCCCAATTTAACGGGAAACCTTCTGAAATTAACTGTTGGGATATATGCTCTGATTCTTTTTGCAAATCCAAAAAACCCTCATCAGAATATATGCTAAAAATACTTTTAACACTTAATATTATTGCTGCAGTAAAAATTAGAAACGATAGTATAAATTCGATAGTCCAAACCTGTGATTTCTTATACATCTTGCATTTATCGACTTCAAATATTACAAAATTTCATAATTCATTCATAATTTAATATATACACAGTATTATTTTGTTTGTATATCATGTTTTTTCCCTTATTTAAAGTGCCGTTTACAATAGGGATATTATAATAAAAACTTAAACCATTATAACTTAAGACCAGATTTCTTTCTAATATTGTTATATTGTAATCTGTTCTTTCTATTTTTTCCGGTAAATATAATATTCTTTTATAACCATTATTCATGTTGTGTGCCATAATAATTTCTGATTGTAATGAATAAGAAAAATCACTCATTTTTTTTTCTATTTTCTCCTCAACTTTTTCCTTATTAATTTCATATATAAAAACCAAAGTAAAAGCTACTAAAATCATTAAAAACCCAAACAATAAAACAAACTCCATTGCTAATTGAGATTTTTTCACAATTAATTTCTTCATTTTACAAAAAATATTTGTCTATAAATGTATGAAAAAAAAACTAAATAACAAATTAATAAAATATTTGAAAATTAATCAAATATTTGTACTGTGTTGTTTACAGCTTTGATGGTTATTTTTCTTGCACCAGCAACACGACTCATATTGCCTGTAAAATTTATGTTTGCACTACGATATAAAGTATATGTGTTACCTCCCGAATTCATTTTAAAAGAAAAATATCCGTTACTAAAAGTTATCTCTTCTACAGATTCCGGAAGATAAACTGTTATTGTTTTTTGAGAGGGTTCTCCTAAGTAATAAATTTCCTCTGCAGATGCTAAAATTGTATCCATTACACTATTAACCTGACTTAAAACAACATCATCATTGTATGTTTGTGAGTATTGAAAGAAAATTATTGTCAGA
Organism: Candidatus Woesearchaeota archaeon; assembly: GCA_038895475.1. Lineage (GTDB taxonomy): Archaea > Nanobdellota > Nanobdellia > Woesearchaeales > UBA9642 > UBA9642. The sequence goes on from JAWANI010000016.1 coordinate 17,404, forward strand.
GGTATTGCTATTAATAAACTAAATGCTATTATTAATACATACTCCATGCTTATCTGAGATTTAATGCCATTCATAGCATATTGCCTTTTTATATTTTTGACTTTTATATTTGTTTTTAATATATTTAAATGCTCCCATTAAAATTTATCTAAAATAATTTATAAAGTATAGTAACTATATAGAAATAGTATCAAATATTAGCAAGATTAAAGAACATTAAAAAGATTAAAAAAATAAGCAATATTAAAGTTTAAGCTCTTTTGCTTTTCTACGATAATGACCATATTTATCTTCAAGAGTGACTTTTGGAGGATTACATTCAATCCTCATACCGCCACAAGAACAATTTATTGATAAACCATAACTTCCGCACTCAGTACATTTAAGTATTCTTTTCATATTTCTTAAAACCCAATCTTAAATTGATTAAACATGATTTAAAATAATATTTTAAAGTGCATTAAAAATAATTTTAAAAATCATTCTTCTGAGGCAGAAACATTCTTCACTTTTTCATATTCTACTTTACCTTTTGCCTTTTTTATAACATTAATTATGCTTTCAGAGGATTCTTTAAGTATTTTCTCTACTTCCTTATAATCTGTTCCCTTTACAACAATACGATATTTCCCTCCGCCCAAATAATGTATTTTCGTGTTAGGATATGATTGTGCATATATTAGAGCATTTTTTATTATTTCAATACCTTTTTCCTCCCAAACAGAAATAGATATATCACCAGCAACAATTATTTGCTTGGGTTTTATTTTTTCTCTTATATGTTTTTCTATAACATTTGCTGTCTTTTCATCAACAATTTCTTTTAAATCTAAATTACCATTTAAAACATCATTAAATGCCTGATAAATATAAAAATATTTGTTCAGAATAGGTTTTGAAATTTTAGAATATAACTCTTCTAATGAAATTTTAAGTTCTTTTGCAGCAAATTCCAATATTTTTTCAGCCCTGGTTTCCTGCTTAACCTCATCAGATTTTTGTCTCTTCTGTCCCTCAGTAACTCTCCTCAGAGATAGATCAATATAACCCCTTTCTTTATTGACATTTAAAACCTTACAAATAATAACTTTTCCTTCTACAACATAATCTCTTATATTTCTTATTCTTCCAGGGGCAATTTCCGATATTGTAATCATTCCCTGCTTATTATATTCATGTATATTAACAAAAATAGAATTATGCTGTATGTTTGTTACCGTGCACATAACCAAATCAGAAGGTTCCGGAAAACCCTCTCTTTTTATAAGCATTATTCGAGCACCTCAAGAATCCTTGCTTTTATTTTTGCCTTGCCGCCTGTTGGGCTAGCTATTACTCTGCCACAAACTAAACATAAAACTTTAGAAGCTGATTTGCCAAAAATTATCTGCTCATTTTTGCATTTTGGACATCTTACTTTAATAAATCTCGAAGTTGTTTCCTTTATTTGCGCCATTTTAACCTTTAAACCACCGTACTGGTATTATATTAAATACTGATAGTATATTAAATAATTAATTTATATAAAATTATACTAATTCTACCTTTTTTAATCTTATACCTTTTTTTTGATTATGCTGCTTTCCGCAAACCTTGCAAGTATATCTTAAATCTGTTTTTTTAACTAATTTCTTTCCGGACATCTTTCTTGAACCTATTGGAGGCCTTGAAAACCTTCCTTGATTTCCATGACCTCTCCATGATCCTCTTAATCTTAATCTAACCTTTGAAGATCTTGATTGTGTATGTACAGAACCCTGTCCCTTCTTTTTTGACTGTGTTATGGTATGCTCTGTATGTTTTTTACAATAAGGACAATGTCTTTTTACAGTTTTAGGAATTTTCATATTAATAAACCCCATACATCAATTAAATCAACATTATCGATTTATTATTAATATACAACTAATTAAATAGTTATAATATCAGTCGATTAAACAACTATTCTCGAAGAAAATTTAATATATTTATAAATATTTTGATATTTTAAATAACTAATAAATAAAAATGAAAGTTATTTATATTATAAATACTATAAGAAAATATATAATGTAAAAACATATTTTAATAAACAAAACACATTTTAAAAATAATAAACCACAAAATTAAATCATTATTACTTTATAAAAATAAACAAATTATATAAATAAATCGATATTAATTAAAACAATTATGAACAAAACTTATAACTCCAATATGATTATAAATGAAAAAGAATCTTTAGAATTAAAAAATCAAGGATATAAGGCAATGGATCCCCATTGTCATTCATCTTATTCTTATGATGTGCCCAATTCAAGGGAAACAAGCCCAAAAAGCATAGTTAAACTTCAGCAAAAAAAGGGTTTAATACCGATAATAACTGATCATGACACATCCTGGGAGAAACAAAATGACCCCCGGCAAAATTTCCCGGCGCGTGGTGGCGGACCGCCTGGCCTGGGTGGAGCGGATGGTGGCGGAAATTCGTGCTCTGCCCCTGGCCGAC
>JAWANI010000017.1:0-19685 GCA_038895475.1 Candidatus Woesearchaeota archaeon
ATGCATTGGAGATAATATGATTTATAATAAAAATTTGTGGAAAGTGAATATTTTCATTGTAATTACATTATTTATGATAATAAGTGTATCAATAAATGTAAACGCATTAGGCATTGCTCCATCAAAAACAATTATTAATTCTGAGGATATAAAAGATAAAGATTATTTATTAAAAGGGTATATATTGAATAATGATAAAAAGGATATGAATATAGTTATAATTCCTCAAGGGTCTTATGCAGAGTATATTAAGTTGGATAATGCATATATTTCAATAAATAAGAATGATAAAGAAAAGGAATTTACTTACACCATTTCAAATGAAATACTAAAAAATCTTAATCCGGGAGAAAACAAAATAATATTGTTAGTTGCAGAAATACCCTCAAGTGCTGTTTCTGGTGGAACAAAAATAAATTCGTTGTTAGCTGTAGAGCATCAAATAATAATTAATGTCCCTTATCCAGGGATTTATGCTGAAGGAATATTTTTTATTAATGAGGCCAATGTTAATGAAACAATACATTTTGCAGTAAATGTAATAAACAAAGGAACAAAAGATATAAGTAATGTTAATGGAGAATTAGTAATTAAAGGTCCTACAAATGAGGAATTATTAAGATTAAAAAGCAACACTATAAGTATTATAAATTCAAAAAATTCCGGAAAATTATATGTTGATTATGTCGCTAATTTAAATCCTGGAATATATTATGCTGAATTCATAGTAAATTATGAAGACAAACAGTTTGTATTAAGAAAAACATTCACTATAGGCAGTGTCAATGCAGAAATTAAGGATTTAAGAGTAGAAGATTTCAGAATAGGATATATTGCTAAAGTAAATATTGATGTTCTTAACAGGTGGAATCTACCAATAAACGATGCATATGCAATATTACAGGTTATAGATAAAAATGGTAATATCATTTCAGAAACAAAAACAGCTTCATCAACATTAAAACAATTAACCACCACAACATTAACAGGATATTGGGATAGTAAAGGAATAACAACAGGCATTTATGATATGAAGATATCACTATATTATAATAATTTAGTTTCAGAGAAAGTGTTTGATGCAGCAATAGGTGTTGATTCAGTAAAAGTAAATAATATGGCTTCAGGAATGGTTACCGCAAAAAGAGAATCTGAAAAAAGTAACACATTATTATACATTATAGTATTTTTGCTTGTTATAGTTAATATATTTTTAGTATATGTTTATTTTAAGTATATTAGAAATAAAAATCAATAGTTAAAATCATAATAGTAATTTAAAAATTGTTTAAACCGAAAAGTATAAAAAAAGATACTATTATTGTTTTTATTATTACTTTAAAAAAACAAAATTTATAAATGTATATATGTAGTTATTACTGATATATGTTTAATTTAAAAAATAAAGGTGTGATTTATGGAAGAACAAAATAATCAAACAAGCACTCAAAACAGTTCTCAAATGATTAATCAATCCAGTCAGGAAGGCAACGATATTTCAAAAACAACAATAACAATATTAGTATTAATAACATTAATGATATCTGTAATAGGAACATGGACTGTTCTGAATGAGGTTAATAATGTTAAATTAACACAAAAACCGTCAAGCACAACAGGTGTTGTAAGTTTAAACATTCAACAACCTTCAGAACCTGTTCCAATAACAGGAAAAGTAATGCTTAAAATATTAGGGTAATTAATTTAAAATACAAATTACAGGTGATAAAATGGAATTATCTAATAAAACATTGGCTTTTTTATTGGTTGGCGCAATAGCTGTTTCTTTAATAGGAACAATAATAAGTTTAAACAAATTATCATCAATGAGTATTACTGGATATGCATCAACAGATACCGGTACAGCACAAGTTAATGTTTCAAGCACAACATCTATAAGGTTTGCTGTTAATAATATTGATTGGGGTACTGGTATTGTTAATACTTCTGGAGGGTATATTAATTGTACTATGAATACTGAGGGTAGTAATTCTCTTGGTTGTAGTGGTTTTAATACTGTTACTCAGGGTTTTGTTTTAGAAAATGATGGTAATACAATGGTTGGTGTTCAATTATATAGTAATGCTTCTGCAGCCCAATTCATAGGGGGTGGAGAAACAGGAAATAATCCATTATTCATGTATAAAGTAAGCAATAATGAAAGTAATTCTTGTATTAGTGGTTTAAATCCAACTAGTTATACTGATGTTAATACAACTCCTTTAGGCACCACAATTTGTTCTTCGAATTCATTTAATTTTACTGACAATTCAGACAGTTTAAGAATAGACATACTAATAAATATTCCTTATAATGCACCGTCTGGAGAAAAATCAGCAACATTTACAGCAACAGCATCATAAATAATTTTATAATTTATTATTTTACAAATGAGGATGTTTATGAAAAAAAATTCTAATTATTTTAAATATGCTTTAATTTTTAATGTATTTTTAATGATTCTAATAATTGATGTTTATGCAATTTCTATGAACCAAATGCCACAAGAATCAAGAATAATAATATTTGAACCAAATCTTGAAAAAGAATTTTCAGTATATGTTTTTAATTCTGAAAGAATAGAATCAATAATATATCCCGGAACTTTGGCAGAATATGTAGAATTAATAGATAATGATCAGTATGGTCCGCCAAGAGAGATAAAAATGCGTTTAAAACTTCCTGCAACATTAGAACCAGGAACATATGAAGTAATGTTTGGAGGTAGAGAATACAAAAATGTAGAAGGAACAGTGGGAGGTTTAGCAGCAGTAGCATCAAGAGTAACAATATTATCATTATATGAAGGAAAATATCCGCAATTTTCAGTATCAGCAAATGATATAGGAATCGGAGAAACGACAAACATCACTATAAGCATAGAAAATTATGGATATGAAGATATACAATATGCTTATTCAATAATTCAAGTATATGATCCTGAAAACAATTTAGTAGCAACATTAAACACTAATGCAGTAAATGTTCCAAGCAAGAAAAAAAGTTTACAACCTTCAATATCAACAGCACAATTTATAAGCAAAAACTATAATCTAAGACCAGGGATATATACTATAAAAGCAAAATTAATATATGATAATTCAGAATTACCAGAAGAAAAAATCATAACATTTAGAGTAGGAACGTTAACAGTAAATATAGTGGATTGGAATAAAATAATATATTCAAATGTAACAAACAAGTTTATAATAAAAATAGAAAGTGATTGGGCAGGAGAAATAAAAGATGTGTATGCAAAGGTTTATACTATGGATGGAACACTAAAAAGTCCAAATTTAGACATACAAAAATTTGAAACAGCAGAGCTGGAAACATATTGGGATGTAAAAAAAACACCTTTAGGAAATCAAACAGTAACCATAGAGGTTTTCTACGAGAAAAAATCAACTAAAAAAGAGGTCATAGTAGAGGTTGTTCCACCAATAGGCCCAGGAGTTGAGAAACCAACACAAATATCGGTTTTAACAATAGGCATTATAGTATTGGTTGTATTAATAGTAATCAACATATACTTGTTCTTATTCAGGAAAAAAGAAAGTAAAGAAAATAATAACATTAAACCACCATATATGCCAAAATGATAAAAAATAAGACATCAAAATTCGGTCATAAAATAGAAAAAGCAATAACTAATAAAAATGCAATAATAAATAAAAAAAATAATTCTAATAAATATAATAATAAAAATAATAAGCCTGTATGCAAACCATATAGAAAAGTATTCATATTATTATTAATAGTTTTTATTTTAGGGATTCTTTTAACAATAATAGTTTATAATAAATATAAATTATTAGATTATAAAGAAATACCTATGACTGTAACAGTATTAGAGGGGGCTTCAAGTTTTAACACTAGCACAGAATCATTGAATTTTGCAAAAATATATCCCGGAGGAAGTGTTATAAAAAGGATAAACATATATGTTAATGCAACAACAATAGTAAGCATAAAATCTACAGGTAATATTTCTAATTTTATATCCTTATCAGATAATAATTTTTTAATGAGACAAGGCGATATGACACAATTAGAAGTATATTTAGATGTTCCTAAAGATGCACCTGAAGGAAGATATGATGGTTTATTAAAAATATATTTTTATAGAAAGTAATTCTTTTAAATTAAAAGTTTGTTTGAAAAAACTTATAAATTCATATGATAATAGATAATTATGGGCTTTAAAGGCAGTATACTAATTATTATTGTATTGTTTTTTTTGTTAATCAATATTGTTTTTGCAAAAGATTATTCTGATAGTAAAACATTGGTTTTAGATGTCAATATAAAAAATTCATTTTATCTGGATTATTCATCTAAATCATATTTGGAAGGAATAAATGTAACATTGCAAAGTTATCCAAAAAATGATGAAAGACAATTAGTTTTGCATAGTAGTTTTTTTCCAAATGCATTTGTTCCTGAAAGCTCGAATGATTTTGTTGATGGAATTGGTTTTTATTTTAAAGACAAGATTCCAAAATATGATATTTATGCAAATTATTCTATAAAGACACAATATAAGGTTTGGAATATACAATATGAAAAATTTCCAATAGACAAATTAGATAATAAATTTTCAGTATATTTGAAAGAAACAGAAATAATAGACATTACACCAGAAATATATTCTATAGCAGCAGGTATTTCGCAGCAAACAAATGATTTATTTGAATTAGAGTATATGCTTGCAGAATATGTCAGAAGAAATATACATTATGATTTAATAACATTAACAGCTGATGTAAGCCAAAAAAGTTCATGGGTTTTAAGAAATAATATAGGTGTTTGTGATGAATTAACAAATTTGTTTATAAGTTTTAACAGGGCTTTGGGAATACCTGCAAGGTTTGTTTCTGGATATGCATATACTGAATTAGATGTTTTTGAGAGCAATTGGGTGCCCCATGCATGGGCAGAAGTTTATTTTCCCAATTATGGATGGATACCTTTTGATGTAACTTATGGACAGTATGGAATGCTTGATTCTGGACATATAAAAATGAATTATGGAATAGATGGAAGCGGAAGTGCCGTAAAGTATGATTATATTGGCAGAAATATTAATCTAAAACCTGATATTTTAGAAACAAACATAAATGTTGTTTTAGAGGGACAAACACATGTTCCTGCTTATAATTTTGAAGTAAAAATGTTTGATGATGAAGTAGGCTTTAATTCATATAATTTAGTTGAAGTGTCATTAATCAACCCTGAAAATTATTATCTGACAGCAGACTTATATTTGGCAAACACAAAAGGAATAAAAATATTTGAAGAATCAACAGAAAAGATTTTAAACAAAACAATTCACAGGAAAATAATTTTATTAAAACCTTTAGAGAGAAAAAAAGTTTATTGGCTCGTAAAAGTAGATGATGTTTTGGATAAAAATTATTATTATACATATCCGATAATTGTTTATAATTCATTAAATCAGACAAAGGAAACACAATTCATATCAAGATATGGTTCAGATTTTTATGATTATAGTTTAATGGATAATGTTTTTAGACAGAATAAAAAAGATTTTTATAAAGAGTACTCATATTATGAAAATAATACATATACGAATATAGATATTTCTTGTGAATATCCTAAAATAATTTTACAGAAAGAATATTTTATAATAAACTGCACCCTAGATAATAGGGGTGATAAAGAAATATCATTAAAGGCATGTCTTTATGATGATTGTAAGGACATCGATTTAGGAATACAATATAAAAATGTTGAATTTACAAAAAAATTAGCGGAGATAGGAATACACAATATTGCTATTAACTTTTATTCCAAGAATATTTCTTTAAATTATAATAAATCTTTGCCATTAACAATACAAGTAATAGATGAACCAAGCGTTATTATAAAAAAAATTTTCTATCCAGAAAAAGTAAAGTTTAATGAACAATTTTCTGTAGAGATATTATTAGAAAAAAATTCTTTTACAATCCCAAAGAATTTAACAGCAATATTAGAAAGCAACACTTTTAAGAATGAATGGTATTTAGAAGACTTAAATGGTGAAAAGAAATTAATATTAACAACAGATGGGAAATCATTAAAACCAAACAATAATACTTTTAATTTTTTAATAAAATACAATGATGATTATGGAAATAATTATTATGAAGAAGAAACCTTTAATATATATTCTGAAGCAAATTTTTTTGAAAAAATAATTTTGTTTCTTAATCAGTTGGCATTTTATTTCGAGAGAAAATAAGATTATAAATAGTACATTTTATTGAATTTATTTAGATAAATTTTTAAATATAGTAATTGAACCTAAATTATGATTGAAAGAATAGTACCAGACACAAGTGTTTTAATAGAAAGAATATTAAGCAAAAAAATAGAGCATGAGGAAATACTGCCAAAAGAAATAATAATACATGAGGCAAGCTTATCAGAATTGGAAGCACAGGCAAATACTGGAAGAGAAACAGGATTTTTAGGATTAGAAGAAATAAAAAGATTAACAGAATTGTCAAAAGAAAAAAAATTCTCAATAAAATTCTTAGGAGACAAGCCAAATGAAAACGAGATATTAAATGCAAAAAAAGGCTCAATAGATGCATTAATAAGAAATTTAGCATTTAACATTAATGCAACACTCGTTACAGCAGACAAAGTTCAGGCATTAACAGCAGAAGCTAAAGGAATAAATGTAATATTAATACAAATAGAACAAGAAACAAAACCTTTGATTATAGAAAAATATTTTGACAATACAACAATGAGCGTTCATTTAAAAGAAAACTGTACACCAAAAGCAAAAAAAGGAATGCCTGGAAATTGGGAATATGTAGAATTGTCTGATGAAAAAATAAGCAGGGAAGAAATTAAGGATATTGCAAAAGAAATAATCGAGGAATCAACTTTAAGAACAGATGCATTTATAGAAGTTGAGCGCAAACATTCAACAATAGTCCAATTAGCAAATTATAGAATTGTAATAACAAGGCCCCCATTTTCTGATGGGTATGAAATAACAATTGTCAGGCCAGTGAAGAAACTGTCTTTCAACGATTATTCTTTAAGTGAAAAATTAATCCAGAGAATAATTGAACAGGCAGAAGGCATATTAATTGCAGGATCTCCAGGACATGGAAAAAGCACTTTTGCACAAGCATTAGCAGAAATATATTTATCAAAAAGAAAAGTTGTTAAAACAATAGAGGCACCAAGAGACTTGGTTTTAAAAGATGAAGTAACACAGTATGCCATAAGTCATGGAACATATCAGGAGATACATGATATACTGCTTTTAAGCAGGCCAGATTATACTTTGTTCGATGAAATGAGAAATACAGGTGATTTTGAGTTATTTGCAGATTTAAGACTTGCCGGTGTTGGAATGATTGGAATAGTACATGCAACGAAACCAATAGATGCAATACAAAGATTTATTGGAAGAATAGAATTAGGGGTAATACCTCATATAATTGATACGGTCATATTCATAAAAAATGGTAATGTAGAAAAGGTTTTTAGTTTGTCAATGGAAGTTAAAGTTCCGTCAGGAATGACAGAGGCAGATTTAGCAAGACCAGTTGTGGTTGTAAATGATTTTGAAACTGGAAAACAAGAATTTGAAATATACAGTTACGGGGAAGAAACAGTTGTTATACCTGTAAATGAAAAAGCAATAAGTCCAGCAGCAGAATTGGCTTCAAGAATAGTGAAGCAGGAATTTCAAAAATATTCCGATATTGTAAAGGTTGAAATGATAAGCAATAACAAATGCATAGTGTATGTTCCTGATAATAGAAAAGCTGCAATAATAGGAAAAAACGGCAGCAATATTGAACAGATAGAAAAAAAATTAGGCTTAAGCATAGATATCAGGGATATAAAATCCTTAGATAAGGATAAAAATAATTTATTATTAAGAAACAAAGATGTTGATTTTCAGTTGAAGGTTGATAAAAAAAATATAACACTGCTTTTAAATCATAATAATGCCAATAAGGATACTGATATTTTTATTAATGATGAATTTATTGTTACAGTTAAAAGTTCTAAGAAAGCAGTTATTAAGATAAACAAAAACAGTCCTCAGGGCAAAGAGATACTAAGTGCATTAAATTCAGGAGCATTAATAAAATTGAAGCAATAATTTATTATAATCTTTTTTTATTATTTTTAAATTTACGTATATGATGTTGCATCTATAATTTTTTTTGCAAACTCTAATGCACTTAAAGGACCATCAGCAGTTATTATATTGTCATCTTTAGTTACTGGTTCTCCAGTATAATATGCACCCTGTTTTTCTAAATATTCAGAGGTTAACATTCCATATTCGGAATCATTGCCCTGCCACACTGTTGCTTTCCTGTTTTTTAAAATGCCTGCTTTTGCAAGTATGGTTGGAGCCCAGCATATTGCGGCAATAATTTTTTTATTATCAAATGCTTCCTTTGCAATTCTTATTGCATTTGAATCTTTTCTGACAATAGGCGTGCCAGGTCCTCCGACGAAAACAACAATATCATAATCCTTCACATTTATTTCGTCTAAAGAAATATTAACATTAACATCCATTCCTAGTTTTCCTTTGCATAATCCTTTTCTAGTAGATGCAGTATCTACTTTTATATTATTTATTTTAAAATAATCCAAAGGAATCTTGTATTCTTCATCCCTAAAATTTTCCGGTGCAATAATAAATAATGCTTTCATAATATTAAAAAGAATTTTTTTTATTTAAATTTTATGATTAATAATAAGATATAAGAATTAATAATGTATAATTATAGTTTTTAAAATATAAAAATATGCTGCCATTAAAATGGAGTGTCTATTCTTAAATAAATATCTAAATCTCCGTTTCCCCTATATATTCCAAAAACATCTTCTTTTTTTAATTCCTTTCCCTCATAATCCCAAGGTATTTCCTTGTAAATATAATATTTTACATCCCATGTATTAATATTAAATAAAACCATTTTTTTCTTTATACCTGATTCATTTATTTCTGAATATCCTATTGGGTAATATATTTCATTTATTAATTTTTCATCAAGCGGAATTTTCTCTGATATATTGTTTGTATGTTTATAATTATTTTTTATATTACTATTATTATTTGATAGAAAAATGTTTTTCATTATGTTAGATTCAATTTTGTTTTCTGACAAATACATACTAAACAAGTTTGATATTACTCTTAAATCATTTATATTATACATTTTTTATCCACCTTGTTGTTTTTTATAATAATCCCTTCTTTTTTTAACATCAACAATTTTTTTTTATTATCTGCTTTTCCATTATAACCCCCTAATGTTCTATTGCTATTTATTACCCTATGGCATGGTATTTTTGGAGCATAAGGATTATGTTTTAACGCTTGTCCAACAGCCCTCGGACTCGAAGTTAATTTTTTTGCTATAGCATTATATGTTGTTACCTTGCCTTTAGGTATTTTGCTACATTCTAAATAAACTTTTTCCTGAAATTTTGTAACCTTAATTTTCGAATTATTTTTGTTCATATATTTGAAATTTTTATATTATGTTTATATTATTTTTCTTGCTTCTATATAAAAACGTTTTTCTGAAGCTTCGCCCATACTGAATGTTTTTCTGGGCAATGCACCATCAAGTATTACTGTTTTAAATAATTCGGTTTTAGGCATTGCAGGAAGTATAAATCCGATATTGTTATTTCTTGATAATTTATTAACAACATCCTCCCCATGAACATAATCAATCTTTAAATTTTTATTTTTACAATAATAATCAAGGAATGATTGCAATGTTCCTACTTCAAGATTGTTTTTAGGATTATTGATATTAATATATTTTTTGCCCCTGTCATATAAGCATTCAATTGAGTGTGTTCCATTTTTTTCAGAAGGTTTTTCTGTAATACTAAATTCTTGTTCATCATAAAATTTTTTCATTTCAGAAAACATATCATCAACATTCGCATTAAAAACAATTCTATGTATAGGCTCAAATTTTAAGCCATCGTCATGAATATTTACTAATTCAACGAGTGCATATCTAGAAGGATGATCTTTTATTTGGGGATTGTTTTTCTTAATATCTTCCCAAATTGCTTTTGCAGTTGCTAAACTATGATTACCATCTCCTACTGCAAACAATAATCCATTGTCAATTAATTTTTCTAATGCATTAAAAATATTGTTGGCATAATTTTTTGGAAGCTTATAACCCGTTATATGTCCAGAATCCATCATTAAATCAAAATCATAAGCAACATCAAGTTTTAAATCAAACAATGGTTCTATAACGGTTTTTTTAGGATCATTAATCAACACCATAATATGAGGTAATTCAATAGGGGCATTTTTCCTTATTTTAATTCTTGGAGGCAATCTTTCAAGAATAGTTCCTTCTGTTGCCCTAATCAGTGTTTTTGAACCCTTATTAAAATCGTAATGTTCAAGATCTAATGCAACAATTAGTCCTTTTCTTGAATTTGTATTAATTGTTTTTCTGTCAACAAGTATGAATCCTTCGAACTCTTCAAACACGCCTTCTTCTAAATAATTATTCATTTCAGAATTAATTTTTTTAATTCTTTCATCAATATTTTTTTCTTCTAAATAAATTTCTGGAAGTATTAAATGATATGTGCTTTTATGATCATTAGTTAATAATTCTACTTTTTTCCAGTATTCAGGTTCACTTGTATATTGATCAACTGCAATAACAGCCCATTTATGCATAAATTCGTTATCATAGGATTTTTTTGGTAATAGAATTTTCGGAACAATCACTCCATTCATGGTTTCACTTCACATATGATTTTATCTTTTTATTTAATTATTGAATAAGTATTATTATAAAAAAGAAAATTTTATCCTGTTTTTATCTTGCAGCATCTGCCTGTCTCTCTAGTTCGAGCTTCTTGCTTATTGCTGCAGATTGTCCTGAAAGTTGGTATGCGTTAATTATTTCTGTTGCCAATGCATCGGCAGCATCTCTTTTATTATTAAAAGTTTTCTGATATGCACCTTGAGTCATTTGTCTTAATGCAAGATCTACTCTTCGTTGTGGTGCACATTCTACTGCTTTAGGATATCTTGCTCCTCCATATTCAATAGCAATAACTTCTTCTCTTGGCGAAGCATTTTCTAATGCCTTAACAAAAACCTCTATAGGATTCTTTTTTAGTCTCTGTTCAATTAAATTAAATGCCTCTTCTACAAGTTTATAGTTAGTCATTGCTTTTCCTGTTGAGTGTCTTGAAGTTATTTTATGCTTTTTAGCCCTATGACCGGGGACCATTAATTTATTTATTAATCTTTCAACAATAAATATCTTGCTTTTATAAAATCTTTGTCCAGCATATCTTGCACCTGTTTTGTTGACAATCATAGGATTTGTGTTTATGTATGGTGCTATTCCTGGATCATCTACTTTGATGTTTGAACAATCCCATTTTCCAAAAGCTAAAATCTTATCCATTTTAAAACCTCGAAAACAATTAAGCAATATTAACTTGAGGAAATTTAGAGTATTTATAAATATTTCGTGTTGAATATTATTTATTATATATTATTTATTATATTATTTTCTAAACTGTTTCTTTTAAAAACAATATTTAAAAATAAGGGTGTTGTTTTATAATTTTATGCCTAAAAAATATTCGGAATTACTTGCAGAGCAGAAGAAGGTTGCTGAACAGAAGAAAAATGATTTAAAACAGAAAGAAGATTCCGAATATTTGAAAAAGAAAAAAAGTCTTGATTATGTCATTAAAGATGGTATTTTTACTTCCATAAAATCTGGATTTACTGAATCATTCATAATGCCTTTTGTTATTGCTTTAAATGCAAGCACAGGAATGATTGCAGCTTTAGCATCACTACCACAACTTTTAGGAAACTTCTTTCAATTATTCAGTGAAAAATCATTAGTGTTTTTTAAGACAAGATCTAAACTAATATTTTGGACTTCATTAATACAGGCATTCATGTGGCTGCCATTATTAATAATTCCTTTTTTTGCTAAAGATTATCTGTTTTTGGTGTTATTATTTGTAACATTGGAAGCAATCTTGGGAACATTTCAGGGGCCGATATATAATAGTATGCTTGGAGATTTGGTTCCTGAAGATAAAAGGGGAGAATTTTTTGGAAATAGGAATAGAATAATAAGTTTAATTCATTTCATATCAACAATAATTGCAGGTTTAATAATAAACTTTTTCCAGAAACTTGATAACCATAAAACATTTTATGTTTTTGTAGGGTTCGGAATATTATTTTTTATAGCTTTTATATCAAGACTTATAGCGGCATTTTATAAGAAAAAGATATATGATGAAAAATATGTTTATGAAAAAAGAACTGGTTCTTTCATTAAATTCTTACAAAATATGACAAATAATAATTATGGTATTTTTGTTTTGTTTGTTTTTCTTTTAAGATTGGCTGCTTCAATAAGTACGCCATTTTTTGCACTATATTTGCTTAAAGATTTATCATTAGGTTATTTTTATTTTACAATAATTATTGCAGTAAGTATTATCGCCAATTTCTTTGCAATGAGTTTTTGGGGCAGAATGATAGATAAGCGAGGTTCTAAAAAAGTTTTGACAATATCAGCATTTTTAGTTCCATTCAGTCCATTATTGTTAATACTTGCAGTATTTATTGATAATCCTTTATGGGTTTTTATTTTCTTATTATTAGAAGAAATATTTGCTGGAATAGCATGGGCTGCATTTAATTTAAGCACTTCAAGTTTTTTGTTTGATGCAACAACACCAAAAGAAAGAATAAGATATATTTCATACTATAATTTTTTGGTAGGTTTAGGGATATTTTTAGGTGCAACAATCGGGGGTTTGCTTACAAAAATTTATCCAGTATGGATTACTTCTAGTCTAACATTGATACTATTAACATCTGGAATATTAAGATTAATAGTTACAATTTTATTAATAAGAAAAGTAAGGGAAGCTAGAATGATAGAAATAGATTTTCCTGGCAGAGGATTTTTTCACAATACATTAAGTATAGCTCCAAGACATGGAAGCAACATAGAAATAATAGGTGTTTATCGTCATGAGCATCAAAATTTCCATAGTATAATTCCTAAAAGAAAACCAATAGATCCAGTTAAAAAAGATGAAAGAAAATTATACGAACAAAAAAGCATAGAATTATACAAGAATAATGCCTTAAAAACATTATCGCAAAAACAAAAAGAATACACTAAAGAGGATGATTCTTCTAAAATAGAGAAAGAGTTAGAAAAAGATGCTGATAAGATAGAAAGCATAGCTAATGATATTAAAAAGAAAAATATGTATAAGAAATGAGTAAGATTTTTATAAGAACTAAAAAATAAAATCACATTTATACTATTATTAAAACATTTATTAAAAATTATTAATTAAAAATTCATTTATATATCATTTAAAAACATCATTTTTATAAATACAATAATTTTTCTAAGAGTAATGACCAAAAAGAAAGTCGATAAAAAGAAAGAACAGGAAATATCTGAGTTAAAGAAAAAAATAAAGGAACAAAAAAAAAGTTCTGATTCTGAAAATGTTCAGCCAGTAATAAACATAGGATTAGTAGGTCATGTAGACCATGGAAAAACAACATTAACAGAAAAACTTACAGGTAAGTGGACTGACACTCATTCTGAAGAAATAAAGAGAGGTATTACAATAAGGCTTGGATATGCAGATATAAGTTTTAGGAAATGTCCAGAGTGTAGTGAGCCAGAATGTTATACTGTAAAAAAAGTATGTCCGAAACATAATATTGAAACAATTTTATTAAGAAAAATATCTTTTGTAGACGCACCCGGACATGAGTCTTTAATGGCCACAATGCTTTCAGGGGCAGCAATAATAGATGGCGCTTTATTGTTAATAGCCGCCAATGAAAATTGTCCCCAACCACAGACAAGAGAACATTTGATGGCTTTAGAGATTTCCGGAATAAAAAATATAGTTGTAGTACAGAATAAGATAGATTTAGTAAATAATGAAAAAGCCTTAAAGAATTATGAGCAGATTAAAGAATTTTTAAAGGGCAGCAGTTTTGAAAATGCCCCGATAATACCAATATCTGCACAGCATGAAATAAATATTGATTTGCTGATAGAGGCAATAGAAAAATATATTCCAACACCTGAGAGGAACGAAAAAGAAGATCCTATAATGTTTGTAGCAAGATCGTTTGATATAAACAAGCCTGGCACTGCACCAGAAAACATGAAAGCAGGGGTTTTAGGCGGGGCAATAATTAAAGGAATATTAAGAAAAGGTGATAGAATAGAGATAAGGCCTGGAAGAATTGTTGAGGAAGCCAACCAGATTGTTGCCAAACCATTATTTACTACAATACATTCTGCAATGACTGGTTCAGTTGCTGTTGATGAATTAAGACCTGGAGGCAGTGTTGCAATAATGACTGATTTAGACCCAAGCATAGTTAATTCTGACAAACTTACTGGCAATGTTGTTGGTTTGCCAGGTAAATTGCCAAAAATATGGTATTCTTTTGAGATAGAATGTTTCTTGCTTGACAGGGTTGTAGGTTCTAAAGAAGAATTAAAAGTTGAACCTATAAAGAATAATGAGGTATTAATGTTAAATGTTAATTCTGCAGCAACTGTTGGTTTTGTTCAGAGTATATCAAAGAACAAGGTTAAGTGTAAATTAAAACTTCCGGTATGTGCAGAAATTGGAAGTAAAGTTACTATTTCTAGAAGAGTGGGTAATAGGTTTAGACTAATAGGTTATGGTATAATAAGGAAAGAATAATTTTTTTAAATCATATTTTTTTAGAGTAGATTAAGTTATGTTTTTAAAAACATGTTTTAGAAATTATTTTGTTCTTATCAAATCTTTAATTTTATTAAAACATTCATTACAAATAAAAATATTATTTTTTATGGGATTGTTGCTTAAATGTATTTTTTTGCATTCCTTATTGGTATCACATAATGTGCATGTTTCATTAATTGAAGGTTTTTTTCTAAAAATTTCTTCAACATCCATTAAACAATAAAGGCATATACTGAATGGTGTTGTGAATTCTTCAAAAACATAACAATCCCAGGGAGTATTGCAAATTGTGCAAATATAGTTTTTTTTCTTTATCATAGATTATGTATAAATATTGTAGTATTTAATTGTTATGAAAAAATTTATTGAAACGAATGCATACTCAAAGAATTTTATTGAAAAAAAGTTAATTATTAAATTTAAGTAATTTAGTACTCTGGCATTTCTGTTTTTTGATTATTGTTTTGATTGTTTCCTGCTATTACATCATCTATTCTTAATATCATTGTTGCCACTTCTGATGCACTTGTTATTGCCTGTGTTTTAACTTTTAATGGTTCTAAAATGCCTTCATTAAATGCATCTATAACCTTTCCAGAATGTACATCTATACCTGCCCATATCTGTTTTTTGTCATGAGCAGATTTTAATGACACTAATATATCTATAGGGTCTAATCCGGCATTTTCTGCTAATGTTTTAGGTATTACTTCTAATGAGTCTGCAAATGCTTTTACTGCCAATTGTTCTCGTCCTGATAATGATTCTGAGAATTCTCTTAATTGTTTTGAAACCTCAATCTCTACACTTCCTGCCCCTGCAACTATTTTGCCATTTTTTAATGCAGATATTAAATCGCCTATTGCATCTTCCATTGCTCTTTCTATTTCTGCAACGATATGTTCGCTTCCTCCTTTTATTAGTATTGTTACTGATTTTGTATTTTTACAATCCCTCACATATGTTAAGTATTCATCATTTTTTCCAGGTATTTCTTCAACTATTCCTGCATGTCCTAAATCTTTATCTGTTAAATCTTTTAGTTCTGTAATTATTTTTGCACCTGTTGCTTTGCTTAATTGTTCCATATCGCTTTTTTTTACTCTTCTGCATGCATATATGCCTTTTTTCGCTAGGAAGTGTTGTGCTAAATCATCTATTCCTTTTTGACAAAACACTACATTTGCTCCCGTGCCGGAAATTTTTTCTATCATTCCTTTGAGCATTTTTTCTTCCATGTCTAGAAATGCTTGCATTTTTTCAGGATCTGTGATTTGTATTTTTGCGTCTATTTCTGTATTTTTTATCTCTAATGCCGAATCTATTAATGCTATTTTTGCATTTATTACTTTTTTAGGCATTCCGGGATGTGTTTTTTCTTTGTCTAGAACTATTCCGTCTATTAATTCTGTATCGCTTACTGAGCCTCCGATGCTTTTTTCTATTTTTATGTTTTGTTTGTCTATATTAATTTCTTCTGCTGTTTTGTCCATTATTTTTGTTACTGCATTTACTAATATTTCTGATAATAATGTTTTGCTTGCTTCTGCTTCTTTTCCTGTTATTGCTGTTATTGCTATTTGTTTTAATAATTCTTTATCATTATGATTTATTGGCTTTGCTATCTGTTCTAATATTTTTATGGATTTTTCTGTTGCTATCTTGTATCCTTTGGCTATTACTGTTGGATGTACATTTTGGTCTAATAATGTTTCGGCATTTTTCAATAATTCTCCTGCTAATATTACTGCTGTTGTTGTTCCATCTCCTACTTCTGATTCTTGTGTTTTTGCTATTTCTACTAACATTTTTCCTGCAGGATGTTCTATTGCCATTTCTCTCAGAATTGTTACGCCATCATTTGTTATTATTACATCTCCTAATGAATCTACAATCATTTTATCCATTCCTTTAGGACCTAGTGTTGTTCTAACGATGTCTGCAACTAGCTTTGCCGCTAATATGTTATTTCTTTGAGCATTTTTTCCTGTAGTTCTTTGAGTGTTTTCTGGTAAAATGAATATTGGTTGAATGTCTTTAGCCATGTTTATCACCTTTTGTTTTAATATATGGTTGTTTATTGTGTTTTTTATAGGAATTTGTGTTTTTTTAAATATTATTCGATTTTTTTTATTTTTCAAAAAATTTAATTATTGTTACTAGAGGATAGATAAAATAGCAATATTTATATTTGATTATAAAATACCTTTATTTATGAATAGAAAAACAATAGATTCAATAATAGATGCCTTTGAATATGCATATGAGAAAAACAAGAGCAGGATTAATAATATCGATTTAGATAAATTCATAAAATTATCAGAAGAATATGTAGATGAAAATATATATGATAATTATGAAAACAAATGTTTTAAAGAATATTTTAGGGAGTATGTTAAAAGTTTATACAGGAAAGATTTTGAAAAACAAGATTATGAGAAAGAGATGGAGTATATACATTTAATAAAAAAGAATTCTAATTATTTAAATATTGCTTGGGGGCTAATAGCAGGTTCTGCAGGAGGTTCTTTAGGTTACATAATAAGTGATTCTTCTTTAGGATTTATTGTCGGTTCTCTGTTAGGGGTTGCAGCAGGATTAAAATTTTCAAGTTCAATGACCAACTATAAAAATATAATGAAAAGTACTTTAGGTACAAAAGAGTTTGAGAAAAATATAAGAGAAAAACTTTATTCTAAATTATCATCCTAATTTAATGCTGTTGTTATTTTCTTAATAATTATATTTTTTAATTTCTTAATAGTTATTAATTTCTTAATAATATTTTTTAATTTATATTTTTGTTAATAAATATGATAAAATTTAAAATAAGAGTATTGTTATTTAAAGAAAATGATAATAACTATTACAGGAACACCTGGAAGCGGGAAAACGACAATAGGCAAAGCACTTGCACAAAGATTAGGGTATGAATTCTTTAGCACTGGAATGTTAAGAAGACAAATGGCCAAAGAAAGAGGGTTAACATTAGAAGAATATAATAAGCTTGGAGAAACTGATCCATCAACAGATTTAGAGGCAGATAAATATCAAGAAAAATTAGGAAAAGAAAAAGACAATATTATAGTAGATGGAAAATTAGCATTTCATTTCATACCTAATTCAGTAAAAATATTTATAACAGCATCAGAAGATGTTCGTGCAGAAAGAATACTGAAAGATACAAAGGAAAGAAATCAGCAAAAAGCATTAACATTGGAAGAACAAAAAAAATTAAACAATGAGAGAATAGAAACAGACAATTATAGGTATAAAAAATATTATGGGATAATTGTTGATATGAAAAATTTTGATTTCATACTCGATACAACCAATGAAAGTAATGTTGATAAAAATGTTGATAAAATAATTGATTTTTTAAAATCAAAAGGACATTTAAGAAACATTTTTAAATAAACTTTTAATTCTAAACAAAATGATTCAAAAAGGCGACTTTATAGAAGTAGACTATACGGCAAGTGTTAAAAGCACAGGAATGGTTTTTGACACAACAATTGAGAGTGAAGCAAAAAAACACAATATATATGTTAAAGATTTTAATTATAAGCCTATAATAATATGTGTTGGTGAAGGACAATTAGTTAAAGAATTAGAAGATTTCTTGATAGGAAAAGAATTAGGTAAATATACTTTAAGCATAGAAAATGCCTTCGGAAAGAAAAATGCTAAACTTTTAAGATTAATATCAATAAAAGAATTTCATAAACACAATATTCAACCAGTTCCAGGTTTAGAGGTAGATCTTGACGGTCATAAAGGCATAGTAAGAACAGTTAATGGCGGAAGGGTAATCGTTGACTTTAATCATCCCCTTGCAAGCCAGGAAATAACTTATAATATTGATGTAAAGAGAATTGTTGATAATGAAGAGGAAAAAGTCAAGGGAATACTTGATTATTTAAAGGTTCCTTATAAAGAGTTAAAGATTGAGAATGATAAAGTAACAATAACTTATAGTATAAACATACCTAAAGAGTTTAATGAGCCATTATCAAATGAGATAAAGAAATTAACGAATATAAAAGAGGTGGAGTTTAAACAATAACTTTTTAAAACAAACTGATTATTAATAATTATATATTTAAAGGGTGTTAATCATGGATAAACTACATCATCCAAAACTTGTTAAGGAATCTTCTGAGAGAAACATTATAGATGCAGAATTAGAGGAGATGCTTTCAAAACAGAAAGCTTCAATAAAAGTCGTAGGGTGTGGAGGAGCAGGAAACAACACTATAAATAGAATTTCTGAAGTCGGAGTTGTTGGTGCTGAAACCATTGCAATAAATACTGATGCTCAGGATTTACTTTACACTACTGCAGATAAAAAAATATTGATAGGAAAAGAATTAACTAAGGGTTTAGGCGCAGGAGGCATTCCTAAAATAGGCGAAGATGCTGCTCATGAACAAGAGCATGAAATAAAAAATGCTTTAGCAGGAGCAGATATGGTTTTCTTAACTTGTGGTCTTGGAGGAGGAACAGGTACAGGTTCTGTGGGTGTAGTTGCTGAAATTGCAAAAAAACAGGGCGCATTAACTGTTGCAATAGTCACTATACCTTTTAGTATGGAAGGTCATAGGAGATATGAGAATGCAATGTATGGTTTGGATATGCTAGAGAAAAATGTCGATACTCTTATTGTAATACCTAATGATAAGCTTATAGAATTAGCTCCTGATCTGCCATTGCATACTGCTTTTAAGGTTGCTGATGAAATATTAACAAATGCAGTTAAGGGGATTGCTGAATTAATAACAAGAGCAGGATTGGTTAATTTGGATTTTGCAGATGTTAAGGCAGTAATGGGTAATGGCGGTGTGGCTTTGATTGGTATTGGTGAATCT
>JAWANI010000018.1:0-19557 GCA_038895475.1 Candidatus Woesearchaeota archaeon
ATATTTTATCAATGCTTGCAAAAGCTTTAACCATAGAAATAAAAGAACCATAGTATATAATCATAATATCTAATATGTGTCCTGAAAAACCCCTTATGTAAGATTCTGCACCATAAACATTATTTGCTTTGCAAAATTGTTTTGCAACACGTATTTCATCTGAAAGTTCAGGATTTTTCTTTATTTTACCTGAAACCCAATTGACATGCAGAGGACTAAAATCAGTTATATTCCTGGCATCTTTAAGATTTGATTCATGAAGCATGATAACAGGAACTATTTCATAATCATATTTATTCATTCTAAACTGAAAATAATCCCTGCTTCCGTGAACACGTAGTATTTTAACATTAGAAAAAGCCTCGATTAATATTTCATACAACATATCCGATAGTTTAGAATCTTCATATTTAAATGCAAACCTGACAAACAGGTCTATGTCGCAATCATTTTTTAAAAAAGTATTTTTTGCTATACTGCCCCCTTTTACGCAATCTGCTTCTATCTTTAATTTTCTTATAACTTCATTTATTTTATTTACTGTCTTATCGACCTCCAGGAATATTTCTTTTTCAGGTCTTAATCTTAATTTTACTTTTGCTATTATCTTTTTAATTTTTTCATCAGTTTTTTTTTTGTCTGACATTTTCTTGAAAAATAACTCTTGAAAAACAAGCATTATAATCAATTCAATAATCGAAATGACTTGATAATAAAAAATATTACGATTAAAATTGGAGTATTATATTAACTAATATAATTTATCAATTTACCGACATAACAGTTATATATTATTATATATTATATATTATTATATATAATTCACCAATAATTATTCATTTATATTTTAATTTTATCATTTTAAAAAATATCGTCTATGTAGAAAACATACAAAAAAACACTAAAAAAGTGTTTTTTCAGTAAAATTAATAAATAAAAATAACAAAAAACATATTTATATAAGAAACTCATAACAAATAAATAAATCAATAAAATATAAATGAAAAAAGCATATACTAAATAAAAACAATATAACAAATAAAAAGAGGTGTGTAATGTTCTTTGATGTAACAAATACAGTTATTAATATATTTTATTTAATTATAATAGTGTTTTCTGGTTTTGTAATACTTTATTTAAGGAGAAAAGCAGAAGGTTCTAAAAGTCTGTATAAATTATTGTTAATTTTCTATGGAATAATAATATCTAAAATTGTGTTTATAAAAATGAATTTATTCTTCATAAACCAGTTATCATTCATATTATTTATAATTTTGTTATTTGAATTGAGCATGAGGTTAACAAATGAAAATATAAACAATAAATCAACAAAAATATTTTTCTCCATGCTCATACTAAACCTATTTATAGTGGGTTTTCTTGCATTTTTATTGATTACAGAAAGCATAGTTCACATATTGATTTTTGCCATATTATTGTGTGCTGTGGAATATTTCATGATTGATGAATTAAAAAAAGAAGGGGATATTTCAAGCCCTTTAATAATATTTATAGTATTCACAGCATTATATTACAATGAATTAAACAATTTTACAGGATTAGAAAAAATTTATTCTATATTACAATATTTATTGATTGGACTGGGCATGGGAATTATTTTCTCAATCATAACATTTAAGATATTAAAGCCTAAAAAAATAGATTGGATGCAGGAAATAATGCTTGCATTTACAGCATATTTAGCGTATATTATAACTGAACTCGCAAATGGATCGGGCATTCTTGCCGTAATAATTTTCGGAGTATTTTTTGGCAATAGCAACATAAGAAAAAAATCAGAAATAAAAACTTTGAGCCCTTTTTTATTCAAAAGCACAGAAGTATTAATATTTATACTATTAGGAATAATTTCCAGTCAGTATATAGATTATGTATTATATAATAAAGAAATAATATATAATGCATTGTTTATATTAGCAGCATATTATATAATAAGATTTTTAATAACAAGCATTTTTTACAAAAAATACTCCATACATAATAAATTATTGATTACCCTTGCACCTAAAGGAATAATGTATGCAACTGCAATAATAGTGCTTTCAAAAAAATTATCCAATAGTATAACCGCTTCGATGATACTGATTTTGATCATTTCTTTAATAATAACATGGATAACGGAGATTTTTGAAAATAAAAGAATAAAGAAAATGGATCTTTTCTTTGAAACTGTAAAAAATATCAGATATGGAAAAAAAAGAAAGCACTAAACAAAAAACAACGATTAAAGCATAAAACAATAATAAAAAACAACAATATAAAACTTTATAAAGATTTAAAAAAAGCACAAATCATATATCATAAATTATCTATATATTTTAAATTATTGTATTTTAAGATGAAAAAAAGAATAATACTCGACACTAATTTTTTGATGATACCACCACAATATAAGATTGATATTTTTCAGGAAATAAAAAAAATTATGAATGAACCTTATGAGATGTGTGTTTTTAAAGAAACAATAACCGAACTTAAAAAAATTGCTTCAGGAAAAGGAAAAGACAGCTCAAATGCAAAGGTTGCTCTTTTGCTCATAAAACAAAAAAACTTAAAAAGCCTTAAAAATTCCCATAATCTCGGCTATGTCGATGATATAATATTAAATAATATAACTGATGAAGACATAGTATGTACACAGGACAAAGCCCTAAAAAAGAGATTAAAAGAAAAATATCCTAATATACAGATTATAACATTAAACAAAAAACTTATAATGAGATAATGAAAATAGAGGTAAAAAAAATGTTTTATAAAACAAAAATACAAGACTATATAAGAGTGCCCCCATCAAGTTTTGGAATGGATACTAAAGAAGCGATTGTTCAGGAAATTAAAAGAAAATTCAATGGATATATTAATCCAGATATTGGCTTTGTAATCGATGTTTCTGACATTAATTCAGTAGGACAAGGAATAATATTGCCGGGCGATGGTTCAGTGCATTATACAGTTGAATTCACTTTATTAACATTTAAGCCTGAAATGCAGGAAATAGTAATTGGAAAAATTACAAACATTGCAGATTTTGGGGCATTTATTAATATAGGTCCTGTTGAAGGCATGATACATATAAGTCAGACAATGAATGATTTTGTAAGCTTCAGCAAAGACGGTGTTTTGCTTGGAAAAAACACTAAACATACATTAAAGGTCGGTGATATATGCAAAGCAAGAATTATAGCAGTATCATATAAAGATTTGCAAAATCCAAAAATAGGTTTAACAATGAGACAACCTGGTTTGGGAAAGGAAGAATGGATTGAAGAAGAAACAAAAGTCCAGGAAAAACCAGAAAAGGAAGAAAAAAAAGGAAAATAAATTATTACAAATATAATAAATTATTATAAATATTGATGTTAAAAAATATAAATTGATAAAATGGGTGCAAAATGAAAAAGAAAGTATGTAAAAAATGCAAAATATTTGTAGATGGAGAAACATGCCCTTTATGCAAAAAGAATCAATTCAGTACAAACTGGCAGGGAAGAATATACTTTTTTGATTCATCAAAATCAACAATAGCAAAAAACATGGGTGTAGAAACAAAAGGAGAATATGCTATTAAAGTAAGATGAGGTAAAAATGGATATAGAGATAATACAACAAAAAGATGAACCGTTAATAAAAAGAAAATATTTCGAAGCAAAAGTAATATTTGAGGGCAAAACACCTTCAAGAATAGAATTAAAAAAGGATTTATGCAAAAAATTAAATAGTAATGAAAATCTTACAATTATAAGAAAGATTAAAACAGATTATGGTTCAGAAAGAGCAATAATTTCTGGTTATATTTATAATGATGAAAAAACACTATCTAATATAGAAAACAAACATATTTTATTGAGACATTTAACAAAAACAGAAAGACAGGCAGAAAAAGAAAAAGCAAAAGCAGCAAAACAAGCAGCAGCACCAACAGCAAAAAAGAAGAAATAAACAATATAAATATTCAAAAATAAAATATTCAAAAGGTGATAAATAATGGCAGCTAAACCAGCAGCAAAAAGCGCAGACAAGAAAGGAGGCGCACCTGTTCCTAAAGGAAAGCAGTATCATATGTATAAAATATATGAAGTATCAGGATCAACTATTAAAAGAAAAAACAAGACATGCCCAAAATGTTCAGTATTCATGGCAAACCATAAAGACAGATGGACATGCGGTAAATGCGGGTATATGGAAAAACGATAATTTCTTCTTGATAGTATAATAAAATTATAAAATTAAAACATCTTGATTTTATTTTATTACTATTAAGTTACAAAAGTAGTAAAATTTTTAAATTAATATAACTATCCAAATTATATGACAGAATTAAAAGAAATAATAATTCATGAAATAGGACATTGGATTATAGGAAATACTTATGGTTTAGATGGTTATATATATAAACAAGATGACAAACATTACAGTTACATCTTAAATGACAATCTTAGTATGAATAAAGAAGATTTAGAGAAAACACTAACATTATCAATGGGAGGATTAGCAGCTAACGAAATATGTGGACACAAAAACTCCGGTCAATATCTTGGAGATATATTAGTAACATTTAATCATATAAAAAAATATGAAGAGATGAATAATAAAGAATTCCCATACGAAAAACCGGGACATGTACCTCTTCAACTCTATGCGCCTTTTTTAGAAAAAGCAAAAAAAATAATAGAAGATTATGGTGGCAAAGAATATTTGGAAGCAGCATTTGAACATTTAACAAAAAATGATTAGTGCTATAATAGCAAATAATAATAAATTCTTAAAAAAACATTATAATCCATAAAACTCATTAGAATAATTCTCATAGTACTATTAAAACAGCATATGAAGAAGTAAAATAGGTATTAAAAAAAATTGCCTTCACTTGTCGTTGGGGGTGATGAGTGAAGGCAAAGAATTACATCCATAACGGAACATGATTATTGAATAGAGTAAATAAAAAAAATAAAAAATATATTACCTTACAATTTCTATACCTAACTCATCAGACATTCTTTGTCTTTGTGCTTTTGCCTGTTTTGGAGTTGTTTTGCCTAATATCCATGGACTTTTGACTCCTGTTATTATTGTCATTACTGTTAATTTGCCTTTCATGTTTTCTGAAACTCTTGCTCCCCAGATGACATTCGCATCTTCATCCATTGCTTCTGTAACTAATTCTCCAACTCTGCTTATTTCATCCAATGTCATGTCTGGACCGCCAGAGATTTGTATTATTGCTCCTGTAGCGCCTTCATAGCTTATATCTAGTAATGGATTGCTCAATGCACCTTTTACTGCTTCTTCAACTCTATTATTTGTATCTGATGCACCTACTCCTATTGCTGCCACTCCTCCTTCTGTCATTATTGCTTTAACGTCAGCATAGTCTAAGTTTACTAATGATGGTATGGCTATTGTTTCTACTATTCCTTTGATCATTGTTGCTACTAATTCATTTGCTACTGCAAATGCCTGTTGTACTGGTAGATTTCCTGCAATCTGCACTAATCTGTTATTATCTATTACTATTACTGTATCTGATACTTGTCTTAATTGTTGTAGTCCAAATTCTGCTTTGTCAACTCTTGCTCTTTCTATTTTGAATGGCATTGTTACTGTTCCTATTACTATTGCACCCATGTCTTTTGCTGTTGATGCAACTACTGGTGCTCCTCCTGTTCCAGTACCTCCGCCCATTCCTGCACATACAAACACCATATCTGCTCCCTTGAGCGAATCTTTTATTTCTTGAATACTTTCTTGTGCTGCCTCTGTTCCCCTTTCTGGGAATCCTCCACATCCTAATCCTCTTGTTACATCTTTTCCTAATAAGAATTTTCTATCTGCTTCCATTAAGTTTAGATGTTGTTGATCTGTGTTGCATGCTATTATCTCTGCGCCCTTAATTCCTTTCTTGTAAAGCCAATTAACCATGTTGTTTCCTGCGCCACCTACACCAATAACTTTTATATTGGCTTGTCCTACTTCTATTGTTTCATATCCATTATTTTTTACGAAGTCCATTTTTCCCCCTCTTTGTTCCTCCTTGTTTTTTAATTATTGTTCTGCAAAAAATACTTTGCAAAATATACTAACAACTATAACAAAATTTATATAATACTATATCTAACTAACCTACAGAAGTCAATATTCGTCGCCAAACGAATTATTCAATCGATCTTTTCGCCAAAAAAGCTCGATTTTTGTTATAAAGTTTTCGCCAAAAAACTTTAATTGATTCTTTTATGTATTAAACTAATATATAAATATTTCTGTTCTGTAAAATACTATTTAGAAAATACTATTTTATAAAAAATACTTTCTGAAACAATTTTTTGAAACAATAAACAATAAAATTATATTAAAAAGAAAAATTATTTTTGAAATAAAATCTCTTTTTTGCCCGGATATAAATTCATTGATGACATTTGATTGTATTGATCTTCATCAAGAACAAGGTATGTTATTGTAAAAGAATGTTTTTCTATTATATCTACAACTACTTTTTTTATTAAAGAAGTATCGATATTATCACCAATTATTAATATATTGGCTTTATCTTTTTCTGTTTTTCCGTGCATTATTATCTGTCTAATTCCATTAATCAAAGAAATTTGATTGACAAATTCATCTATTATTGTTTTATGTTCAGTTATTATTGTTTCAAGATATTTTGTTTTATCATTTTCTGAAAGAGTGTACAATTTAAGATGCTTTATTTTTTCAACAGACACTATTTCCAGCATAATAAGTTTGCTAACAATCCTGAATGTTGATGCTAAAGAAACCCGCGAGTATTTAGATATCTCTTTTAATGTAAATTTTTGTTCTTTTTTTATTACAAATAATCTTAAAATACTTAAAATTTTTTTATCAAATAAGCTTTCCAATAATTTTTCAGAACCCATAATTTATAATTATTAAGCCTCTATATAAATTTTTTCATTTTTAAAAATAATTTTCATAATTGAAAACATAATAATTGATTCCCATTGAAAAAAAATCAATAAAAAAAAACAAACAAATAAAAATATAAACAACCAAAGAAAAACATAACCATGAATATTGTATGCCCAAAATGCTATAAAAAGGGATTAACAAAATGTTTCTGCATCTTAAGAGAAAGAATTAAACTTGAAAAAAACATAAATCAGAATTTCAAAAAAGAGTTCTTTGGAGAAAATTACAACATATTTATTGGAAGACACGGGTATCCTTCTGTTAATGCCGGACTAATAAGTTTGCCTGAAACAAAAAAAGATGAACAATATGATAATCCTAAATTATGGGCAGAAAAAAATTATGATATAAACACAATAATAAATTTAAGAACAAAAATGGTAAATGCAAACTTTAAAACAGACATAAGGGGAAAAAAACTAAAAGATCTTTATCAAGAATTATCTTTATCAATAAAACCCGTAGATACAGAAATAGTGCTTGAAAAAAAACCAACAATAAAAATAAGCTTTAATGCGGAAGCAACACCTTTTGGTCCAACCATAAAACTCGAAAAAGCAAGAATAACAGAAAACCCAAAAATACCAGAAAAAGTGGATGAAATAACAAACGATGAACTTACATCAACTGAAGCCCTTCAAACATTATATAATAAAGGTTTTGATGAGAACTATTTAACTAAAATATTTAGTGCCGGAAATTTAGGCAGGGAAACAGAGAAAAAACTTGTTCCAACAAGATGGGCAATAACTGCAGTTGATGATACCCTTGGAAAAAATTTAATAAAAGAAATTAAGAATTATAAATTATCAAATTATAAATTATATTTTAACGGATATTTGGGTAATTATTATATTATATTGTTATTCCCAGAATCCTGGAGTTATGAGTTGTTTGAAACCTATCTGAAAACAAAAGAATTCGCCACAGATTATGAGGATTATTATGGAAGAAAAAATTATGCATTAAATACTGTTGGTGGATATTATGCTTCTAGATTTGCAATTCTTCAAAAATTAAGGAAACAAAAAAAACAAGCATCAGTATTGGCATTAAGATTTATTTCAGATGAATATTGGGCACCATTAGGTGTATGGGTTGTTAGGGAAGCAACAAAAAAAACAATGAATTCTAAACCTTTGGAATTTTCAGACAGGAAAAATATGATAAAGTATGCAGCAGATTTTGTTAAAAAAACATTTAATTATGATCTAAATCAAATACTGAAAAAAAGTATTCTTATAAGAACATTAAACTCTCAAAAAAAGATAGAGGATTATGCTTAGTATTATAATTTTTAATCAATAAAAGATTAGAACAACTAGTATCAGATAATATTACGATTATATTAAAAAATAAAAAAGTATGCAAAAGTTTTACTCTGGATTTAACTTTAAAACCTCTTTAACATACTTCTCAAACTCACCATATGTCTCTTTTATCCTAATATTTCTTTTAGAATCATCAACAAATGGATTTGTATTTGATAAAACAACAAAGTTACTATCACGCCTGTAAATCGGATTATATATTTTAGCAGGAATTACAGCTATTAAATATCCTATTATTGGCGGATGAGGAGAATCTACTAATTTAGTCCTTCCTTTTAAATTATATAAAGAACTATAATCCCTTATCAATTCAATCCTATCGCCCACCGTATATTCTTTATCTAATATTCTTACTTTATCACCTATATTTATTTGTTTTGTTCCTAAATATTTCATTTTACACCCCATAAATACTATTAAAAAACATTAAGGTTTACAAACATTACATGGCTTATAACCTTTCTTTAAAGCTTCTTTTTGATTATTGAATAGTATTAAATTCTTTTTTGGAATCTTTTTTATAACCATGCATCCTGTCTCATGAAAACTATTTCCATTATATGTTGCAAATACAGGATTGTCTTTTTTATCTTTTTTTGCAATTTTTTTTGTGACAGTTTTAATTCTTGCTTTATTCTTTGCTGCTTTATTTATTTCTGCTTGAGCTTTTACCAATTCTATTGCTTGTCTGTTTAGTTCCTGCTGTTTATTCAAAAAATCCAGATCCCTGATTTTTTTCTCTGCCTCCTGAATTTCTTTTGCCTCTCTTTTTAATTCTTCCCTTTTTATTTCTCTCTCAAATATATTTGCCTTTTTAGAAGCATCTTCCAGGGCTTTTGCTTCTTTAATAAGCTCTAGTTTAGTATTTTCAATATTTTTTTTATTAATAAACTTTTCAGCACGTTTTAATTCTAATGCCTCTCTTTCTAATTCATAGGCCATTGCATCAACATATTCTTCATCTTTTTTTCTTTTTTCCTCTTTTTCAAGTTTATCTATATCATGTTCCAATTCTTCTAAATCATATGTTTCTATAGTAATATGGCCAGGTTTTATAGAATCTTTTTCTTCCTTTAAAGATTGTACTGAACCATACTTATATTTTGGTTTTTCATATTCTGATTTATATTCAGTTTCTTGATATTTTTCTGGCTTGATTGGTTTCGGGAGTGATTTGGGTGATTTTTCATAAACCAATATTGATGATATTAAAAAAAGACATATTTGACCTGCCGACATAATTGTTAAAAAACTGTTTTTCTCATAAAACACCAATAACAAGTATATTATTGAAACAAATAATGTTATGAAAACATATGATTCTTTTGCACTCAATTTTCTGAAAAGCAAAGAATACCCAATCATCATTCCTATGAATAAAAATAGAGCACTTACAATGTACAATTCAATATTATTTACAAATAATAGAAGTATTGTTATTAAAGATTCTATTATTAATAATATAGATAATGTGTTTTTTTTCATTTTATCCCCCTATATTATAAATATTCCACCTATTATATTATAAGTATCCTATTACTTAAAGTTTTGTTACTGCAAATTCTATCGATATAAAATTTTATTAATAAATTATCTAAATCAAGATAAAAACAACAATTATAACTTATAAAAAAACTAAAACATTTATAAATCTTACGATTTTTAGTTATTAAAAAGTAGTAATAATAATTAATAACATTTTTACAGGTTACAATAAATTTAAACTTTTGCAATAGATTGAAAAGTTTACAATAAATTTAAAAATAAACCCCTAATCCGGTAATCTATGAAAAAATATAGTTTTTACACAAAAAACTTTCAACTGCACACTTCAGAAAAAGAAATAAAAGACTTATTTATAGCATGGTTATTAATAAGTATTACTTTTGCAATACTTTATTCCACTAACTTAAACATAAGCAGCATTACTGAATTCTTAAGCAAAAAATTTATTATACAAATTCTCATTTCAGGGATTACTGTAGGAATAGCATTTCTATTTCATGAACTTGCGCATAAAATTGTGGCCCAAAAGTATAATTGC
Source organism: Candidatus Woesearchaeota archaeon (assembly GCA_038895475.1). GTDB lineage: Archaea > Nanobdellota > Nanobdellia > Woesearchaeales > UBA9642 > UBA9642. The sequence continues at coordinate 10,342 of JAWANI010000018.1, forward strand.
TGGGCAGAATTTAGGGCAGATATAACAATGCTAATAGTTGCATTATTTATGAGCTTCCTAGGATTTGTTTTTATAGCCCCTGGTGCAGTGATTATATATGGAACAATTACAAAAAAACAAAACGGAATAATAAGCATTGCCGGGCCATTAACAAACATAATATTGGCATTAATATTTCTTCCATTTTTATTCCTGGAAACATCGGCAATATGGAAAAACATAATATCATCAGGATACATAATAAATTCTTGGTTAGCATTGTTCAATATGATCCCCTTTTGGAATTTTGACGGGGCAAAAATCTGGAGATGGAACAAAACAGTATACATAACAACAATAATAATATCAGCAATATTAATAATGATTTATTTTATAAAATAATGTTTTACTCAAAATATAATATATAATATTACAAATATAATATTACAAATATAATAGATTATAAAAATCAATATAATAGATGATAAAAATGTTGAAATATGACTTAAAAAATAAAAAAATTTACGAAGTAAAAAAATCAAGCATACACAATATAGGCGTTTATGCAATAGAAGACATCCCTAAAGGAAAAACAATAATGAAATATATTGGAAGAAAAATATCAAAAGAGGAATCTGAAAAAATACTGAATGAAAGAATGAAATACCATAAAAAAAATCCTGAAATCGCAGCAGTATACATATTCGAACTCAATGAAGAATACGACATAGACGGAGATGTTCCAGATAATGATGCAAAATATGTTAATCATTCCTGTAATCCAAATTGTGAAGTAGAAATTATTGATGATGAAATATACATAATTGCTCTGAGAGACATAAAAAAAGGTGAAGAAATAACATTTAATTATGGATTTGAATTTGATGAAGATTATATAGAACATCCATGTAATTGTGGATCACCAAATTGCATAGGATATATACTGGCAGAAGAAGATTGGCCCAAACTTAAAGATTACTTAAAAAATCATGATAAATAAATTAAAATAGATATTATAATATATATTTACATTTCATAAGTAATTCATAACACATTTAAATACATTTAAATATTACGTATGTAATTAATATATTCATTACAAAACATACATTAATTATTTAATTAAATAATATCAAAAAAGTAATTGACCAAAAAGGAGATTCTAAAAATGAGCTATAAAGACAGAGATATAAATACAAGGGATTTAACTGAAGACTATATGAGGTCAGTGTCTGAATCAGAGCTCAGAGACAGAGCATATACTCCCTTCGAATTGGCTCAGCACGACCGACAATCTATAGAAGAAATAAAAAAAGCATTAAAATTAAAAAAATATAACAATAAAGAGATAATAAAAGACACTTTAGAATATATAGAGAATCTTGCAAATAAGATGAATATCGCAATACAAAATGAAAAAAAGGAAAATAAAACAACATGGGAATTAGAAGCAGATTTAAATGAATTAAAAAAAATATTTGAAAAATTAAACACATTATTAATACAGATAGAGGAAAAAGAAAATAATATATAATATAAAGACATATTAACTATAAAAAATATTTTTAAAATGAAATGTGAAATCTGTAACAAAAAAATAGAATTGACCTTTATGAATAAAATAATAGGAACATATTATACAAAAGGCAAAAAAAAATATCCTATATGTAATGAATGCCAAAAAAAATTTTCGGATAAAGAGATAAGAGAAAAACTAAAAATTTAAAATAAAATAATACTTCTAAATAAAATATCTGCCTCTGTAGCATAGTAGCTATTGCGGCTGCTTCGTATGTTAAATAAAATAATTAAATAATTCAAACAGAAAAAGCAGCAGATCGAGGGTGCAACTCCCTCCAGAGGCTTTTATCTCTTATATATATTTATTCTTCAATTTCGTTTGTTTCTCCTTCACAATTTTTTTCTTGGTATCTAAATCTTCATGAATAATTTTCTGGCGTTTATTTGAACTTATAATCCTAAATACTTCTACTTCAAAACCCATTTTTAATAATTTGCTAATGCATTTTTTTTGCTTAAAAGAAAGTTGTTCATTTTCAAGCTTACTTTCTATAAACTTAAATTTGTTGTTCTTAAATACTATAAAGTCTGGCATTCCATGATGAACATGATTAAGATATTTTAATTCTTCAATCTTTCCAGAATGATGTTTTTCCAGTAATAAAAATAGTTTATCGTACTTATTTTTAACAACAGGATAATGTTCTTTGAAATCCATATTTAGGTATTCAGGTCTCCAAACAACATATCCCTCTTTAATAAGAATTTTTTTGGCATAAAATTCTGATAATCCTTTATTTACATTCTTAACTGCAATATGCTTTTTGTTTTTATTGCCGTCACTATTAATTCTTATATATCTGTATTTTATTATCATTAAATTATTTTAATTTTAACTAATATTTATTAATTTTATTGGTATCTCACATAAAATAATGAAGAATCATAAACACTTATTGGTTTAAACTTGTTTTTGTATCTTAACAATCTATCATCTGATGAACCAAAATTCAACAAATCATAACCTTTTGCTTTTAATTCATTGAAAAACATTATTGTTAGAAAATCACCAAGTTCTGGTATAGAATAATCATGAAGACTAATATTATAATATAATGTATCGCTGTTTGGTATTTTGTATGCTGATGCTAAACCACTAACTTTACCATTTATTTTTAGTAGCAAAATAACTTCAGAACCATTAAAACCATTGTTTATGAAAGATATATATTGTTCATATGCCGCCCTGTCTTTTGCTTTTCTATTTTTTTTCCAATTTAAAATCATATTCCTAATTTCTTCTTTTGGAACATTATTTATGTTTTCCCTATTTAATATTTCAATATTATAATTTCTTAAAAAACGATTTTTTGTTTTTCTTAATTTGCTGAATTCTGAACCTTTAAGTTCCGGATCCCAGTTTTTAATACTTATTATAGGAGTATAATAATGTTCTACCACTTTACCGATGACAATTTTTTTTTCTGCTTTGTCTTCTGAACTATTTTCATTTATTTTTTTAACTTTTTTAATTAATTCCTTTCTTAATCTAAAAGGACATTCTATCATTATTTTTTTTATTTTTTTATCTTCTGTGCTTTTTATCTTAAACAAATATTCTGCAAACATTAAAAATATATCTGCTCTTTCATTCTCCGGTGCCAATATTTCTGACAATACCTGCCAAACATCTTCATAATCTACTGCAAACAAACCCTTATTGTCTCCAAAATAAACAAATATTGGTTTTGAATACTTTGTTTCATAACTTAATAATTCAAAATAATTATGTTCTGGAGCACATCCATTCTTTTGTATTGTGTCTTCTATAATCTTTTTTACCTTTTCGTCTCTCAAATCTTCAAAAAAAATCATTTGATTCATATTAAATCTTCCTTCACTCAATATATTGAAAAAAGAAAAAGTTTATTTTTATAAAGTTTTTTTTACAATCGAGAAAACATGGGTCTTATAATATCTTGTAGGCATAAATTTTCTCTTAAACAGTGTAAGGTTTTTTTCTCCTCCACCAAAATCCACTATGGCATAACCTTTTTTCTTTAAATTAATTAAGTCAGCCATATTGCTTATTTCACCTGCCCTTTCAAATTCTTTTGTTGTTATTCCAATACTAGAATAATAATAATCTTTGTTAGGCAGTTTATAACCTGCAGTTATGCCTGCTATTTTATTGTCAACAATCATTACCATTGTTTCATATCCTTTAAAATCATTAGTTATTGCATTTAAATAGTACTCTGTATATGTTCTATCTTTACCATTTCTCTCTTTTTTCCACCTATAAACTATTTCCTTTAAAGTTTCTTTATCTTCACTCCTAAATTCACGAAACTCAACCTTGTGCTCCTTAAAAAACTTATTCCAATAATAACGGATATCTTTCCATTCCTTTCCTTCCATTTTGTCTCCATTCCAAATATTCATATCAAAAACTGGCCAGATTAATGTATAATTTATTTTATTTATTTTGTATTCTGAATCTTTAAAAGCATTAATAACTTTTTTTCTGAAAGAAGTTTCGAATTCACACCACACTTTTTTAGCGCCCTTTTTAAAAACAAAATCCAAAAACTCTTTCAATAGATGTATTTTTTCATCTTCTGGAGCTAAAATTCCCACAAAAATATACCACTCATTATCATTAATGTTATGTTTGGCTAAAATTGCTTTGTTGTCTGACCACTTAAAATAATATGGCCGTTCATTTTCTTCAATATTATAAAGAAAACAATAATAATAATGTTCAGAACTGTTCCCGTAATTAAACAAAGAATTTTCTATGTCTTCCTTTTTTCCGAGTATATCATCAAATACTTCAAATATACTCTTTAATTTTGTCATCTTATAAACAAGTAGTTATTTTTTTCTCGCTTCTGTTACCGAAGATATGCTAACAGAAGAATTTATTGATCCTGTAGCAACAGTAACTATGTCTGTTTTTATTAATGGTTCTGGCTGCTTAGGAGAAGGCAGTATTCTTATTGTCATATTATTCCTTTCTAATGCTTCATTAAATATTCTCATTATTAATTCATCATAAGATAATCCTGCTTTTTGGCTTGCATAAGGCATAAAGTCTGGCTGTTCATCGGGTCCTAAATATGGACTTATTCCGGGATTTGGATTCATTTCTAAAACATAAGGCACACCATCATTGCTTAACCTAAAGTCTATTCTACCATAATCTCTACAACCTAATATGTTATAAACTTGTAATGCCGTTCTTTTTATTCTATATTCTTGATATTTTGGTATAGAAGATGGGCATTCTATTGATACACCTTTCCATTCCTCAGAATCTTTCAACCATTTTGCTTCGTAACTATAAACTTTTGATTCGTTGTTAGGCCAATTTTTAAAAACAACTTCTGATAAAGGCAATACTGTTGCATTTTTTCCATTACCTAATATTCCGACAGTTATTTCTTTACCATCAATAAACTCCTCTACTAATGCAGGCTGATCATATGTTCTTAAAATATAACTTACTCTGCTCCTTAATTCTTCTTCGTTTCTAACTACTGCATCTGCACCAATACCTATACTATTATCCATGCATACAGGTTTTACAATCAAAGGGAATTTCAATTCTGGATCTAGTTTTTTGTTTCTAGAATAAAAAACCTGATAATTGGGGGTTAATATCCCATGATGCATTAATATTTCTTTTACTCTGACTTTGTTTATACATGTTGCAAGAGTTAAAGGACCTGAACCTGTATAAGGTATATTTAATAGTTCTAACATTGATGCTATGTGCGGTTCAAAAAGACTGGAACCATTGAACCTTTCACAAACATTAAAAGCAATATCTATGTTTGATTTTCTTAATTCTTCAAATGTTTTTTCGTTTACATCAAAAAATATTGCTTCATGGCCTGCTGCTTCAAGAACCCTCTTTACTGCCCTGCCGACTTCCATTAAATCTTCTTCAACTTCCTTATATGAAGTGTTTTCTTTAAACAAATTAGATAATATTGCTACTCTCATAAATACCATGCCCCATTAAATTCTGTGTTATAAAACTTTGTTTCTTTAATTAAACCATTAGCAAAAAATTTTGTAGAAACAAGCATAAAAACATTTTTTATAATAAAAGTTAAAATCATAATAAAACTAGAAATATTTTCATATAAAAGACCGATTAAAAGACAAATATGACCTAAAATATTCTCTGAATAATTAATTTTTTTCGAATAATTCATGTTTTTTTTATTTTTCATGAGTAACTTCAAATTTTTGAATTTTAATTTTAAAAAATAAATTAATCCTTTTAAAAAATTAAAAATTATTTTTTAAACTTTTTTTAAAACTTTTACTAAAACAAGTATTATTTATAAAAGAACTTATTTAAATATTTTGTTATTGAAATTTTAGACGAAAAGAAACATTCAAAATTTAAAAAATAAAATTTATCGACGAAAAAATGTTTAACAACAAATCAATAAAAAACAATTAAAATTAAAAAATAAAATAAAAAAACAGAAAAACAACAATCAATAACAAAAAAATAAATGACGAACCACGTAAAATAATAATAAAAAGCAAAGAAAAAAAATAAATTCAAAACATTTTAACAACATTTATAAACCAGAATTTATTTTTTTAATTATTATTTTTTAGACGGAAAAAAAAGAAAGATAATATAAAAATTATAAAATAAAAAAATGGAAAACGAAGAAATTAAAAAAACTTCAAAGGACTATGATGCATCTCACATAGTTGTACTTGGCGGTTTGGATGCAGTTAGAAAAAGACCTTCTATGTATATAGGAAGTACATCTTCTAGAGGATTGCATCATATGGTTTATGAAATAGTAGATAATAGTATTGATGAAGCTTTAGCAGGATTCTGCAATAAAATAACCGTAATAATACATAAAGAAAATGCAATAACAGTCGAAGATAATGGCAGGGGGATACCTGTAGATATACATCCAAAATATAATGTTTCTGCTTTAGAGGTTGTAATGACTAAATTACATGCAGGAGGCAAATTTGATAAAAACACCTATAAAGTATCAGGGGGTCTTCACGGCGTTGGCTTAAGTGTTGTTTCTGCATTATCAAAAGAATTAATAGTACAAGTAAAAAGGGAGGGAAAGATATATTTACAAAAATATCAATTTGGCAAACCAGTAAGTAATTTAGAGGTTATAGGAGAATGTGAAATATCTGATACAGGAACAAAAATTACATTTTTACCTGATGATAGTATATTTACTGAAAAAGTTTTTGATTTTAATATTTTAGAGAACAGATTAAGAGAATTGGCATTCTTAAATAAAGGGGTAAAAATTAAATTAATAGATGAAAGAATAGAAGAAAATGAAAAAGACACTGAAGGGAATATAAAGACTAGAGAAAAAGAATATTATTATGAAGGCGGAATAATAAGTTTTGTAGAATTTTTAAATAAAAACAAAAAAACTTTGCATAACCCCATCTACATGTATAAACAGAAAGAAAAAATAGAAGTAGAGATAGCATTGCAATATTCTGACGCATATACAGAGAATGTATATTCCTTTGTAAACAATATCAATACAGTAGAAGGAGGAACTCACGTAATAGGTTTCAAAACAGCATTAACAAGAACACTAAATAAATATATAGAAAAAAGCAATAATTTTAAGGAAAAAATAAAATTAAGCAGCGATGATGTAAGAGAAGGACTAGCAGCAATAATTTCTATAAAGGTTCCGGAACCGCAATTTGAGGGACAAACCAAAACCAAATTAGGAAACAGCGAAGTTAAAGGAATAGTTGACAGCATTGTAAGTTCAGAATTAAACACGTATTTGGAAGAAAATCCTAAAACAGCAAATTTAATAATAGAAAAAACACTGCTTGCTGCAAGAGCAAGGGAAGCTGCAAGAAAAGCAAGAGAATTAACAAGAAGAAAATCTGTACTTGAATTTTCAACATTACCAGGAAAATTAGCTGACTGTTCTGAAAGAGATCCCTCGAAATCAGAACTATTCATAGTTGAAGGAGATTCTGCTGGTGGAAGTGCAAAACAAGGTAGAAAAAGAGATTTTCAGGCAATACTGCCTTTAAAAGGAAAAATTTTAAATGTTGAAAAAGCAAAATTAAATAAAATACTCTCAAGCCAAGAAGTTACAAACATAATCACAGCATTAGGTACGGGCATAGCTGAAGATTTTAACATAAATAACTTAAGGTATCATAAAATAATAATAATGGCTGATTCCGATGTAGATGGAAGCCATATAAGAACATTATTACTAACATTATTTTATAGATATATGAAACCACTTATAGAACAAGGACATATTTATCTTGCACAGCCACCTTTATACTTGATTAAGAAAGGAAATCAAAAATATTATTGTTTAAACGATAAAGAAAAAGATGAATTAATATTAAAAATAGGAGAAGATGTTAATATTCAAAGATATAAAGGATTGGGAGAAATGAATCCCGAACAATTATGGGAAACAACTATGAATCCCGAAACAAGAGTGATTAAGAAAGTGACTATTGAAGATGCAATAGAAGCAGACCAAATATTTGAAACATTAATGGGTGAAGACGTTATTCCTAGAAGAGAATTTATTGAAGCTCACGCAAAAGAGGTTACGAACTTAGACATATAAGATAATTAAACACACAATATATTAAATAATCATAATAAATAGTGCTTATAAAATAAAAAAATTCTGGGGTGAAAATTATGAAATTTGAACAGGTCGAGAACCTTCAGTTGAACAAGATTATTGATAAAAAAATAAAAGAAAGCAAAGACTTTGAAACAAGGGAAGACTTCATAGCATATTGTGTTAAAAAAGAATTAGGATTATTAACAAAATAAAATAACAATTAACTATTATTATAAATATTGTATTTCAATAAATATTATAAGAAGATCTGATAAATTAAAAAGTCAATATAAATATATCATAATAAACATAAAATAATAGTAAATACAAAAAATTGCTTATTTAATTAAAAATGATAACTTTAATTGAAATATTTGATATGATGGTAACTATCTTTTTAGTTGGATTTCTATTCATGGATATGTTTAAATCTCCCGTAATGAACAGCAAAGAAGATGTTTTAGACAGATATACTAAAAAAAGATCTAGGTTTGAATGGAAAAACTTTTGGTTTGCAGCAATGGTTACTGCTCCCGCAATACTACTGCATGAATTAGGACATAAGTTAATTGCAATTAGTTTAGGATACAATGCAACATTTCATGCATTTTACTCTAACGACACCACCTTATTCTTAGGATTGCTCGCAATAGCCATGAAGCTTCTAAATTTTGGATTTGTATTTTTAGTGCCTGGATATGTTAGTATATTTGGGATATCGAACAAACTAGAGTCTGGATTAATAGCTTTTGCCGGGCCTTTTATAAATCTAATATTATTCTTATTGGCATTAATTGTTTTAAAATCCAAAAAAATTAAAAGAAAAAACATACAATTTTGGATTCTCACAAAAAACATAAATCTGTTCTTATTCATATTTAATCTGTTGCCTATCCCTGGTTTTGATGGATTTAGTGTTTGGTCGAGTCTGTTAAGTTTTTTTTAAATTAAAATATAAAAAAACAACTATATATAAACAAATCAACTGAAATTTTAAAAATAATATTAAAATATAAAAAAATTAAAAACCGATAACAGAATAGTTAAAAAAACAAAATGAAGACTGGCTTGG
>JAWANI010000019.1:0-16181 GCA_038895475.1 Candidatus Woesearchaeota archaeon
TTTTTTTATAAGTCACTTTTTTATTGATATGTCGTTTATTTTGTTTTTTAATATTTTATGTGATTTTTATAATTTGAAATTGTGCTCTATTATTGTTTTTTATAAAAAAATTTAAATATGAATTAATACGATTTAAGTATTAACTAATATTTTAAAGATTAAATTAATGATTTTTTATTTAAATAATGTTTGAAATGGTGTTTTTCATGAATTTTAAAGAACTCTCTTATAATGTTTTTAAGTCTTTAAATCCTGAATCCTATAATGAATTATTAGAAAGAAAATTAAGTAGTGCATTTAAATATTTTTTATTCTTGTTGTTCATAAGTTTTTTGTTATTTATTTTAATATTAATGCCCGTTCTTTATTCTATACCTTCATATTTTGATTCTAAGGTGGCTAACTTCGAGGAATTAAATATTAATTTTAGTTTTAAGCTTAAGGAACCTTTTTATATTGTTGAAAGTCCTGCAGTGAGGGTAGAACAATCAGGTAGCAATTTAACAAATGCACGCATATTAATTACTGAAGACGGTATTTTTTATAGGTCTTTCTTTTATTTTGGAGAAAAAAAAGTTATACCATTAAAGGACCATTACGATATAACACAAGAAAAAAATAGATTTGTAAAAACTTTACTTTTCATACTTCCATCTATAATATTTTGGGCAACACTGTTTTTTATCTTTTATATTTCCTTAATAATAATATTTACTGTTATAATTGCATTTATAATATTGATGTTTATTAATTATAGGATTGGTTTTGTTAAAGTGTTAAAGATTGCATTATACTGTTCAACAATATTAGTCTTTACACAATTGTTGCTTCTGCCTTTTATTAAATCATTATTGTTGCCTTTGGCCGCTTATTGGTTGTTGATCATTTTGGTTCTGTTTTTGTATAAAGATGAAAAAAAAGTTAAGGGTGTTAATGTTTCAGATTATGATGAAAAACCATATAAGAAAAAAGGTTTAGATTATTCATCGGAAAAAGGCAGCGTTGTTAAAAAAAAGAAATCTTTTAATGAGGAAAATGAAGGATATATAGAATGGAAATAATATGCCTTTTATTTTCTGTTTTTTTCTTTTCTATTTTTTTTAATTCTTTTTTAATTTTTAATTCTTTTTTAAAGAAGCTATTATTTTATAATAAAATTTATATATTTGTTTATCAATATAAAATATATATTTTATTTTTTTAAAGTTATTTGTATTGTTGATTTAATTTTTTGTATTGTTTTTATATCGGTTATTTTGGGTGATTTTATGGATTCAAGGGAAGAAAGGATTAGCAAACTTGCGGTTACATTAAAGGCATCTGGTCTTGCAAAATCTGATGCTCAAGCTAGAATTATGGCTGAAGAAATGGTCGGTGTAGAAGAAAATGTGCAAAAGAAATATGAAGAGGAGCATTCTAAAATTCATGAATATTTAAAGACCGCAAAACATTTGGGCAGTGTTCCCTCAGAAAAAAAAGTGGAAAAAACTGAAAAAAAGTTTTCAGATGCGCAGAATTTAAAGAATCAAATAAATCTTTCTGGTGTTAAAAATTCAGGTAATACTGAAAATGATGAGAATGTTGGTCAAAAAAGCAATATTGTGATTCCCTCTGGTTTAAAAGAGCAATATAAGACTGTTGATGAATCTGCTCATGAAAAGGTTATTCTAGAACCAGTTCATACGGATATTCCTGTGCCTTCAGGAAAAAGTTTGAGGGACATGATGTTAAATCAAATAAAGGAAGATAATCATGAAATTAAGACTGTTGAGCAACTTGACGAAGAATTAAAGAATAAGGCTTTTAGCGGTCCTGAACAGGTTAAAGAGCCAATTTCAGATACTAAAAAATCTGCTTCTGTTTTAGATGGTCAAAGACTTGCAGAGATGATGGAGGAAGATGGTCCTTTGGAAGGACACACCCGTGAAATTAAGGGGAAGCCTTCAGTCGTTAAGCCTAAAGAGGAGTATGAGGAGAATTCTGTAGATTTAAGTGAAATGTTTAATGTCAATAAGAAATAATCTTTTAAGAACATATTCTAATAAAAGTTTGATTTCACATTTTTATTTATAGTTTAATCTAAAAACTTTAATTTTATTTGAATAAATAGAAAACTTTATAAATATTAAATCACTACAAAGTGATAACTGTGTTTTTGTTAGTACAACTTTAAGTACGACTTTAAATATAATTATATTTTTATTATTGATAATTATTAATAAATAGGATGTAAAAAAATTTTATATAAGAATAATTTTAAAGAATTTTAAGGGGGTAAAAATGAAAAGAAAAGAATTTTTAATAAGTATCATTTTAGGAATATTTTTGTTAAGCGTATATCCAGCATATAGTACAACATCTGTATATAGTACAACATATACCCAACCAATATTGACTAGCTTGGCATTGGAAGGAAAACAAGGAACATCTGTATTTGGAACAGTAACGTTTTCAGGCTCAACAGTATATACCGGTAATTTAATTGTAAGTGATCTATATTTTGGAAATAACATTATAAGGAATACAAATATACAAGTATCAGAATTAAATTCATTTATTGATGCTATAGTAAAAAAATATAATGTACAAATAAATATTCCTTACAATCAAGTCCCGGGAACATATTTTGGCACTATAAGATTTGTAGATAATGGAAAAGTTGTTGCAGAAAGCATTATATCATTAAAAGTTAATAGTATAAATCAACCAAATATAACTCAGGGGGCTTCTTTTACAATAAATGATTTAGAATTCGGATCAGATTCTCAGAAGAGAGGAGAAAGAATAACATCAAATTTAATATTAAGAAATACAGGAACTTTGCCTTTAACAATTGCCCTAAGCTCTAACGCAGCATCACAATATGAGTTGCAATTTTCACAAAACAGTGTGTTTGTAGCATCAGGAGCTACAGTTGAAGTTCCAGTAAGTATATATGTGCCTTTAAAACAAAATTCAGGAAAAGTAAATATTGCAACAATAACTGCATCTGCATCAGGAATAACAAAAACATCAACGGCATATTTAACAACAAAAAGCGAATTAGAAATAACTAAAGTAAGAATTGTTGTAGATGGAGATTCCAGTACATTAGATGACGGGGAAGATGTTGAAGCAAAAGCCGGTGATGATGTTGAATTAACAATAACAGTAAAAAATACTTTTGATGAAAATGTAGATATAGAAGATATAGATGTCAATGTTGAGTCAGATTCTGATTTAGACTGGGATGAAGAAAAGTCAATAGGCGATTTAAAGAATGGAAAAAAGAAAGATGTAACATTTAGTTTTGTAGTTCCAAGAAACATAGATGAAGATGATTATGATGTAGAGATCACAGTTAATGGAAGAGACGAAAATGGCGCCAGACACAAAACGACGTTCACTTTTACAATTGAAGTGGACAGAACATCAAATGAAATAACAATAACAGAAGCAACAATTTCCCCAAGCAGAATCTCATGCGGAGGAAAAGTCAATTTAAGAACAACAATAGAAAACACAGGTTCAAATAATCAAAGAAATGTTGCATTGGAAATATTGAATTCAGACTTGAATTTAGAGCAGTACTTTACAAGAATCAGTTTAAGAAGGGATGATGATATAACAAAAACAGTAACATTTAATGTAAATTCAGATACAACACCAGGAGAATATTTAATATATATAAATACTTATTATGATAATAAACTTTCAGATACAAAGATTGTTTCTCTAATGGTTGATAAATGCAACATTGGATCAAACACAAATCAGCAACAAAATGAAACAATAACGCCAATAGTTTATCCTCAGGGAACATCAGGTCCAGTATATGGAAAGGCAGGAATATTAGACAACACAACATATATGGTGTTGCTTGTGATTTTGGTCATATTATTGTTGTTGTTAATAATATTTCTTTTGTTTAAATATGTTTTTTAATTTTTTTTAAATTATTTTTTATATAAAATGATTTTTAATTTTGTTTGTAATCAAAATATTTATATATTTCTATATTGTTTTGTTTGTAAATGAAGTTTATTTTTCATGGCGGAGCAAAAGAGGTTGGGAAGAGCTGTATAGAATTAGTAGTTAAAGATAATAATACTTTTGATAATAATCAAGAAAAAAGATTTCTTCTTGATGCAGGGTTGAAGTTTAAAGAAAATGGTTTTGAAGCACCATTTCAAGTATTTGATATACCAAAAATAGATGGATTATTTTTAAGTCATGCTCATTTAGACCATACAGGTGCATTGCCATTATTCGAACATTATAATTTATTATGTCCAATATTTACAACACAACAGACAAAGGAATTAACAAAGATATTACTTAAAGATTCTTATAAAATAGCCAGAATAAAACACCTACATCCAGCATATAATAAATTAGATTTAAAAAAAGTTTATGCAAATACAAAAATTGTAGATTTTAATAAATGGTATAAACATTCCAATATAGAATTTAAATTCTTAAATGCAGGCCATATACCCGGGAGTGCGATGATATTAATAAGAGTTGAAGGCAAAAACATCTTATATACTGGTGATTATAAATATGCTTCAACAGAGTTAATGAAAGGCATAGATAGTGAGCAATTTAGTGAAAAAGATATAGATATATTAATAACAGAAAGCACTTATGGGGGAAAACCTTTGCCAGACAGGGGTGTTTTAGAAGATGCTTTCTTAGATAAAATAGCTGAAGTGATAAAAAATGGTTCAGTACTTATACCTGTTTTTTCACTAGGCAGAGCTCAAGAAATATTAATATTATTATCTAAAAAGAAGTGGCCTGTACCAATATATTTAGATGGAATGGCAGTGGATGTTACAAAAACAATACTTTCAGGAAACCCATCATATCTTAATGAAAGGAAAAAATTACAAGAAATGTACAGAAAAGCAGACATAATTAAGAAAGATAAAAAAAGAAGAAAAGTAATAAACAATAAGGGCATATTTATAACAACTTCCGGAATGCTTCAAGGAGGACCAATAGTTGAATATTTAGAAAACATGTGGGGCAATCCAAATAATGCATTTTTATTAACAGGTTTTCAGTGCAAGAGAACAAACGGAAGACTATTATTAGAGGAAGGATATGTATATATTAATGGTTGGAAAACATATGTAAAAGCACAATATCAAAAATTTGATTTTTCAGGACACAGTGATGATAATGAATTAAAAAAATTCATAAAATTAGTAAACCCAAAGAATCTAATAATAAACCACGGGGATGAAGATGCTATTTCTGCATTAAAAGTTTGGGCAGAAAGAAATTTAGCTGTTAAAGTTTATGCTCCGGCAGTTGGGGATTCTATAATTTTTTAGAATGTGCTTTTAAAAATTTATAATAAATAAAAATCAAACTTTAAAAATTTACATAAAATAAATATTAAAGGCTATTATGCTTTCTCCTCAATTATCTTTATTATTTCTTCAGTGGTATCTGCAAAATAGAGTTCTTGCAAATGTTTTTCAGTAATAAATTTATGGCCTAATGTTTCTTTTTTTAGCCATTCAAACAATCCATTCCAATAATTTTTGTCAACTAATATTACTGGAACAGCATCAGTCATTCCTGTCTGTATCAAAGTAACATATTCAAAGAATTCATTTAATGTACCATAACCTCCTGGATAAAATATTAATGCATGGCTTTTTATTGCAAGACAGAATCTTCTAGTGAATAAAAATTTGAAAGAATATTTATGGGTGAAAACTTCGTCATTTACAGTTTGTTCTTTTTTTAATAGACCAGCTTTAAATCCTATTGAAGCTGTTTTTGCTTTCATTGCACCACTATTAGCGGCTTTCATAATTCCGGGACCGCCACCAGTAAGTATTGCATAATTTTTTTTACCTAATTCGTATGCTGTTTTTTCACAATTTATATATAATTTATCTGTCTCTGAGATAGCATGAGTTCCAAATATTGATATTATTTTTTTGTCAATATCTTTTAATATTTTTAGTCCATTTTCTATTTCTTTTTCTACATCTTCACCAACTTCAGTAACATTCATGTAATATTCTTTATTTTTTATCAATTCACTCATTTTAATCAATTTTTATGTTGTTTTTTATAAATTTAATTTTTTATTTTTTTTAAAGATTTATTTAGTTTATATATTTATTTTATTTATTGTTATCTTATTTATTGTTTTATATGTTCATGACTTTTAGTGCTATTCATTGAATTCTTCTATTTTTTTTAATATTTCTTCTTTTCCTTTCCAGTCTAAAACTTCTTTAAGAACTTCATTTATTGTTTCGACAGCTATAATTCTTATTTTTGAAAGTTTATCCTCATCAACTATAATGTCATTAATGTTCGTTTTTGGTACTATGACATTTTTTATACCGGCTGCTATTGCTGCTTCAATCTTGGCTGAAACACCGCCTATTGGCAAAACTTCTCCCCTTACTGACAATGATCCCGTCATTGCATAATCCTGTTTAATAGGTATCTTTTTTAATGCACTAATAATTGTTGTTGCTACAGCTATACTTGCACTGTCTCCCTCAACCCCTTCATATGTTTGTAGGAATTGAACATAAATGTCTTTTGTTTCCTTTATATCTTCACCAAAATATTTTTTTATTATTGCAGAAACATTTTTTATGGCCTCTTTAGCAATTTCACCTAATTTACCTGTAGCAATTATTTCTGATTCTTTGCCTCCAGGAGTAACTTCAGCTTCTATTGGCAAAACTATTCCAGAATAATTCACCCCTGAGCCTATCACTGCCAAACCATTTACTCTTCCAATCTTTTTTCCTTTAGTTATTATTACTTCATATTCTTTTTTTCTCTCAATAAATTTATCGGATATTTGTTGTTCTAAAGATCTGGCTATTTTTTTTGCTTTAATGATATGTTCTTTTGTAACATATTCTGCGTTTTCTTCCAATGCAACATCTCCGGCAGCCCTTATTAATCCCCCTAAATCTCTAAACATTAATGATAAATGGCCTTTTCTGTTAGCTCTTCTTCTAGCTTCTTCAATAATATATTCAACGGCTTCTTTTTTAAAATGCGGTATTTTTTTGTCTTTATTAACTTCTTGTGATACAAAAATAGCAATCTTGTTTCTGTTTTCGGGAGTGTCAGGCATTGTTTCATTCATAAATACTTCATAGCCATAGCCTCTTATTCTTGACCTTAATGCAGGATGCATATGCTGTACTGTATCTATATTTCCTGCTGCAACCAATATAAATTGGCATGGCACTGGCTCTGTTCTTACCATTGCTCCCGCACTTCTTTCTGATTGTCCTGTAATAGCGTATTTTCCTTCCTGTAGCGCAGTCAATAAGTCTTGTTGTGTTGATGGTTCTAGAGTTGATATTTCATCAATAAATAAAACACCCATGTGTGCTTTATGTATCATTCCTGCAACTACTCTTTCATTTGCTGGAGTTCCTAAACCTCCAGATTGAAAAGGATCATGCAATACATCTCCTAATAATGCCCCTGCATGTGCTCCTGTGGCATCATAGAATCCTGCATTGCTCTTATTATAATTATCCACTATTACTTTTGGCATTCCAAAACTGTTAGAAGTTATTTTTTTGCCAACATTCAGAAACATTGCTATAGCTGCTAAAAGCATCATTCCTCCTAAGAAAAATGCAGCAAACATTATGTCAGATTTATAATAATTTCTAACCCACCAGGGCGCAACCATAGACAATACTGCAACTATTAATATTATCACATTTTGTCCTTTTAATGCCGAATTGTTTTCTAGCTTTGCTTTAGCTACGATTTCTCTTCCTTTTCCTGCCTCGACAGTTCTTATTAAGGGCTGATTTTCATCATTAGGGTTTGGAAGTGACAATATGTCTACAAGTTTTTCTTTAGGTAATAATTCTGCTAATGCCATTCCTAACATACTTTTACCTGTTCCTGGCTCCCCTATTAATAGAACATGTCTTCTTTGTTTAGCGGCTTTTTTAATAACATTCACAGCGTCTTCTTGACCTATGACTTGGTCAATCATTAATTTAGAAACAGCAATATCTTTTGTTGTATCATATTTTAGGTTTTTTAAATCTATTTTAGAAGATTCTTTGAATTCTTTAGATTCTGTACTATTTATCTTTTTGTTTTCTAGACTTTTTAATTTTGTTTTTTTATTATATTTTTTCTCTTTTAAATTCTTTTTTTTGGTTTTATTTTTTTCAGGCATTTTATATATATTTTTAATTCATGATTTTTTTTTAAAGGCAAAAACCATTAACAAATACGTTTTTTGTTCTTGTAACTTTTATGTGTTTTTATATTTTGTTAATTATTTAAAAATTATAGCATATAAATCGGTTAAATCGCCATTATTTAATCTTTATCATTATCTTTATCAAAATATTTATAAATGGTTTTAATTTCCTAAAAATAAGTATTATACTTATAAGTATTGTGGCTATTTGTCGATATAATTTGTAGTATAATTTATTGATATTTAAAATTTCGGAATGAATTTTAGAATGGATTGGTGAAAAATCATGACTACAAGAATGGATGGATTCAGGAAGAGAACAAGAAGAAAATTTAAGAAACATTACTCAGAAAAGGGAAAAATAAGCATAAAAAATTATCTACAAAAATTAGAAATAGGAGACAAAGTTTCACTTACAGTAGAACCGGCCGTTCAAAGAGGCATGTATAGACCAAGATTTATCGGTAAAATAGGAAAAGTTGTAGGAAAAGCAGGAAGATGTTACGAAGTGGAGATAAAAGATTCAGCTAAAATTAAAAAGCTAATAGTTCATCCCATTCATTTAAAAAAAGTATAAACAAAAGTATAAAATATAATATAAAATATAATATAAAAGATATAAGGTATTATATAAAAAATATAGTATATAAAAAGTAAAGGTATAAAATGGCTACATTAAAAATAATCGAAGAAAAACCAATTAATTTGTCTCAATTAAAGGAAGAAATAAAGGCAATAAAAAAAAGAGATGAAGAATTGGGTTTTAGAACTGCAAAGGTTTCAGAACAATTAGAATCGATAAAAGTATTAAAGGAAAAGGATGCAGAAGAACTATTTAAAAAAATAGAAAAATTAAACATTCCAAGATTAAAAGATATGCATATTCATAAAATAATAGATTTATTACCGCAAACATCATTAGAATTGAAAAACATTTTTTCCGGCTATTCTTTAAGTGTATCTAACGATAATATAGAAAAAATTTTAGAAACTATATCTGAGTATTCTAAGAAAAAGTAATTTTTACATAAAATTTAAATACTTTTATAAAATTAAATTAGATTAAGGCTTATGGGTGGAAATATGCAACAACAAGGAAAAAGCAAGGAGGAATATGCAATAGTATTGGATTTTTTGCCTAATGGATATAGCAATGATAATAGGCCCATATATAAAAAAACACCCATAGTTCAAGCTATAGGCACAAATAATTTTACATTACTAGAATTGGTTCCTAAAAAAGATGTATTTTTACAACCATCAGAAAAAGTTTATATTGGGGATAAAGAAAGAGACAAAATACACCATATAAGCGGCAGATTAACTATGGATAAATTAACACCTACGGCTAAATCAGAGATTGAACACATAGTTACAAGTATTGTAAAGCAAAATCAGAATAGGTTTATAGATTTTTTTAACAATGCACAGCCATTATCTACAAGAATGCATTCATTAGAATTGTTGCCAGGATTAGGCAAAAAACACATGTGGCAAATATTAGAAGAGAGAAGGGCTGAACCATTTAAAGATTTTGAAGATTTAAAGAGAAGAGTAAAATTAATACCTGATCCAGAAAAGATAATTATAAAAAGAATTTTAAAGGAGTTAGAAAGACAGGAAAAACACTATATATTCTTAGATTAAGACTTTTTAATTTTCTATTATTTTTTTTCTATTCATTTATAATTCAATCATTAAATTTTTAAATGAATATTAATATTTTTTATAAATGTTTAATCAAACACTTTTTAATCAAACAATTTCGAATGCCAACCATGCTATAAATGTAACTTCTAATTATATTTCTAATGAATTATATCCCCGGGGCGTAGACATTGTTTTTGCACCAATAAAGATACCTGAAATGTTATGGATGTTAATACCTCTGCTTGTTTCTCTTGTATTAATGGAATTTTATTTTGGAAGATACAAAGAAGAAGAATTAGGATGGAATACCGCTTTCGGAAACGCTTTGGTTTTAACATTTGTAGCAATAGATTTGTTCAGACATAATTATGAGCCCGAAAAAATAACGATTTTAGAAGCAATACAATCTCCAGATACAAAAATATCCATAGCAGTAGTTATTTTTTCTTTCGCAATTTTGTTAATGCTAATTGATTTTTTTCATTTTTTACCTAAAAAATGGGCTTATGCAATATCTTCAGGCTCTTTTATACACATGATTTCAATACTGGGAATAATAATAGTATATACTCCTGAATTAATTTTAGATTGGACAACATTTTTAGCGTCCTTTTTAATATTTTTAATTGCTAATGGTATATTACACATTTTATATTTAATAATACCTTCTTATAAGCCGCCTTTACAGCGTATAATAGATTTAAACGATATGAATAAGAAAAGCGACAATATTAAATAAAAAATAAAACAATATAAAAATAAAAACATTAGAAATAATGAAAATAATACATATAATAAAAAAGCAGAAATAAAAAAGTATACAAGTATATACAATTAATTTCCTCTTCCGGAATTTGCTCTTATCGAAGGCCTGATTTTTTCTGCACCTAAACCTTTATTTCTTAAGCCTCTTGATTTTTTTCCAGCAGAAGTTAAACCTCTTTCAGCTCTTCCTTTATCTATAGCATTTCTATATATGGGGTCAGACATTATTGCTGGGTGTGTTCTATCCAAAAGTATTACTTCATACCACCTGTAAATTCCGTCTTCTCCGACAAAATAACTATTTAATACTTCGCAATTCTTATATTTTTCATGAGCTCTTTCTTCAGCTATGCGTTGATAATTTTTACTTAAAATTTTTCCTTGATAACTATGTGCTGTTCTTCTGCCCGATCTTATTGAAGGTCTTTTTCTTCCGCCCCTTTCAACTCTTTGTCTTACTATAATAACTCCTGGTTTAGCTCTATATCCGACACTTCTTGCCCTATCTATCCTTGTTGGTTTTTCAATCCTCACAGTAGAATCTTGTTTTCTCCATTCAGCAAGTCTTTTTTTATGCATAAGCATAAAATTATGGTCTTGCTTTTTCCAAGCAGAATTAACATACTTATATAATCCCATTTTATTTGCCTCCATATTTATTTGAAATCAGCTTCGAGTAAGCAACTACTCACATTGCTGATTCTTTTGAGAAAAAAGTTTTATTTAAAAAGGTTATGAGAATTTTTAATAAATGTAATATTATTGTTAAAATTTAATTTATTTATTGTGTTTTATAATAATGTTTTTTTTATTTTTTTGTTTGTTCTCTGATTTTTTGTATTTCTTTTTCTGTTATTTTTTGTGTTGTTCCATGTTTTGTTAGTCCGTAGTATTTTATTGTTTCTTTTATGTTTGTGTTTGTGTTGTTTTCTGTGTGTAGTATTATTTCGTTTGTTGTGTATTCTCCGTTTTGGTTTGTCCATGTTATTGTTGAGTCTATTATTTGTTTGTTTTGGTTTATTAGGTAGAATTTTACTTTTATGTTTGGTATTCCTTGGTATGTTTCTCCGTCTGTTATTTTTCCTGTGAATGTTGTTGTTTGTGCGTTTGTTATGTTTGTTAGTGTTATTCCTCCTGCTATTCCTATTCCTATGTATTTGTAGATGTTTGTTATTTTATCTATTAATTTATTTTTTATTTTATCTGTTAGTTTATTTTTTATTTTCATAATACATAACATTACTCTGTTGATATTTATAAAGTTTATTGTTTGTAATTACTAATAAATAGTATTATTTGTGTGCTTTTTAGTAAGTAAAAAAATAAGTAAAAAAATAAGTAAATAGTTAACTTTAAATATTAGATTTTATGTTAATTAATTATGTCCATAAGCTTAAGGAGAAGGATTTATCCAAGAGGTGGAAGCTTCGAAACCACCATACCTATTCAAATTCTATTTGGAATTGATTTGAACGAAAAAAACGATATAATATTTGAGTATGATAAAAAAAATAAAAAATGGTACATCAGGTTTGAAAAATCAAAAAATGAGAAATAAAATAAAAATAGGCATTTTAGCATTAGTAATAATGTTTGTAATAGTTTTTTTTAGTCCAAAATACAACAACAATATAACAGGAAAGGACGTATATACAAAAGTAGAGATTTTAAATGTGGTACCTTCAAATTGTAATTTTACATTATATGAGGGGTGGAATTATGTCTCTTTCCATTGTATTTCTTCAAGCTTACCAATAACGGACGTATTATCAAATATAAACGGTTCATATTCTAAAGTATTCACTTATAATTCATTCGACACCACAGATCCTTGGAAAAGCTATAATCCAGAACTTCCAAATTGGGTTGTTCAAGATTTAAAATACATGGGACGAACATCAGGATATATAATATTACTAAAAAATGATACTCAATATTTTTATGAAGGATATAAAAGATCTTCTATAATACAATTAAATACTCAGTGGAACTTAATAGGTTACCCATTAAATTATACAAGTAACATCACTGATTTTTTAGCAGGCATAAATTATAATGAGGTATTGACATATGAAAATAATACTTTGTTGTTTTATATTCCAAATGCCACAAACAACACTTTACTATATTTTTACCCAAATAAAGCATATTGGATTAAAAGTTCGGCAATTCAAAATATAATAGTGAATTAAAATGAGAAAGAAATTTTTACATACTATAATTTTTTTAATAATATCGGTATTATATGCTTTTTATGTAAATGCTGAACCGCCATTGCCAACAGAATTTTATGGAACAATATACAATTATAATGCACCAGCAGCATCAGGAACAATAAAAGCATATGCCGGAAATATCAGTTGCGGCCAATTTAATATAGTAAATTCTGGTTATTATGGCATACTATCATGCATTGCAGACGATCCTAAAACCCCACAGATAGAAGGAGCAATTGATGGACAAATAATAACTTTTAGGTTTAACAATAATCCTACAACTGTTTTTGGAAATTATTATTTTAAATCAGGAGAATATCATTTTGTAAATATTACTTTTCCAGAACTAGTATGCGGCGATGGTTTCTGCGACATGCTTGAAAATTGTTATTCCTGTCCGACTGATTGTTCATGCAATGCCACAACTAATCAAACTGGAAATTTTACCGGAAATGCAACAAATGCAACAACAGGCGGTTCTGGAAGTAGTGGCAGTTCAGGAGGCGGTTCTGGCAGTGGAGGTAGTGGAAGCTCAGGTGGATTTTCAGGAGGAGCAGATTTTACTCAAAGTGATTCTGGTTATGTATATACTGAAGATGGGTTTCAACTAAAACCTTGTTCAGAAGACTGGAACTGCACAGAATGGAGCGAATGTTCAATATTTGGTCTGCAAAACAGAACATGCAAAGATAAAAACAACTGCGGAACCTATGAGAGTAAACCATTGGAAGTCCAGGAATGTATATATGCAGGAAATTGTTTTGACGGTTTAGCTAACTGTCATGACGGTTTATGTGAAGATGGAATTGATTGCGGTGGACCTTGTGAAAAAAAATGTTCTATAATTGAAAGACCCTTGCAAAACATTTCAATAATAGTTCCAAAAATAGAACTCCCGAAAACTGTTTGTGAGAGAAAGTTTGATATAAGCAATATCGGTTTCTGGATATACTTTTTGATAATACTATTATCGATAATATTAAGGTATATAATTCAAAAAATTATGATTGAAAGAATCAGAAAAAATGAAAATCTTACCCCGTTAGAGAAATCCAGGAAAATAATATCTGAATATCAAAAGACAAAAATTTATTCAATAAGCGTAATATTTTTATCTGTTGGTTTTCTTTTTTATAATTACTATTTCTTATTATGCCCAAATATTTATTTAAAATACAGTTGGATTTTATTGTTGTTTATGATTATTGCACCTTTATTAATTTATGTCTTATACAAAGCATCAGAATATAATGAGCAGAAACATCATAAAAAATCCAGATTATTAGATGATATGCATTATCAAAACATAATGAAGATTATAGAAATAGAAAACAGAATGCTTGCAGAGGAAGAAACAATTGTTTCTAATAAATTATATGAATTAAGTAAGAACGATTATGTTAAAGAAATCATGTTTAAATATCCGGATATTAAAGCAACATATAATTTAATGCTCGAACTTTATGATAATTATTCAAAAGGCAAGAACCCTTACAATTTGGAGCAGGATTTTTGTGAAAAAATAAATAAATTGAAATCAGATAAAGAATTTATAAACAGGATATCAAGTTATCCTGAATTAAAAAATATTTTTGAGAGATTGCAGGGACTTTACATGCAATATGAAGAGAAAAAGAAACTTTATGAAGAATTATTAAAATATTCAGAAAAAGAAGAAAACAGAGAAAAAGAAAAGAACAATCAGAACACTGAAAATAAGAATGAAGAAAAAATTGAAGAAAAGAAAGACAAATAAATACCAATAAAAGATTTGTTAATTAAAAAATATATATTTGTATTTTGCGGTTAATTATTTTATTAATTCTACTTTCATCATATTTATATTGCCTTTATTATTAAAAGGTATTCCTGCTGTTAAAACAACTAAATCAAATTCTTTTATATAACCTTTATTTTTAAGTGTTTTAAGGCTTATATCTATTAATTCATCTGTATTTTCTGGTTTTTTTATTAATATTGGCTTGACACCCCATGTTAAAACCAATTTTTTGTATTCACTTTCATTTGGTGTTACCGCTATTATTGGAGCTATAGGTCTATGTCTTGAAATTTGTCTTGCAGTATGGCCTGTTGATGTGCAGGTAATTATTGCTGCAGCTTCAAGATCTCTTGCTGTTTCGCATACAGATTTGCTGATTGAATCTGTTATTGTTAGTTTATACTCTTTATCACTTTCATCAACCCATGTTGCAATTTTTGTATTCCTTAAAGCTATTTCTGTTCTTCTAGCTATTTTATCCATAATTTCAACGGACTTTAAAGGATATTTTCCTGAGGCCGTTTCTCCTGAGAGCATTATTGCGTCAGCACCGTCAAGTATTGCATTTGCTATGTCCGTTGCTTCTGCTCTTGTTGGTCGGGGATTTTTTGTCATGGATTCAAGCATTTGTGTAGCTATTATTACTGGTTTCCCTGCAATATTGCATTTTTTTACAATGTTTTTCTGAACTTGAGGAATATTCTCTATTGGTATTTGTACTCCTAGATCTCCCCTTGCAATCATTATGCCGTCTGCTGCTTTTATTATTTTTTCTATATTTTCTACGGCTTCAGAAGTTTCTATTTTTGCAATTATGTGTATATGTTCACTGTTGTTTTTTTTAAGAAATTCTCTTAATTGATAAATGTCTTTTTCTGTTTTTACAAAGGATTGTGCTATAAAATCAATTCCATTTTTAATGCCGAATAAAATGTCTTTTTTGTCTTCTAATGATATTGCCGGCAGGTTTATTTTTGCTTTTGGTATGTTGATATTTTTTTTAGTATTTATCTCTCCACCAATTATTACTGTGCAATAAATGTTTTTATTATCTACATCATCAACTTTAAGTTCTATTGTTCCGTCTGAGATATATATTGTTGAGCCTTTATTTACTAGTTGAGGCATTTTTTTGTATAATACACTTATTTTTTTTTCATCAGAATAATCTTGATTTTCAGTAGTTAATATTACTTTGGAATTTTCTTTAAGAATTGCGGGTTTTTTGAAAGTGCCTATCCTTAATTCAGGACCCTTTGTGTCTAAAAGAATACCTATTGGTGTTTCTATTGTTTTGTTTATTGTTTTTATTGTGTCTATTATTTTTTTATGATATTCATGTGTTCCGTGAGAAAGATTTAGTCTGGCAATATTCATTCCTTTTAAATTAAGTTCTTTAATTATGTTTTCAGAGGAAGGCCCTATTGTACATATTATTTTTGTTTTTCTTTCTTTAAAATATTCGTTCATATTTCTTTTTTTAATTGTGTTGTTTAAATAGTTGTTGATTTGTTGTTTTTTGTTTTTTTGCTCTTACTTTTTGTAGTTTGTATGTATA
>JAWANI010000020.1:0-13378 GCA_038895475.1 Candidatus Woesearchaeota archaeon
TATTGGTGCTTTTGAGTTTGTTAGTGGTAGTAGTTGTAGTCTTGCTGATGTTGATTGTAATGGTTGTATTTCTTTTGTTGAGATTAGTGTTTTTGTTAATCGTTGGTTGAATGGTCAGGTTTCTTTTAGTGATGTTAATAATGCTATTATTGCTTGGCTTAATGGAGGGTGTTAATATGAGAAATATATTTTTATTTTTTTTTGTTTTTTTGTTTTTTTTGCCTAGTGTTTTTGCTGCTTTTTGGTATGTTGATAATGCTGCTCCTGTTGGTGGTAATGGTATGTCTTGGAGTACTGCTTGGAATAATTTTTCTGTTATTAATTGGTCTAGGATTCAGCCTGGAGATACAATATATATAAGTGGTGGAACAACAGAAAAAGTTTATTATGAGGGTATTGCTATTGGTAAGTCTGGTGTTACTATTACTAAGGGTAGGGATGTTGGTCATAATGGTAGGGCTATTATTAGGGCTCCTTCTACTGGTAATGGTACTGCTTTTATTAATTATGATAAGAGTAATGTTACTATTTCTGATCTTGATATTGAGAATTGGAGGACTGCTATTTATTTGAATGGTCGTATGGAGAATTTTTATATTAAGAATAATCGTTTGATTCTTGCTGGCGGTTTTTTTGTTACTGGCGGCGGCAGGGATTTTACCGGTCCAAGACGTAATATTTGGATTATGTATAATAATGTTACAACTTTGGAATATTGTTTTGATCAGTGTGAAATGTCTTTTGGTGGTACTAAGAATGTTTATGTTATCGGTAATATTATTATTAATAGGAATACTAATCCTAATACTCATGATGATTTCGCTCAGGGTGACGGTGGTAATAATCATTATTTTATTAATAATCTTTTTATGTTTGCAGCTAATGTTCAAAAAGAGGGTAATGCTAATGGTTTAAGTGCTATTAGTAATCATGGTGGTGATTGGTTTTCTATAAATAATGTTTTTTCTAAGAATAATTATCAGATTAATGGTAATATTAATCATTTTTGGAGGCCGAATAGGGCTCCTGACTTATATTTTAGGAATGATAATGTTAAGGTTGTTATTGTTGGTAATACTGATGTTATGTGGTGCGGTAGGCATTTTGTTGTTGATTATGATCAAAACGCCATAATTAAGAATAATATTTTATGGCAACCAGGTGCATTTCATGCTGGGAATTGTGGTTCTAATAGATTTATTTCTCCTGATTTATCTGATGATCCTCCTGAGCATCCTAATGATTTTTATGTTATTGAGAATAATTTGTTTATTAATAATTATCCTCAGGTTAATATGGTTTATTTAGGTGGCGAGACTCCTCCTCCTATGCATCCTTCTAATATTTTTATTCAGAATGTCTCTATTACTCCTGGTTTTGTTAATTGGTCTAATAATACTGAGAATGTTCAGAATTATCGTTTGAGGAATAATTCTATTGCTATTAATAGGGGTCAGCGTATTGATTTTATTCCTATGCATCCTGATAATCCTCCTGAGGTTTTGAATTATTTGGGTAGTGGTGATAATTTGGCTACTTATTATGCTAAGCGTGATTTTAATGGTAATTTAAGGGGTACTGATGGTTTTTGGGATATTGGTGCTTTTGAGTTTGTTAGTGGTAGTAGTAGTTGTAGTCTTGCTGATGTTGATTGTAATGGTTGTATTTCTTTTGTTGAGATTAGTGTTTTTGTTAATCGTTGGTTGAATGGTTTTGTTAGTTTTAGTGATGTTAATAATGCTATTATTGCTTGGCTTAATGGAGGATGTTAGAAGTTTAATTCATAGATGTATTTTTACATCGAATTTCTTTTCTATAAAATATGTGTTTTTTTTGCCATATAATGTTATATCTAAATATGTTATGTTGTTTTTTTTATAATCTTTTATATTGTTTTTTATTCCTGTTAATATTTGTATCATATCATAATCCAATGATAAAAAATTTATAGGTGTTTTTTTTATCGATGAGTATATTATTGCTTCTGTTATTATTTTATAATCGTTTTTGCTTTCTATATTTTTTGATTTTTGTATAAAATAGTTTATTTTTAGTATCTTATTGTATTTTTCATAATTCTCTAATATTATATTTTCTATCTCTTTTGTTTTTTCTTTTGTTATCTCTATTATTTTTTTTATAGAATGATTTTCGTGTTTTAGTATTTCTTTTATTATGTTTAAATTTTTGTTGTAATTATCAATTTCATGTATATAATTTATTATTTTTGGCGTTATTTTTATTCCTTTGTTAAGTTCTTGTTTTATCGTTGGTGATAATAAAATATTTTTTTGCTCTATTAGTAATATTATTTTATCCCAATAATTCTCTAAGTGTTCTTTTAATTCTTCTAGTTTTTGTTTTTCTATTGTTAACCAAGTATGTGAATGTTTGGTGCTTATTGGTCTGTTTTTGTTTTCTGTTATGTCAAAGTACATTATCGGTGGGCTTATTATTGCGTTTGTGTCCATTATTGTTTTATTTGTTGTTAATAAATTTATTTGGTTTATTCTTTCATCTATGCTATGATATGTTATCATTTTAGTACTTTAAAGTAGAATCTATATTTATATTTTATCTTTCAAGAGTATATTCTATTTTAATATTATTGCCGGTTTTCCTGGCAAAGAGTTCTTTTTTTCACTTTGTTCAGAGATAATAATTTTTATATCGCAAGAATATTCTTTTTCTAAAAATATTTTATTTTCCTCAAAAAATTCTTTTTCAATATTTTGATCTAAAATCATTTCAGGCATTTTATCGATTATTTTTGGGACTAATTTTATTATTTCCTGCCCGTGTTTTTTTAAGTCACTATTCATCAATTCTTTTATTATTTCTGAAATATTCCTGGTTTTGTTTATCAATTCTTTTAATTTATTAAATAATTCATACTTCCAATTTTCAGCAACTACTAAGATTATCTCTTTCGGATTATTTATTTTTGTTAATCCCATAACAGTATTAATATCCTTTCTTGTTTTCTCAAATACATCTTCTAAATAAATTAATTTGTAATCTATCAAATCCTCATAATATTTAGGCCACTTTTCTGTAGATGCATAAGTGTTGTTTCCTAACATATGCCAGCATTCTTCAGAAATATGCGGCATAAAAGGATTGATTAATATTGCTAAATCGTTTAAAGTATCAAAAAGTGTTTTTTTAGAAACATAATATTTAACTTCATTTAAATAATTTACAAAATCCATTAAAGACGATATTGCAGTGTTGTGTTTAAAATCAGTAACGTTATTCTCAAGTTCTTTTATCAAAATATTTTTTCTGCATAATAAATATTTATTCTTAATATCCGAAACAGAATTTATGCTTTTAAACTCTTCATATAATCTATATATCCTGTTAATAAATCTGTATGTTCCTTCTATTCCTTTGTCACTCCACTCCATTTCTTTTTCCGGACTTGCAACAAACAACACAAAAACCCTTGCAGTGTCTATACCGTATTTTTCTGCTATTTCATCCTGTGTCACAATATTGCCATGACTTTTCGACATTTTCGCACCGTCTTTATAAACTATTCCCTGGTTGAATAATGCATTAAATGGTTCATCAAAATTTAGCATTTTCATATCTCTCAATGCTTTAGTAAAAAATCTTGAATATATTAAATGTCCGACAGCATGTTCTATTCCACCAATATATTGGTCTACAGGCATCCAATAGTTAACTGCATTTTTATCAAAGGGAACATTGTTTTCATGCGGACTGCAGTATCTTAAAAAATACCAGGAGGAATCCATAAAACCGCCCATTGTATCTGTTTCCCTTTTAGCATCATTATTGCATTTAGGACATTTGGTGTTCACGAATGTTTTAGATGTTAATAACGGATTGCCCGTGTTTTCAAAATTTACATCTTCAGGTAACAATAATGGTAAATCTTTTTCTGGAACAGGAACTATTCCACATTTATCACAATATATTATTGGTATTGGTGTTCCCCAATATCTTTGTCTTGATATTAGCCAATCCTTTAGTTTATATTGTAATGTTCTTTTGCCGAATTCTTTTTCTTCAATAAAATCTGAAATCTTATTTATTGCGTCTATATTTTTTAATCCATCAAAAGAATTTGAATTAACTAGAAATCCTTCTTCTGTATATGCTTTCGGATTATTCAATAATTCTAAATCAATAATGTCCTTTTTGTTATTTCTTTTTTTCAATAAATATTCTTTATGTTTTATTAGATATTTTTTACTCATAGTTAGGCATTTTACATTTTCAAGAATAAGTTCTTTTTCTTCAAAATCAACATCTTGCGCTTCTATTGCTTTTTCATTTTCACATAACTCTATTGTTATACTTTCATTATTCTCATAAATATAATTTTTATGTCCATTGTTATGTTTTGGTTTATAACCAAATTTTTTTATTATTTCAATAATTTTGTTTTTGTCTTCTTCTTTTTTAGTTATTATGTCTATATCCTCATGTTTTCTATATACCATTCCATAATGAAATGCATTAGCTAATCCTCCTAAAAGCCAGAATTTTACTTTATGTTTATCTGCTTCCTTTTTTATTTTATCAAGTTCTTTTAACAATTTTTTTGTATGTTCATAATCTTCGATATTTGAAACTATTACTTGTTTTATTTTTATGTTATATTTTTTTGCAAACTCAAAATCCCTTTGATCATGAGCTGGAACAGCCATTATACATCCAGTAGCATAATCTGCAAGAACAAAATTAGCTGCATATAACGGGATTTTTTCATTATTCAAAGGATTAATAACATATCTTCCTGTAAATACCCCGTTTTTTTCAAGAAATGAAACATCTTCTTTAGATTCTGCTTCCCTAACTTCTTTTATAAAATCAAGAACTGTTTTTTTATATGGTTCTTTAACTATCTCCATTAATTTATTATGATTTAAAGAAATAACCATAAATGTAACGCCATAAATAGTGTCAGGTCTGGTTGTGAATATTGGAAAATCTGTATCGTCATCA
Source organism: Candidatus Woesearchaeota archaeon (assembly GCA_038895475.1). Lineage (GTDB taxonomy): Archaea > Nanobdellota > Nanobdellia > Woesearchaeales > UBA9642 > UBA9642. Next base: position 4,981 of record JAWANI010000020.1, read on the forward strand.
AGTTTAAAATTTATTGTTACACCATAACTTTTTCCAATCCAGTTTTCTTGTATTGTTTTTATTTTTTCACTCCAATTAAGTTTTTTTAAGTCTTCCAATAATTCATCAGCATAGGCTGTTGTTTTGAAAAACCACTGATTAAGTTCTTTTTTTACAACTTCAGTTTCACATCTCCAACATTTTCCGTTATCAACTTCTTCATTTGCAAGTACCGTGTTGCATTTTTCACAAAAGTTTACAGGAGCTTTTTTTCTATAAACCAAATTTTTCTCGTAAAATTTTATAAAAAAATATTGATTCCATTTATAGTATTCTGGCCTGTGTGTTGCTATCATTCTAGACCAATCATAGCTTAATCCTAGTTTTTTCATATACTCTGAAATTTTTACGATTGCGTTTTCAGTATATTCTCTTGGATGTATTTTTTGTTTTTTTGCAGCATTCTCTGCAGGCAGACCAAAAGAGTCATATCCCATAGGGTATAAAACATTAAAACCTTTTAATCTCTTAAATCTTGCAATAGCATCTCCTATAGAATAATTTCTTACGTGTCCCATGTGCAGGAAACTTGCTGACGGGTATGGAAACATTTCTAAGCAATAAAATTTCTTTTTATTAATATCTTCTTTTACTTTGAATATGTTATCTTCTTCCCATTTTTTCTGCCATTTATCCTGTATGGCTTTAAAATCTGTCATACATAAGAAGAACAAACAAGGATTTTTAAATATTATTGTGTGTTTTAGAAAAAAAGTAATAATATTTTTAAATTACTTCGAAATAGTAAACTTATGGGTTTTTTGTTAAAAACAAACAAAGGAATAGAATCAATAATAACCAAATTTTCAGGCAATAATTCAAATATAACTTTATATCCAATGGTTCATTTTGGAATAAAAGATTTTTATCAACAAATATTGTCACAAGCAGTCAATCATGAAATTGTTTTATATGAAGGAGTAAGTATGAATTCTCAAAGTGAAAATTTTTATTCATCAATGCTGGAAAAAAATATGCAAAGAAAAAACATGAAAGAAAAAAACAACAATACTTCTTTAAATGAAATATTTTTTATGACAATATCATTATATCAATCGACTGTTTCAAGAATTTTCGGATTATCAGAACAATTCATGGAACAACTTAAATATATGAGTCTAGAAAATTTTCATAATGCAGATATTTGTATTGAAAGCATTGAAGAATATGATATTAAAGATTATGTTAAAAAAAGCAAAAACTATAACAATAAAAAATTAAATAAAAAACTTAGTGATAATAAAATTTTACAAAATTATATAGGTAATCTGCTCTATCGTATTGATTTATTGGAGTTTATAGATAAATTTGAAAAAAAATCAGAAAAGGATATGTTAAAAATTTATGAATCTATTATAAATGAAACTTTATCTGATTCTAAAATAACTGAAAAAATGGTTTTTTCAAAACAAAGAGAATCACAATTAATAGATATTCTTGAGGTTGTATTGGAAAATTACAATGATATAGGAATTATTTATGGTGCAGACCATATGAATGCTTTTTCTAAATATTTAAAGAATAAAAAGTATTTAAATTATCTTAAGATGAATATTCTTGCAATCCCAAAAGTTCCACCAAAATTTTCAAAGAAATAAAAATAATTTTATAATTTGAAATAAAAGTTTTCACTAAAATTTTTTAAACTTTGATGCTGTATCTATCAAATCAACATGCCCCAAAAATAATGCCCTGCAACAATATCTCTCAAGGCCAAGATCATCTAAAACTTTTTTTCTGTCTTCGCCTTTCTTAATTCTTTCTTTATATTCTTCCCATAAATGTGCTACAGGTTTTCCGCAAGAAAAGCATCTTATTGGTATAATCATTTTTTTTCACCTAAAAAATAACATATTATTTTAAAATAATTTTATGGTCGATTTATGATACTTACTTTATCTGTATGATGTTTGTGTTTTTGCTCTTGCCTGACCATGATGATTTGGTTTTGCTGATTCTTTAACCCTAATGTCCGCAACCAACAATTGTCTGTCATAATTTAAAAAAACATCCTTAAGTCTGGGATTGTATTCAGCCAAAGCCCTGCCTATAGCTAATCTTATTGCATCTGCCTGTGTAATTATCCCGCCACCTTTTACAGTAACATCTATATCTACTTTTGATGCAGAATCCTTAGCTAAAAGTAATGGTTCCATTATTTTCAATTTTGCAAATTCTGGAGTATACGCATTAAGATTTATTTTATTTATTCTAACAATTCCCTTTCCTTCTTTTAAAATTGCCTTAGCAACACTTTGTTTTCTCCTTCCTGAAGTTACAATATTTTTCATACTTTAGCACCCATTAATTTACATATTTCTTTAACTGTTAAATATTTCAAATTAGGAACTTTTTTGATGTTTGCAGAATCAATTGTTATTGTTTTTTGATTTTTAAATTCTTCTGGCATTCCTACATAACATAATATTCTTGAATATGCCTGTTTTCCCCTATAAGTTTTATGAGGTAACATTCCACGAATTATTCTCCTAACATATCTATCAGGCATTCTGTAATAAAAAGGTCCTTTACTCCAAGTTCCTTGGACTCTTCTTCTATGACTTTCTTTTTCTAGAAAAGCCTTATTTCCAGTAACTATCATTTGTTCACAATTAACTATTCTTATAGTTTCACCTAGTAAAGCTTTTTTTGCAGCAAATGTAGCAACTCTTCCAACAATTAAATCTTTTCCATCTATTATAATCATTTTTATTAACCTATTATTTTAATGTTCTTTCCAGTAGGATATTTTTTCATTGCTTCTTCAATAGTTATTAGTGAAGCTTTACCGTTTATTTTTTCCAAAACTTTTTTTGAATAAGCATAAGCTATAATTGTTACTTTCTTATTTAATTCTCCTCCTGAAAGTAATTTTCCAGGAACTATTATTATATCATTATCATTTGCATTTTTATTGATTTTGGACAAATTTACAATTCTGTGTTGTCTCGTAGGTCTCTCTAGTTCAAGAGCAATCCTCTTCCAAATATTTGTTTTTTGTTCCAATGATTGCCTCTTCAAACTACTTATAAGATTCTTTAGTTTTTCATTCTTATATTCTAGAGTCATTTTAATTTCTTAGATTTTTTTAGTATGCGAGGGAAGGGATTCGAACCCTCGAACCCACTAAGGGACAAGCTTTTTACACTAAAACTCCTTAAAGGAATTTTGTACCTTAGGCTTGCGCGATTGACCACTCCGCCACCCTCGCGCTGATTATTCTATTTTTTTTACTAATTCAATAAACTCTTCAAGTTGTTTATTGTAAACATCTACAGCCTTAAGCACTATTTCCTTAGGATTTAATTGTCCCCATGATTCTATTGTAAATATGAATTCATCTTTATCAGGGTCAGGCATCTTGTAATATATTAAACCAGGGCACCATTTTGAATGTACTTTTCCCTGACCTAATATTGCAGTAGCTTCCAATTCAACTTCTTGTCCCTCTAATAATTTTACTATAGGAATTTTATTGTTGATTGGTTTTATTGCAGGGTCCTTACTTTTTAATTCTGAACTATAAACCATTCCGGGACCTGTTGCTTTTAATGTAATTTTTACCTGGCATGATGCACAACCACTGCCTTTACATTTGCATTCACTTGGTAAATCATAACTTTTTAAGTCCGTAGTTAGTGGTATTAAACCAAGTCTGTGAGCCAATATTTCATCATATAATATTGAACTATTTTTTCTAAATTCAACATCTTCTATTGCCATTACTGGAACTTCAAAACCCATTATCCTTCTAAGTGTGTTTGCATACGCTGTATCTGCTCCTTTTAATGAAAATATTAATCTGTTATTTTTTTCTTGATATTCTATTATTTTTAATTCCATATTACACCTTGTAATATTTTATACTCTCCTTCCCCTTTTTCCGCCTTTCTTTCTGCATGAATCATGGGGTATTGGAGTTACTTCTTCGATTGAACCAATTCTTAAACCCATCCTAGATAATGCTCTGACTGCAGCCTGTGCTCCGGGACCAGGATTATTTGGCCCATTGTGTCCTCCAGGAGCCCTGATTTTTACATGAATTCCTGTTAGGCCTTTTTCCATTGCTTGTTCTGCAGCATTTTTTGCAGCCATTATTGCTGCCGTAGGACTGGATTCAAGTCTGTGTGATTTTACAACTTGTCCGCCTGAAGATCTTGCTAATGTTTCTGTACCGGTAATATCTGTTATGTGAATTATGGTATTGTTATATGAGCTATAAATATAGCATATTCCCCATTTTGTGTTATCTTCTTTACTCATTTTTTATTCCTTCTCTTAGACGGTTCTTTAATTCTCTCAGGATGATCAGTACTATAAAAAGGACTTTTAGGACTTATCTCTATTTTATCTTCCTCTGAAACTTTTACTAAGTATGATGGACTGGTTATAATTTTATTGTTTACTAATATATGTTTATGGACAATCATTTGTCTTGCCTGATTAATTGTTTTTGCCAATCCTTTTTTAAAAACAAAAGTTTGTAATCTCCTGTCTAATATGTCTTTTAGTGTAAGGCTTAATATTGCATCCAGAGTTTCTTCTTTTACAAGATTGTATTTTTTTAATCTTTTAATTAAAAGTTCTTTTTGTCTTCTATTGCCCTGTTCTGTTTGACCTTTATTTACAGTAGTTATGCTTTTTGCTTGATTTTTAAAAGATTCTAACTTAGAATTTATTTTCCATAACTCCGTTTTTCTTGGAATTCCATACTCTTTACATATCTTATTTTCTTCCTGTATTCTTGAAATTCTCCAAGGATGCTCCGGAGTTGAATACTTTTTTCTTATTTTTTTTATATCTCCCATTTTAGTTTGTTTTTTGTTTTACTTTTTTTACACCTAAACTTACTTTTCCCTTGTTTTTTCTGAAATTTGATTTAGTTCTTTGACCCCTAACAGGTAATCCCCAAGTATGTCTTAATCCCTTATAGGATTTTACTTTTTTCATTCTCTTTATATCGAAATCTTTCATTAAATCAAGATCTGTATTTATTAAATGCAAGTCTTCGCCTGTTTCATAATCTTTGCGTCTATTCATTAACCAGCTTGGACAATTGTATTTTGCAGGATTCTTTACTACATCCTCTATTTTGCTTATTTCTTCATCGCTTAGTTCTCCCGCTTTTTTTTGCGGATCAACATTTGCGGAATAGCATACAAAATTTGAGAACATAAAACTTATGCCTTTTATTTTATGTAGTGCCATGTGTATTGGTTTTTCTCCTTTAAGATCTGTATTGGCAATCCTGACAATGTGTTTAAAATTTTCGTTATTTTGCTGTTTCATTTTAAATATGCCTAAGTGATAAGAGAAGATCATAACCCTATAATCGCTCTTCACTCGGGCTATTTTATTGGGAATAAATGTTTATTTATAAAGCATTCGGTTTTAAAGAAATCAATAAGAGTTTTACGTAATATGAACACTTTTTTTATTTTTATTGTATTCATATTTTTTTTTTAAAGGGCGGTCGGTGGGATTTGAACCCACCCGAAAGGATCCACAGTCCTCTATGCTGCCAGGCTACATCACGACCGCCATTAATATTTCAGAATATTTTGGACATTTAAAAAGATTTATATTTAACGAAAATATTGTTTTAATAATAAATTTGATTAATTAACATGAATCTAGATAAAATGAATATGGTTAAAAATATTGATAAAGTAGATATGAATAATAAAATAAATATGTATGATAAAAAAATTATGGTTGATAATGAAGTAAATCTTGATAAAACAGGAAAGCATTATATGGTAGATAAAAAACTATTAAAGTATATTGTTGATGAAGCAATGTTGTTGCCGACTGATGTTGTTCTTGAAATAGGTTGTGGTCATGGGGAATTAACATATTTAATAGCAAAAAAGTGCAAAGTAATTGCTGTTGATATCGATGATAATGGATTGTCTGGAAAGAATATTGTTTTTGTAAAAGGAAACATACTTAGGTTGTTTTTAGATTTGTATAAAAAATATGGTTTTAACAAGATTGTTGCAAATATACCGTATAACATATCTGAACCTTTGATGAAGCTTATTTTTAAAGTAAATTTAGAATTAATACTTTTAACTGTAGGAGAAAGTTTTTATAAAATATTAAGTTCTAGGAATAATCGATTAGGCATAATTACCAATGAATTGTACGATGTTGAATTATTAAAATATATTATGCCAAAATCTTTTATGCCTCAACCAAAAGTCAAATCAGCATTGATTATGCTTAAACAAAAGGACATAGATATAGTTGATAAGCCTGCAGTTATTTACAAAGAATTGGTTGTTTTAGAAAATAAAAAACTAAAGAATACATTGATTAATTTATTGCAGGGCAATAAGAAAGATTTAAAGAAAGAATATAACAGTAATTTGTTTGATAAAAAATTATATCAGTTAACCAATGAGGAGTTTATTAAATTAGATGTTTTTTTAAGAAATTTTTTAGATAAAAATAAATAAACATATTATAAATATTTATTGTTTTTCTGTCATCTTATTTGGTTATCTTATTATTTGTTTAATTTTTTCAACAAAAATTTTTGCTTCCTCTTCTGTATTATACAAGTATAAAGAGGCTCTTGTGCTTCCTTCTATATTTTTTTCATTATACCAGGAGTGTACGCAATGTCTCCCGCTTCTAGTCATAATATTGGCAAAATTGTCCAGCATTATTGATAATTCATGATGGTTTATTTTAGAGGTAAAATTAAATATTCCGGCTCTTAGTTCGGGATTTTCAGGACCGATTATTTTTACTCTGTCTTTTAAACCTTCAGTAATTATTTTGTTTAATTTAATTTGATGTTCTTCTATATCTTCAATGTATTTTTGTAAATATTTTATTGCCTCTCCCAAACCTATGAATCCTGCATAATCCTGCAGTCCTGCCTCAAATCTGTATGGTATGTCTTCGAATTCTGCTTTATTGTAGAATGTTTCTTTTACTGTATCTCCTCCTGTATTGTATTTTTTTAGTTTTCTTAAGAGTTCTTGTTTTCCATACAATATGCCTGTTCCTGTCGGTCCAAGAATTTTATGTCCAGAAAAAGCCAAAAAGTCTATATCTAAATTTTTTACATCGATCTTTTTGTGCGATGCCGACTGTGCTGCATCTATTAATACATGAGAATTTTTTTCATGTACAACTCTTATTATGTTTTTTATATTTAATGTTGTTCCGTCAATGTTTGAAGTATGATAAATGCTTACTAATGAATTTTTGGGAATGTTTTTTAGTTGTTCTTCTATATCTTTTTCTGTATTTATTATTATTCTTTTTTTTCCTGTTTCAAGCCAGGGTACATGATTCGAGTTATGTTCTTTATCTGTTGTTACAATTGTGTCATATTCAAATGTTTTAGAAATTATGTTTATTGATTCTGTTGTGTTTCTTGTAAATATTATTTCTTTTTCTTCTCTTGCATTTATGAACTTTCTTATTATTGTTCTGGCATTTTCATATTCTTCTGTTGCTGTTTTTCCCAATCTGTGATTGCTTCTTCCAACACATGCAGGATATTCAGTATAATATTCAGTTATTTTTTCTATTACTTGTTTTGGTTTTAATGTCATGCATGCATTGTCAAAATATATTATTTTATTTTTTGGATTATTAAGAATGGGGAAATCTTCTCTTATTTTTTTTACATTCATAAGAAATAAAATATTAAATAGGTTTATATGTTTTATGGAATTATTTTTTTATTCTATTAAATGTGAATCACTATATATTCTTTGTTCAAGGTTTTTAGGTTCAAAGTATTGCTTTAATTCTTCTATGGTGTGTTCTCCAAAGCTTATATAATCATTATTTATAAAATATGGTTCTATATTGAAATCTAAATTATAATTTTTTTCTGTTGATAATAAGTCTTTTGTTCTTACTAAGGCTATTTTGTAGTTATCTAATTTATTATGTTCATATAATTCTATTATTTTTTTTAGTTCAGACTGATATTTAGGATTTGTCTGGTTAAGAATAAACGGCCTATAATCTTTTAAAATTATTGCACTCATTAATGTTTCTATATTGTCTGGACTTACATATATTATATTTTTTTTATTGTTTATATTATTTTTTCCTTCTTTTTGAATCCCTTTTAGTATTATTTTTGGTATCATTATATATTGTAGTATTATTTTATTTATAAATTTTTCGTTCTATAACTACTATTAAGTGACTATTATTTTGCTTTTTGTTCTATAATATTTCTTATAGTATATGTATTTATCCAAAAATTCTGCTCCAGAAATTTAATCCTAATTCTTTATCAATAACTTTCTTGAATTCCTTAAAATCTTTTGCACCGACTACCGTCTGATTATTAATAAAAAATGTAGGTGTTACACTAACGCCA
>JAWANI010000021.1:0-8949 GCA_038895475.1 Candidatus Woesearchaeota archaeon
TATAACTTTTGATAATCATCCTGAACATGGTTTATTTTCAGGCATTGGGGGTATTGGGTATCCTGTTCCGCCGAATGAGTCTATAGATAATAGTTTTTCAGAAATATATTCTGATATAAGAAATAAATGGATATATAGAAAAATAAAAATTCATGGTGTGGGGACTGATGAGGAGGCAGATTATATTGCCATACTACCTGGAATAAAAAGTCGTGTATGCGATAAAATAAATAAATCTTTATATGGTGAGAATTTTAATGAAAATTCATTTATTGCTGTAGGGTCGTCAATAGGGAATTTTCTGAATAATGTAAATGATATGACTGGATTTAAAAATTTGGATGATGTAATTATTCCTTGTGATTTTCATGTTAATATTTCGAGTGATTTTTATGTTAATATTTCGACTATATTAATAGATTTTTTGGGAGTTAAAAAGGCATATGCTAGAACTCTTAGTGGTGGTGAAGGTGGTGGTGTTCCTGATGATTGGAGGCCAGAGAATAATTATTTATGTGATGATACAGTTAAAATGGCATTAAAAGAGGGGTGCATGAGAACTTCGGATGGTTATTACATTTATTTTTATATATTAAAAGAAAAATGATAATTTTTTATGATAATATAATGAAACTATCCTTGATAGTTTAAAAATCACACAAAATATCCAAAAAGGAGAAAGTGTATGTGCAAAGACAAAAGTAAACAAGGTAAAAAAGCATTGAACTATTTAAGGTTCAAAATTAATGATGTATTAACAAATAGCAGGCAAGTATTGTGTAATGAAAAGGGTTTTGGCTTTATCACCATGATAATAGTGGCGATATTTTTAGTGGCAATTATAACTGCTGTGTTATCTTATACCAGCAAGAGCACATCGGTAGATACATCAAGTTATTCGGCGCAAAGTTATTCATCTGGATTAATCAGTCAAGGAACTAATTTAAAGAGTGGATTTGATTTAATGATGAACACTAAGTTAAAAAATATTAACGAAATCACATTTGATGCCTCATCGGGAACAGGATTGTTTCATCCTACAGATGGTGGAACAGTAAGGCAAGTGCCACCTGTGGATGCCTTAGATAGCAGTTTAAGTTCAAAGGCTTATTATGGGCAATGGCTGTTTAGAAAGATGAAAATCAATGGAATTGGAACAGATGCAGGATTGGATTATGCTGTAATGATAGTTGGGGTAAAGGCATCAGTTTGTGCGAATATTAACAAATCTGTGTATGGTCAATCGGCAAATGAAAACTTGATTGCATCAGGGGTTACAGCAGATGACTGGGCAAAAACTGCTGCAAGCAGCAATAATTATACAGACACAGACGATGCTAATATAGTAGATTTGTCAAGTGTTACAGATGCTAATAATAAGACTGAGGCTTGTGCTAAGACTCAAGATAATAAATATGTATATTATCAGGTTGTAAAACAAATCTAATTTTTTAACATAAATCATGCAAGGAGTCTCCATCCTCTATAGGGTGGAGATGAATTGCGATTGACAAGAAGTCAGTTGTGGTAGGGTAGGGACTACCCGAACTTACGCCTGTGGAGACTGCTCTGGCGGCGGAATGGGAGTAATCCCAGTCTACGAGTCATCAGTCGTTGAAGCAGGAAGCTCTATCTTCTATAAGATGGAGTAGTTCACCCAAAAAAAAATGTTAGAAAATATACTATTTGGCAATATAATGCTTTTATCTAAAAATTTTGGATATACAATTGATAAACAAGTAACAGTTAATATCAATAAATTTATAAAAACAGACATTGTTATTAAAAATATAGAAATGCTTGGATTTTTGGGGAATTTTACAATTAATTTTGAGATACCTGATTATTTTGGCATTGGCAAGACGGTGTCTAAAGGATTTGGTGTTATTGCAAGATATAATAAAAAACATATAATTATGGAGGAAACTGATAACTGATAATGTTAACGAATAAAAATGAATATGATGAATATAAGTGGCAAATAGTATGGGTATGTCCTGAATGTAATGGGGATGGAACTGAAATAGGGTTATATTTTGATAAAAAAGAAGGCCCTCAATACAGAATTAAAGATTGTAATTGGTGTCATGGAGAGTCTGTTAGATTTGATTTAGTAAAAATACATTCGAAAACTTAACAAAAAAAATCCCACTTATTTGACTACTTTTTGACCACTTTTCGTAGTTTTTGCGAAAAGATGATAGTGGAAATGTAATTATTTCAAATACTTACAAGAATAGTTCTTTTTAAAAACTCTCAAAAATGTGCATTTATGGAAGTCATTGATTTTATTTAATTTTACAAAGAAGTTTAACATAAATCATACAAGAAGTCTCCATTCTCTATAGGGTGGAGATGAATTGTACTATAGAGATGTAAATGCAGGATTAAATCTATTGAGATATGGACTCACTCACTTAACGAGTGGTAGGGTAGGGACTACCCGAACTTACGCCTGTGGAGATTGCTCTGGCGGCGGAATGGGAGCAATTCCAGTCTACGAGTCATCAGTCGTTGAAGCAGGAAGCTCCATCTTCTATAAGATGGAGTAGTTCACAAACAATATAGACACATCTACAACGGCATTTTCAAATATCGGTTGTGGTCTTACTGCAAATGAACATACTTTTATTTCACAGCAGTTTTTCTCAAGTAAATTATGTAATCCTGTTACAGCATCACTAGAAATAAAAGAAAGAGGCAATATAAACATTAAATTGCCATTCTTTTTAAGAATATTAAATCCTCTTTCGGTAAATAAAACAAAAGTATCTAATGAACCTTTCTGAACATTCGGAATAGTTTTAGAAGATACATAACTTACCTGATAATATTTTTTAAGGTCTTCATTGATTTTAACTCCATAAGGTGGATTGCCTATAACTACATCAAAGCCTACAAAGTTACCATTTTCTATTACATGAGGGAAATCTAATGCCCAAGTAAAATTCTTAAAGTTCTCTATACCTAATGCCTTGCTTTTCATATTCTGCATCTGTCTCATTATGTTTACTCTGTTAATTAGGTAAATCCTCTTATTCCCATTTTTATAACTTTTGATGTAGTCTCGTAGTTTAAGCACAAAATTAGTCTCTCCCTCGTTTAACTTGGCTGGTTCAGATTGAATGAAGTCCTTGCTTTCATCGTGAATAACTAATGGGGTGTAGAGGTGCTTGTTAAAGTGAAATGCACTCTATTTCCTTTTCTCTTTGTGTATCTTTGACTGTTATTTTAATTTTGTAGTTTTGAAGTGCTAAATTATCATCATCACTTGTCAAACAATCTAATTTCATGTTTTTGGTGATCAAGCCCTTATAAGTCTTTTTGACAAATTTATCAACATAACTTTCAAGCACAAGCAGGCAAAAGGTGTGAATTACTGTAATATCATTGTATGATAAATTATTTTCATTCCAATTAAACACCTCAATTTTATAATGCCCACTGCTAATAATATCACAAATAGTTGATTTAGTAATTATCAAATTTGAGAAGCCACTTCTACTTTTAAACTCAAGTGCTTTAAGATAAACTAAATCCAAATTAATTATGCTAAGGTATTCACTCAATTTAACTTCATTTTGTTCACCTGCTGATGTAGGGCTTATTTTTGTGATTGAGCTACCCTCTTTAAGTGTGATTGGACTTGTTAAGTTGATTCTAATGGTCTTAAGTATATTCTCATCATAAGTGAGGTTAAAAAAGTGGTTTCTGAAGTCAAATTCTTCTTTTTGCCTAAGAGTAAGTAGTCCTTTCCACTCATTTTCATTGAGCCTTTTAAGTGGAAGGTCAATAACCTCGTAGTTAACCTCTTCTTTCTGAATAACCTCAAGAAAGGTATTAATATAGTTTGCATTTAAGCCGTAGATGAACAAAGTTTGCAGGGTCTTGATATACTCACTACTACATGTTGTATTAGTTTCTCTTTTAAGTGAAAAATCCTTGCCCTTTAGCCTCACCCCCCTGCCAAATAACTGGATAATCTGACTACCCTCGCCCTTGCCCATATTAATGAGCCCCATAGAGGATACACGCCACGAGTCCCATCCCTCAATGAACTTCTTAGCCCCAATGACAATGTTAATTGGAGAGTTAGGAGTGTTAATACTATCAAAAAGAGATGGGGTGAAGTTATCGGATGCGATTTCTAATTTCTTTTTACTTAATTGCTTTTTAAATTCATTTACATCTCCGATATTTATAACTGCGAAGTAAGGAGAACTATCGCCCACTTTAATGCCAATCTCACTACTAGATGATTTAATTTCATAAATAGAAAAACTACTATTAACAGAGCTGCTGTTAAAAATAAATTTAAAAATATCCTCAACTACTTTATCGTAGTTATTACTATTTTGTAGTAAATTACTCCTCAGGTACTTAAAATAACCCTCAAATGCATCTTTTCCATTATCATTTAAAAAACCTGATTTGCCTGTCAAAATGTTTTTAATTGTTTTCTTTAAAAATGAATTGCTCTCCTTAGCTGATTTACTCAAAAACTCAACCACTTTAACAACATCTGATTGGATTCCTTTACCTGATACGCTACTCCCTATAAATGCCCAAAGAGGCTTCTCAATGTTGTAATTACTCAATTCACTCTTTTTATTTTCAAAAATAAGTAGTTGCTCGAGGTAAGCAAGTAGATTTGCAGTTAAAACAATATCCTCTTCATTACTAATAACACTATTTTGTGATTTTAACTTCATATTAAAAACGAAGAAGTCCTTGCCAAACCCATCATCGTAGAAGTACTTATACGAGTAGTCGTAAATGATTGCCTTTGCGTATTCGCTAAAAATATCTACATCGTCGTTTTTAGTTTCATTTGGATTAATTACTTGCCCAAAGGTAGCACTGTACTCAAAAATAAATCCGCTCTTACCAAGTTCCTCTCTTAGCCTCTTCCATGTTTTTTCCTCACTGCCCTGTCCTTTATGACCCTCGTCAATGAAAACAATATTATTGCTTCCAAATGCTGATGGCTTAATTGTAGTCCCAGAGCCTTTTTTTTGAAATTTGAGCTTGTGAATGTCAATGACTAAAACTGGTTTGTCATTTACCGAGCTAAATATGTTTTGCTCCTCGTTGTACATTCTGCAGTTTATCCCACTCTTACTTAGCTCCTCTATGTGCTGTTTGGACATCACCTCATTCGGTGTAACAAGTATTATGTTATTTACTTTCTTTGAGTGGTTTAAAATTTGATAGTAGTTTATGTGCATTATGAGTGTCTTGCCACTGCCTGTTGCCATCCAAAATGCAATTTTCCTGAGGTCATTTTCCGTGAATTCCTGAATTTTATGGATCGGGTTTTTGCCATTACTACCTTCTTCTTTTTTAAGCTTTTCTAAATAACTATTTAAGTTTTCGATAAAATCATTGTGTTTGTTAAAGTAGTTATCCAAGTAAATTTCCGTAAAAAGCACTGCAAGATACTGAAAGTATTTAAGATTAAAATTATCCCTTTTTTGTTTAATTGTTTCGTAGTACTGTTTTATGCGTCCGTCGTATTCATCAAGTTTTGACTCCTCAATTTTTTTACCCTTATTGTCTTTAATTGTCTGAATGAAGTAAGAGAGACCATTTGTTGGGTCAAAGCCTTCTTTAGTGTCTTTTATCATATTAAATAAGTCCTTACTACTGCTAAACCCAAGTTGTGAAAGAATGTATTTGTTTAAAATAATATATTGATCAAGATGCATCAGCCACTCCCATGTGCTTTAGAAAAACACTTTCAATCTGATTAATCTTTTTATGTGAGATTGATGAATCACCATTTATGTATAAACCCTCATAACCCTGTATGTCCTCCAAGTTTTTTTCAATAAATTCATTGTCTGTTTTGTTATCCAAATTAGTTGTATCTCTCCAAATGACTGCAATCTTGTTATTATTTATTTCACCTTCTACAAAGACATATTTTCTGTTGTTATCCTGTTGATTATAAGCATATTGAATTTTATTTACTTTTAAACCTATCAAATAATTAAAAGTTTCTACTAAATCTACTGCTACTACTTCTTCACCTTTATTATTAGATATTACTTTAATTTTATAATCAAAGGGTGTTTCAAATTTTGATATTGTAAGTCTTGTAGGGCTCTCCTTTGTCTCATAGTCAAGCATGTATTTTATAATGTATTCCTGTTTAGACTCTTCAGATAAGAGGCTAAATAAATCTTTTTGCTTGCTCTCGTTAAATAAAATATTATGCAAAGTATCTTCATATTGCTCTAAATACTGGTATTTAAAGAAACCACCACCTTGCCAATGTGTATCTTTAGGTTTCCCATTTCCCCAATTTAATGAAAATGATAATTTTTTTATTCTTGGTATAATTATTGACTCAAAATAATTATCCATTTCAATAAGTATAAACTTTAGTTTTCGATTATACTTTTGATTTATCTTTAGGACGCTTTCTGCTGTAGTTCCAGACCCCGCAAAAAAATCGAAAATAATATCTTTGTCATTTACAGATGATATTTCTACAAAGTAACTTATCAGTGTTGAAGGTTTAGGATAATTATATATGCTACTAATTCCGAGACATTTATGTTCTTTTACGCCAAAACTATTTAATGATATATCATACAGAATACTTCTCGGTATTTCTCCTTGAGTTTCATCCATATAATGTTTATACATTACTTTCCAAGTTTTATTTTTAGATTGAACAAAAATAATTTTCCCTTCTTTATTTAATTTATCAAATGTGTTTTTATTATATACCCATTGATGTTCTGCTCCTTTTAAAATTGAACCATCTGGACATGTTATATCGTAGTGTAACCCTTGACTATTGCTCAATCTGGGATTATGTAAAGGTTTTTTCGCATATTTTCTATTATCAAAATCATAAAATGGATAATTTTTTTCATTAGGAGAGAACCTGTAAAAAATAGATTTGTTAGCATTTTTAGCATAACAAACAACATATTCATGGTCTATAGCAACAAATTTACTATCACTACCACCACCCGCTCTTTTCCTCCAAATAAAATTAGTTATGAAGTTTAATGAACCAAACTCGTTATCCATTAATTGTTTTAGAAAATAAAGTTCATTGTCATCGATACTTACAAAAATAAAACCACTATCTTTTAAAAAATATTTTGCCTTATCTAATCTATCAATAATCATTGAAACCCAACTTGAATGTCTATAAAAGTCTTTATAATAAAAACTATCTTTACCAGTATTAAAAGGTGGGTCTATGTAAATGGTTTGAACATGTTCTCTATACTTTTCAAGTAATAAATTAAGAGCCTGCCAATTTTCACTTTTAATTAAAATGCCATCAAGATAATCATCTATGCTGTGTTTTTCAGATAATTTAGTTAGTAATTGCTCTTTAAACTCCTGAGTGAAGTATTTTGTATCTATCGGCAATTTTCCTTTTTTAAGGTCAATAGCTATCTCATTCTCAACTATCTCATCCTCAACTATCTCATCCTCAACTATCTCATCTTTAGATATCTTATCCTTAGTTTTAATTATTCCTAAATCAATCCATTCTTGTCTTTGACTTTCATTTTTTAATACTTCTTCATATAAACACTCAGGTAGTCTATCTGAAGTAATAACATACTCAGTTTTAAGGACAAACTTCTTTTTCTCCCACAGGTTTTTCTGAAATTCTTCAATTTGACTAAGTAAATCAATTAGTTTAGTTGCAATATCTCTAACGACATTTACTCTTTTTAAGTGAAATTCTGATAAGTCATCTATGTTTAAAACTTCAGACTTGATGTAGTAATCAAGTTGTTGAGTTAAAAATCCTTTTAAATTTTTGTGAATGAAAAAGTCAGATGTTTTTTTGCGAGTAAATGCGCTGATGTGCTTTCCAAGTAGGGTGGTTGTTGTATTGTCATCGTCATCTGATTTAATTACAGGAGAACTTGGTTCTTTTTTTATCTCATCGTCATCTGATTTAATTACAGAAGAACCTAGTTCTTTTTTTATCTCATCGTTATCAACTTCCTTAAGTATTTCTTTTATAATTTTTTCATTAATTGTGTCCTGACTTATTTTGTTGTTTTTAGAGCTTTCCGTTTTTGATTTACTGGTTTCATCATCAACTTGATTATCTTCTTCATCAGTTTCTCCTACTGCTTGTTTTTCCTTCTTTTGCTTTTTACTTTTTGACTGAGTTTTCTTTGCAAACTGCTTATTTTCTTCATCACTTAGAGCCTTGTATTCAAATTTAATTTCAGTGGTATCATTTGTTTCACTTTTACTGACTTCCTTAAGTAGGAAGTATTTTTTACTACTGTCCTTAGTATTATTAACTGGCACTTCAGCATCAGTTACTTTAAAAACGAAGGTGTGGTTTTTATGCTTGAAAGAGTAATCATCGAAAATATTGCTATTTTTAACGAAGTACTGGTCTTGCGTTGCCCAGTGGAGTTTCACCTCCTCCCCGTTAAATGGTATGGCGTATTTAAATCCATCTGACGAAATACGAAACTGAGTTATAAAATCCCCATCTTCGTAGTACCTACTAAAGAAGTTGTATAAGTCATTAAAAGTTTGATTTATCGCTGTGTCATTGCTGGTTTGCTCTTTTTGGGTTATTTTATTAAATTCATCAGCTACTGTCTTCAGTAAGTCGTTTTCTATAAATCTCTCAATCATTGCTCTTTTTTGGTTAATTATGCGGTAGATGCCAAAATCAAGGTCTGACTTATCAGCCCTAAAGAGCTCAAGTAGCTTTGTCTTAAGTAGTTTGAATGAATCAAGATTTTTAAGTTTGTCCTCTACCATTTTTATACTCCTTAATTAAGTTATTTTTGTGAAAAAAAACCTCAATTAAATAAATTTTAGTCAAACTTCAAGTGTTAAGTGTAAAAGCACAGTAGAGTCTTTTCCACCTGAAAATCCCAAAACAATATTCTCAGTAGAACTAAATGCTTTGTGTATATTTTCTTTGGCTTCGTTTAG
>JAWANI010000022.1:0-8126 GCA_038895475.1 Candidatus Woesearchaeota archaeon
AATGTTTCATAATTCCAATTTTAATCAAGACATTTCTAATTGGGATGTAAGCAATGTACAAAATATGTATGGAATGTTTTTTGATGCTGTTTCTTTTAATCAGTCTTTAAATGATTGGGATGTTAGTAATGTGATAGATATGTCTTATATGTTTTCTGGTGCTGTTTCTTTTAATCAGCCTTTAGATAATTGGGATGTAAGCAATGTAGAATCGATGGAAGGAATGTTTAAAAACGCCATGAGTTTTAACAGCAACATTTCAACTTGGAAAACACATAATTTAAGAAATACCAACAGTATGTTTTTTGATGCTGTTTCTTTTAATCAGTCTTTAAATGATTGGGATGTTAGTAATGTGATAGATATGTCTTATATGTTTTCTGGTGCTGTTTCTTTTAATCAGTCTTTAAATGATTGGGATGTTAGTAATGTGATAGATATGTCTTATATGTTTTCTGGTGCTGTTTCTTTTAATCAGCCTTTAGATAATTGGGATGTAAGCAATGTAGAATCGATGGAAGGAATGTTTAAAAACGCCATAAGTTTCAACAATTCACTTAACGAGTGGAACACCGCAAGTTTAGAAAACATTGCATATATGTTTGAAAATGCAACTTCATTCAATCAAAATCTAAATTCTTGGGACACCTCAAAAATAAGATATATGATCAACACTTTTAAGAATGCCATTAATTTCAATGGAAATATTTCGAACTGGGAAACAAACAATGTTATTAACATGAATGGAATGTTTTTTAATGCTGTTTCTTTTAATCAGTCTTTAAATGATTGGGATGTTAGTAATGTTACAGATATGTGCGAAATGTTTTTTAATGCTGTTTCTTTTAATCAACCTTTAAATAAATGGAATACACGAAATGTTTGGTGTGTAAGTGCAATGTTTTTTAATGCTGTTTCTTTTAATCAGTCTTTAGATAATTGGGATGTAAGCAATGTAGAAGATTTTTCATATATGTTTGCATGCGATGTTGAACATTGTAACTATTCGTTTAATGGAGATATTTCTTCTTGGAACACATCAAAAGCTGCAGATATGTCAGCAATGTTTTTTAATGCTGTTTCTTTTAATCAATCGTTAGATAATTGGGATGTAAGCAATGTAGAAAGTATGAATAGTATGTTTTTTAATGCTGTTTCTTTTAATCAAGATATTTCAAAATGGAATGTTTCATCCTTAAATGATGCAAACAATATGTTCTATAATGTAACACTATCAACAGACATTTACGATTCACTGTTAAATTCTTGGGTCAATCTTAACTTAAAAAACAATGTTCCTTTCGATGCAGGAAATTCAAAATATACAGAAAATGCCACAGAATCAAGAAAAAAACTAATCACTGATTTTAATTGGGTGATATCTGATGGAGGACAATATATGTTATGTATAGAAAATTGGATCAAGGAGAATGTTTCTTGTAACGGAACAATAAGCAATTATATATTGACATATTTTGATAGTAATTATTGTAATACAACTATTAATCTTCCGCCAGATAACGGTACAATAATAAATTGTTGTGTTGAGAATTGGTCTTTGACAAGTCAAGAATGTATAAATAACATTTTTGTGAAAAAATATTACGATTTAAATAATTGTAACACCACTTATACAATTCCATTAGATAATGGAACAACACAATATTGCATTTATAGTAAATCCAAATCTGTTGAAAGCAGTTTCAATAATATCGAAAAGAGGCCTGAAGTTTGTATCTACGATGAAAATTATGATTGGGAATGCTCGGAATGGGGGGAATGCATCAATGGGAAACAATATAGGGTTTGTCTGGAAAAAAATAATTGCGGAACAAAACATGGCCGTCCAGAAGTTGAAAAAAAATGTGATGATAAAACTAAAGATGAAACGGACATTAAAAATAATGATAATATTGTTAAAAAAGATAAAGCCCTATTTGATATAATATTAGATGTTTTAGAAGAACCTTATGAAAATCAAGAATTGCCCATAAGAATAACTTTAATAAATTTTGGTAAACCAGGATTAATAAATGTGAATTTAACATATTTTGTTTATGATACTGATCAAAATACAGTGTTTTATGATAAAAAAGAATATGTTGTAGACACACAAAAAGAATTTATAACAAACATACCATTAAACATTATAAGCGGAAAATATCATTTAAAAGTAATATTAGAATATCCCGATCAAGAATATCCTGCACTTGCTCAAAAAGATTTTATTGTTAAAAAGAGATTCAATTCATATGAAATATTGTTAATATCAAGTGTATTAGTGGCATTGTTAATTTTCATATTGTATATTTCGATTAAATTTAAAATAAGAGATTTGGTTCAAAGGATATTAAAAAATGTCAATTCAAGAAATGATTTTCAGGAATACAGAGATATAAGCTCTTCTTCAAAAATAAATGATTCCAACTTAAATGGGTCTGTATTTGAGTCAGAAATAAAATATAGACCACAAGATAAAATTATTATTGATTCTCCTCAAGGAAAAGAATTCTTTTTAAAAGATAAAGCAATTAAAAATCTGAAAGAATTATTATCAGAATTATATTCTATGGACGAATCTTGTTTTAGAAACTATGTTAATGAATACAAAAATGATTTTGCAAATTGGATAAGAGATGTGTTTGAAAAAAGAGATTTGGCTCAAAAAATAGCAAGCACGCGCTCTAAAGATGAGCTGATAGCCGTATTGAAAGAATATGTCTGATTTTTAATTAAACATAATGTTTTGACATTTTCTAAATGTAATCAAAAAAATATATAAAGAAATGATTTTGCCGGTTTTATAAAATGATTTATATAAAAACATTAAATTAAGGTGATTATATGAAGAAAAATAATAAAAATTCTGTAAAGATGGTTTATTTCTTTGATGAAGGAAAAAAGGAGATGAAAGATTTACTAGGGGGAAAGGGTGCTAATCTTGCTGAAATGACCTCTTTAGGAATCCCTGTTCCGCCAGGTTTTACAATAACAACAGAAACATGTGAATTATATTATAAGAATAATAAAAAGTTCCCTAAAGGATTAAAAGAACAGGTTGATATAAATATTAAAAAGCTTGAATCAAAAACAGGAATGAAGTTTAATGATAAAAACAATCCTTTACTTGTTTCTGTAAGGAGTGGTGCAGCCTCAAGTATGCCTGGAATGATGGACACAATACTTAATCTAGGCATAAATGACGATGTTGTTCAGACATTAATACATAAGACTAGGAATGAGCGTTTCGCATGGGATACTTATAGGAGATTTATACAAATGTTTGGAGATGTAGTTATGGGTGTTCCGCATCATGATTTTGAAAAGGAAATACAAAAGATAAAGGATAAAAAAAGTGTTCATTTAGATACTGAACTTGATGCTTCTGATTTAAAAGAGTTGGTCAAAAATTATAAAGCCTTGGTATTAAAAGTTACAAAAAAATCTTTTCCTGAAAATCCTAGAGAGCAATTAGACATGGCCATTGAAGCAGTTTTTGGTTCTTGGAATAATCCAAGAGCAATAGCTTATAGGAAATTAAATGATATTAGAGGTTTAAAAGGTACTGCCGTTAATGTTCAGGCAATGGTTTTTGGTAACATGGGTGAAAATTCCGGGACAGGTGTTTGTTTTTCAAGAAATCCTTCAACTGGTGAAAATAAATTTTATGGCGAATATTTAATGAATGCACAGGGAGAAGATGTGGTTGCAGGTATAAGAACTCCAAAACATATTGAAGAGTTGGAAAAACAAAATCCAAAAGTATACAAGCAACTTATAGATATTAAAAACAAATTAGAAAAACATTTTAGGGATATGCAGGATATGGAATTCACAATACAGGAAGGTAAATTATATATTTTACAAACAAGAAATGGAAAAAGAACTGCACATGCAGCAGTTAAAATTGCGATTGATATGGTTAATGAAAAATTAATAGATAAAAAAACGGCAATAATGCGTGTTCAACCCGAAACATTAGACCAATTATTGCATAAACAGATAAATCCTAAAGTGAAGAGTTCTGCTGAATTGCTTGCTAAAGGTTTGCCAGCATCTCCAGGTGCAGCTGTTGGAAGGATTGTTTTTACAGCTGAAAGAGCTGAAGAGGTTGCTAAAACAGATAAGGTAATACTTGTAAGAACAGAAACCAGTCCTGAAGATTTAATTGGAATGAGTGTATCACAAGGAATACTCACTTCAAGAGGAGGTATGACAAGTCATGCAGCAGTTGTAGCTAGAGGAATGGGAAAATGCTGTGTTTCTGGATGTCATGAAATAATAGTTGATGAAAAAGCAAAAACATTAGTTGTTAAGAATAAAAATATCGTCTTAAAAGAATTAGATTATTTAACATTAGACGGTTCATCAGGAGAGGTTTTTAAGGGTTCTTTAGAATTGGTTGAACCAAACTTGTCAGGAGATTTTGCAACATTAATGAATTGGGCTGATGAATTCAGAAAATTAAAAATAAGAACTAATGCAGATATTCCTAGAGATGCAAAAGTTGCCAGAGCATTCGGTGCAGAAGGCATAGGTTTATGCAGGACTGAACACATGTTCTTCGAGGGTAATAGGATACTTGCTATGAGACAAATGATAATTGCAAATAATGAGATTGAAAGGAGAAAAGCATTAGCAAAACTTCTTCCATACCAAAAAGAAGATTTTATTGGATTATTTAAAGAAATGAATGGACTGCCAGTAACAATAAGATTGCTTGATCCGCCATTACACGAGTTTTTGCCGAAAGAAAAAAAAGAAATAGAAGATTTAGCTAAAACATTAAAGGTTAATCCTAAATGGATAGAAGACATATCTAATGCTTTGCATGAAGTAAATCCAATGCTTGGACACAGGGGATGCAGACTTGGAATAACCTATCCAGAGATTACTGAAATGCAGGTTCAAGCAATCATGGAAGCAGCATGCGAATTAAAAAAACAAAAAATTGATGTTAAACCGGAAATAATGGTTCCATTAGTCGGAAAGGTTGAGGAATTAAGGAATCAAAAAGAAATAATAAAGAAAATTGCTGAGGAAACAATGAATAAATATAATGTCAAAGTTGAGTATATTATTGGAACAATGATTGAAGTACCAAGAGCAGCATTAACAGCAGATGAAATTGCGATCGAGGCAGAATTCTTCTCATTCGGAACCAATGATTTAACACAAATGACATTAGGATTTTCTAGAGATGATATTGGAAAATTTTTGCCAGAATACTTAAAGAAGGGAATATATGAAAAAGATCCGTTTGCAGTTTTAGACCAAACAGGAGTGGGAGAACTTGTAAAGATAGCAGTAGAGAAAGGAAGAAAGACTAGAAAAGATATTAAGTTAGGAATATGTGGTGAGCATGGTGGAGAGCCTTCATCAATAGAATTTTGTCATCGCACGGGTTTGAATTATGTAAGTTGTTCACCATATAGAGTCCCAATAGCAAGACTTGCAGCAGCACAAGCAGCAATAAAGGACAAGAAATAATTAATATTTTTTTATTAACGCTTTTTATTAATGATTATATATTCCTATGTTTTCATTACATTTAAAAACACTCTTGATATAATGTCAATATAGTGGGGCGATACTTATGGTTAAAAAGAAAACATCTAGTTCAGACGTTGAAGTTAATTGGGTATTATGTCTTGTTATGTCTGTGTTTGTTGGATGGGCAGGTGTGGATAGATATTTAATGCATAAAGTAGGCACTGGTCTTCTTAAACTATTTACTTTAGGGGGATTAGGAATTTGGTGGCTTGTAGATATAATATTAATAGCCACAAAATATAATTATAAGAATGTTAAATGGGTGGAATAGGATATAGTAACAGGAGATTGAGGAGGATGAAAAATGAAAAGATTACTAAAAGAATTTAATGAATTTTTAAAAGAGTATAAAGTTTTGGCAATGGCCATAGCATTCATCATGGGTGTTGCAATAACAGCATTAGTTAAATCTTTGGTCGACAATATAATAATGCCTATAATAACACCATTCATTCCAGGTGGTGCATGGAAGGAAGCAACTGTTTCATTAGGACCAATAGTTATGAAAATAGGGGCTTTTGCTGGGGAATTATTGAATTTTATAATAATAGCATTCGTAGTGTTTATAATTGCTAAACTTGTTATGAAAGAAAAAAAAGTAACAAAGAAATAAAATCTAATTAAAAAAATTTAAATTTTTTCTTATTTTTTTGTGTTTTTATTTTTCTATTATTTGTATACTTCTAAGCGGGGTAAATTTTATTTCAATATATTCGTTGTTTCTTTTAGATAATACTTCAATTATATTATTTATTGATGTTTCTTCTATTTCTTCTTCTAAATTATCTTCTTTTTTGTTTATAGAAACTATCTTTGAGTATAACATCATATTCATAAGTATTGAGTCATAATATAGTATGTTGATGTTTTTATCTAATGATTTTATTGCTTTTTTTGTTAAATTATACTCAGTAACACCCAAATACGATACTATTTTATGTTTTATGTTTCCTTCCGGATTTTTTTTGTAATATGCTTCTTGTAATTTAATCATTGTTTGTATGTCATTAGTGCTTGGAAATGCGCTTACTTGATAAGCAATTATTTCTATTCCATACTTTTTTATTAACGAATTTATTTTTTCATCATTTTTAGGTTTAGGATAATTTTTTATAGGATGTATATGATAAAATATTATTTCATTTCCAGAATTAATTATTTTAGATATATATGATGTATCTAGTGAAACCTTGTTATATGTTCCCAATGAGTCTGTTCTCCAACCGCTTTCTTCATAACCTATTTCTATCCATATATTGTTCGTTTTATCAAACACCCATGACTCTTCATATTCACTATTTTTTATAAGTTTTTGTAATTGTTCGATTCCTTGTTTCTCATCTATAAAAGCGATAATTCTTTCGAGATTTGAAGTATTTACAGTTAATGTTTCTGTAGTTATTATTTTCTTGTTTGTTTGTGCTAAAGAATAACTATTCAGATTTAATAAGCCTGTTATTATTCCAACAGACAATATCTTAATCATAAAATAACTTTAATTAACAAATATTTAAAATTTACTATTTTAAAGTAGTTTTGATTTCTCGGGAATAAAACATAAATCAATCATCCAATGGACTTTTAATGTTAAGAATATTTTTATTTGAAACTTTAGTATAAATTAATGTAGTACTAATATCTGAATGTCCTAATAAATCCTTAATATACCTTATATCAGTACCCTTATCCAATAAATGAGTCGCAAAAGAATGTCTTAAAGTATGCGGAGTTACCTTCTTCTTTATACCTGCTTTTTTTGCTGCACCCTGCACAATCTTTTGTATAGTGGCCGGACTATACTTTCCACCCTTTTGTGAAATAAAAACATATCCCTCTCTATCTCTTGTAAAGGAAAACAAAGATTTTTTCAATTTTTTTGAAAGCATAACAATACGGTCTTTTCCTCCCTTACCATTTTTTATATTAATCAAGTTTCTTTTAAAATCTATATCATGCCATTTAACATTAATTAATTCAGATAATCTCATGCCTGTAGAATACAACATTTCTATAATAAGCCTGTGCTTGAGATTAATTGTTGAGGAAATAATAGATAATACTTCCTGTTTTGAAAGTATGTTTGGAATAGATTTTGGTTTTTTCATATTCGGAACTGTTGTTGTATCACAAATTCTATTTATACTAAGATAAAACTTCACAGCAAAACCTGCAACTCTTACCGAAGAAGGACTTCTTCCCTGATTTATCATATCAAGCAAAAATGTTTTTAAGTCTTTACCAGAATCTAAAAATCTTTTAATATGATAAACATAAGCATTTATTGTTTTTCTAGAATAACCCCTAAGCTTACACTCATCAACAATTTTTAATTCCCAATCAGTATTATTATAATAATTAGCCATGTTTTGAACTCTATTATCCATAAAAAGAACTATAACGAGAGAATTAATATGCTTTTAGTATATTTTTCCGCATAATCCAAAGAAAAAACCGAAAAACATTCGGGTTAATAGATGTTATACGCAATTCGAAAACCTGCTTATTATCACCTCACCCGGACGGAAGCACGCTAGTCCTTCGGACAGATAGTCTAGGCTTCGGCTCGAAAGTAT
>JAWANI010000023.1:0-7524 GCA_038895475.1 Candidatus Woesearchaeota archaeon
CTTCTAGAAATCAAGATGAAAAAGGCACCATAACTGTATTAACAATGAATTTAAACCAGCAGGATTATAGATGGAAGGCATATGTTGGAAATGTTACAGGTAAATTAGCATTAGATGATGGAACAGCAAACACCATATATGATTGGAGTTTAACAACCATCACAGGAGAAGTATATGTAAGCAGAGCATCAAATATTAACTGGATTAATGTTTCTTGTGCGAATCAAACAGTAATAGATAATGAGCAAACAGCATTAGGAATGAGTTTTTCAAGCAGTGATAATATAAATAATACATTTATCTACAATATACATAAAAGTATTATAGTAGGAACAAAAAATATAGCCAATAGTACTTGTAGGAGTACAGCAACATATATTAATGATGCACCCCAAATCATAAGTGAAAGTGCATTATTTCAAGAAATATTATTATCCGACGTTTTAACAGGAAGTTTAATATATACAACTTTTATAGAGGATAATCAAGTAGGCTATAATGGAGAAACATTTGACTTTCAATTATTATTAGCAGAAAATGAATCATCTTCAACACCACTAAATTATTATTTCTATGTGGAATTAGGATAAATTTTTTTTAAACATTTATACTTATTTTATTTTTTTACATTTATGATTTATTTTTTGTTTTTCTTTTTAAAATGCAGAATTATCCCTTAATAACTCCTAATGGTTTTAATCTTGCAACCATATTGCCAATACCTATACCATGACTTACGCGTATAACTTCATCTATATCTTTATACATTTGCGGTGCTTCTTCTGCTATGCCTTTCATAGAATTACCTTTTATTGCTATATTTAAATTGTTTAACTGATTTATTATGTCTTGTCCTTTGTATGTTCTTAAAGCCTCACTTCTGCTCCCAACTCTTCCAGCACCATGTGCAGTACTTCCAAAACTAACTTCTTCTGCTTTTTTAGTTCCAACTAAAACATATGATGCAGTCCCCATGCTGCCAGGAATTATTATTGGTTGACCATATTTTCTGTAAGATTCCGGAATTTCCTCTCTTCCAGGACCAAATGAGCGTGTTGCGCCTTTTCTATGTACACAAACATTTCTAACTTCTCCATCTATTTTATGTTTTTCGAATTTTCCTATATTATGACATACATCATATACCACATCAACATTTTCTTGGCTTCCATAAATCTTCTCCAAACTTTGTCTAACCCAGTGTGTTATTAATTGTTTGTTTGTAAATGCAAAATTTGCTGCTGCACCCATCGCTTTTATATATTTTTGTCCTAATTCAGAATTTATGGGGGCATTTATTAATTCTCTATCAGGTAAATGTTCATAACCATATTTTTGCTCCATTAATTTTATGTAATCAGAAGCTACTTGATGTCCCAAACCTCTAGAACCACAATGTATCATTATGACCACTTGTCCTTCTTTGTTTATACCAAATGCATTGGCTATTTTTTCATCATAAATTTTATCAACTTTTTGAATTTCAAGAAAATGATTTCCGCTACCTATCGTTCCTAATTGAGGCAACCCTCTTTCTATGGCTTTATCAGAAACAAATTCCGGATTTGCATCAATATGACCATTTTCTTCTGTTTTATCTAAATCTTCTTTTTTTCCATATCCCCTTTCAACAGCCCATTTTTGACCTTTTTCCATTAAATCAAGAAGTTCTTCTTTTGTTATTTTTATCATGCCTTTTCTTCCAGCGCCAACAGGTGTTTTTTTGTACATTTCTTCAAGAAACTCTTTTCTTTTAGGCAATATCTCATCAACAGAAAAATCTGTTCTTAATAATCTTACACTGCAATTAATATCATAACCTATGCCTCCAGGACTTATTATTCCTTCATCAATGTCAAATGCTGCAACTCCCCCTATTGGAAAACCATATCCTTCATGTGCATCAGGCATTGCAATAGCATTCTTAACAATGCCTTTAAGATGAGCGACATTCATAATCTGCTGAAAAGTTTTATCAGACTTGACTTTTTCCATTAAAACATCAGAACTATAAATAATAGCAGGAACATTCATAGCACCATGCTTCTCTATCTTCCAAGTAAACTCATTAATCTTAACAGGCTGAACCATAAAACATAGAAAAAATAGGAGATTTATAAAGGTTTAGTCCAGCATCTAGAACTTCGTTAGGTAAAACTATTAAATTATAATTATTTTTGAATAGAAATATATTCTCTTATTTTATCAATGTCCATAAGCTTAGGGTTGATGGCTACAAATTGTTTTTTAGGATTATAGGCCCCGTAAGCACTAGGAATAAATTCTTGATTATACTTTCTTTCTACTGCTTCTAAAGAGTACACCAAGCCATACTTAGAATCGTGTATCCTAGTGTGCCTAGTATTAGATAAGGCTTTAAGATATCTGAGTCGGTACTTATTAGTGCAACATCTGCTATTAAAAAATAATTATTATCTTTATCTATAGTTATCCCTTCAATTGGTAAGTGTTTAAGTTCGTCCAGTTTCATAAAAAAAGTAACTACTATCTAGTATATAAATTTTTCTATTTAGAATTTCATCTGACTAAGCTTAATCTATTACTTCTTCTATCTGTCCAGAACTCCCGCAATAGAAGTACAATTGGCCATTACTTTTCATTATTTTTCGTGCTCTTTTTAATTGTTTTTCTGCTTTATGTATTCTATAAGAACATTTTACTTCGTATAAATCCATATTTCCATCTTTTACACCAGCAAGATCAATCTGTCCTAAAGTTCTTTTGTTTTTTCCGATTTCATAATCAAGAATTAGATAATCATACCTGTCATGAATTTTCTTATAAAGTTCTTGAACATATTTGTCGTGTTTGTTTAATTTAAAGAGCAGTTTTTGTCTCAAAATACTACCCTCATCACTGTATATCATAATTTGATACACTGTTTTTATTATATATTATTTTTATTAGCTGTTTATGGTTTTATTAATTGTTTATAGTATGCTTTAATTGCTTTTATTTTTACTATATTTTACTGTAATAACTTATTTATAAATTTTTTTAATAGAAAGATAGAGGAAAATTTTATTTGAAACAATTGATTTTTTTCAAAGATCGACTACAACTTGGCATTCCCATAAACCTTCGTTATTTATTTTTACATACATTTCATTATAAGTTACCGCTTTTACTTCTCCATAGCTTTCGAGATTTATTGATTGTGTCCCTTCAAATATCGCTTTTAATGAATAACCTTCCTCTAATTTTTCAATTTTTATTTTTTTAACCAATCCTATAAATGACTCAGCTGAAAGAAGAAATATGGCTTCTTCTAAGAAGTTATACAATAAATTTTCTAAATTTGTTCCTTCTACATTTATTTCTCTTTTTTCTCTTTCAAATTCATAATTTTTTATATCTTCAATTTTGAACATTATGCTAATCATTGCTTCATGTGCATTACTGAATAATTCTTCAAGATTATAACCATAAGCTTTAAACTTTGCATCAGCAGTTTTATCAAAAAAATCATATTTATTCATAATACTTAGAATTCTTATTTATATTTAAATGTTAATATTTTTAATAATTATTTTTATTTAATACTTTTTAAGTAAATCCGATATGCTTGCCCCTATACTTGCAGGTCCAGATATTATTATTATTAATTTAATATACTCTTCAGTAGATTTTACTAAGTATATTATTCCAAAAATATATGTTATCATTAAACTAACAAGTATTGAAACCAAATAAAATGCTATTAATCTTTTAATCAAAAACTGACCGAATTTTCTTTTATGTGTATCTTCAACCCTTGCATATCCTATAAAATAAATTTCTGCTGTAAGTAATATTAAAGTAAAAGTTATTACATACTTTATATGTTCAATAGGTAGATTGTATGAAATATTAATTAGATTTCCAGAAAATGCAACACTGAATCCCAAAAACATTGCGCCCATAAAAGCCCTTAATATGTCTTTTTGATTAAAATGTTCGGGAGTTCTATCAATTAGTTCTTTTTTTATTTTTTCTACATCATTCTTTATTAGTATATCTTCCTGTTTTAATTCTTCAATTTCTCTTTCTATATTACTTATTTTATTATACATTTTAATTTATTTATGAGCTTTTTCTTGTATTATTTTATTATTATTTTTTTTATTATTTTTTTTATTATTATGTTATTATTGTTTGTGTTATTTTTATTCTATATATGCATTTGCAATATATTGTTGTGCCATTCTTATTGTATTAAAAAAACTTCCATTAATAGCAATACAATGTCTCATTATGTCGGTCCATTTTTCTTTATTTCCATAAAATATAGGTATTATTTGTTCAAGTTTAGCATATAAGTCTTTTGCTTCGTCAATCATATCGGAATCCAGTTTAAAACCTGGTTCTTGGGGATGTGGGCCTATACTCCATCCAGTTATATTATCAATACATCCTTCCAACCACCATCCATCTAGAGTTGATATTTGAGGAACACCATTTAATGCTGCTTTCATGCCGGATGTTCCTGAAGCTTCAAAAGGTCTTTGTGGGGTGTTTAACCAAACATCACACCCAGATACAAGTATTTTTGCTAATCTCATATCGTAATCTTCTAGGAAAACTATTTTTAATTTAGAATTTTCTTTATTTATTTGATTTGCAATATCATAAATTTTTTTTATTAATTTTTTACCCTGTAAGTCGTTTGGATGAGCTTTTCCTGCATATACTATTTGTATATCACCAACTTTTTCTGTTATCTCCTTTAATTTATTTATATCAAATAACAGCATATCAGGTCTCTTGTATTCTGTAAATCTTCTGGCATATCCTATTGTGAACCTGGCTATATGAAAATTTTGGTCGGTTCTAGAGTTTACCTCTTCAATTAATGCCTGTTTTGCCTGAAAATGTGTTTCTATCATTTTTTCTTTTGGTATAGATAATGCATATCTTAAGGCAAAAGGATCAAAAATCCATCCGGGTATATACTGATCATATAATTCTTTGAATGGTTTGCTAATCCATGTTAAGTGATGTATTCCATTGGTTATTGAATCTATGCTATATTGTGGGAACATTTCTCTTGTTATTTCGGTGTGTCTTTTAGCAACTCCATTAATATATTTGCTTAAGTTAAGGCCTAAAAGAGTCATGCTTAATTGACCATTGTTGAGAGATTTTGTTAATATAAATTCTGGTATAAAATTTCCTAATAGCTTTCTAACTAATGGTATTTCAAAATGATCATGTCCTGCAGCAACAGGTGTGTGTGTTGTAAAAACACATCTATCTCTTACATAATTAATATCATAACTATGCTCCTCATCATAGCTATCTCTGTATGTTTTCCGTAATAACTCAATTGTTAATAATGCAGCATGACCTTCATTCATGTGATATTTTTTTATGTTATTATAACCTAAACTTTCTAATATCCTAACACCGCCTATCCCTAATATACATTCTTGTGCCAATCTATACTCTTTATCTCCCCCATAAAGGTTAGCAGTAAGTTTTCTGTCATATTCTGAATTTTCTTCCAAATTTGTATCAAGAAAAAACACAGGCACATTATATCCTGTTATTCCTCTTATTAGATGCTTCCAGACTCTTACTTTAACATCCCTTCCATCAATTTTTACGATCACTTGATTAGGCAGCAAAACTAAGTGTTCTGGAACATTCCAGTCTTGTGGTTCCTCTTTTTGTTCTCCGTTGTCTATTTTTTGTTTTAAATAACCCTTTTCATTGAGAAGTGTAATACCTACGGCCGCAACTTTCAAGTCTGCAAAAGCTTTAAGCAGATCTCCTGCTAATATTCCTAAACCTCCAGCATATGTTGGCATGCTGTGACTTATACCTATTTCCATAGAGAAATATGCTATATATTCTTTATCCATGTGTTTTGGAACTTCACCCATAGTGCATACAATGTAATAAACAATTTTCATAGTTTAAAAACTTGTTACTTAATTTAGAAGTGGTAAAAGGGATTTACTTAAATATAATTTAATATTATTAAATTTAATAGTATATAATTTAATACTATTATTTTTCTTTTTAGAATTTTATATTTTTTGTAAGATATTTAGATGGCCCCGGCGTGATTCGAACACGCGACCTTCGCTGAGTGAGAGCGACGTCATAGCCACTAGACCACGAGGCCAGGAAAATTAAAGCTTAACAATGTTGGTTTTAATATGCTTTTATTGAATTATGTTTTTTTTAATTATAATTTTTATCTACAGGAATTCTACTTCTATTTCCATTTGATCCCAAGTAGGATATTGTTCAATTATTGCAGGGACAATTTTTATTGTAGGCACAAGTTTTTTTGATTTTAATTCATCAGCAATTTTTTTTATTATACCTGCATTTGTAATTATTCTAAATTTTAATTCATCTACTTCTATAAGATTTCCAGGTATAGAATAATTTTTTATAATATATGTTCTTATTTTTTTTAATGTATCAATTATTTTTTTGTTTTTTTCTTTATGGTTAAGGATTGTTTCTAATTTTTTAGTGTAATTAAAATCAGGAATTAAGCTTTTTAAGTATATTGCTCCCCTTATTAAAGTTCCTTCAGATGTAACTATATCAAATTTTTTTGCAGTATTTTTTGCCCTTCTTTTTAATCTTTCACCTAATTGTATTTTATCTTTTAGCTTACATGTGCAGAAGTGCACATTTGCGTTAGGATGATTTTTATATATATGCCTCAATATTTTAAATGCTTCCTCTCTGGAACCTTTTGCCCCATAATAAGTATTATTTCTTGTTTTTACGTTTTTCATTCTAAAAGCATCACCATCAGATATCTCTAATTCGTTTAAATTTATAAAATCAACAAATTTAACAAAAAAATCTATGATCTTTAATGTATTTTCAAATGAGTTTGGTATAACCGGTATTTCTATGCCAACAGTAAAATTATATTTATTTTTATTTTTTTTATTAAACAAAAATATTCTGTGCCACAATTTATCATCATACAAGTCTGGATGAATTCTTAATTCATCTAGACCCGCTTCATTTAGTTTTCTTAAATTTTCTTCATTTAAAAGATTCATACTTGTGTATAGATGTATATGAAATTTTTTTCCAAAATTTTCTTTAAGTATTTTAATATATCTGCATGTTCTTTCTACTCTGGATAAAGGATCGCCGCCTGTGAATCCAGCCCCTTTTGATTTGCAAGCTTTAACTTCTTCAATTATTGCTTCAACATCATTTTCATTATCTAATTTACGTTCATTGACAAATATTACATCTAAATCCTTTTTTTGTTCTGATATTGGGCAATAATCGCATTTTCTTGGGCATATTCCTGTTATAAACATGACTAATTTTTCCCCTTTGACACATTGTTTACATCCTTTTGCTAAATTGTTTATTTTCCAAGAATAATGTTTTGTTTTTTTTATATGAGTCATTTTATTTGCATAATATTTTAATTTTTTAAAATTATAAAAATAATTTTTGATAATTATTATATATTATATTTGCAACTTCTTCTTCATTCATTTTTTTTATTTCCGCAATTTTTTTTATATAAAA
>JAWANI010000024.1:0-6628 GCA_038895475.1 Candidatus Woesearchaeota archaeon
TAGAACAACTAATAGTTTTTCTAATTGGTTTTATAGTAGCTTATTCATTATCTAAAACTATTGGATATTTATTAAAGAGGTTTTTTTCAGAATTTGCTAAAAAAACTGAAACTACTTTAGACGATAGATTGGTTAAAGCGATTGACTTACCTTTGACATTATTCCTTTTGATAATAAGTATTTTTGTTTCAGCTAAAATAACTAATCTCGAAAATATCCCAATAGTCACATTGTTGATAAAAGAAGGAATAATTATTACATTGGCAATTTCTTTGTATAATATCTTTAATGCTTTTTTTTATAATAGGAATTATTTCTATTGCTGTAGTATCAGCAGTTAATCTAGAAGTTACATCTGTAGAAATAAATGGCAAAATGGTAATGGAAGCAGATGGACATACAAACAATTATAGATATGAAAGAGGAGAAAATTTAGATATAGATGTTTGTGTAAAGGCTTTATCTGAAGTAAGAGATGCACAAATAGAGGCAGACATTTATGGATATAGATATTCTACAAGAGAACAAAACAAGGTTTCAGATGTAACAGACACATTCGATTTAGATGAGGGAGACAATGATTGTTTCACATTAAATCTTCAAATACCGACAAAAATGGATAGAGATTATTATAAATTAAGAATAAGAGTTGCAGACAGAGACGGAATATCATTTGAAAAAATGTTTCAATTAAACATAAAAGGAGCAAGTAGGTCTTCAGCAATACAAATAAAAGATTTCAGCCTAGACCCCGAAGAAGTAATCGCAGGAAGAGCATTCACTGCAATGGTTAAAGTAAAAAATATAGGAAATTATGATTTGGATGATCTTAAAGTAACTGTAAGTGTTCCTCAATTAAACATCAAAGCTTCAGAATACTTAAATGAAATTGAAGCTGATGAAACAAAAACATTTGAAGAATTATTATTAAGAATTCCTGAATGTACAAAAGAAGGAACATATACTGTTGAGATAGTTGTAGAATTTGATGAGTATGAAGAAACAAGCACTTCAACATCAATAAGAGTAAAAAGCGACACTTCCTGCGGAACAAGCACTAGTTCAGAAGATAAAACAATAATAACAGTTCCAAGCACACAAGAAATAATCCAGGGAGCAAGCATTGCTTATCCTATAATGATACAAAACAATCAGGGACAATCAAAAACATACACTATAACAGTCTCAGGCTCTTCATCTTGGGGAACAACAAGAATAGAACCAAGTGCAGTAATAATAGTGCCAGCAGGACAATCAAGAACAGCATATCTTTATGTTTCCGCTAATGCAAATGCAGAAGTAGGAGATAAAATATTAACATTAACAATCGATTCTGGCACAGAAAGTAAACAAGTTTCTTTAATAACAAAAATAAACAAAGGAACAACAACAAACTGGTCTAGTATAAGAAACGGATTAGAGATAGGGTTAATAGTTTTAGTAGTAATACTAATAATCATTGGAATAATAATTGCATTCAATAAAATTAAGGAAAATAAAAAGGAACCAGAACCATACTATTAATTTTTTATTTTTTTGAATATTAATCATTATTATAAAATTTAAGATCTACTCTATTATAATATATTATATACTAAAATGGGGGAAAATATGCTTAAAATAAAAAAACTCCTAATATTCATAATACCTATACTGCTTCTAACAATGACAGGAGTTAATGCAGAAATACAAATACAAACATATAATGCAAAAACGGACTTTTATGCATACACATCCGAAAATATAAAAGTTTGCGCTTGTTCCGAAACAAAAGATTATATAATAATAACCAATACAGGAAGCTTTCCTTCAATATTCTATATTAATACAGAAATTCAAATATCGGAAAATAATTTTGAACTCAAACCCGGAGAAACAAAACAAATAATATTGTTTTTAAAACCTGGATGCAATCCGAGAGCAAAAACCTATGATATAATAATAAAGAACAATCTTGGAGTGGAAAAAAGAATACAAAAACAGATTAACATCGAAAGATGCCAAAATCTTGAATTAAGAGTAAAAAGTTCAAATCAAACATATTCCTGTCAAAATATAGAATATACTCTTTTTATAACAAACACAGGATCGTTTGTTGAAAATTACAAAATAAAAAGCAATTATGATAATTTAATTGAATATTCTAACAATTATTTGACACTTAATCCGCAGCAAACTGCTGAGGTAAAGGCATTAATGAAAATTCCTTGCGAAATGAGTGGGGATAAAAAAATACGATTTAGTGTTTATTCTGTTAACAACAGATTGGAAGCAACATATGAAGAAATATTAAAAATAATGCCTGACTATGATTTTACTGTTTATATTAATGAAGAGGGATCTGATTTTTATAATTTAGAAACTTGCAACAGGGTATGGAATACACAAATACCTATTAAAATCACAAATAACGGAATAGATAACACATTTACAATAATCTCTAATAAATTTCCAAAATTTGTTAAAATAAGTGAGACAAAATTCAATCTTGTGAGAGGGGAATCAAAAACAGCATATTTAAACATTGACACACACACGTATAGGAATGAAATTAAAAATTATGATTTTTCAATAATAATAAAACCAAAAATAGGAACTCAAACACAAAAAAATATAAGGTTGACAACAAAGCCTTGTTTTGAGCATACAATACAAATAATTGATGAAAGCACAGAAAAAAATCCTATAAAAACCTGTGCTGAAGGATTTTATGAATATGACGTTAAAATAACAAATAAGGGCATATATTCTGAGAACATAAAATTATATGTATCAAATGCACCTTCAGGTGTGGATTTATCTGAATATAATATTAATTTAAACCCTGATGAAACAAAAAATGTAAAACTTTACATTCAAGGCCCTAATACAAATTACCTTTACAATATAAAAGTTAATGCTGAATTGACAAATCAAATATCTGAATCAGACAATATATGGATACAGGCTTATGATAAAGAAAAATGTCATGAAGTGGAATTTAAAAAAACAAATTATAGGATAAATTATGATACAAAATATATTGAATTGCCAGTAACAAGCAAAGGACTGTATCAGGATTATTATGATTTATATTTAAACGATACAAAATTATTAAGCCTTGAAGAAACAAATTTGTTCATAGGAAATTCTTCAAAAATAAAAATGAATGTTTACTCAAAAGATGTTCCTGAAGGGGTATATTTCTTTAAAATATATGCGGAACATTATTCTGGGGCAAAATATGAACACCAGATAAAAATAACTCTAAAAGATAAGAGCAATATAAGGAAGGCTTTTGAATATTTTATTTTTGGAAATGAATGCAAAAAAACAAGCCTTGCAAGCATTATCGCAATAATAATTTTAGTATTGATAATTATTGTTTTCCTAATAAAAGGTCCGAATTATCCTTATAAATTAAAAAATAGGATAATACAAAAAATGCCTGTGCTGATTGTATTAATAATAGTATTTGTAGTTGCTTCATTATTGGTAATATTGTTTGCTGACAAACCAAAAACATATAATGAAATATACAATTTAAATAGCAGCATTAAAGATCTAAGATTTGAAATTTTAGAAAATGAAAAATATGTATTGGATGCAAGCCAGTTCTTTTCTGATCCAGATAAGAATAAATTAAGATATGAAGTTTCAAAGATTAAAAATGTGAAAACATCGATTAAAAACAACTTAATAACATTAGCTCCTGATTTCGGATGGAGTGGCGAAAGAAGATTCACAATAACGGCATATGATGATCAGGGAGGAATAACTGAAAGTCCTGAAATGACTATTAAGGTTATTGATGTGCCTAGAAAGAGCATTCTACAATTATATGAAATTTATTGCTGGTATACTAACCTTTTATTGCTTTTAATAATATTGTTGCTTATATTCATTGCATTCATAGTTAAACAAAAGAGAAGAGTAAGAAAAAAATAATTAAAATATTTAAATTAAAAATAAAATTAGAGAGATAAAATTTAAAAATAAATTCTAAAACAGCATTATTATGAGAAAAGCATTAACCGCAATAATTTCAACATTACTGTTTTTTAATACACAACTAAAAACACCTGTTTCTAATCCTGAAGAAAATGTTTGGTTGAACAAAAAAAATGTTGAAAACTCAAAGCAGATAACTGAAAATTCAGATAAGATAAAAATACTTATTGATCCCGGTCATGGGCCTTATGATGGCATAACAAAAATATATGGCACAAGAAGAAATCTTAATCAAGAAGATGATTTGACAGAATTTGATTTAACATACAAAATTTCTGAATATATAAAAAATAATCTGGAAAAAGACGAAAGATTTGAAGTAAAAACCACAAAAAATCTTAAAGATTATGATATCGAATTCAAGGAATTCTGCAGAAAAAACAATATTCTAATAAACAACACATATCCTTCTGGAGAATTAATTTTTAAAAAAGAATTAGACAACAACAATATTTATGACGATGAAATTAAATATTTAAAATCAAAAAATAAAAAAGACCCGAAAAGAACACATGATGACTGGAAAAAGAACTATGCTATTTTTCTATACAGCCAAAATTTTGATATAATGATCAGTCCACACTTCGATTATGTAGAAAGAAGAATGTTTGATGGAA
Organism: Candidatus Woesearchaeota archaeon; assembly: GCA_038895475.1. GTDB lineage: Archaea > Nanobdellota > Nanobdellia > Woesearchaeales > UBA9642 > UBA9642. The sequence goes on from JAWANI010000024.1 coordinate 4,608, forward strand.
AAAAACTAAAAAACGGCGAATATGTTGATAGTGGATATACAATAATAATAAATCCTCATTCTAAAAAATTTTTTGAAACAAAAAAATTTGCAGAAATATTGTCTGATGAATTATCAGAAATAAACAATATAACAACAAATAAAATAATGAATAGCAAGTATGAAAAAAAAACAAGTTATCATATAAAAAGCTTAAATGATAAGGGTATTGCTTTAAGAAATTTGGCAGTATTAGGCAATAATAAACTCCGCGGAAACAATATTGCTTTATTAATAGAATATGAACATTTAAAAAAAATGGACACTTCATATATTAATATAAAGAGATTTGGTGATGCAACAATAAACAGCATCTACAGGTATATACAACTTGAAGAAGAAATTAAAAAAACAGCAAAATCAAATGATTACAAAAATTTTATAAACAACTAATTCATTCCATAAATCTTATTAAGGGGATGTAGTATAACCTGGCTAGAATAAACGGCTCCAGATGAGTGGAGCGATGAGTCCTAAGATTAGGACGATGATCTCTCAGGATATACCGTTGGATCTGGGTTCAAATCCCAGCATCCCCATTTTAAAATCCATAAACCATTATGTTCTTTTATTTTTGTTCTCTCTGTATGTAAAATAAGTAAATAGAAGCTAAAATACTGCCTATAAAATTATAAAATAAGTCTAATGCATTATTCATATAATCTCCTACCTGCTCCGAAGCATTAAGCCAGACAACTGCACCTAATTCCAATATTTCATTAACAGCACCTATACCTAAAGCAATAGGTACAACTATTAAAAACAGCAATATCTTATTTTTTCTTGCTTTCTCATTTAAATGCTGATAAACAAAAGTGTATGATAACATTGTTGCCGTAAAAGTTCCTATAATATGAACTAGATTATCATACTTAAACCATGATGTGATCCAAAAATCGTAGAGCCTAACACCATTGATATGAATGTTTCCTCCAAATATATGCAGTGCAGCAACTATTGTTAAGCCGAATGCAATGCCTGTTGTAAATGATAAATGTTCCTTATATTTTATTAAAATAATTATTATTAAAGACATGACTATAGTATAATATAGAAACTCATAATTATTATTTAACAAAGAAACTATGGTAAAAAACAGCATATATAAAATAGTAAACCAAAGCATTATTTTTATTTTTGTAGTGTCATTCATTGTGATTTCACTATAATTTAATATTCACTAATTAACATTCACCATTTATATTTTTAATCATTTAATAAGTAATTGCAAATCCATAACATATACTGCTCTCAAAAAAATAACTTTTTAAAAAAGAGCAAACTTATAGTATTAATGATTAAAATAAAAAAGTTTTTTTCAGAACATAAAAAACTAATAATATTTGTAATAATACTATTCTCATTATCAACGGCATTCTTTTTATTACAGCCTTTTATCTTAAAAATTATAAAAAACAACCCTGGATTATACTCAATTTATAATTACATTATATTTCAGATAAACAATAAATCAATATTGTGGTTGTTGATTATAAGTTTTTTTGGCAGTATATTCATAATTTCTATACCTGTAGAAATGCTTTTTCTATACTATATAATGAGCGAATCAAACATTTTTTTATCGATAATGGCTGCAACTATAGGAACAATATGTGCAAGATGTGTCAATTTTTATATCGGAACAAAATTTAAACATTTAAGCGAACATATAACTAAAAAAGACGAGTTTTTCAAAAAAAAATTCAATAAAACACAATCATCTCTTCTGTTTATAGGAAATTTTATTCCGGCTTTTCCTATTGAACATTTTGCAGTTTTTGTAGGAACAACACATTATGATTTTAAAAAATTCTTAATCTATCAGATTATAGCTAAAACAATAAAATTAATTTTAATAGTTGATGTTGTGGCTTTGTTTTTGCTTATTCTTCTTCCTTCTTATATTTTGCCTATTTTTTTGAAACAAATGGGTTTAAAACAAATAATAGGTGGTATGAAAGAAGCACGAAGTTTAGAAGAAGC
>JAWANI010000025.1:0-6215 GCA_038895475.1 Candidatus Woesearchaeota archaeon
AGGATTGGTTTTTAAAAAATATGAGGATAAAAACATCGGTATTGCATCAAAACTCATAGTTAAAGCACTTAACACTGCAACAGGCATACCTATTGAAGAAATAGAAAAAAATTGGAAAAAAACCGGTGATTTGGGTTTAAGTGCTGAAGAGCTAATTAAGAAAAAAAAGCAAAAAACACTATTTAGCGAAGAATTAACTGTAGATAAAGTCTATAACACAATAAGAAAACTGGCAGATATTGAAGGGATAGGAAGTGTTGATTTAAAATTAAAAACAATCTCTGAATTATTGACTTCTGCAAAACCAATAGAGGCAAGATATATAGTCAGGTTATTATTAGAAGATTTAAGAGTAGGACTTGGGGAAGGAACAATAAGAGATGCTATTGCATTAGCATATTATGAAAAAAAGGAAAAAAAAGAGGTTTTAATGGAAAACATACAGGGATTATTCAGCAAAGATTCCGAATTGACAAAAATAAGAGATAAAATACAAGAAGCATATGATATAACTAACGATTATTCAGAGATAGCAAAAAAAATAATGGAGGAGGGCATAAATTCTTTGGAAAATTTAGAATTAAATGTTCTAAAGCCTGTAAAAGTAATGCTGGCACAAAAAGTAAAAAACATAAAAGACGGTTTTGAAAAAGTCGGAAAACCCTGTGCCATAGAATTTAAGTATGATGGTTTTAGAATGATTATAGGAAAAAAACAGGATAAAATAATAATTCATACCAGAAGATTGGATAATGTAACAAAACAATTCCCTGAAGTTGTTGAAATTATTAAAAAGAATGTGAATGCAGATTCTTGCATTTTAGATGGAGAAGCTGTAGGCTATGACCCGAAAACAAAAAAATATGTTCCTTTCCAAAACATTTCTCAGAGAATAAAAAGAAAATATGATATTGAAACCATGTCAAAAGAAATACCTATTGAATTAAACATATTTGACATTCTTTACTATAATAATGAATCAATACTTAACAGACCATTTAAAGAAAGAAGAAAAATACTGGAAAAAATAATTACAAAAAAGGATCTTAAAATAAAAACTGCCGAACAGATAATAACAGAAGATGAAAAAGAGGTTGAATCTTTCTATAATAAAAGCCTAAAAGCAGGTAATGAAGGCATAATGTTTAAGGCACTTAATGCACCATACAAGCCAGGTTCAAGAGTTGGTTATATGGTTAAATTAAAACCCGTAATGGAAACACTGGACTTAGTAATAACAGCTGCAGAATGGGGAGAAGGAAAAAGAGCTGGATGGCTTACAAGTTTCACTGTTTCATGTTATGATGAAGATACAGATGAGTATCTTGAAATAGGAAAATTCGGTACAGGAATTAAAGAAAAAGATGAGGAAGGAACAAGTTTTGAACAGCTTACCGAATCATTAAAACCATTAATAATCTTTGAAAAAGGGAGAGAAGTAAAATTAAAACCAAAAATTGTTGTAGAGGTTCAATTCGAGGAAATACAAAAAAGTCCTTCCTATTCTTCAGGATATGCATTAAGATTCCCTAGACTTATAAGAATAAGAGCAGACAGAAGACCTGATGAAAGCTCAACCATAAAACAGATAGAAAACATGTATAAAGAACAATAATTATCAATGATAAATTCTAAAAAAGGTTTATGCTAAAATATAAAAATGAAAAATCCAATAACACAAATAAAAATACCGGGATTCAGGGATTATCCAAAAGAATTTTCTGAACTTTATAATATAAAGATTGTTGAAAAATTAGATTACTCAAAAGAATTTAATTCAAAAGAGTTTCATGGATACGGCCAGGAATATAAAAATGCATGTTTAATGGCTTGTTTAAGGTCGGTTTTATATAATGATTTTAACATTAAGTTTTCACATGAATATGATTTGATTAATTTAGCAACAGATATAGACAAAACCAAGGCAAGAATCTCTGGAAAAAATTATAATTATGAAAAAAACAACATAAAGAAACAGGGCGCATATTTAAAACATGTTAAAAATATTGCTGACTTTTTTAGAATCGGGGCTTTTAGCAGCAATAATTCAAGTATTACAGAATTAAAGAAAATAATTGACACGGGAATAAATCCGATAGTTTTCAGAACAATAAATGAAAAAGATGTCGACGGACATTATGTTGTTGTTTACGGTTATGAAAATGAAATAATAAATTTTTTTGACCCGGCATATCGTGGCAAAAGACCTAAAGATAATGTTCCGCATAAAGGCACATATAAAAATGAAACAATTAGTGATTTTCTGAGCAGGTGGAGTAATGAATATTTTTATGGGGGATATATATTTTTGTATCATAAAAATGAAAGGCCTAAAATAAAACTAAAAGGCAATTATTTATAGAAACAATTTATAAAAACAATTCAAAATATTCTGCAAATAATCAAAAAATATTTAATTAGTAAGAATTCTTTGTCATTATGAGAATACAAGAACACTTATTTCAGGGATTCTTTGGTATAAAGAGAAAACAGGATTCAGCAAAATATTATACTAAAAGAGTTGAAAAACTTAAGGGACTTGATGTGGATTTAGACAACTGTATAGAAGAATTTCAAAAAATATTAAATAATCATAACAAAAAAATAGAATCCTATGAATTGTTTTTGAAAAATCTTGATAAAGAATCATTGGAAAAATTCAAAAATCAGGTTTTAAAGCTTGAAACAGTGTTTGATGATGATGAGTTGTCTGTTGAATCTGAAAAAAGGTATATAACAAAGATGGAAAATATATTGTCTGAACTTATAAAGAATGAAGAAAACAATGAAATGTCCCAAATACAAAATGAAACATTGATGGATCTTAAAGAATTGTCAAAAATGATAGAAAGTATAAAACCTTTATGGGAGGAACAGATAGAACTTGTAAAAAATGAAATCATTTCAAAAGATAAAATATCTAAAGATACAATACAAAAATTAACAGAAGTATTTAAAAAGGAATCAAATTTATTGCATATTGAAAACACATTATTAAAAAAAATAGATTTGAAAACAGCAAATCTTTTAAGAAAAACAACATTGAAACTTAAAAACTTGGAAAAAACAGACAATATGAATATGCGGTACAGGGAAATCAAACACATAAGATAATAACACTGATTACAAATGAACAAATGTAAAACAGATAATTATAAATTGAAAAAAAACAATAAAAGAAACATAACAATTAATATTGGTACAAAAAACCCTTCTAAGATAAATGCTGTTAAAGAAGCATTCTTAATTTTTGATGAATTTAAAGATTCCAGATTTAATTCTGTTTCAACAAGTTCAGGGGTTTCAGAACAGCCAACTTCTTTGTCTGAAGTAATAAAAGGTGCAAAAAACAGGGCAAAAAACGCTTTTAATGCTTTTTCTAAATGTAATTATGGTGTAGGTTTGGAATCGGGATTAATGAAAGTTTCTGAAACAAATACGGGTTATTTTGATATTTGTGTTTGCGCAATATATGATGGTAAAAAGTTTTTTTTAGGTTTAGGTCCGGGGATTGAATTTCCTAAAAAGATAATAAAAGAAATAATTAGTAATAAAATGAATGCGAGTGATGCTGCTTTAAAGACAGGATTAACCAAAAGCAATTATATCGGTTATGAAGAGGGCCTTATAAGTATATTAACTAAGGGAGCAATGAACAGAAAAGAGTATCATAAATATTCTGTTATAGTTGCTTTAGCACAGATAGTAAATAAAAATCTATATATTTGAATTAATTATGTGGTTGAATTAATCATATATTGGATTAATCATATTGTCGGATTAATTAAAAACATAACAGTAATATAAAAATTAATAAAATAACATTAAAAAAAGTAATAAGAAAACAATGTGATAAAAAAATAATAATATAACAACATAAGAAAAAAATAATTATAAATTAGGAATATTTTTAAAACAAACATAATCTTTTATTTTATGCTTACAGAAAAAGAAATAACTGAATTCAGGAATGCCCTTAAAAGTGCAAAAAGGCCAATAATTTTTTTTGATGATGATACAGATGGTTTGTCGAGTTTTCTTTTATTCTATCATTATGTTAAGAATTATGTTGAGGATATTAAGGGAATAATAGTAAAATCCAGTCCAATATTAAAAGATGAAATTTATTTAAGAAGGATTCAGGAGTTTCAACCTGATAAAGTTTTTGTTCTTGATAAACCGATGATGCACCAAGATTTTATTGATAAAATAAAAATTCCAATATACTGGCTTGATCATCATCCGCTTCAAAACAATTCTAAAGTCCATTACTTTAATCCGTTACGCCATAAATCAAAGGATTTTGATCCTGATAGCAGACCTACAACTTACTGGGCTTTTAAAATTGTTGAGGAGCCAAAAGATTTTTTGTGGATTGCAATGGTTGGATGTATAGGAGACTGGTTTATACCTGAATTCTACAAAGAATATATCAAAATGTATCCTGATTTATGGAATAAAAATATTAAAATCAGAAATCCCGGAACTGTTCTTCATGAAACAAGACACGGAAGACTTTGCAGGATAATACAGTTTAATATGAAGGGAACTAGTAAGGAAATTCAAAGTTCTATAAATGTTATTAAGAAGATAAAAGATCCTTATGACATAATTGATAGAAAGACTCCGGAAGGAAAATTTATATATAAACACTATGAAAAAGTTAATAAGGTTTACGAGCATATAAAATCAAATGTCAAGATAGGAAAAAGCAGGATAATTCTTTTTGTATATAATGATAAGTATGTTTTAACTGGTGATTTGAGCAATGAGATACAATATTATCATCCCGATAAATTAATAGTTATTGCCAGGGAAAAAACTGATGATATGATTTGTTCCCTGCGTTCTGAGAATTTGAATGTTAGGAGTATTCTTGAAAAATCTTTAGTTGGTATTGAAGGTTATGGTGGCGGTCATGAGCATGCGTGCGGTTGTTCTATTAAAAAGAAAGATTTTAACAAATTCATAGAAAATATCAGAAGAAACATACAATAAACAATTGAAACATACAACAAACAATTATTTTTTTGTCACTTTTCAGTAATTAAAAATCGAAACATTTATAAACAAAGGAATATTAATAAAATCATGAATATCTCAAAAAAAGATCATGAATATTCAAAATTAATTGAAGATTTAGTAATAATCTCACTTAATAACTCTACTTCGATAGGAAAACTAGTAAAAGCAGACTACGAACATATAGAACTGTCTCCGTTCTTAATATATGACAATATTAATAAAAAATATCATGAAATAAAAAATAAACCGGAAATAATAAACTATCAAGCTATACAAAAAATACAGCCAATTACAGCAGAAATATATGAAATTCTAAAAAATTATTCTGAGAAAAATACAAAACAATAATATATTGCTGTTAATACAAAAAACAATAAAAAAATAATAAAAGATGGCAAACGAACTATACTATGATTATATAACAGGATATTTGGATATATTCAAAAAAACAATAGAAGAAGCTAAAATAGAAGTATTGCCAAAATTGACAAAAGAACCATGGATAAGTCCGCAAAAAGAAATAATAAAATATATTGATAGTGTAATACTGGATTCTGATATTGAAAAATTCTCTGAAAACATGAACTATTTTTTAATAATCAGAGAGGAAGTGCTTAAAAATTATACAGAAAAAAGAATAAAGCAAATAAAAGAACAAAACCCAAACCTTAATCTGACAAGATATGTTTATGTTGGTTCCAAAATAAAATCAACAGGTGAAACTTTTGAAACATATATTGATGTAGATTCATATAAAAAAGAGTCTACAATAAACCATATAATAAATGAAAACAGGGAATTGCTTCTTCCTGAAGCAGATGAAACAGACATAGAAATAACATATGCTGTAAATGTGGCTGTATTTAACTCAAATACAAAAACTATAAACAGCAATAATCGCACTAAAAAATTTGTTACTCTAGACAATACAACACTTCTAAATTCAGACTATATAATAATATCCAGAGTAAAAAGATCTAAAAGAGAATTAGAAAAATTTGTAGATTATTTATTAGGTATAAGAGATGAATTTCATTATGATAGCATAGCCACACATGAAATAGTTCCCAACGGAAAAATACTTTATGATAGTGTAGAACACATTCATACAATCAGCGACAGCATACCATTTAAAGCAGAATATAGGCCATTAGGTTTATTATTGCCCTTTTATAAAAAAGAAAATATAA
>JAWANI010000025.1:6225-6541 GCA_038895475.1 Candidatus Woesearchaeota archaeon
AACTGAAGGCAATAATATAGAAAGTATCTTAGAAGCAAGAAAAAAAATAACTCGAGAAGATAAAAATAAATTATTGGCAGGTATATGGATAGACCATCATTTTAACAAGATGAGATTAGAAACCATACTTCAGATACCTGAATTCTTTAAATGGTATAAAGGCGTTTTAGGACATAACTCGTATTATCAAAAAGAAAGGGAAAGAAACAGGATTGAAAATCAAAAAAATATGAAATTTTATATCCATAAAAGCAAAGCAGAGGAACAAAGCATAATTCTTAATTATAATCTAAATCATGTGGCTAAACATCTTGAG